>JAEZYE010000016.1 GCA_023419315.1 Pseudomonadota bacterium
AGTTCACCTACCAGATGGACCCGGCCAACACCAACGAAGCCCTGCACGAAGTCGCGCTGGATCTCGACGAAGGCGCGGACATGGTGATGGTCAAGCCCGGCATGCCCTACCTCGATGTCGTGCGCCGCGTGAAGGATGAATTTGGCGTGCCGACATTCGCGTACCAGGTCAGCGGCGAATACGCGATGCTCAAGGCCGCCTACGCCAACGGCTGGCTCAACGAAAAAGCCTGCACGCTCGAAGCCCTCACCGCATTCAAGCGCGCCGGCGCGGACGGCATCCTGACGTACTTCGCACTGGATGCCGCGCGATGGTTGAGGGAGGGGTGACCGAACCTATTTTCGAATCGCCAGTCGTGGCCTCTCCCCCTCATTCGATCAGTACTCTCGGGATGCGGCAATCTCGACTGGCCTCGCAAAATGATCGTACTTGCGCACAGTACGTACGAACTTTGATCCGTCCTGCTCCAGAACCCGGCTCGATTGCGGCCTGTTCTTTCGCGTAAACGGATTGTCGAGCGAATTGGCGAGTTCCTCTCCGTCCGGCCCGGCTGCAAAATCCGAAAATGGAAACCCGGCGGGGCTGGTCACGTACGCGTACGTTTCGACCACCGAGCCGGTAGCCAAGCCGGACACTGAACGCTTCAGAAGCTGGTTGGCGTTGCGCTGGAAGTCGTTGCCAAACTCGTAGATTTCCTTGTAGCCGTCATTTCTGCTGAGCGTGGTCCGGGAAGTAGAAGGGCAGCCCGCCGTACATTCGTGGACATAACTCCAGCTCGGCTCATAGCGCAGCTTCCAGACCAGAGGCTGTATGCCCGGGCCGCTAATCGATTTTTCGACCAATGTATTCAGCGGACTTGCCTTGGGTCGCCCGCTCATCAGCCTGTATATGGCCGTGGACCCCGCCACCATATCGCAACTGCCGTTTGGAACATTGTTGGTCCCATGGACGATGGCCTTGAACTTGAACTGGCCGATGGCTCCGGAAGGATGCGTGACACGAAACGATGCGAGCGGCGCTGCGCCGTCCGTCGTCATTGACCTCGGTGAAAAATCGCACTTTTCTCCGAACCTGTAGAAATCATCATTGGTGGCAAACAGGTAACTGTCATATGCATAGGCCCAAGCAGTCCCGTCCGGCTGCTGCACGCGTCCCAGCCACGCGGTAACTGGCCAATTCGGGTCCTGCGAGTACGAGTACAACCAAGTGCGACCGCCGGCTTCAACTTTTCCCACGCGGCCGGAAGAGTCGTATGAGATCTGGATTCGTGCGCCCGTCGAGGATGAGATGCTCGTGACCCGGTGGGGATTGGACACGTCATAGGTATAGACCACCTCATTGCCGAACCTGTCTTGCACCTTGGTGGCGAAGAAAGCAACCTCGGTACGCCCGATGGTGGTCGACCCCACCACGCTGCCATCGGGAACACGAAGTCCGCGCTCTTGTCGAACGGCCATCCAGTCAAAGTAGTATTTGGTGCCAGACGGGGTGAGTACCATGAAGCCCTCGCCTGACGCGTTCCGAACATTCTTCAGGCATGCCACTCGATTGCCCGAAAGCGTCTGGTACAGGTACGTCATTCCATCCGAAGGCTTGCGTGCGGACGGGTTCATCGTGAGTATCTTCTCTTCCTCGCCTTCTGGCAGGCCAAGGAGAAGTCCATGCCAGAAGTTGTAGGCAAACACGATCGATTCAAGGGAGTTGTAGGGGTACGTCCTGACCGGATTCGGGACGACCCTGCCAAGTGAACATCGGGCAAGACCGGTCTTCACGAACTCGGAATCGCTCGGGTAAGTGCCAACGATCCGGGGAACGTCTGCTTTCCAGTATCGCCCCAACGTTTCGTGCACCAGACTGCCCGAACCCACGAGATTGCCTCCCTCGATGCTCCGTGGCGGGTACAGGCGGCGGGAGAATGCGACAGCCGGACCGGTACCGTTAGGCACGCTGACATCGGTGACTTTGAAGACTACGCCACCGTCAACATAGCTGGTTGAATCGCCAAACAAATCATCCTTGAGCGCCTGAATCTCTGTTTGCTTCACCAGTACGTCATCGTACTTGTAGTTATACGTCGCACCTTGAGCAGCAAGATCCCCAACGGACCCGACGAACAAGCAGAGGAGAACAGCAATTCTCTGTTTCACAATAAGCTCCGAAAAATTTCTCAATGGGGATACGACCGAATCCGCCAAACCGAGCGTCAGAAGAGGCATAAGAAGAGGTTCCGAGTACCTGGCCGCCATGTTGCGGGCGACAACGACCTCATGAAAAAGGCGGTTTCACCTGCTCTGCCGTATCGCGATTAGAGATAGAAAACGCATGCTCTATCTCCGCTACGGCGCCCAATCCTCAACCGCTGCCATTTGCTTCGTGTCAGCGACGCCTTCGTCGAAGAGCTGATGTCAAGTCTTTTCTGTAGATCAAGAGTGCAGCCAGCTGCGTCACGAAAGAGATTCCAATAAATATCTTGAGTGCGACCCAAAATCCGGAATCAATCCAGTAAACCGTCGCCGGCAGCAAGCTTAAAAAAAGCATGCGAGAAGCAAAGTATCGATAGCTTGAAAGATGATCCATAACAACCTCGAAGACTATTTGTTCATCTTCTTTTCGACATATGACGCGGCCGCGTCTGTAGTAACTTGCGCCGATTTCTGAGTAGCCGAAGTGCCTCTGTTGCATGTCCATCAGACTCACCTTGGCGTCCGGCACTGACTGGTGTAGCTCAGCCTGTCAAGAGTCGGTCAAATCGACGAGTCGTAGATTATTCAGTCCATAGTCCGTGCTTGATTTGCGATGAAAGCAACATGTTTTTCTATCGCCTGCTGGTTCACTATTTCAGATGCCCCCCATGTCACGACTGACATGTGATCTTAGTTGCTTTAGAAATTTAGGGAGTCTCATAAGTGAAATTAGTGTCGAAGCGGCCCAGCAACCCAAGAGCGGGATAAATTCCCTCCCGCTGTTAAGCACTTCCAGCCAGACGAATGCTCGATACATGCCTTCGAATACAAGTCCCAATAATGCAATCGCGATAGCATCAGAAAAACAGTTGATGATGATTATGAACGCTGTCCCTGCATTCATCCCTAGCACTTTTTTTGGGTTCCGCATGATTCCACCAGGCCGCCCGAATTGGATACAGAGTTACTGACGGCCGATCCCACGCCAACGGCATTGGGGTTGGCACTGCCGCGAGGATCGGCGGCTTTCATATGTTCTAGCAGGTTTCTGTCCGCAAGTGGAATCGCGTTCACCGCCTTGGCATTGGCAGCGGATTTGAGAGCGTCCACCGCGTCTCCTGTGAGTGATCCCGCTGCACCCAAAGCCCCACCAACCAGAGCACCTTTGCCCATACTTTCCGTCAAGGGTTTGCCGTCGATCGCGTTGTTCGCTCCTGTCGATGCTCCACCGATTGCAGCTCCTGCGAGGCCGTTGGCCGCTGCTCTTGCTGTGAGGCTTGTCGTTAGCCTAGCCACTCCTGACGCAACTCCCGCGCCACCAGCACCAGCAATACCTGCAACAAGCGCCTTGCCGAAATTTCCGGCAACTCCCTTAAAGCTGGTGTCTTTTATCTCGCCAGTAACGCTCTGTCTGACCAGTTCAAGGCCAACTCCAATTACAAAGCCTGGGAGCGCTACTCGGCCATCGGGATCTTTGAAGCCGTACGGATTGTTATTCGCATACCAGAAGCGATTGAAGTTAACACCGGGCATCGAATACGCCGTCACCGGGTCCACACTCAGGAACCGCCCAATCCCCGGGTCGTAATACCGCTGCTGCATATACGTCAGCCCGGTCGCGGCGTCCTGCACGTGGCCGGTGTAGCCGGGGCCGCCATAACCGGGCTGATTGATGGTTCCGCCGAACGGGTCATAGAACGTGCGTCTGAGTACGCGGCTCGCATCACTGACAGCTACAGGGCTGCCCAAGGCGTCGGTGTGCTGGTATTTGACGACTGCACTTCCCCCGGCGGCGGGGGTTTCCCGCGTCGCCAGCAATGAGCCCTCCAGATGGATATGCTCCCGGAGTTGCAGTGTCCGCCGGTCGTTCTCGTACAGCAGTTTTCCGTCGCTCCCGTACAGCGAGAGGATGTTGCCCTCGGTCGGGGACCACGCGAGGATGCGGCGGCCGTGTGCATCGTAGCGATAGTGTTCCTTTCCGGTCACTTCACGCAGGCGATTGCCGTAGTCGAACAGGTAGTTCTGACCGTTGCGATTCTTCAGATTGCCGCGCTCGTCATAACTCAACCCCAGAATCGTTGCGCCCGCGGTATTGCGAATGCTGGTCAGCCGGTTGCTGGCGTCATACAGGTATTGGGCGTGGTCCTTGATGCCGTCAAGCGTCCAGGACGTAATGTTGTCGAGGGCGTTGTAGCCCAAACGGTGCCAGCCGTCTCCACCGAATCCCCAGGAAGCCGCGGTCAGCAGACGGTCCAGACCGTCGTAGGTCATGTGCCGGTTGTAGTGCGATCCATTGGCGTGGTCATACAAATCGGTCACGTTGCCGTTGGCATCGTAGAGGCTCTGGGTGTGCATGAGCCCCTGCGACTGCACCGTCCAGGCCGGCAGCTGACGCAGGTTCTGCGTCATCGTGTGGACGACGTTGTTGCCGTAGGTGAACTGCCTGATGGCGCCATTTGGGTGGTACTGGATGCCACTGGCGTAGGGCTGGCCCAAGCCGTCACGCACGAGCGTGGGTTGTCCGAGGGCATTGGGAAAGTAGCTGACCGCCAGCGCCGTGGGATAGCGCACCGTCATCAGATGGCCGTGGGACTCATAGGCATATCCCGTTGCCCAGGTGTACCAGCCGACCTGTTCCAGTGACTCGCCAACAAGGAGCCCGCGACGGTTGTACTGATAGGTATTGATTGCCGGCAACGTGTTGTTGGCGCCATTCCACGTGGTAACCGAGGCGGGAAGACCATCCGCGGTGTATGTCCAGTTCTGGTTTCCCAGTCCATCAGGGAAACCCACAGTCTTGACCCGGTTGCGGACGTCGTATGTGCGCGAGATGGAAGGATAGTTGGGGGCGATGTTGCAGTTGTTCGGGTCAGGCAGGGCCAGACCCCGGCTTTCGTAACGCAGATTTCCTGCCCCGTCATGGATATAGAGCGTTGAGCCCGTTTCAGGCTCGACGGTTTTGCACAGTTGCTGGTGGGCGCCATAAACGTAGTGGCGGTCCACGCGCACCCTGTCATGTCCGTCCCGTCGACTGATTCGCCGCGGTTTGCCGAAGACATCCCGCTCGATTTCGGTGACCACGATGTCCTGTCCGGTCACGTTACCGAGAATTGCGATGGCCGTGGGGCTGTCCATGCGCGGCTCGTCAAACACCTGATACTCGGTGTTGGTCTGGATTCCGCGAGGATTGGTCACGCGCGCCCTGAATCCCGGCAGATATTCCGTGGTGGTCGTCAACAGGCCCAGTTCGCTGTCCTGCCGGAACTGGGTTATCCGTCCCAGCGCGTCGTACTGCGACCACATTCCGTTGGCGGCAGGAATCACCTGTGAAGATGGATACGACTCGAAGCGCAGTCGCCCGCTGGCGTCATATTCGAACAGGCGCGCACGCAATGTGCCGTCAGTGTCGCGCTCGTCGAACTCGTGAGTGAGCACCGGCCGCCACAATGCATCATGGTAGACGTACTTGCGATAGGCGCCTCTGATGGTCCGATGCACCCATTGACCGGCGGCCACACCGGGCGGACGCCAGTCATTGGCCGTCAATGGCGCGAAAGAGGTGTACGAGAGGTCCCAGGTCGCGGCGTCACATGCGTCCCATTGGCTCTCGGACGGGTACGTCACGCGCTGCATCCGGCCCATTGCGTCGTAGTCGAAACAGCTTTTCGCGCCCACCTCGCTGGTGAGCGACCGTATCCACCCGTTGTCGTCCACCGTTGCGCGCTGGGTCGTCGCATCGGCGAATCCCACCGTTTGCGGTATGCCGCGCTTCCAATCCGAGAAGGTGGTGCGGTTGCCGTTGCCATCCTGCGCGAACGCCAATGTGCCGTCGGCGTTGTAACCCTGCGTCTGCTGGAGCTTGCCGAACACATGGTTCGATACCGGCAGGGCGCGCGCGTCGTAGGCTGTGCGCGAGGTCTCGATGCCGTTCGTCGTGGTGCGCTTGACCTGCCCCAATACCCACAGCGACAGGTCGTCGTGGTACTCGATGGTTTCGATTTTCAAGGATTGCGCGCTGGCCAGGTCGCACGCCAGCAATCCGAACATCCACACGCCCAGGCGTGCAGCACACAACTCCATCTGGCTTCTCCCTGCATGTACGGCCGGGCGGCGAACCCGCCTGCGGCGCTACCGACTGTCTGCAGGGACCCTAACGAGTGATGCACATGATTACTTTGCATGGAATGTCGGCATGCAAAGCCTTGGCTATATTCCGTGCAAAAGCGTGAGGCGGAAACGTCCACGAAGATTCCGGAGGGATGACAGCCGCGCGGGCATCCCTCTACCTGTCGCGTGATCTCATCCTCGCGGGGCCGGCATGCAACCCGCCTTCCCCCGACTCTCCGGCGCCCGCGTGCGATAGACATCCAGCTTGCCGGCCTTCGGTGCGCGGGCGCTGCCGGTGACGAGCAGTTCCCTGGGCTTGGATGGGTCGATGCCCGGACCGAGTGTGTGGCCCTCTTCGGGATTGAGCGATGACGACCACGGCGCGATGTCCGTGTAGCGGTGGCCATCGCAGTGCGCAAGGTGAAGGCGGATGGGTGCGCGCTCTGCGTCCTTCGAGCGTGCGAACAGGATGGCGTTGCCTCCGTCGATCCAGGCGGCGTCGAATTCGTCGTCGGCCGTGTTGATGCCGGGCACGGGTTGCGGATTGATGAAGGCGTCGCCGTTCCAGTGCGCGACGAACAGGTCGTGACGGCCCGCGCCGCCGAAACCATCGCTGGCGAACATCAGGCGGCGGCCGTCCGCGCTCGGCGTCGGCGCCCATTCGTCACCCGGACTGTTCACGCCCGGGCCGAGCGATTCGACCGCGCCGAGGTTTCCGTCCGTCCGCACCGCCGCGCGATACAGATCATCCCCGCCCTGGCCGCCGGGACGATTGGAGAAGAAGTACAGCCAGCGCCCGTCCGCGCTGAACATCGGGTCGAAGTCGTTGGCGGCGGAGTTGATGGACAGCGGTTGCGCGTCCACCCAGCGTGTGTCCTGCAGGCGTGCCTGCCAGAGATCCCAGCCGCCCGCGCCACCGCCGCGATCCGGGCTGCCCCAGACGATGCGGCCGCCGTCGGGGCTGACGGTCGCGCGCACTTCGCTGGCCGGCGTGGAGACCACGCCCATGCCTTCGATGCCGTATTCGGCCAACTGCGCCATCACGGCCGCTGAGAGTAGACTGCCGAGCAGGGCGGTCGCCGCCAGTTTGCGTTTCATGGTGGTGGCCTCACGTCGAATCCATTGAAGGGATTTATACCAAGCCATGTCCAACCCCCGTTACGCGGTCTTCGGCCATCCGGTGGCCCATTCGCTGTCGCCACGCATCCATGCGGCATTCGCGAGACAGACCGGCATCGCGCTGGATTACACCGCCATCGATGTCGCGCCGCACGACTTCGTCGCCACACTCGATCGCTTCGTCGGCGAGGGCGGCGTCGGCGCGAACGTCACCCTGCCCTTGAAGGAAGCCGCCTTCGCCATCTGCGCGCGCACCAGTGAACGTGCGGCGCGTGCCGGCGCAGTCAATACGCTGAGCTGGAACGACGGCCAGTGGTACGGCGACAACACCGACGGCGTCGGCCTGGTGCGCGATCTGACCGAACGCCACCGACTTGATCTGCGCGGCCGCCGCGCGTTGTTGCTGGGCGCGGGCGGCGCGGCCCGTGGCGTTGCACCGGCGTTGCTGGACGCCGGCATTTCCGAATTGATGATCGTCAACCGCACGCCCGAACGCGCCGATGCGCTGGCCGATGTCCTCGGCGATCCGGAGCGCGCGCATTCGCGCTACTGGAATGATCTGGATGATCTCGGCGACTTCGCACTCATCATCAACGCCACTTCGGCGACACGGGGCGAACACGCGGCCGAGGCGTTCCACATTCCATTCACCCTGACAAATTCGCGCACGCTCGCGGTCGATCTCAACTACGGCGAAGCCGCGATCGCTTTCCTCGCGTGGGCGAAGGCCGCCGAATGCCACGACGCGGTGGACGGCTTGGGCATGCTGGTCGAACAGGCGGCGGTGGCATTCGAGGAATGGCACGGCGTCACGCCCGACACCGATGCGGTCTACGCGGCGCTGCGCCAGAAGGATGCGCTGCTGGTCACTGCGGATTGATTCGCCGGCTACTTTTGCGGCCACATTGCACGCACGCAACTCCCGCCACCCGGGAGTGCGTCGCGACATTCCTGCATCCGTGAAGCAAGGAGATCTGATCTGGATACGTTCCTGATGCAATTGCTGACGACGCTTGCCTACCAGCTGCCCACGTTGCTGGCCACGGTCGCGGTGGCGTGCATGCTGCTGTGGTGGGCGCCGCCCGCGGCCGGGCGCAAGCTCGCGCTGGCCGGTGCGCTGACGATGCTCGGCGCTTCGCTCATCCATCTCGTGCTCGGTATCGTGCAGACATGGACACTGCGCAGCGGCAGCGACTACACCAGCATGCAGAGCGTCATTGCGCTGCTGTCCGCCATCAACCTGCTGTTCAACCTCGTCTGGTCGGCCGGACTAGTCATGCTCGCGTGGGGCGCATGCAAGGCGATGCAGGCGAGCCGCACACCCGCGAGCTAATCCTCACCGGCATACCCTCGCGACAAACCGGAATAGATTCGCGCCCCTGCGCTGCGTATGCCGGCGTTAGCATGCCGGCATGATGCGCGTTCTTCTCCTGTGGTTACTGTGGCTCGTCACGCTGGCGCCTGCGGCGTGGGCGCAGGGCCAGTTCAAGGTGCTGGTCGTGGCGATTCCGAACCGTTACCACAACGACTACGCGGTCGTCGCCAAGCCGGCGTTCGAGCGCATGGCGCGCCGGCACGGTTTCGATCTCGACTGGGCCTGGAATACACGCGCATTCGATTCGGATCTCGATGGTTATGCCTCCATCGTCATGCTCAACACGCCGGGCGAAGAACTCGATGCCGCACAGCGCACCCGCTTCGAGCGCTACGTGCGCGATGGTGGCAACGTGGTGGCGGTGCACCGCGCGCTGATCGGCACGCCGGACGAGTGGCCCTGGTTCGAGCGCCTGATTGGCCGACGCTTCCGCATCCATCCGGTGGTCCAGACGGCACGCATTGATGTGGTCGATCGCGGCTTTCCCGCCAGCTTCGGCGTGCCGGATTCCTGGATCTGGTCGGATGAGTGGTACGAGTTCGAAGCGCCGCTGGTGGACGGCCTGCGCACCGTGCTGCGCGTGGATGAGCGCAGCTACGACCCGACACGCATCTGGCCCGGCCAGCAGGCCCGCGGCATGGGCGAGGATCATCCGATCGCGTGGTTCCATGAATACAGCGGCGGTCGCGTGTTCGTGACGGCACTGGGGCATGCGCCCGCGCACTACGACGACGAGCGCTACCTCGATCATCTCTACGGCGGCCTGTGGTGGGCCGCGACCGGTCACGGACGCGGCGCGCCATGAAGGGTGCGTGGCTGTTCGGCGTATTGACGATGCTGGCCGCGTCGCATGCGCACGCGAGCGACGTGATCGTGCTCGACAACGGCACGATCCGCTTCGAGGTCACGCCCTCGTTCGGCGGGCGCGGTGTCGGGTTCTCGCTGCATGGGCAATCGAACCTGCTGAAGGTCGGCGATGCCGTGCGCGCGCAGCCGTCGCCACGCGTGGATGCCGAAGCCGATGACATCGCCTATCTCGGCCACGATGTCTGGCTCGGTCCGCAGAGCACGTGGTGGTCGGATCAGGACGTCAACACCGCGCGCCGCGATGCGCGTGCCGCGTGGCCGCCGGATCCTTACCTGTCGTTCGCGCGCCAGCGCATCGTCGAACGCGATGACCGTGCCGTGACAATGGAGGGCGTGGCGAGTCCCGTGACCGGCGTGCGCCTTCGCAAGCATTTCCGCCTTGCCGACGACCGTGACGACACCGTCGTGCTGGAGGTCGAAGCCACCAACATCCGCGACCGCCGCGTGCAGCGTGATCTGTGGTTCAACACGCGCATGTCGGCGGCGACGCAGGTGTATGTGCCCGTGCGCGACGAAGCGCATGTACGCATCCGTTCCGATGAAGGCCCGGCGCTGGCGCCATTGCGCACGCACATCGACGCGGGCGTGCTGGGCATCGAGCGCGCGCCATTCCAGCCCGGAATCCAGGCGCGTCGTGGAAAGATCTTCATCGCGCCCTCGGCCGGCTGGATCGCCGGCTTCGCCGATCGGCAACTCCTGCTGATCCGCTTCGACTTGCAGCCGGCGGCCGCCATCCATCCGGAGCAGGCACAAGTCGAGCTGTATCTGGATGAACCGGCCGATGCTGCAAATGGACTGCTCGAACTGGAGGTGCATGCACCTTTCCGCGAACTCGAGCCGGGTGCGCGCATGTCGGCGAAGGAAACCTGGACGGTGTTGCGTTACGACGGGCCGGCCACGGCGGAGGCCCATCGCGCATTTCTTTGCGGCGCGGCGTCAGCGCAGCTGGCGCAGGCCCTGTGCGAAACCGCGTCGCCTGCCGCGAATGTTCAGAGCAGGCCGTCGCGCTTCACCGCCAGATAGCGTTCCACCAGCGCGGCCGGCAAATCGTCGCAGGTGACGTCGAGCACCATGACGTGGTTGCGCCGCAACGCTTCGTGCGCGGCCGCGCGCTGTTCCAGGTAGCGCGCGATCGCGCCGGCATGCACCGCGTCCGCCAGATCCTTCACCGGCGATGACAGCGCCTGATCGAGATCGCGCTCGCGCAGGCTGGCGACACAGACAAGATGCCGCTTCTGCAACATGCGGACGGCCGCGAGCAGATCATCGATGTCTTCATCGCGCACGTTGGTCACCAGCATGACCAGTGAGCGGCGGCGCTGGCGCAGCGAAAGTTCGGTGGCAACAGCCAGGTAATCCGTGGCGACCGCCTGCGGCTGCAGGTCATAGCTGGCGCGCAGCAACGCATCGATGGCGCCCATGCCGCGCTTGGGCGCGACCCATCGGCGTTCGCTGCCGCTCGCCATCAGGCCGACGGCATCGCCCTGGCGCAGCGCGAGATAGGACACCACCAGCGTCGCATCGAGCGCGTGATCGAAGTGGGCCAGTTCGCCCTCGCGCGTGAGCATGCGCCGGCCGGTGTCCAGCAGCATCACCAGCTGCTGGTTCTTTTCGTCCTGGTACTCGCGCGATATCAGCTTGCGTGCGCGGGCGGTGGCCTTCCAGTCGATCTGGCGCAGGCTGTCGCCGATACGGTACTCGCGCATCTGGTTGAAATCGGTGCCTTCGCCGCGCCGCCGCTTGAGATGCGCGCCGACCAGTCGCGATGCCTGTTCCGCGCTGAAGAGTGCGAAACGCGTGAGCGGCGCGAAGTTGGGAAACACGCGCACGGTCTGCCGCGCCCCGCCGATGCGCGATTGCCACCACAGCCGCAGCGGCGAATGCAGGCGCAGCTGTACGCCATCGAAGGTCGCGTCGCCGCGCAAGGTCGGGCGCAGGCGGTACTGGAAATGCGCGGTTCGCCCGCGCTCCAGTCGCAACGTCTGTGGCAGACCCTGCATCGGCCACGCGCCGGGATGGCGGTCGAACACATCCACCCGCTGCCGCCCGTTCGATTGCAGGTGCAGCACGATGTCGCGCTCGACGCCCAGCGGCAGCACCTCGGGCAGATCGCGCACGACTTCGGGCGTCGGCATGCGGCGCAGCCACGCCCCGTCCAGCAGCAGCAACGCGAGGATCACCGCGCCGGTCCACCACCACGCGGCGATCGGCATTCCGGCGAACGGCACGGCCAGGCCGCCGAGCCCCCACAGCGCGAGCACGACGACGGCGAGGACGCCCGGCCTCATCGTGCGGCTCCGTTGGCGGCGCGTTGCCGGATCATTTGCGCGGTGCTTCCACCTTCGCCAGCAGCGCGCGCAGCACGTCGTCCGGCGTCTGTCCTTCAATCTGCAGTTCGGGCGCCAGCGAGATGCGATGGCGTAACGCGGGCGTGGCGATTTCGCGCACGTCGTCCGGCGTGGCGAAATCGCGGCCCTGCAGCACCGCCTGCGCGCGTGCGGCGCGGACCAGCGCAAGGCTGCCGCGCGGGCCTGCGCCCATCGCCAGTCCCGGCCACTTGCGCGTCGCGGCGACGATACGCACCGCGTATTCGATCACCTGCTCGTCCACGGTCACCTGCGCGGTGCCGCGCTGCATCGCCACGACCTGCTCCGCACCCAGCACGCGCTGCACCTGCGACAGGTCGAAGTCGCTGGCCGCGCGGCCGGTGGTGATCGCATCGACCATGCGCTTCTCGTCTTCCAGCGCGGGGTAGTCGATCAGGATCTTCAGCAGGAAGCGATCCAGCTGCGCTTCCGGCAGCGGGTACGTACCTTCCTGTTCGACCGGATTCTGCGTGGCCAGCGTCATGAACGGCGGCGCCAGTTCGAAGGATTTGCCCTCGATGGTCACCTGCCCTTCCTGCATCACTTCCAGCAGGGCCGATTGCGTCTTGGCCGGCGCTCGGTTGATTTCGTCCGCCAGCAGCAGGTTCGTGAAAATCGGTCCACGACGGATCTTGAAGCTCTCGGTCTTCGGGTCGTAGACCGCATGGCCGCTGACATCGCTCGGCATCAGGTCCGGCGTGAACTGGACGCGCGCGTAGTTCAGTTCCAGCGCCTGGCCCAGCGCACGCACCAGCAGCGTCTTGCCCAGCCCCGGCACGCCTTCGATCAGGACATGGCCGCCGGCCAGCAGCGCGACGAGAATCTGGTCCAGTACATCGGTCTGGCCGATGAAGGCCTTGGACACTTCTTCGCGCACGCGATTGACCTGCTCGGCCAGGGCTTCGCCGGTCACGGCGGCGATCTCGGACAACTCGCTCATAGTCGGTTTCTCAGTTCAATCAAGGTGGAAATGCGATCGCGGAACGCGGCGTGATCGCGGCTGGACGGCACCTGCATCGCCTTTCGCACGGTCTCGATGGGCCAGGACAGGCGCGCGGCGATGGCTTCGATCTGCGCGTCTCCGGCCAGTGCGGCGGCGACCGGATCACGACGGCGTAACCGCAGCAGGAATGCCTGCCGCACGGCGACGTAGAGCAGCACGCCGCGGTGGTAACGGAACAACAGATCGCCGCTGGCGCGCACGTGTTCGAGCAGCGAACGGCGCTCCATCGCCGGCGTCGGGATCAGCGGTCCGAAGCGCAGCATGCGCGACCACAACCACGCCAGCAGCGCGAGCGTCAGCGGTATCCAGACCATCCAGCCCTGCTTCAGCACGGTGCGAAACAGCGACGGGGCTTCCGCGGCATAGATCAGGTGCATCGTGCCCTTGCCGTAATTCGGCGCGAGGAACTGGCGCGCCAATGCGGCGTGCGTGGGTTCGCTCAGTCCATCGCGCGGCGGCTTGTCGAGCAGCCCGGACACTCTGGACTGCGACCCGCGATTGGTCATCACATCGAAGTCGGCCAGCACATCCACATGGCCGTCTCCATAGGGAAGCCGCGCGAACACGTAGCCGGTTTCCACATCGCCCCAGGCCAGTTCGCGTTCGATTTCCATGCGGAAGCGCTGGCCGCGACAGAATTCCACGTGCGGATCCTCGCCCTGCAGATGGAAGCGTGCGCAGCGGTTCTCGCCGGTGGGGGCGATGCCCAGTTCGGAGAGCAGCGGCACCGTGATCTCGCTCCATTGCGATCGCGGCGGCGTGCGCAGCAACAGGTGTCCACCGCCGTCGACCCATTCCATCAGGCGATCGCGCTGCGGCCGCGTCAGTGCGCGCGCATCGTTGAAGAGCAATACGGTGTCACCCGGCGCAAGCGGGTGCGCATCCAGTGCCAGGCGCTGCCGCGCATTCACGCGCACGCCGTCGATCTCCAGCGTCCTCTTCAGCGCGTACAGCGGGTTGTAGGCCGCTTCACCCATCGGGGGCAGATAGAGGGTTTCTTCGACGCGCTCGAAAGTGCGCTGGAACCACATCGCGCCGAGCGCGCCCAGTGCGCCGACCAGCAGCACGAGCACGACGATCACGACAATGCGCAGGCCCCGGCTCATGCCAGCCACCCGCCGCGCTGGCGCATGTCATCCAGCAACAATTGGAAATCGGCCTCGCTCGGCATCCGCTGCGCATAGGCGGCGTACTGCCAGACCCGGACGATGCGCGCGAACAGCTGGCGATCCTCCGGTCGCGGCAGGCGACGCGATGCACGCAGGCACTCGGCTTCGGTGGCGCCCGGCGGCAAGGTGGTCTGCAATCGCCGGCTCATCGATTCGACGCCGGCCCGATACAGCAGGCCGAGCGCTTCACGCGAACGACCTTCGCTCCACAACCGCTGCGCCACGGCGGCGATATCGTCGGGAAGCACGTCCGGCAGCGGAATGGCTTCGCTGCCCACTTCGGTGTCGTAGCGCGGCGCACGACCGATCGCGCCACGCATCCATGGCCACCAGCGCGGCGCGGTGAGCAGCAGCGCGAGCACCAGCAGGCCCGCCAGAATCCACACGCCCCAGCGCGCAATGAAAGCCACCACTTCCGCCGGTCCACGCAGCCAGTCCAGGTTGAAGTCGTGGTCATCGTCATTGGCGGTATCGCGATCACGACGTCGCCAACTCTTCTGGACCTGCGTGCGATTGAAATCCGGATCTTCGTAGGCGCGGTCGACCGCGCGGCGGAAGCCCGCATCATCGACCCGGTGATCCTCGAACACCTCCGCGAGGGTCGCGGGTGCTTGCGCCGGGTCCGCTGCGCCGTCTTCCTCGTCTTCGTCGTCTTCCGTGATCTCGGCTTCCCCGGCGGATTCATCCTGCGGGTAGACCTGCTGGGCCAACGCGCTGGTCGGCGCCACGCCCTGCCCGAACAACAGTGCGAACCCCAGCAATAGCGACGCGCTCCCCGCGGCCAGGCGCTTGCGTAGTTTGCGGAAGACGATCTCCACGTCCCACGCTTCCAGTTGCGTGCGGCGGTTGAGGTACAGACCGAAGCCCGCGCCGACGAAGAAGGGCTCGACGATCGACAGCACCAGCCAGGCGATGATCTGGAGGGCGACCTCGATCCAGAGCGGCGTCTCTTCGCTCAGCAGGCTCCAGGCCGTCTTCAGGGTTTCCGGCAACAGCTCCGGCGGCACGAACAGGAAGAACGCGGTGATGCCGCCGAACCAGAGCGCCAACTCGAACTGCATGCACATGATGGTGAGCAGCGCAGCGTTGCCATACACCGCGCCACCCAGCACGCGGCGGCGTTCGCGCAACCGCGTCCCCTGCGCGCCTTCCAGCAGATCAACCGGGAGGAACAGCGAACGCGCCGGGCTGAAGCGCCGCCACGTCAGGTAGTGCAGCATCGGCTTCCAACCCCAGCGCAGCTGGGTGCGCACGGTTTCGCGCGTGCCCGGCACCGCGCCGAAGACCGCGCGCGAGATTACGTACAGCGGAATGCGGTCGTAGACCGGCTTCAGCCACCAGAGCAGCAGCGCCGGCAGCAGTTCCCAGCCGAGCGCGATTCCCAGCCCATTCACCAGCACGAACAAGGGCAACGTCACCAGGCACCATGGCTTCCAGATCGCCGCCGCGTGACGGCGCACCAGCGCCATGCCCAGTTCCATCGCTTCCCATGACGTGCGCGCACGCAGGTGGACGGTCAGATCCTCAAGGCGCATCGGTCATTCCTCGCCCGCCGCGCCACAGCCATCCGAGCACCAGCACCCACAGCACGCCCGACACGATGTACTTGGTGAGCGCCGGAATCGTTGCGATCGATGACCAGAACGCTTCGATGAAGGCCGCGATGAAGAACATCAGCGCCGCGCCCAGGCAGATGCGCGCGCCCTTGCGGCCGGCCTCGACCAGCGCATCGATGCGTCGCCGCTGTCCCGGCGCGATCAGGTTGAAGCCCAGCCGCAGGCCGGCGCCGCCGGTGATCACGATGGCGGTGAGCTCGAACGGCGCGTGCCCGACGACGAACCGCCACAGCGTTTCGCCGTAGCCGATCTGTTGCAGGTGGCCAAACACCGCGCCAATCGACACGCCGTTGAAGATCAGCACATAGACCGCGCCAACGCAGGCCAGCAGACCGCTGGCGAAGGTGCGCAGGCCGATCGAGGTGTTGTTGAGGATGTAGACACCGAACATCTGCCAGTCGGTCTGCGCATCGCGACCGATGCGCTGATGGCTGGCGGACGGGTCGTACATCGATTCGACCGAAGCGATCTGTTCCGGCGACATCAGGCCGTGGATCAGCTCCGGCCGCCATTGCAAGGCGGCGAAGATCGCGATCAGGGGCAGGTAGAACAAGGCCGCCGACAGCCACATGCAGGCCGCTTCGCTGCGTACCCAGCGCGGAAAGTCGGCCAGCACGAAACGCGCCGCGCGCCGCCAGCGCGGCGGCGGGGTGCGATAGAGCAGGTTGTGTCCGCGCTGCATCAATTGCTGGAGGCGTGCGACCAGCTGCGGGCTGTATCCGCGCTTGCGCGCCAGCGCCAGTTGTTCGCAGATGCGCCGATAGCAGGCCGGGATTTCCTCGTCGGCCAGCAGGTCGCCGATGTGCTTTTGTTCCTCGCGCGACGGGCTGCCGCGCAGATCAAGCCAGTATTCGAAGGCGACCCATTCCCTCTGATGGCGGGCGACGAACTGTTCCTGCCTCATCGACGCCCCAGCAACCAGTTCGCCATGCCGTACAGCCGCAGCACGCCGGCCTGCCCGCGCGCATGCGTCAGCGGCGCGACGATGTCGGCCAGCTCGTCCTGGCGCGACGGTGTGAGCAGCGGCGCACGTTCGCCGAACGCGATGATCGCGGCCAGTTCATCCGGTTGCAGTCCCGGCGGCACGCCCACCACGACATTCACCGGCGCGGGCGCAGGGTCATGTTCGGTTTCCACATGCACGACGATGGTCCGCGCGACCATATCGCCCAGGCGGCGCGCGTGCGGGTCGGCCAGTGTGGCCAGCAGGCCGGCCGCGTAGCCGAACGGCAGCATGTCCACCGTGCGCAGCAGATTGCGCACGATCGCCGGCAACCAGCCCACCGGCGCGCCGTCCGCGGATATCACGCGCAGGCCCAATGCCCGCTTTCCGACGGTCTGCCCGTTCCACAGCGCTTCCAGTGCAATCGGATATCCCCAGTACAGCAGGAACATCACGACATAGCCCAGTCCACGGCCGAAGCCGCCGGCCACGCCCAGAACGATCAGCACGAGGAGCGTCGCGCCCAGGCGGATCGCCAGATCTATCGACCATGCGATGGATCGCGGCACCGGGCCCGCGGTGCGCAGTGCAGCGCCACGCCTTCGGGCGTGATCACTTCGCGATAGGTGTCGAGCCTCATGCCGGGCGCATCCGCCGCATCGATCGCCTACGGCGTTCGCAGGCGCAGGGCCGAGGCCGCGCAACGTGCGCCGTGAGGCAAAAGCGGATGGCCATGATGACGCGGTCCCTGCGGAAATCCCCGCAGCGACTTTAAGCGAGCCGCTGCCGATTGCCCAGCGCCCGGCGGGTGATCAGCAGGACATGCGCGTCATTGCGCAGGGTCGGGGGCGTCAGCGGACGCACCCGCCATGCCGAGATACTGATCTTTCAACCGCACGTAATGCGCGGCCGAATAGTGCAGGCTTTCCACTTCCTTTTCGCTCAACCGCCGCACGAGCCGCGCCGGGTTGCCCACCCACAGTTCGCCTTCGCCGACCACTTTGCCCGGGCCCACGACCGCACCGGCTCCGACAAAGCCATGCATGCGCACGATCGCGCCATCGAGAATGCAGGCGCCCATGCCGATCAGGCAGAAATCGCCGATGGTGCACGCATGGATGATCGTGCCGTGGCCGATGGTGACATCGCTGCCGATCAAGGTCGGACAGCCGGCCTGGTTGTACGGACTGTGGTGGCTGACGTGGATGATCGTGCCGTCCTGCACGTTGGTGCGGGCGCCGATGCGGATGTGGTTCACGTCGCCACGGATGATCGTGCCCGGCCACACCGAAACGTCGTCGGCCAGTTCGACATCGCCGATGACGGTCGCCGCCGGGTCGACGTACACGCGGTGGCCGAGGACGGGAAAACGGTCAAGATAGGGGCGGATAGCGGTCATCTGCGCATTGTAGCGATCACGGCGCAAAGTCCCGGCCTACACTCGGCGCCATGGACACCGCCCTCGACACGCTCGCCTCCGACCTGCCCGCCACCCTCGGCCAGCTGCGCCATGCGTGGCAGGCGCGCAAGCCCGATTACGCGCAACGGCGCGATGATCTGCTGCGACTGCGCGAGGCGCTGAAGCGTCGGCTTGATGAAATGGCGCGCACGATTGCCGAGGACTTCGGCCACCGGTCGCTGCATGAATCGCGCATCGCAGACGGCATGACGGTGCTCAACGAGATCGATCACCTGCGCAAGCACCTGCGCCGCTGGATGAAACCGCGGCGGGTCGGCGTGGGCTGGCGCTTCTGGCCTGCGCGGGCGGAGATTCGCTCCGAGCCGGTCGGCGTCGTCGGCGTGATCGCGCCCTGGAACTATCCCGTCAACCTGGCGCTGATTCCGCTGGCGACGGCAATCGCCGCGGGCAACCACGTCTATCTGAAGCCGTCCGAACACACGCCGAAGACGGCCGCATTCCTGCGCAGCCTGCTGGCCGAAGTGTTCCCGCCGGATCGCGTAGCCGTGGCGTACGGCGGCGCGGAAATCGGTGCGGCGTTCGCGGGCCTGCCGTTCGATCATCTGGTCTTCACCGGTTCGACGGCCGTCGGCCGCAAGGTGATGGCCGCGGCCGCGCCGCACCTGACGCCGCTGACGCTGGAGCTGGGCGGCAAATCGCCGGCGATCGTGTGCGACGACTATCCGGTCGAACAGGCGGCCGCGCGGCTGGCGACCGGCAAATGGTTCAACGGCGGCCAGACCTGCATTGCACCCGATTACGTGCTGGTGTCCTCGCATCGCCGCGATGCGCTGGTGGCGGCACTGCGCGATCAGGTGCAGGCGCGCTACGGCGATCTGCGCAACGCCAGCGACTACACCCGCATCATCAACGACGGCCAGTTCGCGCGGCTGGAGGGATATCTCGACGATGCGCGCACGCGCGGGCTGCAGGTGCAGCCACTCGCGCCCGTGCACGACGCCGCGCAGCGCCTGTTCGCGCCCACGCTGGTGCTGGAGCCCGGCGACGACGCACGCGTGATGCAGGATGAAATCTTCGGGCCGATCCTCCCCATCCGTTCTGTGGCTTCGCTGGACGATGCGATCGCCTACGTCAATGCGCATGATCGGCCACTGGCGCTCTACCCCTTCAGCCACGAGCGCGCCCAGGTCGAGAAGATCCTGCGCAGTACGCTTGCCGGCGGAGTCACCGTGAACGACACGGTGCTGCATTTCGGCATCAATGATCTGCCGTTCGGCGGCATCGGCCCCAGCGGCATGGGCGCCTACCACGGTCGTGCCGGCTTCGATGCCTTCAGCAAGGCGCTGCCGATCCTGTGGCAGAGCCGCCGCGCCGGCAGCGATCTGCTGAAACCGCCCTACAGCAAGGTCGCGCGCTTCATCGACTTCATCGTGCGCTGACGGCGCGTCCGCCCCGGCGAGGCCGGCATTCGCGGCCTGCGTGTCGAAAAGCGCGGCTTTGCTGCTACCGTGTGCGCCGCCGCGCACTCAGGATGCCTTCGATGAAAATCGCCAGCTGGAACGTCAACTCGCTCAACGTGCGCCTGCCGCATCTTGAACAATGGCTGGGCACGTTCTCGCCGGACATCGTTGGCCTGCAGGAAACCAAGCTGGAGGATCACCGCTTCCCCGACACGGCGCTGGCCGGGCTTGGCTATCGCAGCGTGTTCGCGGGTCAGAAGACCTACAACGGCGTTGCGCTGCTCTCGCGCCAGCCGGTCAGCGAGGTGCAGATCGGCATCCCCGGTTTCGACGATGAACAGAAGCGCGTGATCGCCGCGACGGTAGGCGATCTGCGCGTGATCAATCTGTACGTCGTCAACGGCCAGGACGTCGGCACCGACAAGTACGCCTACAAGCTGCGCTGGCTCGATGCCGTGCACGGCTGGTTGCAGGACGAACTGCAACGCCACCCCCGGCTGATCGTGATGGGCGATTTCAATATCGCGCCGGACGAGCGCGACGTGTATGACCCGAAAGTCTGGGGCGACGACCACATCCTCACGTCCGTGGCCGAGCGCGACGCGCTGCGCAGGCTGCATGCACTCGGCCTGCATGACGGCTATCGGCTGCACAACCAGGAGGCCGGCATCTACAGCTGGTGGGATTACCGCATGGGCGGCCTGCGCCGCAACCTGGGCCTGCGCATCGATCTGACGCTGGTGTCCGACGCCTTGCGCGCGCAGGCGATTGCATCGGGCATCGATCGCGAGCCGCGCACCTGGGATCGCCCCAGCGATCACGCACCGGCATGGGTGCAGCTGGCTTCGGACTGAGCGCACCGCGCTTCCAATGAACAAAGGCCCGGCTTGCACCGGGCCTTTGTGGTGCCACGGACCTTGGGTGCGTCTCGATGAGCGCACGCGGCCGCAGCGAAGCTGCTATCGCGCGCGACCGCGCGTGAACAGGTTGACGATGAGCAACAGCACGATGGCGCCGATGAACGCGGTGAGCAGGTAGCCCACCCAGCCGCCACCGAGCCCGAAGCCCAGCGTCGGCAGCAGCCAGCCTCCAAGGAAGCCGCCGACAATTCCCACGACGATGTTGAGCACGATGCCCTGCGAAGCGTCGCGGCGCATCACCAGGCTTGCCAGCCAGCCGGCGAGGCCGCCGACGATGAGGAAGATAAGGAAGTTCATCGCGAAGCGTCTCCTTCCATTCGGTGTTGCGTGGTCACCGTTTGCTGACGATCGACCCGGCGGCGTTAAACCGCTGTCAAGCGAAAACGGGCATGTCATGCTTGTGCCGCATTGATAGCGCCCGTCGTGCGCCGATGCACGCTGCCTTGCACCACTTTCCCGATGACGCATGCCCGCTATCCAGAATCCGACCGAGATCGACATTCCCGTCTCCGCTGAATGGGCGTTCGGACGATTCCGGGTCTGGTTGCGCGCGCACGCACCGCGCGAACGCGGCGAGCCGGTGGCGCGCCAGGTGCTCGGCGCCGCACTCGATTGCGCACCCGCGCAACTGCCTGTCGAACGCGATGTGCGCGGCAAGCCGCACCTGCGCGCGCCGTTCGCGGATCAGGCGATCAGCTGGAGCCACAGCGGCCGCGCATTGCTCGTGGCGATGGGTCAGGCGCGCGATCTCGGGGTCGATGTCGAACAGCATCGCGAGCGGCCGCGCATGATGGAGATCGCGCAGCGCTTCTTCCATCCGAGTGAACTCGACTGGCTGCGCGCGCAGGACGACGCCACGCGCACCGGCGCCTTCGTGCGGCTCTGGTGCATCAAGGAGGCCGTGCTCAAGGCCCACGGCCAGGGCGTGTCGTTCGGACTGGAGAAGCTGGTCTTCGGCGAACGCGAAGGCCAGTTGCAGCTGGTCGACTGCGATCCCGCACTGGGCCATCCCGCGCAGTGGCATCTGCACGAATGGACGCCGGCCGCCGGTTACCGCGGCGCGCTGGCCTGGCGCGACTGATCGCGGGCCGGGCATCGGCGATACTGGCGCGATGAATGATTCGACTCCCGACGTCGGCCTGGACCGCCGACTGCGCCAGGGCCTGGATGAACTGGCCCTGCCGTCCGACCGGCTCGCACCGCGATTGCTGGACTACCTGGCCTTGCTGCAACGCTGGAACCGCACCTACAACCTGACCGCCATCCGCGATCCGGGCGAGATGGTCACCCGGCATCTGCTGGATTCGCTCGCCATGCACGCCTTCTTCTCCGAAGGAACGCTTGCCGATCTCGGCACCGGGCCGGGATTGCCGGGCATTCCACTGGCGATCGCGCATCCGGCGCTCCAGGTCACGCTGGTGGAGAGCAACGGCAAGAAGGCCCGGTTCCTGCGCGAAGCGGTGCGCCAACTGGGCCTCGGCAACGCCCGCGTCGCCGAGTCACGGGCCGAAGCGCTGGACGAACCCGCCCGCTTCGATGCCTTGACCGCGCGCGCGCTCGACACGCTCGGCGGGATCATCGAGGTCGGCGGCCATCTGCTGAAACCCGGCGGCGCCCTGCTGGCGATGAAGGGCATGCGCCCCGATGCGGAGATCGCCGCGCTGCCGGCAGGCTGGCGATTCGAGGCCATCCACCCTCTGCACGTCCCCGAACTGGTGGGCGAACGCCATCTGGTCATCGTGCGCAAGCACGCCGCCTGATCATCCCCTTCGGCTAAGCGCTTGATCCGTCTGGCATCGCGTCCGACGGCGCGGGCGCGTGGCGGCATCGCAGGGCCGCTCCGAATTCGCAGAGCCGGCCCGGACCCCGCATAATCCCCCTCCCCCGGTTACTTTTCCGAGCGAGCACGCATGGCCCGCATCATCGCGATCGCCAACCAGAAAGGCGGCGTCGGCAAGACCACGACAGCGGTCAATCTGGCGGCTGCCCTGGCACGCGCGCCGCAACGCGTGCTGCTGGTCGATCTGGATGCGCAGGGCAACGCGACGATGGGCAGCGGCGTGGACAAGCGCGAAGTGGAGAACTCCACCTGCGACGTGCTGTTGCAGGAAGCCGGCGCGCGCGAGGCCATCGTGTCCACGCAGGAAGGTTTCGACCTGATGCCCGGCAACATCGATCTGACCGCCGCCGAAATCCAGCTGATGGAAAGCGACGGGCGCGAAGGGCGGCTGAAAAGCGCACTGGAATCGGTTCGCGCGGATTACGACTTCATCCTCATCGACTGCCCGCCGGCGTTGTCGCTGCTGACGCTCAACGCGCTGACCGCCGCCGATGCGGTCCTGGTGCCGATGCAGTGCGAGTACTACGCGCTGGAGGGCCTGAGTGCGCTGATGGAGACCATCGACGCGCTGAAGGCGCGCCTCAATCCGCAGCTGGAAATCGAAGGCGTGCTGCGCACGATGTTCGACATCCGCAACAACCTCGCCAACGCCGTGTCCGCCGAACTCACCCAGCATTTCGGCGATCGCGTGTTCCGCACCATCGTGCCGCGCAACGTGCGCCTGGCCGAAGCGCCCAGTCACGGGCAGAGCATCGTCGGATACGACCGCACCTCGCGCGGCGGCGTGGCCTATCTGGGCCTGGCCGGCGAAATCATCCGGCGCCAGGCGGATCGCAAGAAGCACGCACACACCACGGAGTACGCTTGATGAGCGCGACGAAGAAGCGCGGCCTCGGCCGCGGCCTGGAAGCGCTGCTCGGCCCGAAAGCCGCCGAGACCGCTCCGCCGGAGGCCCAGCCGGGCGAAGCGCTGCGCACCCTGCCGGTCGGCCAGCTGCAGCCGGGCAAGTACCAGCCGCGCATGGCGATGGATCCGGCCAAGCTCAACGAGCTGGCCGAGTCGATCAAGGCGCAGGGCGTCATCCAGCCGATCGTGGTGCGCGAGCTGTCGCCCGGAAGGTTCGAAATCGTTGCCGGCGAACGCCGCTGGCGCGCCTCGCAGGAAGCCGGCCTGGCCGAAGTGCCGGTGGTCGTGCGCGAACTGGATGACCGCACCGTCATCGCGATGGCGCTCATCGAGAACATCCAGCGCGAAGACCTCAATCCGCTCGAGGAAGCACAGTCGCTGCAGCGCCTGATCAACGAGTTCTCGCTGACCCACGCCGAAGCGGCCGAAGCCGTGGGCCGGTCGCGCGCGGCGGTGTCCAACCTGCTGCGCCTGCTGGAACTGCCTCCGGCGATCCGTGCGCTGCTCGAAGCGCGCCGGCTGGAAATGGGCCATGCGCGCGCGCTGCTGACGCTGTCGCCGGAACTGGCCAGCAAACTGGCTTCGGAAGCCGCTGACCAGGGCTGGTCGGTGCGTGAGGTCGAACACCGCGCCCAGCAGTTCGCCGCCGGCAAGGTCCCGGTGACCGGACGCCGCGCCAAGCCGGGCAAGGCCGCTCCGCAGCCGGACATCGCCTCGCTGGAAACCGAACTGTCCGAAAACCTCGGCACCCGCGTCACCATCGCCCACGGCCGCGGCGGCAAGGGCAAGCTGATCATCCAGTACACGGACCTGGACACCCTCGACGGGGTCCTGGAGAAGCTGCGCGGCCCGCGCCACTGAGCGCACCCGACGTGGCATGAACGGAATCTCCGGCCCGGCGGTTCCAGGCCGCGGTTCCAACAAAATTCCGACGGGCTTCCGCTAACCTTCGCGCGCCATGGACAAACCGCTGCCGCTCTCCGTCGTCGTGCCGGTCTTCAACGAGCGTGACAACGTCGCTCCGTTGATCGCCGAGATCACCGCCGCACTGCGCGGGCGGACCGGATTCGAGATCGTCTACGTCGACGATCACTCCCGCGACGACACGCTGGCCGTGCTGCAATCGCTCAAGCTGCAAGTGCCGGAACTGCGCGTCCTCCAGCATGTCCAGCAAAGCGGGCAGAGCACCGCCATCCGGACCGGCGTCAAAGCCGCCCGCGGCGAGTGGATCGCCACGCTCGATGGCGACGGCCAGAACGACCCGGCCGATATCCCCAGGCTGATGGCGTCCCGCGACGGCGGCGAGCCCTCGGTCAAGCTGTATGCCGGTTGGCGCGTCAATCGCCAGGACAGCGGCAGCAAGCGCTGGGCGAGCCGCTGGGCCAATGCAATCCGTGCGCGCATGCTGCGCGACGACACGCCGGACACCGGTTGCGGCATCAAGCTGTTCGAGCGCGAGGCATTCCTCGACCTGCCCTACTTCGATCACATGCACCGCTACCTGCCGGCGCTGATGCAGCGCGCGGGCTGGAAGACGATCAGCGTGCCGGTCAACCATCGGCCCCGGACCGCCGGCGTATCCAAGTACAACAACCTCAACCGCGCGCTGGTCGGTATTCGCGACCTGCGTGGCGTGGCCTGGCTGATCACGCGCTCCCGGCGCACCGCCGTCCGGGAGATCTGACGTGGACGTGCATTGGCTGAACCAGCCGATCGAGGCCTTGTTCTGGACCGGGCTGCACGTCACCGGCTGGAAGCTCATCGGCTATACCGGCGCACTGATGTTCGGCGGCCGCTGGCTGGTGCAGTTCGTCGCCTCGCGCCGCGCCGGCAAGCCGGTGATTCCGCGGCTGTTCTGGTACATGAGCGTGGTCGGCAGCCTGATGACGCTGAGCTACTTCCTGTTCTCGGCCAAGCAGGATTCGGTCGGCGTGCTGCAGAACCTGTTTCCCGCCTTCACGGCCGTCTACAGCCTCTATCTGGACATCCGCCATCGTGGCTGGCGGCGCGACCGGGCCGGCCATTGACGCCACCGGGCCGGCGACTCGCTAAGTCCTTGCATGGAAAGGGAAAGGCCGGCATAATGCGCGGCTCGCTGTGTCCGGATTTACCGGATTTGCGGCCGGAAGCGCGATTCCGGCTTGGTCTTGCAGCGGATTTCTCCACCGTATCGCGTGTAGGACGGCCTCCGGGCCGGCTCTTCGGGCCGCCGCCTCCCTGGCCAAGGGAAGCACAACATTTTTTCGAGGTGCGTATGTCCCGCGTATGCCAAGTCACCGGCAAGCGTGTGCAGACCGGTAACAACGTCTCGCACGCCAACAACAAGACCCGTCGTCGTTTCCTGCCCAACCTGCACGAGCGCCGCTTCTGGGTCGCCAGCGAAAACCGCTGGGTCAAGCTGAAAGTTTCCGCGCACGCGCTGCGCACCATCGACAAGAACGGAATCGACTCCGTCCTGGCCGAGCTGCGTGCACGCGGCGAGAAGATCTGAGGAGTAATCGAACATGGCATCCAAGCGCGACAAGATCCGTCTGATCTCCTCGGCCAACACCGGCCATTTCTACACGACGGACAAGAACAAGAAGAACACCCCGGGCAAGATGGAAATCAAGAAATACGACCCGGTCGTGCGCAAGCACGTGATCTACAAGGAAGGCAAGATCAAGTGATGCAGTGTCGGCCGTGAGGCCGGCCTCGTCCCGGAAAAGCCCGCTATCGGCGGGCTTTTTTTGTGCGCGCATGTTTTCGTGCCATCGCACGCGACACGACGTCCGCGCTCACCCGCCATCGCAGTCGACCGCGGCGCATGCCTTGCGTTCACCGCAGGAGCCGCCAGAATCGGACATCGCTTCCACGCCCGGCTGCTGCATGGACTGGTCCGCGGGTACCGTCTTCCTCATTCTCGACTGGCTGATCCGGCTGGCCGCGCTGCTGTGGATTCCCAGCCGCACGTCGCCGGCCGCGGCACGCAGCTGGATGCTGCTGGTCGGGTTCGTGCCGTTGTTCGGACTGCCCGCGTACCTGCTGCTCGGCCATCCCTGGCTTTCGCGCGAGCGCATCGAGCGGCAGGCGCGCGCGAACCAGGTCATCCGCGAAGAACAACAGCCGCTGCGCCAGTTGCGCTGGACGCCAGAGCACGGCATCGCCACCGAAGTCGCGCCGCTGATCGAACGCCAGGGCGCCTTCATGCCTACGCACGGCAATCGCATCGAACTGCTCAGCGATTACGACGCATCACTGAATGCCCTCATCGCCCAGATGGATGGCGCGCGGCACAGCATCCACCTGCTGTACTACCTGATGTTCGACGACAGCGTCGGGCGTGCGATCACGGCGGCGCTGTTGCGCGCACGCAATCGCGGCATCGAATGCCGCGTACTGCTCGATGCCGTGGGCGCGAAGCGCGGGTTGCGCCGGTTCCGGCGGCCGCTGCGCGAGGCCGGTGTCCGCATCCACGAACTGCTGCCCGGCGGCCTGCGCTGGCGGCGCAGTGGCCGCATGGACCTGCGCAACCACCGCAAGATTGCAGTGATCGACGGTCACACCGGATTCGTCGGTTCGCAGAACCTGGCCGACGCCGACTTCATTGCCGGCTATCCGAATCGCGAACTGGTGGCACGTGTCCACGGCCCGGCCGTTTCGCATCTGGATGCCGTGTTCGCCAGTGACTGGTATCTGGAAACCGGCGAGCGCCTGCATGTCGAACCCGTGCAGCCGCTGCATGCGGACGAATGCACCGCACAACTGCTGCCGAGCGGACCCGCGTATCCGTTCGAAAACGCGCGCGATGCGGTCAACGCGCTGATCCACCTCGCCAAGCGGCGCATCGTGCTGGCGACGCCGTACTTCGTTCCGGATGACGCTACGCTCAGCGCGCTGCGCATCGCCGCACTTTCAGGTGTGCAGGTGCAGTTGATCCTGTCCGCGCGCAACAACCAGCGCCTCACGGCGTGGGCGCAGGAGTCGTATTACGGCGAACTGCTCGCCGCGGGTGTGGAAATCGCGCTCTACGAACCGCACTTCCTGCATGCCAAGCACTTGAGCGTGGACGATGAGGTTGCGTTGATCGGTTCGATCAATCTCGATATCCGCTCTTTCGCCCTGAACGCCGAGATCGGCCTGCTTTCCTACAGCGCGGATGTCGTCGCGCGGCTGCGTGCGGTCGAGGACGATTACCTGCGCCACGCACGCCGCGTGGATGCCGCGTCATGGGCGCGCCGACCGGCGTGGCGGCGGAGCCGCGATGGCATCGCGAGGCTGGCGGATTCGCTGATGTAAGCGCGTGAAAGTCCGGTCGAAGTGCGGACCGCTCATGCGCATCCGCCATGAGGCGGCAAGGACCAATGCACTAGAATGCGAGCCATGACACGTGCTGCTGCGGGCTCGGCCCATGACATTGCCATCATCGGGGGCGGCGCCGCCGGTGTACTCGTGGCCATCCAGTTGCTGCGGCAGGCGCGGAATCCGTTGCGGATTGCGCTGATCGAACCCGATCCCGCGCTCGCACGCGGCGTGGCTTATTCAACGCCGTATCCGGAGCATGTATTGAACGTGCCGGTGCAGAAGATGAGCGCGTTCGACGATCGGCCCGATGATTTCCTCGACTGGCTGGCACGCGACGATGAAGAGGAACGGGCACGACTGGCGCCGGCCTTCGTGGAGCGACGCATCTATGGCGCCTATCTGTCTGCCCGACTGGAAGAGGCCGTCGCCGCCAGCCACGCCACACTTGAAGTCGTGCCGCAGCGCGTCCTTGCGATAACGCGCAAGGATCATTCCCTGCAACTGGCATTGAATGACGGTCACGCGCTGACATGCCACGCGGCGGTGCTCGCGGTCGGCAATCGCGCGCGTCCACTTCCGGCACGCGGCGCGACGTCGTTGCCTCCGCACACATTGCTGTCGGCGTGGGATTTCGCCGGCGTACGCGCGATTCCGAAGGATGCGCACCTGTGCGTCGTGGGGTCGGGACTGAGCATGGTCGATGCGGTGCTGAGCTTCGTCGAGACCGGTCATCGCGGCCGCATCCAGGTGGTGTCGCGCCACGGCCTGCGCCCGCAACCGCACGCGCCGCACGCGCCGGCCGGCTTCGATCCGGAGGTACTGCAGGCGATGAACCTGCGCGAACGTTTCCGCCATCTGCGCATGCTGTTCCGCGAAGCGCAGGATGCGGGCCAGCCGTGGCAGTCGGTGATGGAACGCTTGCGGCCGCACGGACAGGCGCTGTGGCGCTCGCTTTCACAGGCGGATCAACGCCGTTTCCTGCGCCACGTCGTACGCCTGTGGGACGTGCACCGCCATCGCATCGCCCCTGAAGTGGATGCACGCATCCAGACCTTGATCGACAGCGGGCAACTGCATTTCCGGCGCGCGCGGCTGGATGCCGTCATGCAGGCCGGTCGCTGTGTCCGTGTCACCGCCGTGGCGCACGACGGCCGCGCGCTCGACTTCGACGTCGAACACGTCATAAACGCCACCGGCATGGAGTTGCGCGTGGCGGCGATGCGCAACCCGCTGCTGAGCGACCTGATCGGCGAAGGCCATGCGCAGGAAGGGCCGCATGGCATCGGCGTCGCGGTGGATATGCAGGGACGCTTGCTGGATCAGCACGGACACGCGCAGGACGATCTGCGCGTCATCGGCAGCCTGCGCATCGGCAGCCTGTGGGAAACGATCGCCATTCCGGATCTGCGCGGGCAGGCGGAAAGCATCGCGCGTGAGTTGCTCGCCTCTCGCGTGAACTGATCGCGGGGCGGCAACGCGCGCAGGGTGATCCGCGCGCTGCAGGACATCCTGATCGACACAGTCCGGCTTGCATCGGCGCCACAGAGGGGGGCAGAAAACGCTGCTTTTCCCTGAACCGGGTTGACATGCTTTCCACATCGGCGCGACCACGCTCGATTTTCCTGACGCTGCCGACGAGTCCGCCATGCACATGCACGCACCGCGCAAGCTCCGTTCCTTCCTGTGCTCCGTGTGCGTGTTGATGGCCGTGGCCGTTGCATCACCGGCGCACGCGGCACATCTGGAATTCGTCACCGAAGTCGACGGCACCATCACCGATGTCACGCCTCAGCGCATCCTGTTTTTCACCATGGATGATTGGCGTCCCATCCTGAAGGTCTACAACCGTGCGACCGGCAGTCTGCGCGTGGTGCCGGATCCGAACGGACATACGCCGGGCTACGAGCAACTGACATCACGCGGCATCATGTTCGGCACCACCGAAGACGACGAGACGTCGCTGTACGAGTGGACCGGCGCCGCGACGCCATTGCTGCACGATGGAACGCCACGCGGCATGCGCGTCAGTCCGAACAGCCGGCGTTACGTGATCTGGCCGACGTGGCGTCCGGGCGAAGGACGCTATCTGATCCTGCGCGACGTGCTGCTGTCCCGCAATACGCTGGTCGGCAACGGCCGCGTGGCGGATCTGGCGGATGTCGGCGATCAGGGCGAAGTCGTCTACACCGATGGCCCCACGCCTTACAACGTGTTCCGGTTCCGCGCCGGGCAGACCGTGCAGTTGACCCACGATGCGACGTATTCGAACTTCAATCCGCTGACCGATGGCGTCAACGTGGTCTATCGCAAACAGGTGTCGGCGACGGCGTCACGGATCGTTCTGTACAACGACAGTCTCGGCGAGGTGGTGCTGCGCGATTCCAGCACGACGAACTATTTCACGCCACGCGCCGACTATTTCCCAGCCAGTGGATGGGTCGCCTTCACCCGCATCAACACGGTCGATGACGCTGCCGTCCGGCAGGTGTGGCTGCGTTCGCCGCAGGGCCAGCTCAGTGCCGTATCGCCGGCGGGCGACGATGCGTCCATCGTCGCCGTGGCCGCGGGCCAGGTCATGTACTCCAGTCGTGGCTACCTGTACCTGGGTCGCCCGGGCGCGGCGCCCGTACTCGTCTCGCCGTTCGCGGAGGGCGCCGGAACCGCGTGGCTGCAGGGGGCCTGGTACGTGCATTTCGGCGGTGGCCTGTACCGCGTCGTGCTGTAACCCGGACAACGGATCCGCAGGTCCATAGCCGCGGCCGGGCGAGGCGCGGTCGCTTCCGCAAAAAGCATTCCCAGTACACTGGCGCGGTTCGTCCGGGAGAGCGCCACGTTGATTCCGAGCTGGATCCTGCTGCTGGTGTCCGTGGCATACGCTGCGCTGCTGTTCGGCGTGGCGTGGTGGGGTGATCGCCGCCCGATGTATCCGGATCGACCGTGGTTGCGCCCGGTCGTGTACAGCCTCGCACTGGCGGTGTACTGCTCGTCCTGGACGTTCTATGGCGCGGTCGGCAGTGCGGTGCGCAACGGCATCGGCTATCTGCCGATCTATCTCGGCCCGTTGCTGCTGCTGGTGTTCGGCTGGCGCATCATCGAGCGCCTGGCGTTGATTGCACGCAGCGAGAACACCGTTTCGATCGCCGATTTCATTTCCTCGCGCTACGGCCGTTCGCGCAAGCTCGCCGCGCTGGTGACGGTCATCGCGCTGATTGGCGTGGTGCCGTACCTGGCGCTGCAGTACAAGGCGGTAGCGATGAGCCTGAGCGTGCTGACCGGGCATGCCGGCGACATCACGCACACGTTCTTCTCGGATCCGGCCCTGTACGTCGCGTTGCTGATGGCCTTGTTCGCCGCGCTGTTCGGCACGCGCCAGGTGGATGCGACCGAGCATCACCACGGCATGATGCTGGCCATCGCGCTGGAGTCGATGATCAAGCTGATCGCGATGATCGCGATTGGCCTGTTCGCCTACTTCTGGCTGAGCGGAAAATCGATTCCGCTGGAAGCTTCGGCGCGCACGCTGTTCGAGAATGCGCCTCCGGTCGGCTTCGTCGCGCAGACGCTGCTGGGCTTCCTGGCCATCGTCTGCCTGCCGCGCCAGTTCCATGTCGCCGTGGTCGAATGCAGCGACGTCGGTGACATCCGCCGCGCACGCTGGCTGTTCGGCGCGTACCTGATCATCTTTTCGGCGATGGTCATTCCGGTGGCGGCCGCCGGCGTGGCCCTGTTCGGCAGCAGCGGCAGCGTGCCGGACGACACGTACGTGCTCGCCCTGCCGCTGGCCGACGGCAGCAAGGCGCTGGCGCTGGTCGCGTACATCGGCGGCTTTTCCGCGGCGACCGGCATGGTGATCGTGGCGAGCATCGCGCTGGCGACGATGGTCAGCAACGATCTGGTGATGCCGGTGCTGCTGCGCCGCGGCTGGGCCGACCACCATGCCGAGGCGGATGTCGCTTCGCGCGTGCTGTGGATCCGCCGCCTGGCGATCCTGCTGCTCGCGCTCACCGCCTACGCGTATTACCGCGGCAGCAGCAACGACAGCACGCTGGCGTCCTATGGTCTGATGGCCTTCGCGGCCGTCGCCCAGTTCGCGCCCGGGCTGATCGGCGGACTGTACTGGCGCGGCGCGAGCCGGCGCGGTGTGGAGGCCGGCATGCTGCTCGGCTTCGCGACCTGGATCTATACGCTGCTGCTGCCGACGATGACGCAGGCCGGCTGGTTCGATCCCGACTGGCTGGTGCAGGGCCCGTTCGGCATCCGCTGGTTGCGCCCGCAACAACTGTTCGGGCTGAGCGGCTGGGATGCATTGACGCACGGCACGTTCTGGTCGCTGCTGCTGAACACCGGCGCGATGATGGTGGTGTCCGCGCGCTGGCGGCCCGGGCTGAACGACCGCCTGCGCGCCGCGCCCTTCCTCGATCCCTACGCGCAGCGTCCGCAGTTGGTGGCCGGCGAATGGCCCGGCAGCGTGCGCGTGGGTGATCTGCAGACGCTCGCCGAACGCGTGGTCGGTGAGCGCCATGCGCGACGCGCGTTCATTGATCAAGCGCAGGCGCTGGGTCGCGACGTGCAGCCGCATGCGCCCGCCGATCGCGCGTGGGTGCAGTTCACCGAGCGCCTGCTGGCGGCCGCGATCGGCGCAGCGTCCGCGCGCATCGTGCTCACCAGCGTGCTGCGCGGATCCGGCATGGAACTGGGCGAAGTCGTCGCGGTGCTTGACGAGGCCGGCCAGGAGCTCCGCTTCAATCGCGAAATCCTTTCCACCACGCTGGACAACATCGCGGCCGGCGTCAGCGTCGTCGATCCGGACATGCGGCTGGTGGCATGGAACCGCCGCTACCAGCAGATGTTCGGATACCCGGACGGCATGCTGTACGTCGGCCGTCCGGTCGCGGATCTGATCCGCTACAACGCGGAGAAAGGCCAGCTCGGTGAGGGCGACATCGAAGACCAGATCGCGCGGCGCATCGCCTACATGCGCGCCGGTTCGCCACACGTGTCCGAACGCCTGCTCGGCAACGATCAGGTGATCGAGATGCGCGGGCAACCGCTGGAAGGCGGCGGCTACGTCACCAGCTACAACGACATCAGCGACTTCAAGCGCGCCGAGCACGCGCTGCGCGAGGCCAACGAAACACTGGAGCAGCGCGTGGCCGAACGCAGCCATGCGGCCGAAGTTGCGCAACAGTCGAGGACGCGCTTCCTTGCCGCGATCAGCCACGATGTGCTGCAGCCGTTGAACGCGGCGCGGCTCTTCGCGTCGGCGTTGCGCGATGGCGAACACAACGACGAACAGCGCCACCTGGCCGAGCGCGTCGATGCTTCCTTGCGCGCCGCCGAGGAACTGCTCGACGGACTTCTCGATGTGTCGCGGCTGGATGCCGGCGCATTGCGCGTGGACATCACCGATTTCGATGCCGGCGAACTGCTGCGCGAACTGGCCGCACAGTACGCGCCAATCGCCGCCGGACGCGGGCTGGATCTGCGCGTGCACGCCCGCACGCTGGCGGTGCGCACGGATCGCCGCCTGCTGCGCCGCGTGCTGCAGAATTTCCTCGCCAACGCGCTGCGCTACACGCGCCAGGGCCGCATCGTCATCGGCATGCGGCCGCACGCGGGGCGCGTGCGGTTGCAGGTGTGGGACACCGGACCCGGCATTCCGGAAAACCACATGCGCCAGATCTACGAAGAGTTCCAGCGCTACCAGCAGCCGTTCGACTGGGGCGAACGCGGCCTCGGCCTGGGGCTTTCGATCTGCCAGCGCATCTCGCGCCTGCTGGGCCATCACCTGGACGCGCGCAGCACTGTCGATCGCGGTTCGATGTTCTCCATCGAAGTGCCGCGTGCGGCCAGCGCGCAGGTGCGGACCGTGCGCAAGCAATCGCTGGATTCACTGGCCGGGCTGCGCGTGCTGTGCGTGGACAACGATCAGGAAATCCTCGATGGCATGCGCGCCCTGCTGGGTCGCTGGGAGGTGCATGTGATCACCGCCAACACGGTCGACGACGCGCTCGCCCGGATGGTCGAGAAGCCGATGGTCATGCTGGTGGACTACCACCTGCATGACCGTCTCGACGGGCTCGACACGCTCGATGCCCTGCGCGCCATCAGTGCTGGCAGCGTTGCGGGCGCGTTGCTCACCGCCGATGGCCGCGACGAGTTGAAGCAGCGCGCGCGCGAACGTGGCTACCGGCTGCTGACCAAGCCGGTGAAGCCGGCGTCGCTGCGCGCCTTCCTCGCCGCGCACTACGACGCACGCCAGCGTCAGGAAGCCTGATCGGGCGCGACCGGGCGCAGACGCAAGCGCGCGCGCGTGCCCTGGTCGGGCGAGGCTTCGATGTCCAGTTGCCAGCCAAGGTGGTCGCACAGGCGTGCGATCAGATCCAGGCCGATGCCGCCCCCGTCGCGACCTTCGCCCCGCACATGCCGCGCGTACAACTGGCTGATTTCCTCCGGACTCATGCCATGCCCGGGATCGGTAATGGTCACAGTCGCGTCCGCATCGAGCTGGATGTGGATGCGCCCGCGATCGCTGTGCTCGATCGCATTGCGCAGCAGGTTGCCGACTGCGGCCTGCACCACGCCGACCGGCGCGACGAGCATGACGGGCGGAAGTGCATCGACCTGCAGTTCCAGTTCCTTGCCTTCGGCCAGGTGCCGGTGATCCTCGACGATCTCCGGAAGCAGCACCTCCAGCGCGACTTCATCACTGATGGCCGCCAGCCGTTTCGGATCCTTCGCCAGGACCAGCAGCAGCGAAATCAGCTGATCGATCTTGTAGGTGCTGCGCAGCACGCGTTGCAGTTGCTCGCGCGCAATCGGCGGGACGCCCGGCTGCTCGTGCGCCAGGCGCGCGGCGCCTGCGATGACGGCGATGGGCGTGCGCAGTTCATGGCTGGCGCTGTTGACGAAGGCGCGTTCGCGTTCGACGAACTGTTCGCTGCGGGCGAGGTAGTCGTTGAATGCATCGGCGATGACCTGCAGTTCGTGGCTTGCGTCCTCATCGACTGCGATACGCTGGCGCGGCGCTTCGGGCCGAAGCCGTTCGATGTCGCCCGCCATCGTGCTGAGCGGTCGGATGATCCGGCCCAGCGCCCACGCCAGCAACAATCCGAGCAGCACGACTGCAGCGATCATTCCCGCCACGATGCTGCTGCTGATCTCGGCTTCCAGTCCTTCGAATTCGGTGATGTCCAGCGCGATGGCGACGCGGCCTTCGGACAGGTCCTGCACCATCACCACGCAGAGTTTGCCTTCGACCCAGCGATCATCGTGCAGGCCGGGCGACAGGGCGCGCAGATCCGCGGGCGGCGACGGCGCGCCGTTCCAGTGGTACATGCGCATGCTGTCCATGTCGGTCCAGCGGTAGTCCGGATCGGCCGTGCGCCGCTCGTTGTAGTGGTGCAGCTCGGCACGCAACAGCGACTCCCACACCATGCGTTCGGCTTCTTCGTTGACGATCAGACCGCCGATGAAGATCGCAGCCGACAGCAGCGAGAGATAGATCAGCAGCCAGCCGAGGATACGGCGGCGCAATCCGGGCCTAGTGGCCATCGGCCTGCACCTGCGTATCCTGCGGGCTGTCGGGCGTCGCCAAGCGATAGCCGACGCGCGGCAGCGTCTGGATGAGCTTGCGGGCGAAGGGTCCATCGACGCTGCGGCGCAGTTCGTAGATGTGCGAGCGGAGCATGTCGCCATCGGGCGGCGCATCGCCCCACAACGCGTATTCGAGGCGATCACGCGTCACTGCCGCGGGACTGGCCTGCATCAGCACTTCCAGCAATTTGCGGCAGGCCGGGTACAGATGCAGCGGCATGCCGGCGCGGCTGGCTTCGAGCGTGGACAGATCCAGGCGCAGATCACCGACTTCCAGTACGCGACGGCGGCCGCGGCCGGATGCGCGCGCAAGGACGGCTTCCAGGCGCACTTCCAGTTCCGGCAGTTCGAAGGGTTTGGTCAGGTAGTCATCGGCCCCGGCGCGGAAGCCGGCGATCTTGTCGGGCAGCTCGTCGCGCGCCGTCAGCATGATCACCGGTGTGTCGCCACGCGCACCGCTCTGGCGCAGGCGGCCGAGCAGTTCCCGCCCGTCCAGGCGCGGCAGCATCCAGTCGAGCAGGATGGCGTCGTATGCCTGCGTCGTCGCCAGATGCAGACCGGTCACACCGTCGGGCGCTGCATCCAGTGAGTGGCCGCGCGCTTCGAAATAGTCGAAGAGGTTCGCCACCAGATTGCGGTTGTCTTCGATGACCAGCAGTCGCATGGCGGTGTCCGGGGACGATGCACGTGGGGTGTCGCGAACGGACTTCGCAGCCTGCGGACAGGCCTGTCGGAATTCCGTCGTGGCGCGAAGTCTCGCACAGGTCCCACTGGCTGACGGAACAACGCCGGCTGAAGCGCTTTTTCGGGTGGTGGCGCGCTTAACGGATCTCCCATGCGGCTCCGACCGCGCTCCGACATCACGGAATCGAGCATGCCCGCCATGCCGGAGCCACCGGCGAATGCGGGTTTCCGATGCGTTTGCGTGCAATTCCCCGATTCGACCCGACATTCCGGTCACCTGCCGCCACCCCCGGCAGTACGGCCGCGTGCCACATCGGTTGGCCTCTGCTGGCATTCGGGCTGGCCATGGCGTGGTTGATGCCTTTACATGGCGATTTCGTGATCGCCGACGCGCTGTATGCGTGGGAAGGTCATCGCTGGGCATTGCAACACGGCTGGGTGACGCAGTCGCTTGTCCACATGCTGGGCAAGCGGCTGAGCATGCTCGCCTGGTATGGCGTGGGGATCGCTTGGCTCGCCAGTCTGTGCAGGCCGCAATGGCGGCACTGGCGGCGGCCGCTGCTCCACCTTCTGCTGGCGACCGCGTTGTCGACGGCGGCGGTCGGCGCGTTGAAGGCATGGACGAACATGGATTGTCCGTGGGACTTGCTGCGTTACGGTGGTTCGCGGCCGTTCGTGGATCTGTTCGCTGCACGGCCTGCGCTGCTGCCGGCGGCACGATGCTTTCCGGCTGGACACGCCAGCGCCGGCTACGCGTGGGTGGCTTTGTATTTTTTCCTGTCCGCCACGCGTCCCGCGCTTCGCACCTGGGGGCTGGCGGTCGGCATCGCGGCCGGTCTGATCTTCGGCGTTGCGCAGCAACTGCGGGGTGCGCACTTCCTTTCCCATGACCTCGCGTCACTGGCGATCTGCTGGTCGACGGCGCTGTTGCTGCATCACGCGATGCGGCTGTCGCCTGCGTCGAACGTGACGCCGCTTCGTCCGCAGGACGGCCCGGCGGCCGCGCTGGAGGTGCGGGCGTGAGCGCGACCCTGTCCGGCAACGGCGTTCGCCGCACGATGCGCTCGGAACTGCCGGCGTGGCTGCGCCGTCGCATTTCGTTGAGTACGGAAGCGCTGGTGCTGCTGGTGTCGATCTACTTCAGCTGCTTCAGCAACGGCGCGTTCTGGCGGAGCGTGATCGTGGCGCCCACGCTGCAGTGGCGGTTGGCGATTGCGCTCTTCATCATCATCACGTCGGTGCATGCGCTGCTGCTGGGTCTCGTGGTCCATCGCCGATACGCGCGGCCGCTGCTGGCGCTGCTGATTCTGGTGACCGCGCTGGCGACGCACTACATGAGCAGCTACGGCGTGTACCTGGACTCGGACATGTTGCGCAACGTGCTGCATACCGATCGCAAGGAATCGTCCGAACTGTTGAGCTGGCGCCTGCTGCTGCCGGTGCTGTTCTCCGCTCTTCCAGTGGCGCTGCTGTGGCGCGTGGATCTGCGGCCCCGTCCATGGCCGCGTGCGCTGCGGGTACGCAGCGGGTTTGTCGCACTGATGGCGTTGGCGGCTGCGCTCGCGGCTTTCACCTGCTCGCGGGATCTGTCTTCGTTGATCCGCAATCGTCGCGAAGTGCGCTATCTGGTCACGCCGGCCAACTACATGGTGTCCCTGGCCCGCGTGCTCTCCTCGGGATCACCGGGCCAGCGCGCGCCGAAGATCCGCATCGGCGAGGATGCAAGGCAAGCGCCCGCCGCTTCGACACATCGCCCACGCCTGCTGGTGATTGTCGTCGGAGAGACAGCGCGTGCAGCCAACTGGGGACTCGGCGGTTATGCGCGCCAGACCACGCCGGAGCTGGCGCGGCTGGACGTGATCAACTTCCGTGAGGTCGCGGCCTGCGGCAGCAGCACCGAAGTGTCGCTGCCCTGCATGTTCTCGCCGTTCGGCCGGCATGATTACGACCAGAAGAAGATTCGCACGCACCAGTCATTGCTGCACGTGCTGGAACATGCCGGTATCCGCACGCTGTGGCGTGACAACCAGTCGGGCTGCAAGGGCGTCTGCGAGGGGCTGTCGATGGAGTCGATGGACGCCGTGCGTGATCCGGCGCTGTGCCGCGGTGATCGCTGCTTCGACGAGATCCTGCTGAAGGATCTGGCGAAGCGCATTCCGGCCGGCAGCGGCGATCGTGTGGTCGTCCTGCATCAGCTCGGCAACCATGGACCGAACTATTTCGAGCGCTATCCCGACGCGTTCCGCCGGTACACGCCGGTCTGCCAGTCCACCGATTTGGGCGAATGCGACCGCGCCTCGATCATCAACGCCTACGACAACGCACTGACCTACACCGATCACGTACTGGCGCGAACCATCGGCACGCTCGATGGAATGCCCGGCTACGATACGGCGCTGATCTATCTGTCCGATCACGGCGAGTCGCTCGGCGAGAAGGGCCTGTTCCTGCATGGCATGCCGTACGCCATCGCGCCGGTCGAGCAGACCCGCGTGCCGATGGTGATGTGGTTTTCGCCGGGCTTCACGGCAAGCGCGCGGCTGGATGTGCAGTGCCTGCGTCGGGAGAGCGTGCGTCCGGCCAGCCACGACAATCTGTTTCCGTCCGTGCTCGGCCTGCTGGACGTGCGGACGGCGCTGTACGAGCGCGACCGCGATCTGTTCGCGGCCTGCCGCGCCCGCTGAGCGTCAGTCTTCTTCGGGCGGCAACACGATGCCGTCCGGATCCACCGCAAGGCGACCGGCCATCAACACCGCCTGGGTGCGATTGGTGACGCCGAGCTTGCGCAGGATCGCGGTGACATGCGCCTTGATGGTGGCTTCCGACACACTCAGGTCGTAGGCGATCTGCTTGTTGAGCCGGCCGACGCCGAGCATCTGCAGCACGCGGAACTGCTGCGGCGTCAGATCGCGCAGGCGCTGCGCGATCTCGTGTTCGTCACTGCTGATTGCCGGCGCATTCAACGCATCGGCCGGCGCCCAGCGCTCGCCGTCGAGCACGGCCCCGATCGCTTCGCCGATCGTGTCCGAATCGGCCGACTTGGGAATGAAGCCGAGCGCGCCATGATCCAGTGCACGGCGCATCACCGCCGGCTCTTCGCGCGCCGACACGATCACCACTGGCAGCTGCGGATGCAGTGCACGCAGGTGCACCAGGGCGTTGAAGCCCTGTGCGCCCGGCATGTTCAGATCCATCAGCAGCAGGTCCGCGTCGGCGTGCGCGTCCACCAGCGTGTACAGCGCATCCACGCTGTCGGCTTCATGCAGGCGCACGCCGGGCAGCACGCGTTGCACCGCCGCGCGCAGGGCTTCGCGGAACAGCGGGTGGTCATCGGCGATCAGCAACGTGGGCATGCGGGCACCGTCTGGGCTGGCGTGGAAGGGAGCGGAAGCATCGATGACCGCCGTGGCGGCCATTCTACGAATCCCGGCTCCCCGATCCCAATCGCCTCACTTGACCTTGCGCTCGGCGACCAGCGAATCGACCACGGTCGGGTCGGCCAGCGTCGAGGTGTCGCCCAGCTGATCCGGTGCGTTCTCGGCAATCTTGCGCAGGATGCGGCGCATGATCTTGCCCGAGCGCGTCTTCGGCAGGCCCGGCGCCCATTGCAGGTGATCCGGCGCGGCGATCGGCCCGATCTCCTTGCGCACCCACAGCACCAGTTCCTTCAGCAGTTCGTCGCTCGGATCCTCGCCGGCCTTCAGGGTGACGTAGGCGTAGATGCCCTGTCCCTTGATGTCGTGCGGGAAGCCGACGACCGCCGCCTCGGCGACCTTCGGATGCGACACCAGCGCGCTCTCGACCTCGGCCGTGCCGATGCGGTGGCCACTGACGTTGATGACGTCGTCGACGCGGCCGGTAATCCAGTAGTAGCCGTCCTCGTCACGGCGGCAGCCGTCACCGGTGAAATAGGTGCCCGGATACGTGCGGAAGTAGGTGTCGATGAAGCGCTGGTGGTCACCGTAGACCGTGCGCATCTGGCCGGGCCATGAATCCATCAGCACCAGATTGCCCTCGGCCGCGCCCTGCAGCGCTTCGCCGTTGGCATCGACCAGCGCCGGCTGCACGCCGAAGAACGGCAACGTCGCCGAGCCGGGTTTGAGATCGATCGCGCCGGCAAGCGGGGTGATCAGGATGCCGCCGGTTTCAGTCTGCCACCACGTATCGACAATCGGGCAGCGCGCGTCGCCGACCACGTCGTAGTACCAGCGCCAGGCTTCCGGATTGATGGGTTCGCCGACGCTGCCGAGCAGGCGCAGCGATTTGCGCGAGGTCTTGCGCACCGGCTCTTCGCCTTCGCGCATCAGCGCGCGTATGGCGGTGGGCGCGGTGTAAAAGATGGTGACCTGGTGCTTGTCGATCACTTCCCAGAAGCGCGACACGCTCGGGTAGTTCGGCACGCCTTCGAACATCAGCGCGGTCGCGCCGTTGGCGAGCGGGCCGTAGACGATGTAGCTGTGGCCGGTGACCCAGCCCACGTCCGCCGTGCACCAGTAGATGTCGTCCTCGCGCAGATCGAATACGGCTTCATGCGTGTAGCTGGCGTAGAGCAGATAGCCGCCGGTCGTGTGCAGCACGCCCTTGGGCTTGCCGGTGGATCCGGACGTGTAGAGGATGAAAAGCGGGTCCTCGGCGTTCATGTGTTCGGGTTCGCACTCGGCCGGTTGATCCTGCACCACGGCATCGAACCAGCGATCGCGCGGCATCTGCATGTCGACCGCGCCGCCGGTATGGCGCACCACCAGCACGGTTTCCACCGTGTTCGTGCCGGGCAGTTTCAGCGCCGCATCGACATTGGCCTTCAACGGCACTTTCTTGCCGCCGCGCAGGCCTTCGTCGGCAGTGATGATCAACTTGCTGCCGCAGTCCGCGACGCGATCGGCGATCGAGTTGGGTGCGAAGCCGCCGAACACCACCGAGTGGATCGCACCGATGCGCGCGCAGGCGAGCATCGCCACGGCCGCGTCCGGAATCATCGGCAGGTAGAGCGTGACGCGATCGCCCTTCTGCACGCCGAGGTTGCGCAGCGCATTGGCAAGCCGGCAAGTGCGCTCGTACAGCTCGCGATAGGTCACGTGATACGACGGCTGGTCCGGACTGTCCGGCTCGAACAGCAGCGCCGTCTTGTCGCCGCGCAGCGCAAGCTGGCGATCCAGGCAGTTGACGCTGGCATTGAGCTCGCCGTCCTCGAACCAGCGGATGCGGAAGTCATCCAGCTGGTACGACACGTTCTTGATGCGCGTGGGTTTCTTGAACCACGACAACCGCTCGGCGGCCTTGCCCCAGAACGCTTCGGGATCGGTGATGGAAGCCTGGTAGTCGCGCAGGTACGACTCGCGCGTGATGCGCGAACGCGCCGCGAATTCCGGCTTGACGGGATAGATGTCGGTCATGTGCCCTCCCGGGGAACGACGTTGCGAAAGCGGAAACGGATTCTGACAAGAATGCCCGTTTCGCCGCGAGTGTTCCGCGCGACGAAGCCGGGCGACGCAGCGAGTTTGACGCAATCCTCCATGCGGCATCGCAGCAACCCGCTTAGACATTCGTCGCAGATCGATGTCCTCGTCGTCATGGGCGAATGCACGAAACATCTGTTTTCAAGCGCTGCGCGCGCGGCCACCGCGTCATTCGACCAATGTTGAATATGCGTCACCGTGGCGTCAGGCAAGTCTGCCGACCGTGCCGCCACAGGCGCGTTCGTTCACTGGGAGAGGGGTTATGACCACAAGTTTCGCAGCGAAGGCTCGACGGCCATTGGCCGCTGCGGTTTTCGTCGCCTTGATCGCGCCGGGCATGGCCTGGGCGCAGACGGCGAAGGAGAAGGCGCTGGAGGCCCGCGTGGCCGAACTGGAGCGGCAGGTGCAACTGCTTCTGTCGGCGCAGCAACAGCAGCAGGGCCAGATCACGCAGGCGCAGACCGCGATCACCGAAGTGAAGACGGCACAGGCGCAGGCGCCGGCAAGTGACAAGCCGGCCATCCAGAAGACGCCGATCTCCGCGGGTGCGGGTCCGAACACCGCGTTTACCTATGGCGGCTTCATCAAGCTCGATGCGCAGGTCACGCGCACCAACGACGGCGACATCGCCGACGGTTCGGTCGGTCGCCTGTTCTATGTGCCGAAGACGATTCCGGTCGGCAACGGCCACACACGCGAAGGCGGTGCGGACACCGATGTCGATGCGAACTTCTCGCGCTTCTGGTTCGCCACCGACACCACGCTCGACAGCGGCGACAAGCTGAAGTCGTACCTGGAGTTCGATCTGTTCGGCGGCGGCAGCACCGCGTTCACCGGCAACGAGCTCGCGACCAATACCTATGCGCTGACGCTGCGCCAGGCCTACGTGCAATGGAACAACTGGCTGGCCGGCCAGACCTGGACCAACTTCCAGGACACCGCCGCGCTGCCGGATACCGTGGACTTCCTCGGCCCGACCGAAGGCACCGTGTTCGTGCGCCAGGCGCAGTTGCGCTACACCAAGGGCCCGTGGTCGTTCTCGGTGGAAAATCCGGAATCGGCCATCACGCCGTTCGCCGGCAACATGGCGCAGATCCAGAGCGACGACGGTGCGATGCCGGACTTCACCGCGCGCTACCAGACCAAGGGCGACTGGGGCCACTTCAGCGTCGCCGGCCTCGTGCGCCAGGTGAAATACCAGAACGGCCCCTCGGACATCGATTCGGATTCGATGGGTTACGGCGTGAGCCTGTCGGGCAAGTTCAACGTCGGCAAGAACGACGATTTCCGCTACATGCTCACCGGCGGCAGCGGCATCGGCCGCTACGTCGGCCTGGCGTTGAACAACGATGCGGTGCTCGATGCGGAAAACGATCTGGAGAACATCGACCTGATCGCCGGCTTCGCGGGCTGGCGCCATGTGTTCAGTCCGAAGCTGCGCGGCAACATCTTCTATTCGCGTGCGGAGTACGACAACCCGACGCAATACACGGGCCTGGGCATCACCAAGGGCGCGCAGTCGGCGCATATCAACCTGATCTACAGCCCGCTGCCGAAGCTCGACCTCGGCGCCGAACTGATCTGGGGCAAGCGCGAACTGGAGAACGGCGATTCCGGCGAGCTTGACCGTCTGCAAACCCACATCAAGTACACGTTCTGAGGGGAATGGAATGAACGCGACCACGATCAAGCACACACCCGAGGGTGAACTCACCCGCGGGCACAAGAAGGTCATCTTCGCCTCGAGCCTGGGCACCGTTTTCGAGTGGTACGACTTCTACCTCTACGGTTCGCTCGCGGCGATCATCGCCAAGCAGTTCTTCAGTGGCGTCAACGAAACCACCGGCTTCATCTTCGCGCTGCTCGCCTTCGCCGCGGGCTTCGCGGTGCGTCCGTTCGGCGCGGCCTTCTTCGGCAGCCTGGGTGATCGCATCGGCCGCAAGTACACGTTCCTCGTCACCATCGTGCTGATGGGCCTGTCGACCTTCATCGTCGGCATCCTGCCCAATTACGCATCCATCGGCGTGGCCGCGCCGATCATCCTGATCGGCCTGCGCCTGTTGCAGGGCCTGGCGCTCGGCGGCGAGTACGGCGGCGCGGCGACCTACGTGGCCGAGCACGCACCCAACGGCAAGCGCGGCCTGTACACCAGCTTCATCCAGACGACCGCGACGCTGGGCCTGTTCCTGTCGCTGCTGGTGATCCTGGGCTGCCGCCTGGGCCTGGGCACCGAGGCGTTCGAAGCCTGGGGCTGGCGCATTCCGTTCCTGGTGTCGATCATCCTGCTCGGCGTGTCGGTGTGGATCCGCATGCAGCTCAGCGAATCGCCGCTGTTCCAGCAGATGAAGTCCGAAGGCAAGGGTTCCAAGCAGCCGTTCCGCGACAGCCTCAAGGGCGGCAACCTCAAGCTGATGCTGCTGGTGCTGCTCGGCGCGACCGCCGGCCAGGCGGTGGTGTGGTACGGCGGACAGTTCTATTCGCTGTTCTTCCTGACCCAGGCGTTGAAGGTCGATCCGACCACGGCGAACCTGCTCATCGCCGGTGCGCTGGCGCTGGCGACGCCGTTCTTCATCGTGTTCGGCTGGCTGTCCGATCGCATCGGCCGCAAGAAGATCATCCTCGCCGGCTGCCTGCTGGCCGCGGTGACCTACTTCCCGATCTTCAAGGGCCTGACCCACTTCGCCAATCCGGGCGTGGAAGAAGCACGCGAGAAGTCGCCGGCCGTCGTGGTCGCCGACCCGGCCACGTGCAGCTTCCAGTTCGATCCGGCCGGCGTGCGCAAGTTCACCAGTTCCTGCGACGTGGCGACCGCCGCACTGACCAAGGCCGGCGTGCCGTACAGCGTGCAGGCCGCACCGGCCGGCTCGCTGGCGCAGGTCAACGTGGGCGGGCAGAGCGTGCCGTCGTATGAAGCCGCCGGCCTGTCGAAGGACGACGCCAAGGCGCAGGCCACCGATCTGGGTGCGCGCCTGAAGACGGCGCTGACCGCCGCGGGCTACCCGGAGAAGGCCGACCCGGCGCGCATCAACACGCCGATGACGCTGCTGCTGCTGTGGGTGCTGGTGATCTACGTGACGATGGTCTACGGCCCGATCGCCGCGTACCTCGTCGAGCTGTTCCCGACGCGCATCCGCTACACCTCGATGTCGCTGCCGTACCACATCGGCAACGGCTGGTTCGGTGGCTTCCTGCCGGCGATTTCCTTCGCACTGGTGGCGGGCACCGGCAACATGTACTACGGCCTGTGGTACCCGATTGGCGTGGCGGTGATGACGCTGATCATCGGTGCGCTGTTCCTGCGCGAGACCAAGGACGTGGATATCACCGCATAACCGTTCCCTCCCGTCGGCCGGCGCACACCGGCCACCGAACGCCGGCTTCGCGCCGGCGTTCTTTTTTCGGGTCATACGAAATGCGCTGCCTTACTGCGGCGGCGCCGACAGTTCGCGCACGTCGAGGAAGCCGTCGCCGTTGCGGTCCTGCTTGTCGAACCGCGCCGACAACCGTTCGCGATGCTCCATGCGCGTGATCGGCGAACCCTTGCCACCCGGTTGTTCCTGCGGCGACAGCACGCCGTCGCGATCGGCATCGCGTGCATCGAAGGCGTAGCTCATCCAGTCAAGGAATTCGGCCCGACTGACCTTGCCGTCGCTGTCCGTATCCATCCGCTTGAGATAGTCGGAAGTCGCGTTCACCTGCGACGACGCGGCAAGCGGCGCGGTGATCAGCACGGCGAACCACGCCACAAGGAGCGCGCGACCGGATCGGTGGGCACGGCCGCGATCATGCATCGCCTCATTCGCCGGATGGCTACTGGACAAGCGCATAGCCCTTCAGTCGCGCGGAATACTCCTGCAATGCGCGGATACCGCTGGCCTCGGCCTCCGCGCACCAGGCCTGCAACGCCTTCAGCCGTTCGGCGGCATCGTGGCTGCGCGCTTCCAGCAGCGCCGACAGGCGCGCGCGGTGTTCGACCAGCGCACGGATGCGCGGCCGTTGCGATACCCACTGGCGCAACTGTTCGCGCGCGTCCGGCTTCAGCCAGCGGCCGTCGTCCACCAGGCCACGGCGCAACTTGCGGGGCAGCAGCGCACGCAACTTCGCTCCCGCCAGCGCGGCTTCCTCACGCAGCGCCGGGGTGAACACGTTGCGCTGATAGTCGGTCATCGCCTGGAAACGATGCGACAGCAGCGCGCGCAGGGTATCGGCGTCCGGCGCGGCAATGTTCGGGCGGATGTCCAGGCTGGGCGCAACACGCAGCACTTTTGCCAGCCGCAGCTTCTGCAGCGCGGTGATCGCCAGCCAGCCGATGTCCAGTTCCCAGCGCCGCATCGAAAAGCGCGCCGAACTGGGAAAAGCATGATGGTTGTTGTGCAGTTCCTCGCCGCCGATCCACAGCGCCCACGGCGTGAGGTTGGTCGAGGTATCGGCCGATTCGAAGTTGCGATAGCCCCACCAGTGGCCCAGGCCATTGACGACGCCCGCCGCCCAGAACGGGATCCACGCCATCTGGATGGCCCACACCGCGATGCCCGGAAGTCCGAACAGCGCCGCGTTGACCAGCAGCAGGATCGTCGGCCCGAGGTTCGCGTGCGGTGTGTAGAGATGGCGTTCGATCCAGTCGTCGGGCGCGCCCTTGCCGTACTGCTCGATGTCCGCGCGTTGCGCGCGCGCTTCGCGGTAGAGCTCCACCCCGCGCCAGAACACGGTGCCGATGCCGCGCGTCCGCGGGCTGTGCGGATCGTCTCCGGTTTCCACCTTGGCGTGATGCTTGCGATGGATGGCCACCCATTCGCGCGTGATCATCGACGTGGTCAACCACACCCAGAAGCGGAAGAAGTGGCTCAGCAGCGGATGGAAATCAACGCCGCGATGCGCCTGGCTGCGATGCAGGTACAGCGTCACCGAAAAGATCGTCAGCTGGGTGGAGACCAGCAGCACCAGCAGCAGATCCCAGGCGCCCAGTCCCAGCGCGCCACCGATGAGCAACTGCAGGAGTGATTCAGACATGAGCCGGCTCCGGGGGAAGCCGTCCGCACGGACGGAAGCGCATCATCGCGCGCCGGTTGCCGGATTACACCCGCGGCAGGCGAAGGGTGCGACGGCGTTCGCAAACGCCGTGGATCAGCCGGCGACCTCGGCCGGGGCCGCCTTTGCCGCATTCTGGCGGTGCATTTCCTCGGTCAACAGCTTCCGGATTTCGGCGGTGATGGCCTCGAACGATCCATCTCCGTAGCCAAGGTGATGGCTGACCACCTTGCCCTGCATGTCGATCATCCACAGGTTGGGATAGGCCCGGACGCCGTAGCGGCCGGCGATGCTGCCATCGCGGTCACGCGCCTGCAGGAGCGAGAAGCCGCGCATCTGCCGCATCATGTCGCGGTAGTCATCGGCCGAATCCTGCACGTTGACCGCGATGATGCGCAGCCATTGATCGCCCATCTGCTTCTGCAGCAGGTCCAGCACCGGCAGTTCGCGCCGGCATGGACCGCACCAAGATGCCCAGAACGTCACGATGACCACCTTGCCGCGGTACGCGGCCAGATCCACTATCTCCCCGTCGCGATCCTTGCCCAGCAGGGTCGGCGCGAGGTCACCGACCTGCGGCACCGGCTCCTGCGCCCACGCTGGGGCCAGGCACGACAGCGACAACAGCAACAACAGCAGGAACAGGCGGGCCATCCTCATGGTGCGTTTCTCCTTGAATGCTGGCCGCATCCTAACGCCCGTGCGATACACCGGACCACATGCCCTTGCCCGCCGACGCTTCCCCCGCCCCGACGCCCCTGTTCGAACTCGATCGCGCCACGGTCATCCGCGGCGGCGTGCGCGTGCTGCGCGAACTCACGCTGCGCATTCCGCTGGGCCAGCACACGGTCATCCTCGGGCCGAACGGTTGCGGCAAGTCGACCTTCATCAAGCTGATCCACCGCGAGCTCTATCCGCTGGCGCGGGAAGGCGACGCCCCGGTGAAGGTGTTCGGCCAGCGACGCTGGAACGTGGCCGAACTGCGGACGCGCCTGGGGGTGGTCACCAGCGACCTGACGCGCGACCTGCAGCAGATGCCGCAACTGGATGTGGAGGACGCCGTGATCACGGGCTTCTTTTCCAGCTTCGTCATTCCGCCCCATTGCCCGGTGGATGCGCAGATGCGCACGGCGGCGCGGCGCGCGCTGGCCGACGCGGGCGCGACCGCGCTCATCGGCCGGCAGGTGGCCGAGCTGTCCACCGGGGAAATGCGGCGCGTGCTGATTGCCCGCGCGCTGGTCCATTCACCGCAGGCGTTGTTGCTCGACGAGCCCACCGCCGGCCTCGATCTGGTCGCACAGCGCCACTTCCTGGAACTGCTGCGCGACCTCGCGCGCAGCGGCATCACCCTGGTGCTGGTCACCCATCACCTGGAGGAAATCGTGCCGGAGTTCCAGCGGGTGATCCTGCTGCGCGCCGGTGAAGTGCTGGCCGATGGCGCGCCCGACGCGGTGCTGACGTCGGCGAACCTGACCGGAGCCTACGGCGGCCCCTTGAAAGTCCGCCGCGAGGACGGACGTTTCGTCCTCTGCCACGACTGATCCCGCCATGCCCGAACTGCCCGAAGTCGAAACGACCCGCCGCGGCCTGGCGCCCCACCTGGAAGGACGGCGCATCCGCAGCGTGACACTGCGCCGGCCCGATCTGCGCTGGCCGATTCCGCCGGAAATCGCGCGCGACCTGCCCGGCCAGCGGATCACCGGCGTGCACCGCCGCGCCAAATACCTGTTGATGGAAGTGGAAACCGGCGACAGCGCGCTGCTGCACCTGGGCATGTCCGGCAGCCTGCGCGTGCTGCCGGCCGATACGCCGGTGCGCGCGCACGACCACGTCGATATCGCGCTGGCCGCCGGATCCGGCAGCCCGGGCGAGCGCGTGTTGCGCTTCAATGATCCGCGCCGCTTCGGCTGCCTGCTCTGGCAGCCCGCCGGGGACGTGCATCCGCTGCTCGCGGGGCTGGGCCCGGAACCGCTGTCCGAGATGTTCGACGGCGACTACCTGTTCGCCTTGAGCCGCGGCCGCAAGGCGCCGGTGAAGACCTTCCTGATGGACCAGGCCGTGGTGGTCGGCGTGGGCAACATCTACGCGGCCGAAAGCCTGTTCCGTGCGGGTGTCTCGCCGCTGCGGGCCGCCGGCCGCGTCTCGCGCGAGCGCTATCGCGCGCTGGCCGAAGCGGTGAAGGACATCCTCGGGCACGCCATCACGCGGGGCGGCACGACCCTGCGCGACTTCATCAGCCCCGACGGCGCGCCCGGCTATTTCGAGCAGGAGCTGTCGGCCTACGGTCGCGGCGGCGAGCCCTGCCCCCGCTGCGGGCAGCCGATGAAGCAGGCCAGCATCGGCCAGCGCGCGACCGTCTGGTGCGGCCACTGCCAGAAGTGACCCCGACCTTTCCCCGCATGCCTGAACTCAGTTTTGCGGCTATATTCGCCGCTTGTTTCGGTGGGGAAATCGAATGGCCGACAGCTCGGACATCACCATCTGGCTCGACTCCGCGCGCAATGGCGACCGCGCCGCGCTGGATCGCGTGCTCGCCACGCTTTACCAGGAACTGCACACCATGGCGCGCCGCCAGCTTTCCGGCCAGCACGGTTACACGCTGGACGCGACCGCGCTGGTGCACGAGTCGTACCTGAAACTGATCGGTTCGACCGGCACGGCGAAGTTCGAGGATCGTGCGCATTTCTTCGCCTACGCGGCATCGTCGATGCGCAGCGTGGTGGTCGACTACGCCCGCAGCCGACTGGCGCGCAAGCGCGGTGGCGATCTGAAACGCGTCGCCGACATCCCGGAAGAAGTCGAAGGCAACCTCAAGCTCGACGAGGATCTGCTGTCGCTGAACACCGCGCTGGATCAGCTTGCCGCCGCCGACGAACGCCTGGCCAAGGTGGTCGAACTGCGCTACTTCGCGGGCCTTTCGGAACTGGAAATCGCCGAGCTGCTGCAGCGTTCCGAGCGCAGCATCCGTCGCGACTGGCAGAAGGCGCGCCTGTTCCTGCTGTCGTCGATGCAGGACGTCTGATCCCCGGCCTCCATGGACGTCGAACGCTGGAAACGGCTTTCGCCGCTGCTTGACGTCCTGCTGGAACTGGAACCGGAAGCGCGCGCGCATCGGCTGGACAGCCTGCGCGCGCAGGATCCCGATACGGCGAAGGAGCTCGAAGCACTGCTGGCGCTCGAGGAAGACGAAGCCGGCTTCATGGAAGCGCCGCTGCTGGACAAGCCGCACATCGGCCTGCAGCCCGGCACGCTGATCGGCCCGTACAAGCTGGAAGAACTGCTCGGCGAGGGCGGCATGGGCCTGGTCTGGCTGGCTTCGCGCGCCGATGGCCTGTACCAGCGCCGCGTCGCGCTCAAGCTGCTGCGGCCCGGCCTGGCCGATCCCAACCTGCGCCTGCGCTTCACCCGCGAGCGCGAAATCCTCGCGCGTCTGGAACATCCCAACATCGCGCGCCTGCTCGATGCCGGCGTCGGACAGGCGAACCAGCCCTATCTGGCGCTGGAGTATGTCGAAGGCACGCCCATCACCGAATACTGCTGGGCGAATGCGTTGTCGGTGGACGAAATCCTGGCGTTGTTCCGGCAGGTCTGCGAAGCGGTCAGCCATGCGCACGCGAACCTCATCGTCCACCGCGATCTGAAACCGTCCAACATCCTGGTGACGCCGAACCGCGAGGTGCGGCTGCTCGACTTCGGTATCGCCAAGCTGCTGGATGAAAGCGAGCCGGTGCCGGTGCATCCGCGCACCGAAGTACGCGCCTTCACCCTGCACTACGCCGCGCCCGAACAGATCCGCGGTGAGCCGGTCACCACCATGACCGACGTGTATTCGCTGGGCGTGGTGCTGTACGAACTGCTCACCGGCACCAAGCCGTATCGTCTGCGCCGGCAGAGCGACGCGGAATGGGAACGCGCGATTCTCGCAGTCGAACCGCTGAAGCCTTCCGTGGCCGCGCAACGCACCACCGGCGGCGCACGCAACGAATGCCCGAACGTGCGGCGCGTGGGCCGCCGGCTGGCCGGCGATCTCGACAACATCGTGCTCAAGGCGCTGCAGAAAGCACCCGAACAACGCTATCCCTCGGTGGAGGCCCTCTCGCGCGATCTGCAGCGGCACATCGAAGGCCGGCCGGTGCAGGCACGCGCGCAGAGCCTGGGCTATCGCGCGCGCAAGTACATCTCCCGCCATCGCTGGGCATTGACGCTCAGCGGCGCGGTCACGCTGATCCTGGTCGCCGCGCTCGGCGCCAGCCTGTGGCAGAGCCGGCAAGCGGTGCGCGAAGCCGAACGCGCGCAGGCGATGCAGAACTTCGTCATCGGCCTGTTCGACAACGCCGGCAGCGCGCAGCAAGGCAATACGTTTGACGCGCGCGAACTGCTCGTCGCCGGTGAGCGGCGTGGCGAGCGCGAACTGGCGCGGCAACCGCTGGCGCACGCCGAACTGCTGGGCGTGATCGCGCGGCTGCGCATCGGACTCGGCGACTACCGGGAAGCGCTCGCACTGCTGCAGCGGCAGGAACGCCTGCTCGCCACCGTCGGTTCGCCTTCGCCGGGGCTGCAACTGGAAAGCGCGACGCAGCGGGGCCGCGTGCTCGCCCTGCTCGGCCGCCCGCGCGACTGCATCGACGCGATGATTCCGCTGGAATCGCAGGTCAACCGGCTGCAACTGCAGTTGCCGAAGCAGGCCGCCGAATTCCTCTCCCAGGATGGACGCTGCCGGCGCGCAGTCGCCGATCGCCAGGCGGCGCGGCAGATGTTCCAGCGTTCGCAACTGATCCGGCGCAGCCTGCGCGATCAGGTCGGCGTGGCGGAAACACTGGTGGATCTGTCCGGCCTGGAAAGCGACCTCGGCAATTTCGACGGCGCCATCCGCGGGCTCAACGCCGCACTCGTGCACTTGCACCAGTACGGGGGCGAGCGGCATCCGCTGACGATCGACGTCGAACGCACGATGGCCAGCCTCTACCGCACGCGCGGCGATTCGCAGACCGCGCTGTTCCATTACGGGCTGGCGCTGGATCTGGCCAATGACATCCACGGTCCGCAGCATCCGGCCACGCTGGCGGTGCGCCGGCAGATTGCGGCCGTACAGGTGGATCTGGGGCATTTCCGCGAAGCCGCCGGGCAGATGCAGCCGCTGCACGAACTGACGGTCGCACTGCTGGGCGCGCGTCACCGCGAAACCGGTTCAAGCTGGAACTCGCAGGCGGTCATCGCCTGGGAACTCGGCGACATGCCGAAAGCGCTGCACGACATCAGCCAGGCAGTGCAGATCTGGCGCTTCCCGGACAACCGGCAGCAATTGCCGGGCGGCCTGTACAACTACGGGATGATGCTGCACAGCGCCGGACGCGAGGACGAGGCGCTGGTCGCGCTGCATGAAGCCCGCCGCCTGCGCGCTGAACTGTTCGGCGCCAGCCATGCACTCGTGGGCGACACCGATCGCCTGATTGGCGAAGTGTTCGCGGCCAAGGGCGACATGCAGGAAGCCACGCGCCATCTGGAACGCGCGGAAATCCTGACCCGCATCGGCTATGGCGCCGAACACCCGCGCGCGCTGTTCGCCGAACTGTCGCTCGCACGGCAGCGTGGGCGAACGGGCCAGGTTGAAGGCGCATTGCGCCATCTCGATTCGTTGGCTACGCGCCAGGGCGAAGGCAGTGAAATCCCCAAGCTGCGCTGGAACGCGCGTGCTTACGCAGCGGAACTGCGTTGCCGCAACAATCAGCGCGAACGTGGGCGGCGTGAACTCGAAGCGTTGATTCTGGAGCTGCGCCGCCTGCAACCGGATGGCGGCGTGATCCCGCGCGAAGCACAGCGCCTGCGCGCGCAGTGCGATTGATCCGGCACGCAGCCGTCAATCACTCCAGCGGCAGCGGCGTCTGCAGCGGTTCGATGCGGCCTTCGCCGCGTGCAATCTTCTTGAACTCCGCGCGGCTGACCGACACGTAGCGCTCGTTGCCGCCGATTTCCACCTGCGGACCGTCCTGCACCGCGCGACCTTCGTCATCCACGCGCACGGTCATCGTCGCCTTCTTGCCGGTGTGGCAGATCGTCTTGATTTCCGAAAGTTCGTCGGCCCACGCCAGCAGGTACTGGCTGCCCTCGAACAGCTCGCCGCGGAAATCCGTGCGCAAGCCGTAGCACAGCACCGGGATGCGCAACTCGTCGACTACCTCGCTGAGCTGCCACACCTGCGCGCGCGTGAGGAACTGCGCTTCGTCCACCAGTACGCAACCGAGTCCACCGTGATCGCGGATGTCGTCGCGGATCAGTGCTTCCAGATCCGTGTCCCGCGTGAAGACGATCGCATCGGCCTTCAGGCCGATCCGCGAAGCCACCACGCCGGTCCCGGCGCGATGGTCCAGTTGCGGCGTGAGGATGGCCACGCGCATGCCGCGCTCGCGGTAGTTGTACGCCGATTGCAGCAGCGTCGTGGTCTTTCCGGCATTCATCGCCGAATAGTAGAAATAGAGTTTGGCCATGCGCCGATTTTAATCGCGACGGGGCGTGCAGCGAGCCCGTCCGGCCGGCATCGGCGCCTGTAGAATGGCCGGCCCGGAAACGACGCCCGCATGGATTTCCTCAACCCTCCTCAACGCGCCGCGGTCCTTCACACGCAGGGCCCCCTGCTGGTGCTGGCTGGCGCCGGCAGCGGCAAGACGCGCGTCATCGTCGAGAAGATCGCGCACCTCATCACCTCCGGCCGCATGCCGGCCAAGCGCATCGCGGCGATCACGTTCACCAATAAGGCCGCCAAGGAAATGCGCGAGCGCCTCGGCAAGCGCCTGAAGGGCGACATCGCCGAAGGGCTGACGATCTGCACGTTCCACGCGCTGGGCCTGAAGTTCCTGCAGATCGAACACGCGGCCGCCGGCCTCAAGCGCGGCTTCTCGATCTTCGACGCCGACGACAGCGCCGCACAGGTCAAGGATCTGATGACGGGCGCGAAGCCCGACGCCATCGAAGCGATGAAGGGTCTGATTTCGCGCGCCAAGAACGCCGGGCTGTCGCCGGAAGAAGCGATGGCGGCGGCGCGCACCGCGCGCGAGCAGGAGGCCGCTGCGCTGTATGCGCGTTACCAGGCGCGGCTGGCGACATTCAACGCGGTGGATTTCGACGACCTGATCCGCCTGCCCGTGCAGATCCTGGAAGGCAGCGACGAACTCGCCAAAGCCTGGCGTGAACGCATTGGCTATCTGCTGGTGGACGAATGCCAGGACACCAACGATGCGCAGTACCGCCTGCTGAAAGTGCTGGCTGGATCGCGCGGCGACTTCACCTGCGTGGGCGACGACGATCAGAGCATCTATGCCTGGCGCGGCGCCAATCCGGACAACCTGCTGCAGATGGCGAAGGATTATCCGAAGCTGGAGATCATCAAGCTCGAGCAGAACTACCGCTGCAGCAATCGCGTGCTGCGCGCGGCCAACACGCTGATCGCCAACAACCCGCACGAACACCTGAAGAAGCTGTGGAGCGATCAACCCGACGGCGAGCGCATCCGCGTCTGGGAATGCCGCGACAACGAGCACGAGGCGGAAAAGGTCGCTGCGGAGATCGCGTTCCTGCACACGGCCAAGGAAGTGCCGTGGAGCGACTTCTGCATCCTGTTCCGCGGCAACCACCAATCCCGCGCACTGGAGAAGGCGCTGCAGCTGTTGCGCGTTCCGTATCACCTGACCGGCGGCACCGCGTTCCTCGAACGGCAGGAAGTGAAGGACGCGCTGTCGTGGCTGCGCTTGGTCGCCAATCCCGACGACGACACCGCATTCCTGCGCGCGGTGCAGTCACCCAAGCGCGAAGTGGGCACCACCTCGCTGGCCAAGCTGGCCGAACTGGCGCAGCAGGCCAACGTGCCGATGTCGCGCGCAGCCGAATCGATGTCGGTGATGAAAGCGTTGCCGGCACGCGCGGCCAACGGGCTGAGTGCGTTCAACGACATCGTGCGCGATCTGCGTGATCACGCGAAAACGCTGTCCGCGAAGGATTTGCTGCTGCGCTTGAATGAACGTTCGGGCCTGCTCGCCGAATTGCGTTCGCAATGCAAGGACGAGGCTTCGTTCCAGCGGCGACGCGCCAACCTCGATGAGTTGGCCGAGTGGTTCGACGGCGGTCCGCGCGGCGGCAATGTCGGTGACCTGGCCGCGCAGCTCGCACTGCTGTCGCGCAACGACAAGGATGACGGCGGCAACCAGGTCCGCCTGATGAGCCTGCACGCGGCCAAGGGACTGGAGTTCCGCTACGTCTTCATCGTCGGCTGCGAGGACGGCACGCTGCCGCACGAGATCAGCGTGGAGGAAGGCAATCTCGCCGAAGAGCGGCGCCTTCTCTATGTCGGCATCACCCGCGCCAAGCAGGCGTTGTGGCTGAGCTACAGCCGCGAGACGCGCCGCTTCCGTGAAAAGGTGCGCTTGATGCCGAGCCGCTTCCTCGACGAACTGCCGGCGTCCGAATTGCAGCGCGACGGCGCGGATCCCGTGGCGGATGCCGAGCGCAAGAAGGAACGCGCCAGTGCGGGACTGGCCGCCATCCAGGCGCTGCTCGACGGCTGAATCACGCAGCCGCTTTCGCACGTCGCAACTGGACGGGGACGCGCCGCGTTTGTACGCTGCGCGCGTCCCGAGGAAGCCCGTCCGATGACCCGTTCCAGTCCCGCCTGGTTGCCCATTGGCTTTGCCATCGCACTGCTCGGCGTGGGCTTCAGGTATTGGCAGTTGCCGGTGCTGGCGGATGCGGAACTGCCGCGTGCGCTGCTGAATCCCGGCCTGGTCGCGGTCGGTGTGGTCGCGATGTTGCTGCGCGCGTTCGGCACCGGGCGCTTCCTGCGCATCTGGATGACGCTCGCGCTGTCGGTGCCGGCCGCGGTGGCGATTCGCTGGGCGATTGCGATGCCAGCGGATCCGCAGGCAGCCTTCGCCCACGACTTCGGCGTCGCGCTGGCGCTGGGCCTGATCGCGGCGCTGGTGGGAGCGGCGATCGGCAGCCTGCTGCTGTTGCGCAGCAGCCGCCGACCGGATTAGCGCCGTCCCCGATCAGCCGCCCAGCGCGGACTGCAACTGCGCCAGTTGCGCGCGCAGCTCGGCCACTTCCGACTCCAGCGCCTGCACGCGCGCTTCCAATGCACCGCCACGTCCGCCGCCGATGTCCTCGTCGCCGCGCATGTACGGCACGCTCGCATCCACGGGTCCGCTCAAAAGGTGTGCGTAGCGATCTTCGCGCTGGCCCGGACCGCGTGCGATCTGGACGACGAGTTGCCGCTGGATCAGCCGTTCGAGCTGGTGGCGCGCATCTTCCGCATCGGCGAAACGGTGCAGCCGCTCGCTGCGCGCGAGCAGTTCGTGCACCGTCTGCGGTCCGCGCAACAGCAGCAGGCCGATCAGCACCGCCTGCTGGCGCGGCACGTTGAAGAAGGCGGCAGTGCGGTGTTCGTAGCGCTCGGCGCGCGAAGAAAACACCTGCTTGGCGAGGCCCTTCTGTTCCAGCGCACGCAGGCCGCGCTGGACTTCACCCGGATCCAGGTTCATCACCGGCTCGCGCGCGGTTTTCTGGTTGGCGGCCGAATGCGCGGCGTTGACGGTCAGCGGATAGATGTCCGGCGTCGTGGCTTCCTTCTCGATCAGGCAGCCGAGCAGGCGGGCTTCGGTGGCGTCGAGCTGGATGGGCGTGGCGCCGGTGGATTCGGCGTTGGATTCGTGGGTGTCGTTCATGCGCGCAAGGATACGGGACGCCGCCCGACCGGGCGCGCGCGGAACGGTCATGCCGGTCGGCTAAAATCGCGTTCCTCTTTCCGTCTGGAACTCCGATGCCCCGCTCCCTGCTCGCGGCCGGCGTGCTCGCCTCCCTGATCACCCTGGGCGCATGCAAGCGCACCGAAGACGCTGCGCCTGCCGCGGCTCCCGCCCCGCCCGCCGCCGCCGAAGAAACGCAGGCCGCGCAAGCCGGCGCGCACGACAACCTCAACGCGGTCGCCTGGGTGCAGACCTCGGTGGAGTACCGCGCGGTCTCCGAGCAGACCTATCGGGCCGCCGCGGATCGCCTCGATGCAGCGCTCAAGGAACGCCACTGGGATGCGCTGGTGCCGGGCGAACGCGGCAACGCGGCCACCGGCCTGAAGCCGGCCGTCGTGCTGGATGTGGACGAAACCGTGCTGGACAACTCGCCCTACCAGGCGCGCCTGGTCCACGACGGCAAGGAATACGACGAAGTCAGCTGGGACCAGTGGGTCGCCGAAAAGAAGGCCAAGCCCGTACCGGGCGTAGTCGATTTCGCCAAGGCCGCCACCGCCAAGGGCGTGACCTTGCTGTACATCTCCAACCGCGCCGTCCACCTCAAGGAAGCCACGTTGGCGAACCTGCGCGAAGCCGGCCTGCCGGTGGCGGACGACAGCGTGTTCCTCGGGCTGGGCACCGTGGTTGAAGGCTGCGAGCAGAACGGCTCGGAAAAGAACTGCCGCCGTCGCTTGGCCGGACAGAAGTACCGTGTGCTGATGCAGTTCGGCGACCAGCTCGGCGATTTCGTCCAGGTCGAGGTCAATACGCCGGACGGCCGCAACAAGCTCTATGACGAATACGAAGACTGGTTCGGCGAACGCTGGTGGATGCTGCCGAACCCGACCTACGGTTCGTGGGAGCCGGCGCTGTTCAACAACGAGTGGTCGCAGGCTCCGGGGGCACGCCACGACGCCAAGCAGGCGGCGCTGGATCTGGCCCGATGAGCACGCCGTTCGCGCTGGGCGCGCGCGAGCGCCTGATCGTCGCGCTGGATGAATCCACCGGTGCGGACGCGCTGGCTTGGGTGGATCGGCTGGGCGATGCGGTCGCGTTCTACAAGATCGGCATGGAGCTGTTGGCCTCCGGCGACTACTTCCGCGTGCTGGACGAACTTGCCCGCCGCGACAAGCGCGTGTTCGTGGATCTGAAGTTCTTCGACATCCCCGCCACGGTGGCCGGCGTCATCCGCGGCCTGTCGCGCTGGCCCGTGACCTACTGCACCGTTCACGGCTGGCACGCCGGGATGATGGAAGCCGCGGCCGCCGCCCGCAGCGGTGACATGCGCCTGCTGGCGGTCACCGTGCTCACTTCTATGGATGCGAACGATCTGCGTTCCATGGGCATCGACGGCGAACCGGCAGACATCGTCCTTCAACGTGCGAAGGCGGCGCAGGCGGCCGGCATCGACGGCGTCATCGCATCGGGTCAGGAAGCCGGGTTGATCCGCGCGGCAGCCGGCGCCGGCTTCGACATCGTGTGCCCCGGTATCCGTCCGGGCGGTCCGGTCGGCGACGATCAGAAGCGCACCGTTGGGGTGGCCGAAGCCTTCCAGCGCGGCGCCGACGCCATCGTGGTGGGGCGGCCGATCCGCCAGGCTGCGGACCCCCGCGCCGCCGCCGAGGCCATCCAGAACGAGATTCGGTCAGCCTTTGGTCAATGAATTCAAATAGTTGTACTTGAATAATTCAGGTATTGCTTTAGCTCTATGACGGCGATAGGCTAGCCGCCAACCGGCCTCGGCCGGTCATGTGCCACAACACAATGTCCTCCGGCTCCGGCCGGTTTCGGGAGGTCCGCGGCCACAGGCACGGCCTCCTTTTTTATGCCCGGCCCGCGGGCTCTATTGCTGGGGACGCCGGACTGCCGCCAAGATGCGGGCCGAACCGGGGGGCTTTCCATGTCCGCAGTCCGCATTCCACGCTGGCTGATCCTGGCGCTGACGGCGCTGGGCGTCCTGCTGTCGGCCTGCAATCGCGCGCCGGAAGAACTGGCCGGTGCGCAGTCGGAACCGGCCGCCGCCGTGCGCCAGCTGGTCGGTCATCTGCAACGCGACGATCTTGCCGGCTTTGCGCGCAGCGCGGTGCCGAAGGAAGACTGGGCGGTGTTCGAACAGGCCTGGCGCGAGGACCGCAGCCGCTGGCCGTTGAGCGAACTGCCGCTGGAGAAGCAACTCGTGCCCATGCTGGCGACGCTGTCCGCGCCGGGCTCGGAGCAGCGCCTGCGAAGGGAGTTTGATCGCCAGTTCGCCCGCCAGGATCGGGATCTGCGGGAAGCCGCGCGCTCGCTCGGCCTGTTCGGCGTGGAATACGTCAAGAACGAGCCGCGCTACAACGCCACGCAACGCCAGCATTACACGCAGGTGCTCGGTGCGCTCAGTGCGTGGGCGCAGCAGGCGCCGCTGTCGGATCCCGCGCTGGCCCGCAACACGATCCAGAAGCTGGCGGCCGCCGCGCGCAAGACCGGATTCACCCGCCCCGAGCAACTGCGCGAGGCCGGCATGGAGGAAAGCCTGCGCCGGCTGTCGCCTTTCTACGCCGAAGCCAGGGCCACGTTCACGCGCTACGGGCTGCCGCTGGACACCACGCTCGCCGATCTGCGCACCGGACTGGTGGAACAACAGGGCGACCGCGCCATCGTGCGCATCCACTACCCGCTGGGCGACACCGAAATCGACAGCCAGGTCAGCCTCCAACGGCGTGGCGGCGAGTGGTATCTCAGCGACTACCTGCGCGAAGCCGACCGCCTGCGCGCCGAAGCCTCCGCCGCCGCACCGTCTGAGGAAAAGCCGGACGCGGGGACGCCCCCCGTCGCTCCGCCGCCCTGATTGCCGCGTCACATCCGATGGCGGCCTGCCACGGGCGCCGTCCCGCCGCTGCCGCGATCCGCTTCGATTGCCTGGGCCATAATGCCCCCGATGCCTGAACAGAATTCCCTGCCGTTCCCGGACCCCGCGTCCCCGCCACCGCCGGACAAGAAACCGGAGGTG
>JAEZYE010000030.1 GCA_023419315.1 Pseudomonadota bacterium
AGCAAGCGATGAATCGCACGGCGTGGCACCGAGGCAATGTCGTATGCAAGGAACCCGAGGATCAACTGGATGCCGACGATCACCTGCAAGGCCACCAGCATGACGCTGCCCGCCGAAGCGGTGATGCCGGTGCGTGCCGACTCCACCCAGAACGCCACGCCCATCAGGACACCGGACGCCAGGAACAGCGAGCCCAGCGCCAGTTCGATGGACGCCAGCGACAGGTCGCGCAGGAAGTAGCTGTAGAAAATCCGCTTGAGCGTGTTGCGCACGTGCTTCGTCGAGAAATCGAACAGCACCTTCGAGATGCGCAGGTTGCTGGTCTCCGCGCCGTACTTGGCATCCATCGGCACATCGACCACGACCGCGCGTGTGATGTTGAGCCGGAACAGCATGTCCGTCTCGAAGAAATAGCGCTTGCTGATTTTCCGCAGCGGCAGCTTGCCGATCACCTTGGCGTGGATGGCGGTGTAGCCGTTGGTCGGGTCGAAGATGTCCCAGTAGCCGGAGGAAATCTTGGTGAGGAACGACAGCGCCGCGTTGCCGAGGATCCGCGCACGCGGCATGCGCCCGATCTGCGCCAGATCGTAGAACCGGTTGCCCTTGGTGTAATCGGCCTCGCCGCGCACGATCGGCGCAATCAACACCGGCAAGGCCCCCGGATCCATCTGGCCATCGCCGTCCATCTTCACCACGACATCCATGCCCGCATCGGTGGCCAGCACGTAGCCGGCCATCACCGCGCCGCCGACACCGAGGTTGCGTTCGTTGCGGTGCACGCTGACGCGCGGATCGCGGCAGTGTTCGCTGACGAACGCACCACTGTGATCCGGGCAGTGATCGTCGATGACGAAGATGCGCTCCACCTGCGCAGGAATGCCCGCCAGCACGTCGAGAATATGCTCGCGCACGCGATAGCAAGGCAGCACCACCGCGATGCGTGCATCCGCGTGCGCGGGCTCGGACGCGCCTGCGGCTACGGACAACGCCCCGGCCTCCAGGCCGAGGTCGAGCGTGCGGGTCGGGGTGGCCTGCGGTCGGCTCATGCTCACTGTCCGGCTTCGTAGGAGGCAGCGTAAACCCGTGCCAGCAGGGCGGCAATCGGCTTCGGCCACAGCGCTTCGAACATCATGCGGTCCTCGCTCGCACGTGCGCCGCCACGGACGCCTTCACTGGTTTCGCTTGCCGCATGGATGCGGTGGAGCATGCCGGTCCGTCGCAGATAGACGAAAGCGCCGGGCCCGGATGCAAGGCGCAACCAGGCCTCCCAGTCCAGATTGAGCTTCATGTCTTCGCGGAAGAGCGCTCCGTCCGGCGGACGACGCAAGGTCACGGACGGACAGGGAATCGGGCATCCGAAGCGCAAGGGCCGGCGCTTCGCGGATGCACCGGAAACCGCTTCGCGCCCCAGGAAACCCAGTTCCAGCAGCACACGCTTGATCGCCAGCATCGGCGTCCAGGTGCGCGCCTGCTCGCCCAGCAATTCGCCGTATCCGGTCAACACCAGCTTCGCGTCAGGATGGCGCGCGATGGCCGCCACCGTGTCGGCGGCGAAGTGCGGCAGATAGACATCGTCCTGATGCGCCAGCGTCACCCAGTCGGCCTCGACATGCTTCAGCGCTTCGTTCCAGTCGTGGCCGATGCCGCGGTTCGGGCCATGCACGATGAGGCGCGCACCGAAGGATTCGACCAGTTCCTGCAAGCCCTCGTACGGCGTGGAGGTGCAGACGAACACGGCCGAACGCACGCGTTGCGCTTGCAGGGAAGCGAGGCAATCCGGCAGATGCGGCGAGCGTCCATAGGCCGGCACCGCGAACGCGTGGCGAACAGCACCCGCGCTCATGCCCCGGCCTGTCCCAGCATCGAAACCATCAATACGCCGCACGAGATCAGCGCGATGCCGCACCACTGCCACAACGTCAGCCGCTCGCCGTACAGCAGCCAGGTGACGACCGCCATCAGCACATAGAAGAACGCGCCGGAGAGCGCGAAAGCCACCCCCAGCTTGACCCGGCTCACCACCACCACCCACACGATGAAGCCGATGCCCTGCACCAGCACGGCCAAAATCACCGTGGGCGAGGTCAGCGCGGCCCAGAGCCAGTGCCAACCGGCCAGCGCCGGCTGCCGCAGTGCGATCTGCGACACCGCGTGCTTGATCAGCAACTGGCTGCCCAGCGTCGAGCAGGTGACGAACAGGATCATCAGCACTTCGCGCAGCATGGGCACTCGCCATCGAGAAATCCGGCCCATTCTAGAGGTCTGGACGCACCGTCCGGCGAGGCGCTCCGCGCCCGGCCACGCGCGCGGCGGTCGTGCACCGTCCGGCCGGACTCGACCGCTACACGGCGATCGCCGCCGGGTTTCCGACGCCCATCGTTATGGTCGCGACGGAAACATGACGCTATGCGTCACCTGTTGACGCATAGCGTCAGTTGTAGCGAATGCGTCCGTTGCACCGCGTATTCACGGCCGCCGGGAATTCGCCAGATTGTGATGAATGGCCGCATTGGTGGCCGCTTTCCCGATATTCATTCGTGAGGTTTGGTGCCATAGTTCGCCACAACTTCGGTGTCCGGGGTCTTTTCTGCGACCTGCTACAGGAAACAGGAAAGTGGCGCTGACAGTTGGCACGCATTCTGCAACCGTCCCAAGGCACGTGCGTCGTGTTGCACGGCGCCCACGGTCTCCTCCAGGGACACGGGGGCTGGTGTGTCCTTAACCATCCAAGCCAAATCCTGAAAGGGGAAGTTATGAAGAAGAACATGCAGGGTTTCACGCTCATCGAACTGATGATCGTGGTCGCCATCATCGCCATCCTGGCCGCCATCGCGCTGCCGGCTTACAGCGACTACACCAAGAAGGCCCGCGTCTCCGAAGCCATCGTGGCCGCTTCCTCGCTGCGTACG
>JAEZYE010000038.1 GCA_023419315.1 Pseudomonadota bacterium
TCGATCACCTGCTTCACCGCTTCGGCACGGAACTCATCCGTGTACTGCTTGCTGTTGCCCATAAACACCTCGGTCATTGCCATGAATTATGGCAACCGGATGTCTACGAAAGGCTGGCCGGTCCACATCGCTTCCTGCGTGGTAGGCCAATCCTTGGGGAACCCAGTAGGGGGAGGCATTCAGTTCGCCGATCAGGTTGACGGGGACTTTGCTGGAAGTTGCATTCCATGTGGCGAAAAAGGGGTCGTCGCATCTGGGACCCGGGTTGGAGCCAATCGCGGGAACCGAAGCCGACATCAGCGCTGAGCCCAGAAAAAACACGCCGGACACAAGAATGGATTTCAAAAATTTCTCCTTGGTTGAAGCAATCCTTCATGACTGCTTTGTCTATCGTAGTTACCGATGGAGTCGGTTTGGCATCACATTCCTCGCATGTGCGACGCGTGCATCAGTCCAGAGGCTGGAACCGCAATCAGGGCAATGACACGCCCACATAACCTTCGCAACTCCTGTGCGATAACGCGCGCGGAGGTATTCTTCATGAGCGGTCTCTATTCGCTGTTGATCGAGCCGGATCGCGTGCAGTTCGTCGAAGGCGATGCGCGTGATGCGCTGGAGAATGATTTCCGGCTGGTGCATGAGCAATCGCATGCAGGCACCGATTCGCGCTGGTACTTCTATGCGAAGACATCGTTGAGCAAGCCCGAGGCGCTGCGCCGCGCGCAGCAGTGGTACGACTCCAGCGGGCATGGGGATTGGCCAGGGTTGACGTAGCGGCTCGGGACGTGCGCCGGGTTTGTGGCTCGACGGATCGGGTCGAGGTTGCGGCCCGGCGCCACGGCTGATGCCGTCGCACCCATGAATGATGTGCACCCGATGGGTACGGGGCAGGGCGCTTTCACCTGTTGCTGATCAAGCCGCCGCAAGAATGAAGTCCCGATCACGGAAATCGCCATGGGTGGCAGCGCGATGCAAACGGACACGAATCAAAGCACCAGCCAGCGGCGCGGACAGATCCTCGGCTTCCTGTTCCGCTACCGCAATTCAGGCCTGTTTTCCGGCATGGACACGCTGCCCGAGGAAAACACGCTCGCTGTCGAGGAAGGCACGCCGCAGGAACTGGCGCAGGATCTGGAAGCGCTGGGACCGGCGTTCGTCAAAATCGGTCAGATGCTCTCGACACGGCCGGACATTGTGCCGCCCGCGTTCGCCAGTTCATTCGAGCGGATGCAGGAGGACGTCGAGCCCGTGCCCTTCGATGCCATTCGCGAAGTGGTCGAGAGCGAACTCGGCGTGCGGCTGAACCAGGCGTTCACCGAATTCGAGGAAACACCGCTGGGTTCGGCATCGCTGGCGCAAGTGCACCGGGCACGACTGCGAGATGGCACGGCGGTGGCGGTGAAGGTGCAGAAGCCGGGCATCGCCCAGCAATTGCTTGCGGATCTGGAACTGTTGCGCGGGTTTGCGAAGCAGGCCGACCGCTTCACCGACATGGGCCGCCGTGTGCGTTTTGCCGACTGGCTGGAGGAATTCGGCCGCACGCTGTTGAACGAACTCGACTATCAGGCGGAAGCCGAGAATCTTGCGCGCTTCCGCGATCATCTCGCGCCGTTCGAAGAACTGTGGGTGCCGGCGCCCGTCTGGGATCTGACGCGTCGCCGGGTGTTGACGATGGAACTGGTCGAAGGCGTGCGCGTGGATCAGATTCCGGGCGTGCGCCGCACGGAAGAGCCGATGGATGCGCTGGCCGACGCCTTGCTGCGTGGCTACCTCGATCAGATTTTCGTGCATGGCGAGATCCACGCCGATCCGCATCCGGGCAACCTGCGCGTCACCCGTGACGGCCGGCTGGCGATTTTCGATCTCGGCATGGTCACCAACATTGCGCCCAAGCGCCGCGACACGCTGCTCAAGCTGCTGTTCGCGGCGGTGGACGGGCGGGGTGAACAGGTGGCCGATGAGGCCATTGCCATTGGCACGCGGCTGGAGGATTACGACGAGGAGCGCTTCATCCGCGAGGTGGGCCAGCTCGTCAGCCATTACCACGCGCATTCGCAGACCACTTCGCCGGGGCGCGTCGTGCTGGAACTGGTGCGCATTGCCACCACCAATGGCTTGCGCACGCCGCCCGAGCTGAGCCTGCTCGGCAAGACGCTGCTCAATCTCGACGCGGTCAGTCGTTATCTGTCGCCCGACCTGGACATCAAGGCGGTCGTGGAACGCCACCTGCAGCACGTCATGCGCGCGCGCCTGCGGCAATCGCTGTCTTCGCCGAACCTCGCCAGCGAGTTGATCGAAATCCAGACCCTGCTGCGCGAAGGCCCGCGCAAGCTGTCCGACGCGCTGTCGCTGATCGCCGAAAACAAGCTGCAATTGCGCGTGGCCGGGCTGGAAGAATCCCGGCTGATGGAAAACCTGCAGAAGATCGCCAACCGCATCTCCGCTGGCCTGGTAACGGCGGCGCTCATCGTGGCGTCATCCTTGATGATGCGCGTGGAAACGCGCAGCACGCTGTGGGGCTATCCGACCGTGGCGCTGCTGCTGTTCCTGCTGGGCGCCGGCCTGGGCGTGTGCATCGTGGTGAGCGCCCTGCGCGGCGATCGTTCGGCCAAGGCGCGCGAGGAGCGCGCGCCGCGCTGACCACGGGCCTGCTTCGCCATGGCCGCGTTCCTCTATCTGTTCCCGTGTGCCTACGAAGATCTGGTGAAGCTGGGCATCTCGACGGATCCGCTCGGGCGCATTCGCCACTTCTCGCCGCGCTATTTCGAGTTCTTCGATCTCGACCGCGCCGTGCTGGTGGAAACAGACGATCGACGCGAAGCGCAGGCGTGGGAAACCGCGCTCAAACGGGAACTGCGCCTGCTCAACGCTCCGGCGCCATTGCTGGTGCCGGGCCACGCGGCAGGCCATACGGAATGGTTCCGCGGCGGGTATGGCGACATCCTCACGCGCATGCAGTGGCTGGGGCAGCAAGGGCATGTGCTGCATGCGCCCGCACGCACCTGGCTACGGAGCGCGCTTGCGCGCGAGAGTGATCGGCTGCACGACTGGGCCTGTGCGATGTGGCAGGGCATCCAGGACAGCGACGGCGAAGTGCGCGCCGGGCTCGAACGCACGCTGCGCGACGCCTGCGATGCGCAACGTGCGATGGAATTGCCGTTATCCGAACATCTGCCCGAGGACGTCTGGCGCTGGTATCGCCCGTACTAGCGGGTGCGGCGCAAAGGGCGTCAGTCGGGTGCCTTGGCCGGAACGAATGGCGAAACCGGGTCACTGGCCGGAAACGTTTCTTCCAGCGCCTCGTCATGGTTATCGCTTTCGTGTTCCTTGCGTTCCCGGCGTTCCTTCGGGGTTTCGTGGCACTCGCGGTTTTCGTCTGGCGCCGGCGGGTCCTTGCGATCACGGCTCATGGAAGTTCTCCGACGATGGGATTCGCAGTCTCTGCGCGCCTCCGCCATGAACGCGTGAACATTGGCGCGGATGCACGCCGCCGTTCATCGTTGCGCGGACGTCACCCACGCTTGCCGCTGGGATCCGGATAGTCGCGCTCGGGATCACGGCGGCCGGTCCCGCGGGGAACATCGGGCTGATCATGATCCTTCCACTTGGCATTTTCATTGCGCGTCTTGTCGGCGGTGTGCGCCTTCTGCTGATCGCTGTCGGGATTGTCGTGGTGTTCGGTCGTATCACGGGTCATGGCGGGGTCCTCTCAGGAATCGGAATGAAGGCGCGAAGCCAGTTCACGCATGTCCGCGAGCAGTTCGGCGCGTGCTTCCACGCGAGCGGGTCCCGGCATGCGGAGGATCGCGGAAGGGTGCCAGCTGGCCATCGCATGCGTCTGCCCGATCACGCGCCACTGGCCGCGTTCGCGGGTCAAGCGGAAGCCGTTGCCGAACACGGTCTGCGCCGCCATGGCACCGAGCGCAAGCACCCAGCGCGGACGCAGGCGTGCCAGCTCCGCCGCCAGCCAGGGTCGACACGCGCTCTGTTCGGCGGCGTTCGCGCGGTTGTGCAGCCGGACCTTTCCACGCAAGCGGAACTTGAAATGCTTGACGGTATTGGTCAGGTAAAGATCACGCGCATCCAGGCCGGCTTCGGCGATCACTGCACGCAGCAACTGTCCGGCCGGGCCGACGAACGGATGCCCGGTGCGATCTTCATGGTTGCCTGGTTGTTCGCCGATGAGCATCGCGCGTGCGCGGGCGGGACCTTCGCCAAACACGGTCTGCGTCGCGGGCTTCCACAACGGGCATGCCGTGCAATCGGCGGCGTCGCGCCGCAACTGCGACAGCGAGCCCGACGGTACGTGGTCGGCGGGCTTGGCCAAGGGAATGGAGAACGTCCGGACGCCCATCAGCCGGACCTTGCGGGGTTGCGTAGCTTGCACATGCACATGCACACGTGCCTTGCGCGGCTCAAGCGTCCAGCGGTTCCGCGAAGCGCGGATCCGGCTGCAACGCCGGTGGCGGCCAATGCGTCTCCGCCACCAGGGCACGCAAGCGTGAAACGCGATTGCGCGCCCACCGCGCCGACCAGCGCATTCCGGCGGCCACCGAGCGGACCGCCACATTGGGCTGTGGATTCAACGGGTCGCAGAGCACGACACGTACGAGCCAGCCGGAGCGGCAGGGTTGCACTTCGAGCACGGGATGTCCGTCCAGTTCCAGGCGGGCTCCCATCCAGTCATCGTCGGGTTGCGCTTCCACCCAGGCGAAATCCTGTGGCAGCTTCATGGGCAATGCTTTGGTCATGACGATTCCAGGCGTGTGCAGACAGATGAAGCAGATTGCATGCCAGTCGCGAGCTTCTTGGCATCGCTGTCATTGTGGTCGTGCACCGCATGAAATCGTGTGATGGGAAAAATCTGCGCACCGCGCTGCAGCAGTTGCGCAACCGCTTCCATGCAAGGCGCTAACGCATACAGCGCTAGCGTGCCGTGCAACGAGGAGGTGGTACGTGGCCGGTAAACGCAGCGGCATCCCCGACGTCGATGCCATGCGTCCACTGCGTGATCTGCGCGGAGCAAAGCGGACTCGACCGCAGCGGCGGACGCGACGAGGGACGATGACGGGTGCGACGCAGCTTCGGATGTCGACGCCAGCGTCCGTCGGCTCACACGCGATCGCGCAGTCCGGTTTCGCCGGCGTGCTTGGCGCAATGGGCACAGCAGTAGATGGTGCCGTCGCTTTCCACGCCATGGCCGATCACGGCGCACTGGCAATGCGCGCAGCGCGGGGCGAATGCATGGATGGCGCATTCGAAGGAATCGAACGTGCCCGTGCGTTCCTGCTGGGAGAGGGTGAAGGCCTTGTCGTAGTCGTTGCCGCAAACGTCGCATCGAGCCATGGGAGTACTCCTTCAGCGATGGGAGTTCGAACCTAGCCCCCTGCGATCCATCAGTCCGTGAAGAGAAATCGGTTCAAGAGCCAATCAACGCGAGGAGAAAGCGATGGCACAGATAAGTTCAGTAATGACGGCGCGTCCTGCGGCATGCAGCGGCGATACTCCGGTCGCGACAGTCGCGCAATTGATGATCGACAACGACTGCGGCGAGATTCCGGTGGTCGATGGCGCCGGGCATCCCGTGGGCGTCATCACCGATCGCGACATCGTGGTGCGCTTGATCGCCTCCGGGCGCGACGTACGCGACGCACGGGCCAGTGACGCGATGAGCCAGCCGGTGCACACGGTCGCCGAGACGGACGAACTGGGCGATTGCGTACGCCTGATGGAATCGGAGCGCATCCGCCGCGTCCCGGTGGTCGATTCGCTCGGGCGGCTCAGCGGCATCGTCTCGCTGGCCGATATTGCACGTGCGAACAAGGACGAGGCGACGGTGGATGTGATCAAGGAAGTATCGCGTCCGACCTGAACTCGTGTGCCCCGGCAGCGGGCAGATTTTCGATGACCTGCGCGAGCGTCTGCTCGGCTTCCTCCAGCCAGTCCAGCATCCGCAAGGCGCGGTCACGCAGTGCAGCGTCCTCGCTGCGCTGCGAGGCCTGATCGAACAGCGGCCACGCTTCGTCGAGGATGCCCTGCAGTTCGAACGCCATCTCGTGGTCGTCGCCGGACGTCTCGGCGGGATAGGCGATGGATGGCTGATCGGAGTCCGTGGCGTCGCTTTCCGTGCCGAATCCCATCCACACGCCATCGGCCGACTGGTGCTGCGCGAGCGCCATGCGCGCGAGTGCACGCAGTGATTCATCGCTGGATGCCCGCAGGACGCGCGATGCCCAGCGACGTTCGCGACGCCCGAGCGCGGCGGCCTCCTGCACGAAGAATCCATCGTCGAAATCAGCCGGCAGCACTTCGTGCGCGGCCTGCGCCTGGAGGTGGCGGCGGGTGACCCAGATTGCACCGGCGATGACGGCAGCCCAGGTGAGCCAAGCGTGTCTGCGCCTCATGGAAAACGGACCTCCTTATTGACTCCGCCGGACTTTCGTCCGGCGGAGGTGTGCTGCCGATGGAACGGACAGACGGCTTGCGTCAATGCGTGCTGCCTGAACTTCCCGTGCCCGTCGGATCGGTGGATGTCGATCCGGTGCCGGTCGTGGTGTTCGAACTTCCGCCTGCACTGCTGCCTGATGCGGAGCCGCGGCTGGACGTCGATGTGCCGGAGGCGGAGGAGGTGCCGCGCGAGGAACGGCTGCCCGCGCGCTCGGAGGCGCCGTAGCCCTGCGAGGCGCTCTCCTGCGACTTGCCCGAAGACTGCACGCGGATTTCGTTGCGCACGTCGTTCACGCCGCTGCAGCTTTCGGCGAGGTCCTCGGCCCGATGCTTCATCCAGCGCTGCTCGACCGTGCCGGACAGCGTGACCACGCCGCCGCTCACCGACACCTGCAGTTCCGAAGCGTCGATGTGGTGATCATCGGTGAGCCGCTCGTTCAGATCTTCGGCAATGCGTTCATCCGATCGCGAGTAGCCGCGGGGACCGCGTCCGCGATGGCTGGTGCCACTGCCGTACTGGCCAGAGCTTCCGAAGTCCTGTCCGCGACTGGAGCTTCCGAAATCCTGCGTGCGCCCGGAGCCTCCAAAATTCTGGCCGCGTCCCGAGCTTCCATACTCCTGTCCACGTCCGGACATGCCGCCCCCGCTGCTTCCGCCGCCGTGGAAGTCGCGTGAGCCGCCGCGATCACGCCATGATCCGCCCTGCGTGCGATCGCTGGAGGCGGAGCGTCCTTCTTCGCCGTAGCCGCCGCCACCGAACACATCGCCCTGTTCATAGCGTTGGCTGAAGTCTTCCGGTCCATAGATGCGTCCGGGATCGCGCTCGCGGCCGTAGCCCTGACTGTAGTCGCCGCCTTCACGGGCGTAGTAGCCGCTCTCGCGATCGCCATAGCGACTTCCCCGACCCAGGTCGCTGTCGTCGAAGGCACGGCCGTACTCGCGCGAACCGCTGGCGTATTCGCTGAATCCGGAGCGTTCGCGGCCGCCGTGACGCTGCGACCAGCCGCCGGTATCGCGTCCGCCGCCGCCGTACTGGCTGCGCACGTCTCCATCGCTCTCGCGTCCGCGCCCCCAGCGCGATGGCTCCGCATCACCGCCGTAGTTGCCGGTGTCTTCCCAATCCTCTTCGCGGGGACGGCCTTGCACGCCAGCCGTTGCATAGCCTTCGCCGTAGCCGCGCGTTGTGTCGCGCTCGCGACGGCGCGCCGCCTCGCGACGTGAATCCTGCTGTTTGTCGTACGGGTTCATGTCCTGCCTCCGGTTGTCCCACCATTCGCGACTGGCGCCCGCCAGTTGCGTTGCCAGTTGCCGCAGATCGCTCAACGCGGCCTTGAGTTCGGTGCCTACGTGTTTCTCATCCATCCTGGTTCTCCGTTGTCTGCGCTGGCGGCCACGGCGGGCCACCCTTCTGCAGTCCAACGTCAACGCAAAGGCCATGCCAACGGCGATGCGATATGCGTGCGCACGCGGATGCGAACGCGTGCCCCATCAGGGCATCTTTTTCAGTCCACACGCACTTTGTGCGCGAGCGGTCTGGCGATCCGATGGCATGGAAATTGCGCATCCATCCGCACATCGGAACGACGGAGGACGGAGATGAAAACTGCACTTCCATTGATGCTTCTGCTGGCCTTGTGCGCTTGCGACAGGCGCGATCATCCCGATGCGCCGGGGGCCAGTCCGAGCGTCGGCGCCGCACAGGGCGCGCAGACGGGCGAGACGCGCGATGAAGCCGCCGCGGACGGCGCAGCCGTGGCGACACCGACGGCGCCCGACACCACCTCTCCCTCCACGTTCGAGCAGGTTCCGCCGACGGCGACGCAATGCGAAGGCAAGGTCGGCGATGAGCTGGCCGAGTGCCTGAAGAACACCGACCAGCAGAACGTCGGTGCGCCCACCACGCCGTGACGGTCTACAGCATGCGTGGAGCAGGAAGAAAGTTGTGCACGGGTGTGCACGAACTGCCGTCGTGTCCGCTCGCAACCGCGCGCAGCCGCCGTTGCGGTTGGCACGAAGGTTGCGGAACAACCAACAGTGCAAGCACCGCACGTCCGCGCTCCCCACTCAACGAAAGAAGGAATCCATGATGTCCAATCAGAACCAGAACTCCCAACGCAGCGAAGGTCGAGGATTCGCCTCGATGGATCCGGCGCGCCAGCGCGAGATCGCCAGCCTGGGAGGACGCGCCGCGCACCGCAGCGGCAATGCACACGAGTTCGATTCGGACGAAGCTCGCGCCGCGGGCCGCAAGGGCGGTGAAGCCATCAGCCGCAATCGCGCGCACATGGCGGCGATTGGCGCGAAGGGTGGCGAAGCACGCAGCGCAAACCGGGCTGCGAACCGCAACACGGACAACGGCGACGGCCAGCCGTCGAAAAACAATTCCTGACGGCTCAACCCGCCCGGCCAGTGTCGTGCTGGCCGGGCTGCCGCCCGCTGCCAGCGCCCGATGCGGGAGCCGTATCCAGATGTTCGAGCAAGCCGCCGCATTCGGCGATGGCCGTTTCAATGCGCGCAAGGCCGTGAAGGACGTCGTCCTGCCTGCCTTGTGCCAGTGCATCGCGCACCGCCGCCGTGGCGTACATAGCGACGTTGAGGCGATTGCGCAATGCGTGCTGCCAATCACCCATCGTGCGAATTCCGTGCCAGATGGTTGTGGATGGTGCGGACGCTGACGCCCAGGCTGCGTGCGGTTGCGGTCTTGTCGCCGCCATGGAACGCAAGCGTCTTGCGCAGCATATCCGATTCAATCTGCTGGAAGGTCATCCCGACTTCGAACCTCACGCCCATCTCGTCACAGGCTGCGGCGGCCGCCCCGTGCCTGAGTTGCAACGGCGCCGGGCGCACCCATTCATCGGGTGATTGCAGGTAGGCCAGTTCGATGGCGCCCATCAGTTCGCGGATGTTGCCGGGCCAGGCGTGCGCCATCAGCCCGGGCAGGCAACGTTCTTCCAAACGCTTGCCGAGACAATGACGCTGGTTGAGCCGCTCGACGAAAGCGCGGGCAAGCAGCGGAATATCACTGGACCGCACGCGCAAGGGCGGCACTTCGATGGGATAGCGCGCTAGCCGGTAATACAGATCCGGGCGCAGATCCGTTGAACCGTCCGCCGAGCAGCGATGCGTCGCGGCGATGATGCGCACATCCACCGGGACTTCGCCGCTGCCGCCGATACGCTGTACGACGCCGGTTTCCAGCGTGCGCAGCAGATAGACCTGCAGCGCGGGCGGCATGTCGCCGATTTCGTCGAGGAACAATGTGCCGCCCTGCGCCTGTTCGAAGAACCCGAGATGCCGCATGTTGGCGCCGGTGAAGCTGCCGCGCTCGTGGCCGAACAGCTCGCTGGCGAGCAGTTCGCCGGGCAGCGCGCCGCAATTGACCGCGACGAACCGCCCGCTGCGTCCGCTCTGCGCATGCAGTGCACGGGCGACCAGTTCCTTGCCGCTGCCGGTTTCGCCGTACAGCAGCACGCTGACGTCGTACGGCGCAGCGCGAGCGATGTCATGCCTCAGTTGCACCATCGCCGGACTCTCGCCGAGCAGGCCGTCGCCTTCTTCGCGGCAGGCGGCTTCGCGCTGTCGATAGTTCTGGCTGACTTCGTCCAGCAGGCCGACCAATCGTGTCGGCGGCAACGGCTTCGGCAGGAAGGCGGACGCGGGCGAGGCCACGGCGCGACGCGCATGCTCGATGTTGCTGCTGCCGCTCACGAACACGACCTGTCCGTGATGCTGGGCGGGAATCCGGTCCAGCACGTCGAAGCCGGTGCCGTCGGGCAGGTGCATGTCGAGCAGCGTCAATTCCGGGTCGTTCTGCGCCAGCCATGGCGTGGCGTCGGCGACACGCTGGAACGCATGGGCGGTGAATCCGCGACGACGCGCGATGTCCACGGTCATGGACGCAAACGCGGTGTCGTCGTCAACAATGGCAAAGCTCGGATTTGCCATGAGCATCCTCATCAAGGCGAACCTCGACAGCATCGGCCAGCGGCTGTTAGTGATGCGCGAAGCGAGCCCATGTGCACGTCGTCTTGATGTTCATGAAGGTGGTGGGAGCAAGCGTTTTTCCGGTGCGTGCACAAATTGCGTGACGGTGCTTCAGCGCATCGCGAAGTGCAGGCGCGCTGGAACAGCACGACTCACTCCGCCGCGTATCGCCCACGAATTCGTCACGCGTGCATCGCTGGCACGCACTTTGCGTCGTGTCGCATCGACGCCCTCGATGGAGATTCCCGATGCTCGCGATGCACAAGAACGCCTGGATGCCGGCGATCCTCGCCATCCTCGTCGCCGCTTGCGGACACGATGCGACTCCGCCGGACCACGGGGATGACGGGGCCGCCGCACCGCCGGCCAATCCGGCTTCCGCCACGGGCGGCACAGCGCCGGCGCCTGCGCAAGCCGATCCCGTGGAAGGCACCGCGCAGGAGGGGGCAGTGGATTCCGCGACCGCACCGGCTTCCACGCGTCCCGTGCTCGCGCTCAGCGAGGGCGCTACGGGCCATCTGGTCGATGCCGCCGGTGCGGCGGTCTACTACCTCGAAGGCAATCGCGACGGCAGCCGGTGCAATGCCGATTGCGAACGCGCGTGGCCGCCGGTGGTCGCCACGCCGGGGCAGGCGCAGGCCGGGCAGGGCGTGGACGGTGATGCGATCTCGAACGTGCCGCGTCGTGAAGGCGGCATGCAGGTCAGTTACCAGGGACAGCCGCTGTATCGGTATGCCGGCGATCAGGGACCGGGCCGCACTTCGGGCGAGGGGGTGCAGGACCAGTGGGGCAAATGGCATGTCGCGCGGCCGGCGAAGCAATGATCGCCAGGTTGGCCGCGGGGCTCAGCGCGGATTCGCGGGCAACCGGCGATGGATCGCAGTGGCGGCGATCGCGGCATGGCCCATCGCCACCGCGATCTGATTGAGTTCGCTGACCACATCGCCGGCGGCATAGAGTCCGGAGACCGATGTCTCGTTGCGGGCATCCACGATCAACTCGCCCTTGTCGCTCAGGCGCGCGCCGAGATCCGACGCCAGGCCGCTTTCGGGCAGTGAGCCCAGGACTGGATACACCGCGTCGAAGCGGCTTTCGCTGCCATCGGGATGCACGACCGTGCAGCCGTCGCCGGGCGTGGCACGCAATTGCGAACACGGGCCGCAGATGCGTACGCCGCTCGCTTCCGCGCGCCGACGCAGCTCTGCCTGGTCTTCAGCGATTGCTTCTTCCGCGCCAGACAACGGAATCAACGTCACCGAAGCCGAATAGCTGCGCAGGAAGATGGCGTGATCCAGTCCGCGCTCGACCGGGGCCAGCACGCCGATGTTGCCGTCGGTCGCTTCGTAGGCATCGCAGATCGCGCAGAGCCGGATGGCGGTGCAGGCAATCGCTTCGTCCAGCCGATCCATGTCCGGAACGACATCGTGGATGCCGGTCGCCAGCAGCACGCAGCGCGCATGCCACTGCTGTTCGCCGTCCTCGATGGCGAAACCATCCTCTGCCGGGCGGACGCAGCGGATGCGTGTGCGCGTGATCGGCACCGCGTGCTCTTCGGCCTGGTCGCGCAGCCGACGCAGCAGGTCGCTGCCGGAGATGCCATGCGGGTGTCCGGGACAGTTGTGGGTGCGCGGAATCCAGCGCGCCCGGCTTTCGCCACCGTCGAACACGCGCACGTCGCGATGGTAGCGGCGCAGGTAAACCGCAGCAGTCAAACCGGCGGGCCCCGCGCCGACGATGGCGCAATCGAGGAGATCCATGCGCGCAGCCTCGCGTCGGCGACGTCGAGCAGGCGTGAATCGGCGGATGGCAACGAGCCGACATCGCGCCGCACGGCCTTCACGAAACGGAACGGCGGGGTTGGTTAGGTTTTGCCGGTCATCGTCCTGCGAGGTGTCTTGCCCGTGCGTTTCGTGTTGGGTCGTTTCCGGATCGCCATCCTGCTGAGCCTGTTTGCCTGCGCCGCTTCCGCCGCCGTGTCGCCGCCCGTGGCCGCACCGGTCGAAGCCCCGGCGACCTCGACGCCCCGCACGCCGGAACCACCGCCGATCGCGGTACCCGAGATCGCGGAGCCGAGCCCGCAGCAGGTGATTGAACAGGTCAGCGAGCGCATCGACGCACCGCTTTACAGCCGCAAGTTGTGGACGCAGGCGGCGCGCGACTGGCGCCGCGCGTGGCCGGACATCGAAGCGTTCATGGCGCAGGGCATGGACGAGCTTCGCCAACTGTTGCGCGAAGGTGGCGGCCGCGTGTGGATTGGCCTGCTGCTGTCAGCCGCGTTCTGGGTGGGCGCGGTCTGGTTGTGGCCCAGAGCGGTGGCGCGACTGCGTCCGCGCCTGCCGGAAGGCCGCGTGCGGCGTTCGTTGCCGGCATTGCTGACCGTGATCGGCATGACCCTGATCAGCGGACTGGCCGTCACCGGGATGCAGCAGGCATTGCTGTGGGGCGGCGGTATCGATACAGCGCTGGCGACCTGGCTGGATCCGCTTGCCGGCATGCTGGTGTTCGCGACCTTCATGATCAGCCTCGGCCGCAACATGCTGTCCTGTGATGATGCGGCGCTGCGGTTGCCGAACATCCCGGACGAAGTGGTGTCGACCATGCGCCACAGTCCGTTGACGTTGGCCGCGGCCGCCGCCATCGCCACCTTGATGGACACGCTGGCCGTGCGCCTGCTGGCGGCGCAGAGCGCGGCGGCAGTGCTGATGATCGCGGCCGTCACGGTATTCCTGGCGTTCGCACTGGCCGGCGTGTGGTCGCGTCTCGGCGCCGCGCTGCGCCGTGACGTGGCCAGCGGCGAGGTCGACGAACGCCATCTGTTCGTGCTGCGCGCGGTGGTGCTGATCGGCTGGGCCTTGATCCTGGTGAGCTTGCTGGCGACGGTGGCGGGTTACTACGCGGCCGGCAATTTCATCATCAAGCAGACGCTGTGGGGCGTGGTGGTGCTGTTGTTCCTGTATCTGGTCGCCACCGCCAGCGGCGACGCCATTGACGCCTACCTTCGAGGCAACGGCCCGGCCGGACTGCGGCTTTCGCGCCGCCTCGGACTGGAGGCGCGCAAGGTCGATCAGATGGGCGCATTGCTGTACGGCCTGGTGCGCCTGTTGTTGATCATCGCCGGCGTCGTGCTGCTGGCCGCGCCGTATGGTCTGGGCCCCGGCGAGCTGTTCGGCCGCCTGCATCCGCGCACCGCTGCGCTTGCGATCGGACAGCTGCGACTGAGCGCCGGCGATCTGCTCAAGGCGATTGCGGTGTTCGCGGTAACGATTTTCGCGTCACGCCTGTTCGGTCGCTGGTTCTCGCGCCGCTACCTGCCGACCACGCGGCTCGACGCCGGCATGCGCAACTCGCTGGCGTCGATCGCCACGTACGCAGGCGTGGTCGTAGCGATCTCGCTGGCGCTGGCGGCGATGGGCGTCAGTCTGGAAAAGATCACGTGGATCGCGAGCGCATTGACGGTCGGCATCGGCTTCGGCCTGCAGGCCATCGTGCAGAACTTCATCTCCGGTTTGATCCTGCTGGCCGAACGCCCGGTGCGCGTCGGCGACTGGGTCGTCGTCGGCGACGCGGAAGGCGACGTGCGCCGCATCAATGTGCGCGCCACCGAAATCACCACGCCCGACCGCACCACCGTGCTGATCCCGAATTCGGATCTGATCACCAAGGTCGTGCGCAACCGCACGCTGATCCGGTCCGAAGGGCTGGTGAAGATCCTGCTGCCGCTGCCCGCGGCGACGACCGACATCGAGAAGGCCTTCGCGATCATCCAGGACGTGATTGCCTCCAATGCCGAGGTCCAGCGCAATCCGCCGCCGCAGGTGATGATCGAGGAAGTGAAGGACAACAAGATCTTCATCAACATCTCGGTGTACGTCGAAGGCCCGCGCAAGGTGGCGAGCGTGCGCGGCGCGCTGTTGTTCGAAACGCTGCGCCGGCTGCCGGCCGAGGGCATTCCGCTGGCCTGATGGAGCCGGCTGCCGGCTGCCGGCTATTGGCGGATGCAGACCGCCAGGCCCGGCGCGCCTTCGCCTTCGGCGAACACGCTGATGCGTTCGCCGACCTTGCGGAACACCAGATCGAAACGGCGCTCACCGAGCGGAAGATCAGCGACGGTGACGTCCTCGATACCGGGCGGCAACTCGGGCCGATCGATTTCGACCATCTGCCGTTCGCCGTCGATGCTGATGCCGAGGCAACTCTGCAGCAGCATCAAGCCGGAGCCCGCGGCCCAGGCCTGCGGCAGGCACGCAACCGGATAAGCGACCGGCGGCGCGCCCTGCGAACGCGAGAAGCCGCAGAACAGTTCGGGCAGGCGCATGTCGAAATGCACAGCCGCTTCGAACGCGCCGCGCAGCAATCGCGGCGCGCCGCCGCGCAGGCCCGCGCGTGCGATCCCGCTCGCACAGATGGCGTTGTCGTGCGGCCAGATCGAACCGTTGTGGTAGGAAATCGGGTTGTAGCGCGCTTCGCCGCGCGCCACCGTGCGCACGCCCCAGCCGGTGAAGAACGGCGAGGACAGCAGTTGCGTGGCGACGATGGAAGCGCGCTCCGGCGAGGCGAGCCCGGTGTAGAGCAGATGACCGGGATTGCTCGTGCGTACGCGGCAGAGTTTGCCTTCGCCGTCGATCGCCAGCCCGTAGAAGCGCATGTCCTCGTCCCAGAAATGCGTCTCCACCGCGATGCGCATCCGCTCGGCGCGCGCCTGCCATTGCGCGGCCGCATCGTCCTGCCCGATCAGCCGAGCCATCGCGGCCATGCCCTGCAACGCGGCGTAGGCGTAGCCCTGGACTTCGACCAGTGCGATGGGGCCGGGCGCGAGCGTGCCGTCAGCGTGGAAGACGGAATCGCCACTGTCCTTCCAGCCCTGGTTCGCGAGGCCGCCTTCGGCTGCGCGCGCGTAGTCGAGCAAGCCCAGCGGATTGGCGTCGCAGACGCGCTGCACCCAGCCGATCGCCGCTTCCAGCGACGGCCACAACGCGCGCAGGAATTCCAGATCGCCGGTCCGTCGCACGTACTCGCGGGCGAGCATGACGAACAGCGGCGTGGTGTCGACGCCGCCGTAGTAGAGACCGAAGGGCAGTTCGCGCAGGCTCGACATCTCGCCCTTGCGCGTCTCGTGCATGATTTTTCCGGGCGAGGCGTCGAGGAACGGCGCGTCTTCCTTCGCTTGGTGTTCGGCCAGAAAGCGGAGCACGCCGCGCGCCAGGCCCGGATCCAGCCACAGCGTCTGCAACGCGGTGATCACCGCGTCGCGACCGAACGGCGTCGAGAACCAGGGAATGCCGGCGTAGGGATATGGCCCGGTTTCCAGATCACTCGTCAGCAGCGCGAGATCCGAACGCGATTGCCGCATCCACTGGTCGAACAGCGGGCCGCTGCTGACGATGCGCGCGCCGCGCCGCTGGCGCGTGCGCATGCGGCGGCGGGCGACCGAGGCCTGGTTGCGGTAGCGCTCGCGCGAGGGCGTGTCGCCGGTGGTGGTGCCGCATTCGATGTAGAACTCGCGGACTTCATCCGGCTCCATCGTCAATGCGAACTCCAGCTCGCCCGCGCCGCGGAAAATCGGCGGCTCGGAAAAGCGGATGTAGCAGGCGCGCTCCAGATCATCGAGCCCGACATAGCGGAACACATAGCCGATTTCGCCGGGTTCCGGCTCCATCAGCCGACCGCGCGCGGGGCGCTTGCTGCCGCGCACTTCGAACATGTCCCAGAAATCCGCCGCCAGGCTGAAACGCAGCGGCAACGTCACGCGCTGCTCGCCGTAGTTCACGCAACTCAGGCGTTCGTACATGCGTTCCTGGCACAGGAAGCGGTTGCGGCTGATGTGGATCAACCCTTGTGGCGTGCCGACTTCATCCAGCGGCGACAACGCGCGATTGGTCAGGTGCGCGACGAACAGCACGTTGTCCTGCGTGACCGCGGCGCTGAGCAGCGTGGGCGTTTCCTCGCCGAGCCGCAGCCGGTACGAGGACAACAATCGCGTGTCGCTGACGAAGAAGCCTTCGCTGGGGCCGGAAATGTCGCCATAACTGTTGGCGACCAGGAAGCTGTCGCCGTCCTTCAGCACGTAGCGCGTATACAGCGCGGCGTCGGCGGCGGAGTCCATTGCTCAGCCCTGTGCCACGCGCAGCCGCGGACCATCCAGCAATTGCTGGTAAAGCGCCACGTACTCGCGCGCCATCGCCGTGGCGGAGAAGCGGCGCTCGAACGTCTGCCGCACGCTCCGGCGCGACAGTCCGTCGATACGCTGCACGGCTTCGGTCGCGGCGCTGATCGAATCGACGATGTGGCCGGTGACGCCTTCGTCGATGACTTCGGGCACGGAGCCGCAACGCCATCCGACCACCGGCGTGCCGCAGGCCATGGCCTCGATCATCACCAGGCCGAACGGCTCCGGCCAATCGATGGGGAACAGCAGCGCGCGGGCATTGCCGAGGAACTCCGCCTTGTCGTCGTCGTTGATCTCGCCGATGAACTCGATGCCGTCCTGATCCAGCAGCGGACGGATGGTTTCGCGGAAATACACCCGATCATCGGCGCCGACCTTGGCTGCGATCTTCAGCGGAATGCCGGCGCGCCGTGCGATGGCGATGGCGCGATCGACGCGCTTCTCGGGCGAGATGCGGCCCAGGAAGGCAAGGTAGTCGCCGCGCGGTTGCGCCGGCGGCGTGTACAGGTCCTCGGGCAGGCCGTGATACACGGTGCCCAGCCAGTTCGCCCACGGCATCGGCTTGCGCTGGCTGTCGGAGATCGACACCAGCGGGAATTCGGGCCAGCGCCGGTAGAAACCGGGCAGATCCTTTTTGTCCTGACGGCCATGCAGGGTCGAGACGGTGTGCGCGGCAAACGGCTCCAGCAGCGGCATCGGAAGCAGATCCACGTGCAGATGCAGGATGTCGAATTCGTTCGCGCGCTTCTTCACGTCATGCAGCATGGACAGGTGCGCGGCCACCGCGCCCTTGAGCGGTGCATCATCGAGGCGGATGGCGCAATCGCGACCGGCGACCAGTTCGGCGCGCGTGCGCGAATCGCCCGAAGCGAACAGGGTGACCTCATGCCCCGCGTCGACGAGTGCGTCCGTGAGGTAGGCGACGACACGCTCGGTGCCGCCATAGAGCTTGGGCGGAACGGATTCGAACAAAGGCGATATCTGGGCGATCTTCACGGCAGGGGAACTCCATTGGCCGCCGGTTTCCCGACCGATGGGGTCAGACGGGACGTCGGCATGTCCGCCTTCGCGTCCGCGCCGGGCGCGGGCTGGCGGAGCGTTTCCAGGAAATTGCGGGCCCAATGGCCCACGTCGTTGCGACGCAGCGTGTCCATCATCGCGTGCCAGCGCTCCTGGCGTTCGGCGAGCGGCATCGTGGCGGCGGTGTTGAACGCATGCGCGATTTCATCGGGATCATGCGGGTTGACCAGCAGAGCGGCATCGAGTTCTTCGGCAGCGCCGGCGAAGCGCGACAGCACCAGAACGCCGGGATCGAATGCGGACTGCGAGGCAAGGTATTCCTTCGCCACCAGGTTCATGCCGTCACGCAGCGGCGTGATCAGGGCGATGTCGGCGGCGCGGTAGAAGCCGGTGAGAACGGACTGCGGAAAACTGTCGTTGACGTAGCGGATCGGCGTCCAGTCCGGACGCGCGTGGCGGCCGTTGATGTGGCCGGCGAGGCGTTCCAGTTCGTGGCGCACGTTCTGGTATTCCGGAACGCGGCTGCGACTGGGCGGGGCGATCTGCAGATAGGTCCAGCGGCCGGATTCCTCGCTGGTTTCCAGATGGCGCTCGAATCCCTTGAAACGTTCCGGAAGTCCTTTCGAGTAATCGAGCCGATCCACGCCGATGGCCAGCCGCCGTCCGGACAGACTGGCGCGCAGGTTGTGACCGGCCACGCGCGCCTGGTTGGCCTGAGCGTTGGCGACCACGGCGTCCACATCGATGCCGATGGGAAATGCATCGCTGCGGCAACGTCGCGCGCGTGGCGTGTCCTCGGCCAGGTGCTGCTGTCGATACTGGCGGAAATTCGCCAGATCACTGTGGGTCTGGAAGCCGACGAGATCGTAGTCCTCCAGCATGCCAAGCAGCGCCGCGTGGCCGGGCAGCGCGCACAGCACGTCCGGTGGCGGCATCGGGATATGCAGGAAGAAGCCGATGCGGTTGTCCACCCCGAGTTCGCGCAGGCAGCGCGCGAGTGGAATGAGGTGATAGTCGTGCACCCAGATGACGTCATCGCCGTGCAGTTCTTTCGCCAGCGCTTCGGCGAAGCGTCGATTGATGCGCAGGTAGGCGTCGGCGTGCTCGCGGTGGTAATCGACCAGATCGATCCGGTAATGCAGCAGCGGCCACAGCACGCGATTGGCAAAGCCGTGGTAGTAGGCATCGAAGTCGTCGGCCGGCAGATCCAGCAACGTGTAGGCGAGATCGCCTGATTGCAGGTGCTGGACCGGCGGGCGCCGATCACTGCTCGACTCGCCGCTCCATCCCAGCCACAAGCCGCTGCCGTCGCCGATGGCCGCGTTCAACGCCACCGCCAGCCCGCCGGTCTGGGTTTCGCCCGGCAAGGCGACGCGATTGGAGACCATCACCGTGCGGCCGCTGGCGCGCAGCCCGGGCAACGCACGCGCGTCCGGCGCACTCATGCCACTTCCTCCTTTTTCAACGAGCGTTGCAACCAGTCGCGTACGCGGCGTGGATCCGGCAGCCGATAGCGCGCCTGCGTCGGACGCGGATCGCCGACCAGCACGCTCACGCCATCCAGCGCGTTGACGACGGCGAAGCCTGCTTCGTCGGCCGGATCATCTCCGATGAAAACCGGGCGACGTCCGCGGAAGGGCGGTTCCTGCATGAACGCCGCGATCGCCACGCCTTTGTCCATGCCGAGCGGACGCACTTCGATGCCGTGCGCGCCCGGATGCAGCCGGTGTTCGCGCAAGCGAGCCGGCAGCGTTGCAGCGAATGCGGTCAGCGCTTCGGCGGCTTCGGGCGCGGCGCGCCAATGCAGGAACAGGCAGCCGCCCTTGCACTCGATCAATGCACCGGGATAGCGCGCGGCGATCGCGTCGGCCTCGCGTGCGAGCGCCATGAATTCCTCTTCCATCGCTGGCGCGGCGTGCAGATGTCCGGACGCGCGCCGTTCCAGGCCGTGCAGGCCGGCGACCGCGCCAATGCTCCACGGCGCGAACAGTGCATCGAGCGCCTGGATGGATCGTCCGCTGACCAGCGCAAGCGCGCCGCCGCATTTTTCCGCCAGGCCCGGCAACACCGTCGCCAGGACCGGGTCGATGCGCACGGCATCAGGCGTGGCTGCGTGTTCCGTCAGCGATCCGTCCACATCCAGAAAAACGGCCCAATCGTCCTCGATCAGCGGGGGTTCCGCTGTGGCATTCGTCTCTGTGCCCATGGCGGCATGTTAGACAGCGCGACGTGAGCAAGGCGTGGAAACGCGCTGCATTTCGCGTCGCCTTGACTCGCGGCGCGCGACGCTGCGCGTGCCGAACGTACGCCGGAGAGCGCGCGATGACATGGGATGCACAGTGGAACGTGTTGGTGGAAGTGGTGTACGCCATGCTGCTGGCCGGCAGCATCGGTGTTGAACGCGAGATCAAGGATCGGCCCGCGGGTTTCCGCACGCACATGCTGGTCGGCGGCGCTGCCGCATTTCTCGTCGGCACCGGTCAGTTGCTGATGGAGGTATCGGTGCGGCAGGGCGATGAGAGCGTGATGGTCGATCCCTTGCGACTGGTGGAAGCCGTGGTCGCGGGCGTGGCCTTCATCGGCGCGGGGACGATCTTCGCGCAGCGTCGGTCCGGCGTCGTCGTAGGCATCACCACGGCGGCATCGCTGTTGATGGTGGCGGTGATCGGCGTGGCCGTGGGGTTCGGCTTCAACCTGCTCGCGTTCCTCGTCACGGCGGTGACCTTGACGGTGCTGATCGCGCTGGCGTGGCTGGAGCGCCTGCTGTTGCGCCGCCGTTCCGGACGGGAGCAATGAGCCGACTGGCACGGGCTTTGCTTGGGATTCCAGCGTCGGGCGGCTTGTGCAGGCGAAGGATCGCTTGATAACTTTCGGAATCCGGCTCTTCTTCTGATCATGGCGAACACGCATCCGGAACTCCCGGTCGTCCGATCCACCAAGACAGTGGCATGGTCGGGCGTGCTGCTCGGCATCGTGCTGGCGTACGTGCTGGGCTACTTCGTCCATCGTGATCGGCAGGTGCGGCTGCAGGCGGCCGAGCGGCAGAGCACCGCGCTGGCGAATGGCGCCGCGCGCCTGCTCGGGTTCGAACTGCGCAATCTGCAACGCGCGATGGGCGGCATCGCCGGTGACGCGCAGCAACTGTTCCGCACCGTGCCCGAATCCGCGCCGAAACTGCTCGGTGATGCCGTGGCCGGCGTGGTCGAGCGCCATGCCGAATTGCAGAGCATCGTCGTCATCGATCCCGAAGGCACGGCCATCACGCCGGGCGTGGGCCTGCGGGTGCCGATGGACGCCCGGCGCGCACGCCAAGACGGGGACCGTCGCCTGCGCTTCGGCGCATTGCAGCGCGTCGAGAATCAATGGGTGCTTCCGCTGCTGATGCCGATGGAGGACGGCAACTGGATTGTCACCCGCCTGCGGGTCAGCGAAATCCAGAGCATCCTCGCCAATCTCGACACCGGCCGTGATGGCGTCGCGGCGGTGACCGACAGCAATGGCACCGTGCTCGCGCGCAGCCGCGAAGCGGAGCACTATGTCGGCAGGCGCTATCCGGATTTGATCCCGGAGCAGCCGGTGCAGCCGATGACGGTGCTGACACGGCGCAGCGTGGTCGATGGCATCACCCGCATCAGCACGCGCCTGTACCTGCCCGAGTACCGGCTCTACGTCAGCGCCGGACTGGGCAAGTCCGAAACGCTGCGCGACTGGAATTACCTGCTGCTGGGTTCGTTGCTGATCTACGCGCTCTACTGGGGCGGATTTCTCTATCTGTGGCGGCATATGCGTCGCAGCGCGCGCGCGCAGAAGCGCCTGATGCATGAAGCCGCGCGCAATGCCGAAGGCCTGCGGCTGGCGCAACAGGTCGGCAAGACCGGCACCTGGCTCATCCGCCAGAGTACGCAGCGGGTGGAATGGTCGGAGCAGGTGTCGGCGATTTTCGGTCGATCCGAACAGCGCCACACGGCGTCGCCGGAAGAGTTCTACGCGCTGGTGCATCCGGATGATCGACAGGCGCTGCAGAAGCAGTTCGCCGACGCCTGGAGCAAGCAGGAACCGTTCGTCGCCGAATACCGCATCCTGCGGCCGGACGGCCAGATCCGCTGGATCAGCAGCCGGGGCGGCGCGGTGGCGCGGCGCGACGGCGAGGTCTCCATGACCGGCACGGTGGTCGACATCACCAGCGAACGGCAGGCGCAGGCGCGTTTGATCGAAACCGAACGGCAGTTCCGGTTGCTGTTCGAACGCAATCCGTTGCCGTTCTGGGTGTTCGACAGCCAGACGCTCAGGTTCCTGGAAGTGAACGAAGCCGCTGTGCGGCACTACGGATACAGCCGCGACGAATTCCTCGCGATGACCATCCTCGATATCCGGCCGCCGCAGGATTCGGTGGCGGTGCGGCAGTCGATGCTGGACCCGACACCGTTGCCGGAAGGCGAAGTGTGGCGGCACCTCAAGAAGGACGGCAGTGTCATCGATGTGCGCGTGTACAGCGCCGCCATCAATTACGGCGAACGGCCGGCGAAGCTGGTGCTGGCCGAGGACGTCAGCAGCACGCTGGCCTACGAACGCGAACTGAGTTTCCGCGCCAGTCATGACGCCACCACCGGCCTGTTGAACCTGCCGGGGCTCAAGGCATGGGCGGCGAATCACCGCACCGCCGGCCCGTTCACGCTGGTGTACGTGCAGATGCGCGGCGTCGAACCGGTGGTGGACAGCCTGGGCCAGGCGGTTGCGACGCGCCTGCTCGACACCATCGCCAATCGCATCGAAGGGCTGGCGCACGAATGGGGCGCGACCGCATTCGTGCCCGCGGAAGCCTTCGTCGTCGCGCTGGGCCAGCATGTCGATGTGGACGAAGCGGTGAATGAACTGCGCGCGGCGGCGATTACTCCGGTGGAGCAGGGCGGATCACTGCGCACGCTGGAGGCCTGGCTGGGCGTCGCGCGGTTCGAACGCGGTTTCGAGCAATCGGTCAGCCATGCTGCGCTTGCTGCGCATATCGCGCGTGCCGAGGGCGCGGCCTGTCGCGCATTCCAGGAGGAGATGGCCGAGGCCGCAGGCCAGCGCCTGCGCATGATCGGCCGCATCCACCTGGCCTTGGAACGTCGCGAATTCGTGTTGAACTTCCAGCCCATCTATCGGCTGGATGAAGCGCGGCCGGCCGCACTCGAGGCGTTGATTCGCTGGCCGCAGCCCGATGGTGGGAACGTGCCGCCTTCGCAGTTCATTCCGCTGGCCGAAGACGCGGGCCTGATGCAGGCGCTGGGCGACTGGGTGATGGAGGAAGCGGTGGTCTGCCATCGCCGCCTTTCCGAAGCCGGCTGGAACGATCTGCCGATCGCCATCAATGTGTCGCCGTTGCAGTTGCGCAGGCCGGATTTTGCGGATCGATTGATTCGCGCACTGCAACGCAGCGGCTTGCCGCGCGGTGCGTTGCATGTGGAAGTGACTGAAAGCGTGTTGCTGGATCGTCCCGAATCGGCGATGCAGACGATGCGTGCGCTGCAGAAGCACGGCGTGTGCACTTCACTGGACGATTTCGGCACCGGCTTCTCGAGCATGGCGTACCTGCAGCAACTGCCGCTCGACGCACTCAAGATCGACCGCACGTTCGTGCGCGATGTCGCGGAAGACGAACGCAGCGCCGCCATTTGCCGCGCGCTGATCACGCTTGGCCACAATCTCGGGCTCACCGTGGTCGCCGAGGGTGTCGAGACGCCCGAGCAGCTGGATTGGCTGCGGCGCCACCACTGCGATCAGGTGCAGGGTTATCTGCTGGCACGGCCCATGGGCCTGGAACGGCTTGTGCAGCACTTGGCCGAGGCGATCGAAGCGGAGAGTCTGCGTCGCTGAACAGGCCGATCAGGGCCGGCGGATCAGGGACCGGCTTCCGCCACGGTGGACGCAGCCGCACCGGGCGCGGCGGGTGGCGATGACCACAGATCCGACAGCAGCGAGCCCAGCAGCAGTCCGAGCATCAGGAACGCGCTGCGCGACCACCACTTGAGCACATCCCGCACATGGGCCGGCTCGGCCCGGGCTTCCGTGCGCGGCAGCTTCCTGCGTAGCGCGGCAGCCGGACGCGTCGGCAGATCACGGCGTCGCGCGACGGCGGCATGACGCGCGTGCGCGGCGGCGCCGGTCGGGCGCATCGTAGGCGCGTCAGGGGCTGCGAACGGATCCACGTGAACTCCAGTTCCGCTGGGGGTGCGGGGAAAGGGGGCCGGCAGCTCATCTGCCGGGCCTGGCACGAACCCTACCGTGGAGGAGATCAAGAGCGCGTCAGCGAACGCGTCCGTACGTCGCGCCGGGACAAAAACAAGGCGGCATCCATTGCCCTGATGCCGCCCTGGCCACGTTGACGACGTGGGGGGAAATCGGAATCGGAGGACCGAACGGCGATCCAGACGAGGTGTGACCCGCCGCGCACCTGCATGCGCAGGTGTCGATCCTCCTGTGGGGCTGCCGGTCCAAGTCGTGGGAGAGAGCGTCACGCCTCTGAATATGCAGCCAGACCGGGATGCATTCCGGTGTCCACGTGCGCAGTGTGCGCGATGCGGCGGAAACAGCCGGTGGAAAAGCCATGCGCAGGCCGTTAAACACGCGGCGCGGACAGCGTGCGTTCGGAAATGCGCTCAGGCGTGGCTGGCGCGCAGCAGTACGGGTTCACCGCCGGACGGATGCGTCGGCAGGCCGCGGCAATCGACGCAAGCGTTGTCGAGCGGTGCATAGGCTTCCCGCCAGCCGAGTACATACCAGTTGTCGTCGCCGTCGACGTCCGCCGCGCGCCAGTAGCGTCCGTCGAAACGGCCGTTGAACCATTCGGTGAAGTCCTCGGTGGAACACGCATAGATCGCCAGGGGCACGTCCACCGGCGGTGTACGTTCGGGCAGGTAACAGGAGAACTGGATCGATTCGGCTCCCATGACGGGGACTCCCCGCCGCATGCCGCGGCGCAAGCAGGTGGACGTGTGACCGGTGGACGCAACGCAACGGCAGCGGTCGAGTCCGCTTGTCCGTTGATACGTGCTGGCCGGAGCCGCATCGTGCTGCGCGCATCGTTAAAGGCGGATGCACGCGCGCGGTTGCGCTCATCACGATGCGTTCGCTTCGGTCGCGCTAGAAATTTCCCCCATACCTCCCACCCGACGGCAAGGAGTCGTTCAATGGCACGTGCGTCCATGACTGATCAACCCCAGGTCCATGAATTGCTGCTGCAGGCGCTGGAAACCGAGCGCGGCGGCATCCAGGTCTACACCGCCGCGATCAAGGCTGCGCAGAATGAAGATCTGAAAGAAGAGTGGCAGAAGTACCTGCAGGAAACACAGCGGCACGAACAGATCCTGACCAGCGTGTTCGAGCAACTGGGCAAGGACCCCGAAGAGCGCAGCCCCGGTCGCGATGTCGTGACCCACCAGGGCGAATCACTGGTCGCCGCCATCGAAATGGCGATTGCCAATGCCGAGCCGGACGCGGCGGAGCTGGTCGCCGCCGAATGCGTGGTGCTGGCCGAAACCAAGGATCACCAGAACTGGGAACTCATCGGGCGCGTCGCCGGGATGGCCAAGGGCCAGGAAGCGAAGGTGCTCAAGGCCGCGCACGATGAGGTGGAGAAGGAAGAGGACCATCACCTCTATCACACCAAGGGATGGGCGCGGGAACTCTGGATCCAGGCGCTTGGCATGCCGGCCGTGCTGCCGCCACCGGAGGAAGAGAAGAATGTCGAGTCCGCCATCGGTGCAGCGCGTGCCGAACAAGCGCGCGACAAAATGATGTAACGCGCCCGACCGGGGCAGCAGTACGCGCCAGACGGCGCAGCGATCGAATCGCTGCGCCGTTTTCATACAGGGGTTTCAAGCCGTCGCGCCGGTGCGCACGCGCTGGCGCAGGACGTCAGAATTCGTCCACGAACTCCACCGCCAGGCCCAGTGCCTCGGCATTGCGGTTAATCAGTTCGCGCACCTGCTCGCCGGTGCGGTGGTCGGGCAACTCGATCTCGACCGCATGCACGCCGCCGCCGCTCATGTCGTCCACCAGCCCGGCAGAACTCGAATCGTCATCGTCCATGTGGGGCATGAGGTCTGCAATCTCCTCGACGCGCTCCACGCCATCGACACCATGCACCGCGCTGATGACGGCGCTGGCATCGGTCTCACTGCCTGTCAGGCGGACACGCAACATCGGCATGCAGTTCTCCTTCTGAACGGAATGAATCGTCCCGGCTGGTGTAAGCGGACGCGGGCAAAGAGCGCGTGAATGCACGTGCGGGCGCGCGCTGCCTGCCTGCGTGGCCGATGCCTTCACGGCGTGCCGGTCACACTGATGACATGAAAAGCGTGTTGATTGTCTGCGTCGGCAACATCTGCCGCAGCCCCATGGCCGTGGCCGTTCTGCGCCGTCATCTGCCCGCGGGCGTGCAGGTGTCTTCGGCCGGACTGGCGGCGCGTGCCGGCGATGGCGTGCATCCGGTGGCCGCCGAAGTGCTCGACGCGCACGGCCTGGCGCTGAACGACCATGTCGCGCGCCAGTTGCATCCCGACATGCTCGATGCCGCCGATCTGGTGCTCACGATGGAGCTGCGCCACGCCAATGCGCTGCGCGCCATCTCACCGCGCGTGCGCGCGAAGTTGCACCTGATGGGTCGATGGGACGGCAATCGCGAAGTGCGCGACCCGTGCGGACGCCCGCGCGGCGCGTTTGAACAGGCCTTCACTGAAATCGAAACGTTCGCTCGACAGTGGTGCGACGCGATTTCGCGTGCATGAACAAAAGTTCATCAACATCCACGAACGTGCACGCAGCTGACCGAACGCATGCGTGTGCACATGTCTTTCATCCGCTCATCAAGATGCTGTCGCTAGATTCGCAGGACGAATGATTGGCTAACGTGGGTGTCACGCGGAAACAGCGAGCGCAACGGGAGCAATTGGCTGTAATGGATGTCGGCCGGACAGCAGACGCATAACAACAAGAGGAAAGCTGGATGGAGCATCCCCGGATTATCGCGGCCGGCGCGATTGCGCTGGCCGTGACACTGTTCGCCATTTTTTCCATGCGGCCGTGGGCACGCAAGGTGGGACTGGTGGACCGTCCCGACACGCGCAAGCAGCACAGCGGACGCGTGCCGCTGGTGGGCGGCATCTGCTTCTTCATCGGCATGCTCGTCGGGCTGAGCTATTTGGGTTATCTCGACCGTTTCGTGATGAGCCTGCTGGTCGGCAGCGCGTTGATCGTGGCCGTGGGCGTGGCCGACGACGTGGTCAACCTCAGCGTGCGCACACGACTGTTTACCGAGTCGGCGATCGTCGGGCTGGTGATCCTCAGCACGGGCTACTACATCGATCATCTCGGCGGGCTTCTGCCCGGCAGTGATTTCCGTCTCGGCATCTGGGGCATCCCGCTGACGATCTTCGCGGTCATCGGCTTGATCAACGCATTCAACATGCTGGACGGAATCGACGGGCTGGCGACGTCGGTCGCGATGGTGTGCATCGCATCGGTCCTGTTGTACGACCGCGCGGGCTGGGCGCTGGTCGGCGTTATGTTCATGCTGCAGATCCTGTTCGCCGCGCTGATTCCCTACATCCTCGTCAACCTGGGCTGGCCGGATGGCCGCAAGATTTTCATGGGCGATGCGGGCAGCACGGTCATCGGCTTCCTGCTGGGGTGGAGCCTGATCTACCTGAGTCATTCGCGCGTCGGCCGCCTCGCGCCGGTGGACGTGCTGTGGTGCGTGGCCTTGCCGGTGCTCGACACGCTGGCGGTGATGTATCGCCGCATGCGCCTGGGCCGCTCCCCCTTCAGTGCGGACCGCCAGCATCTGCACCATCTGCTGATCGATGGCGGCTTCTCGCGCGGCGCCACGCTGGCACTGATGGTCAGCGGTTGCGCCTTGCTCGCCACGCTCGGCTATGCGCTGCGCGGTGCACCGGACATCGTCAACCTGCTGACCTTCATCGGCGTCACCGTTGCTTATGTGCTCGGTGTGCCGCGCCTGATCGAAATGCGCCGCGCCGGCTTCGCCTGGCGGCCGGCCCTGCGCCGTCCGGTGCCGGTGACGCGTCCGAACCTGCCGGTCCGATTCGCGCGCCATCGCCTCAGCAATGAAGATCACGAGCCGTATCCGGTGCCCGCTGAAGCGGAACGTGTGCGCGCGCTGTGCGTGGTCGCAGCGACGCCGGAATCGATCGGTGTCGCGCCGATTGCGCAGCAATTGGCGAACGACGATCGATTCGATTCCAGTGTCTGCCTGTCCGACGTGCCCGGTGTGGATGGCGAAGCCGCGCTGCGCCTGTTCGGTTTGCAGGCCGATGGCCGCCTGACCGGCGACGGCAGCGGCGACGCGATGGTGGCCGGTGTCCGCCAGCTGTTCCAGCAGATGAAGCCGGATGTGGTGCTGGTACCCGCGAATGCGCCGGCCACGTTTGCGCTGAGCCTGGCCGCGCATGCGGATGAGGTGCCGGTGGTCTGCGTCGATGCGGACATGCCGGCCGCCACGCGTTCGCATTGGCCGAATGACGCGAGCCGGCGCATCGTGCAGTCGCTTGCCGCGCTGCACATCGCCACCAGCCAGGGCACCGGCCAGCGTCTGCGCGAAGAAGGCATTCCGCCGGAGCGCGTGCTCGTCGATGACGCCATCAGCGCCGACGCATTGCGGGCCGGGCTGGATCGCCTGCGCGCGCAGAACGGACTCGATCAGACGCTCGCGCAACGCTTTCCGTTCCTCCGCGAAGGCAGCCCCATGTTGCTCGTGCTGGGTGCGCCGTCGACCGAGGAAAGCGGGGCATTGGCCGAAGCGCTGGAGATGATTTCCCGCCGCCGTCCCGACGTGGACGTGCTGTGGCCGATCACGCAACCGGTGGGCGATGCCGCCGCGATCGAACCCCTGCGCGCGTTCGCCAACGTCCATGTCGTCGAACTGGTCGATTATCTGGGATGGGTGCACCTGCTCGAACGTGCGCGCCTGGTGCTGGCCGGTCGCAACATGCCCTGCGAAGGCCGCCTGCTCGGAAAGCCCGTGCTGCTGGCGCGCGATGAGCCGGAAGTCGGCAGCGAGGCCAGCGGCTGCATCGTCATCGGCAGCACCGCGCTGGCGATCGCCGGCCGCGTGCTCACGCTGCTGAGTGAACCGGACGCCTATCGCTCCGTGTGCGCGGCCGCGTCCGCCACCGCGACGCCGGAAGAGCGCGGCCTGCCGCTGACGGACGTGCTGCTCCGCCTGCGTGGCAGCGACGACGGCCACGGCGACTCCGGCGACCTGCGCTACGCCTACGGTGTGCGCGAAGCCTCCTGATGTTTTCTGCGCCGGCGTTGGCCGCGCATCCCCCATGCAAGCAACGAGGTGACATTCGATGGCCAATCCCCTGATCACGCGACCGGTCATGACCGCGCCGGACATTCCGGTGAACCGTGATGACGATGTCGATCTCCCGACCTTGATCGCCACCCTCGGCGAGAACAAGAAGACGATCTTCTTCGGCACGGCCGCCTTCTTCCTCGCCAGCCTGCTGTACCTGGCGGTGGTGACGCCCACGTACGAAGCGAACGCGGTGGTGCAGGTCGAGAACCGGCCGGCGATTCCGCCCGGCGTCAACACCAACGCCGCCGCGATGCAGGGCCCGCCGGCCATCACGGCGCCCGGCGCCACCGAGGTTCAACTGCTGACGTCGCGCCGGGTCATCGGCGAAGCGATGGAGCGCATGGATCTGGACGTGGATATCCAGCCGGCGCGCATGCCGCTGCTCGGCGACTTCATCGCGCGCCGCTTCACTCAATCCAATCCCGGACAACTCGCGTCGCCGTGGATGGGGTTGAACCGGTATGGCTGGGGCGGTGAGCGCCTGCGCATCGAACGACTCGAAGTGCCGCAGGCGTACGTCGGCGTCCCGATGACGCTGGTGGCGGGCGAGGGCGGACGCTACACGCTGCAGAGTGCGAGCGGGCAGACACTGCTCAGCGGTCGTGCCGGAACGCCGGTGCAGGCGAACGGCATCACGCTGCAGGTGAGCCAGCTGCTGGCCAATCCGGGCATGCGCTTCCAGGTCAAGCGGCTGGATCCGACCACCGTCATGGCCCAGCTCAAGCAGGACGTGACCGCCACCGAGCAGGGCCGGAATTCCGGCGTGCTCACGCTGACGTATGCGCATCCGGATCCGCAGCGCGCGCGCCAGGTGCTTGACGAGATTACCCAGGCCTACGTCAGCCAGAACGTCGCGCGGACTTCCGCCGAAGCGGCAAGCCGGTTGAAGTTCGTCACCGAACAACTGCCGAACGTGCGCAAGGAACTCGAAAAGGCGCAGACCGCGCTGACCGATTTCCAGAGCCGCACGCAGACGCTCGATGTGGCCGTGCAGAACCGCGCGCTGCTGGACCAGACGATCGCGCTGGATTCGAGCATCCAGCAACTGCAGATCCAGATGACCGACATCGCGAACCGCTATACGCCTTCGCACCCCACCTATCAGGCATTGCAAAACCAGATCAACCGCTTCACCGCTGAGCGCAATGGCCTGCAGGGACGCATCCGTGATCTGCCCGACACGCAGCAGGGCCTGTTCCGCCTGAACCGGGATGTCGAGGTCACCAACCAGACGTACGCCAACCTGCTGGATCAACAGCAACAGCTCAACATCGCCAAGTCGAGCGCGGTCGGCAATGCGCGCGTGATTGATCCGGCCGCCGTCAACCTCAACAGTCCGGCATGGCCGAAGCCGCTGCCCGTGCTGGCCGCCGGCACCGCGCTGGGCGCGATGCTGATGATCGCGCTCGTGCTGCTGCGCCAGATGTTCCGGCGGGGTGTCGAGGATCCGGTGGATATCGAGCTGCTCGGCCTGCCGGTCTATGCGTCGATTCCCTTCAGCGAGAAGGGCCGCGAGCTGACCCAGGGCAGCCCGCATCGCCGCCATGATCGCCGGCAGCGCCTGCTTGCATTGAGCGCACCGTCGGATCTGGCGATGGAGGCCTTGCGCACGCTGCGCACCAGCCTGCATTTCGCGCGCATGAAGACGCGCAACAACCTGCTGATGATTTCCGCGCCCAGCCCGGGCGTCGGCAAGACCTTCGTCTGCGCGAACCTCGCCGTGGCGATCGCGCAGACCGGGCAGCGCGTGCTGCTGATCGATGCCGACATGCGCCGTGGCACGCTCCACGATGCCGTCGGCGTGCGCTGGGAAGGCGGCCTGTCCGATCTCATCCTGGGCCGCATCGAACTGCAGGACGCCATCCGCAAGGTGAGCGGCGCCGAAAACCTCTCCTTCATTTCCCGCGGCGCGGTGCCGTCGAATCCCTCCGAACTGCTGATGCACGAGAACTTCACCGCGATGCTGAAGGAAGTGTCCGGCGACTACGACATCGTGCTGATCGATACGCCGCCGGTGCTTGCAGTTACCGACGCGGCGGTCATCGGCCAGCATTCAGGCACCTGCCTGCTCGTCGTGCGCTGGGGCCTGAACCAGCAGCGCGAGATTGCCTTGGCGAAGCAGCGTCTGGAGCAGAACGGCGTCGAAGTGAAGGGCGCGATTTTCAACGGCGTCGAAAAACGCGGTGCCGGACAGTACGCCTACACCTACTACGAATACCTGCCGGCGCCGCGCGCGGCGCGTGCACGATAAGGAGCGTCCATGCAGATCACGATGTCGCCGTATTACGGCAAGCCGGACTTCTCGGACATCGCGCACGGGCCCGCACGCCGGATTGATCCGGTGTCGGTTGCCGATCTGTTGCGCAACGCGTTCGTCTACCCGCCGCATTCGATTTACGAAGACGTGAAGCTGGTGACGTTCGGCTTCAGCCCGCAGAACGACATGTGCGTCGATCCGCGTTTCAGCTTCAAGTTCCGCAATGCCGGCGAGACGCCCGAGGTCGCGCGGCATCCGCAGGACTGGGTGGCGGTCTACCACCGCAAGCTGTGCGACGCGATCCTGCGTTCCTGCGGCGGCATGGCGTCGCCCTGGTTGCTGCAGAGCGGCGGCAAGGATTCCACGACATTGGCGATCGGTTTCGCCGATGCGCGGCCGGACGTCACCTGCATCACCTATCTCGGCGGTCGCGAAGAGAACGAGCTTGAATCGGCGGAACACGTCGCGCGCAAGCTCGGCCTGCGCCATGAAGTGCTGCTGTGCGATCCGGGGCGCGCCTACGATCGCTACCTGGCGCTGGTCGGCGACATGCCATTGCTGACGGCCGATTTCGCGCTGCTTTCGTACGCCGACCTCGGAACGGAGGTGCGCAACAACGGCGGCGATGGTGTGGTCGATGGTCTCGGCGCGGACAGCTATTTCGGTACGCCGGTGGATCGCCAGCACTGGCTGCTCTCGCAACTGGCGCGCGATGTGCGCCTGCCGCTGGACGTCACCGCGCTGCCGGGACTGGATCGCAGTTTCGAGCTGTGCTTCCTGCTCGGCACCTTCCAGATGCATCCGATCGAGCGCGTCTTCCCGGGGTCACGCTTCAGCGATGCCGAGGTCGATGCGCTGTTCGGCAGCGGCATCTCGCGGCGCTCGCGTGCGCGCATGAGCCTGTTCCGCGACGAAATCGCGACGGCGACCAGTTCGTGGGAATGGCGCGACATGTCGATGTCCATCGCCGGTTCCGCCGGCGCGTTCGCCAAGGGCCTGTACACCGCGCACGCGCTGGGCCTGGATGCAGCGTATCCCTTCTGCGATGTCGAACTGCGCGAGTGGATCCATCACGAAGTGCCGCGCAGGCAGAAGGTCGATCCGGAAACCGGCGTCAACAAGATGCTGATACGCCGCCACATCGACAGCCGTTTCGGTGAGCTGCCTTACGTGAAGCGCAAGGGCAGCTTCCGCTTCGATGTCTGCGGGCTGGCGATGCAGCGCTTCGACCAGGTGCGGGAATTCGCGCGCCAGGTCGATGATCTGCTGCCAGGCGCGGGCCCGTGGCTTGACCGTCATCGCCGCCGCCTGGACAACAAATACCACGCGTCCAAGTTCTACCTGCTGGCCATCGTGCTGCCTTGGCTGCTGGCACGCCGCGTCGCGGCCGAAGCCCGCACGGCGGAGCACGATGGGCGGGCAGCGGCGAGCCACTGACATGGACCCGCTGCGGCGGCGCTGCCTGACCGCGGCGGCGTTCGGGCTCGTCGCGCCGTCGTTGCGGGCGGCGAACTCGGCGGGCCACGACATCGCGCGTGCGCGCGCCGGCGGCCGCATCGATGTCCGGCAGAAGGGCGCGCGCGGTGACGGCCGCGCGGACGATACGCAGGCCATCCAGTCCGCCATCGACGCCTTGCCCGACGGCGGCGGTACGGTGGTCGTGCCGGCCGGCATCTACCTGATCAACCCGCTGCGCAGCCTGCGCCTGCGCGACCGCATGCATCTGCAACTGGCGCAGGACGCGTGGCTGGTCGCTATTCCCAACGCCGCGCCCCGGGCCTACGTGTTGAACCTCCATGACGTGGAAGACGTCGAGGTGTCCGGCGGCAACCTCCTCGGCGAGCGCGAGCGGCATCGCGGTACGGAAGGCGAGTGGGGGCACGGGATCATGGTGCGCGGCGCGGAGCGCGTCACCCTGCGTGATCTGCGCATCCAGCGCTGCTGGGGTGACGGCATCTCGATCGGCGGCATATCCGGTGCGCAGCCGCGCCCCAGCCGCGATGTCGTCGTCAGCAACGTCGTGTGCAGCGCGAACCGTCGCCAGGGCCTGACCATTGGCCGTTCCCGGCGCGTGCGCGTGCTGCGCTCGGCCTTCATCGATACCGGCGGCGTGCTGCCGGGTTGCGGCATCGATGTCGAGCCGGACCCCGGAGACATCGCCGATGACATCCTCATCACGGATTGCCTCGCGCGCGGCAATGCCGGCGCCGGCATCCAGCTGTACGAGCGCAGCCGCAACGTGAAAGTGCGGGGCTGCCGCATCGTCGAAAACCGCGGGGACGGCATCCACGTCCGCGGCGCACGCGATTGCGTGTTCGAGAACAACGAAGTCAACGACAACGGCCTGCGCGGCATCGCCATCCGCGGCGAGAGCGAAGCCCTGCGCCTGAGCCACAACCGCTTCAGCGGCAACGCACGCGGCATCCGCGGCAAGGCCGGGACCCGCGGCAAAGGCTGGTTGCACGTGGACGTGTCGAAGAGCGCACGCGCCATCACCATCGAGCGCAGCAACCAGCTCGGTCCCTGAATAGCCATTTCGGCTTTCCATCGCTAGACTGCGCGCCTTAGCGTTGGCCGAGTGCGCGCGTCGCAAGCGGACTCGTCTGCAGATTCCAGTGCAGGAAATCGCGTTTCTTTCCACAACGCTGAACTGCGCAAGTGAAGAGAACTGCATGAGTTCACAGATACGATCATTCGTCGTGTCGGTGAAAATATCTTCACTTATAGTGGCCCCCGTCGCGCAGGTCGTGACGTTCTTTTCACTTTGAAAACTTCAGGCGCTTTGCCTGTACAGGGGTCTTTGAAACGTGAACAACGAAACTCTCGTGCACTCCGTGCGCGAGGAAGGGATGCCTCGGCGCGATTTCATGCGCAAGTCCATGCTGCTGGCAGTGCCGGCCGCGCTCTCGGTCGTCGGTATTCCCAACGCGTTCGCGGCCTATACGCCGGCAGCGCGCACCCGCGGCGGCACCACGCTCGATGTCCGCAACTATGGCGCACTGGGCAATGGCAGCAATGACGACACCACCGCGTTCCAGAAGGCCATCGACGCGCTGCCGTCCACCGGCGGTACGGTCACGGTCCCGGCCGGCACCTATGTGATCGACCCGACGCGCAACGTGCGCCTGCGCAGCAACATGCATCTTCAGCTGGCGACCGGCGCCAAGCTGCTGGCCAAGCGCAACAACCAGGAACGCGCCTATGTGCTGATGGTCTACAAGGTCAGCAACGTGGAAATCTCCGGCGGCCAGATCGTTGGCGATGGCGACAACCACCTCGGGACCACTGGCGAATGGGGCCACGGCATCATGATCCGCGGCTCGACCAAGGTGACCATCCGCGATATCCACATCTCCAAGTGCTGGGGCGACGGCATCTCCATCGGCGGTGCGATGGTCACCGGCGCGCCGACCATCCCGTGCAATGACGTGGTCATCGCCAATGTCGTCTGCACCGGCAACCGTCGCCAGGGCCTAACCATCGGCTGCGCGTCGAACGTGAAGGTCTACGACAGCGAGTTCAGCGACACCAACGGCATCGCGCCGCAATGCGGCATCGATATCGAGCCGGATGCCAACGACTCGCGCACGACCTCCACCGTGCACATCGAGAACTGCCTGATCCGCAACAACAAGGGCAATGGCGTGCTGGTCTACAAGCGCGTCGCCGGCACCACGATCAAGCGCTGCACCATCGAGTACAACGGCGGCCACGGCATCCTGACCATCGGCCCGGACAGCGGCTACATCGCGCAGAACACGATCCGGCACAACTATCTGGTCGGCACGATGTTCGGCTCCGCGACGAAGAACTACCAGTTCAGCGGCAACGTGTCGCGCAACAACAACACGCGCCTGCATGGTGTGAAGACCACGACCACCGCGCTGGTCTCGATGACCGGCTTCGTGGGTGGGAATTACGGCAACGGTGCACACGTGGCGAAGGTCAGCGACGCCACCGGCATCCGCGTCACGACCAACAGCTACGCCAAGTAAGTTCGGCGGGAATACGGAAAAAGGCGGCCATGGCCGCCTTTTTTCTTGCGCGGCATTGTGGCGTCCAGGCGGAACGTTGGCGCTGCGTGAAGAGCCGTCGAATGAAGCGCAGACAGGCGCGCATCGTGTACAGGGTTTCGGCATCGGGAAATTTTTTTCGCATGCCAAGTGATTGAAGCCGAACAGGAAGCGTCGAGTCCGTTGGCTTGGCCGTCAGTTCGGTGGTGAGCGCGTGAACGGTTTTGCGCAAGGGGCTGCCTAGAATCGGGGCGACGCTTCCCCCCGGCGCCTCCATGAAATTCATTCTGTTCGCAAACACCGACTGGTATCTCTACAACTTCCGCCTGTCCACCGCACTGCAATTGAAATCCCTCGGCATGGAGGTGGTGATGGTTTCGCCTCCGGGCGACTTCGGTGCACGCTTCGCTCCACACGACATCCGCTGGGTGCCGTTGCCGATGGAGCGCGCGAGCGTCAATCCCGTGCGCGAGGCCGCAACGTTGATGCGGCTGGTGCAGGTGCTGCGCGAAGAGAAGCCGGATCTGCTGCACAGCTTCACGCTCAAGTGCGCGGTCTATGGCGCGCTCGCGGCGCGGGCGGCGGGCATCGCCGCGACCGTCAATGCGGTGACCGGGCTGGGCTTCGTGTTCGCGAGCGAGCGCCCCAAGGCGCGGCTGCTGCGGCCACTGGTGTCGGTGTTGATGCGCGGTGCGCTCGGCGGACGCCAATCGCGGGTCATACTGCAGAACCCCGATGACGCCGAAGCCTTCGCGCGCGAACGGCTCGCACCGCCGCACAACATCCGGCTGATCCGCAGCTCGGGCGTGGACATCACGCGCTTCCGCCAGCGCGATCCGGTGTCCGGGCATCGACCGTTGCGCGTGCTGCTGGCGGCGCGCCTGCTCAAGGAAAAGGGCGTGCACGAGTACATCGGCGCGGCCTTGCGCCTGAAAGGCGAGGGGCGCGATATCGAGTTCCTGCTGGCGGGGCAGCCGGATCCGGGCAACCCGCATTCGGTGCGCGGCGATGAGGTGGATGCCTGGCACGCGCAGGGCATTGTGCGCTGGCTGGGCCACGTCGATGACATGCCGGCGCTGTTGCGCAGTGTGGACGTGATGGCGCTGCCCAGCTACTACCGCGAAGGCGTGCCGAAGAGCCTGATTGAGGCGGGCGCATGCGGCGTGGCGCTGGTCACCACCAATCTTCCGGGATGTCGCGAAGTGGTCACCTGTGATGGCAACGACGGCCTGCACGTGGAGCCCCGCAGCATCGATTCGCTCGCCGATGCGCTGGCGCGGCTGGACGATGATCGCGCCCTGCTGCATGCGCTGGGAGCGCGGGCACGCGAGCGGGCGCTGAACGATTTCGACGAGCGCGTGGTGATCCGCAAGACCTGCGAGGTTTATCGCGAGCTGTTGCCGCTGCCCCTGGAAGCGGCCGCATGACGCGCGCCATGCCGATGTCGTGGCGTCCGGCGGCCGCCGCGCTTTCGTTGCTGTCGCTGGCAACGGCAGCCGGCGCGGTCATGGTGTTCCTCACCCAGACTCTGCTCGCGCGGCGCTTCGGGCCGGCGGAATACGGCCTGTTCGCATCGTCGCTTGCGACCATCACCCTGATCGCGCCGCTGGCCGGCTTCGGCCTGTCGCAATACCGGCTCAAGGTATTCGGCGCAGAGGGCTGGGCGGCGGAGCGCTGGCGTCGCGCCTCGGAGCGCTTCATGGCTCTCAGCACGCTGCTGACCGTGGCGGCGGTCATCGCATGGGCGGGTTGGGCGCCCGCCGTCGATGCGGCCACGCAGCGCCTGTTGTGGATGCTCGTTCCCGTGATTCTCGGCCTGCTGGCGGTGGAACAGATCGGCAGCAAGCTGCGGCTGGAAGAGCGCCATGCATCGCTCGCGGCGTGGCAGCTGATCGTGCCCGGAGGCCGCCTGCTGGTGGCGATGCTTGCGCTGGCGTGGGCCGGCATGTCGGTCGAAGCCGTCGCGGTGGGCTATTCGCTGGTGGCGTTGCTTGCCGTGATGATGGCGATTCCGCAGTGGCGTTCGATGGCGCGCGGTGACTGGTCGTTGCGCGGCCACGGCGCATTGCCGGCCGATCAGGCGGCCGGCGATAACCCCGGCGTGTGGCAACTGGCGCGGCAGGCGTGGCCGTACGGCATGGCGGCCGTGCTGTACCCGGTCTTCTTCCAGATCGGCACGGTGCTGCTGAAATATCTTGCGGGCGATGCGGCCGCGGGCCATTTCGGCATCGCGCTGGCGGTGATGACGGCGATCTACCTGTTCCCCGCGACCGTGTACCAGAAATTCCTGCTGTCGCGCCTGCATCGCTGGGCGGTGCACGATCGTCCGCGCTTCCGCCAGGCGTACCGCTGGGGCACGCGCGCGATGCTGGCAGCCGGCGTGACCGTCGGCGCGTTGCTCGCGACCGCGGCGCCATTCGCAGTGCACGTGTTCGGGCATGACTACGCGGCGGTGGTGACGCTGCTGCAGATTCTCGCCATCTGCGTGCCGCTGCGGTTCCTCTCCACCGCCGTCGGCTCGGTGCTGCTGACCGAAGGCCACATGCGGTACCGCGTCGCCGCCATGGCGATCGCGGCGATGGCCGCGGTCGTGCTCAACGTGCTGCTGATTCCACGCTTCGCCGAGCAGGGCGCGGCCTTTGCCACGGTCGCCGCCGAGGCCCTGCTGCTGGCGCTGATGTATCGCGGCGCGCGACGCGCAAACCGGCAGGAGGGCGCGGCATGACTACGCCACGTGTCGCCTTCACCGGTTACTACGGCATGCGCAATTTCGGCGATGACCTGTTCGGCGTGATCTGCACGCGCGCCGCGAAGCGCTACTGGAACGCGCGCCCGTTGCTGGTCGGTCCGCCCTTGGCGGGCATGTGCGGCGAAAGCACGGTGCCCGGCTACTACCCGCCGGACTGGTACGGCGCGATGGGCGCACTAGGCAAGAGCAGCCGTCTGTTGAGCTTCGCCAGTGCCACGTTGACGTCCGACGTGCTGGTGATGGGCGGCGGCTCGGTCATCACCGCGCGCGAGTCGTTCCGCAAGCCGATGATGCAGGCGGCACGCCGTCATCGCGGCCTGCAACTCGCGGCGGTGGGTGTGTCGATCGGTCCATTCGCGAACGAAGCGCAGGAACAAGCGGCCGCCTCGTTCCTGGATCGCTTCAGCTATCTGTCGGTACGCGACCAGCGTTCGTTCGAATGGACGCAGCGCCTGGGCCTGTCGGCGAAGACGCAATCGGGACGCGATCTGGCGGGCCTGTTGCTGGATCTGTGCACGCTGCCGCCGCGGTCCGACGTGCGACCGGAAGATCCGCTGCGCATCGGCGTCGCGCCCTGCCGCTACAGCGAGAACGGCCCGTACCCGGCACCTTCGCGGCTGGGCTGGCAGCAGGCGTTCGTGGACGTCGTGCAGCGCTGGTCACGCACGCGGCCGCTGGTCGTGGACGTCTTCAGCCTCAACGAGCATCCGCACCACGGCGACGCCGCACTGGCCGAAGACCTGTGCGCGCAACTGAAGGCGGCCGGCGTGGACGCCAGCACGATCCGCTATCGCGATCCGGACCCGCTGCGCATGGTCGCGGCCATCGCGCGCTGCGATGTGATGGTCAGCGCGCGCCTGCACGGCGCGATCGTCGCGTATCTGTGCGGTGTGCCGTTCGCGATTGTGGATTACCACGCCAAATGCCGCGACTTCGCCGACGACATCGGCTTGCCGGTGCACCGGCGCATCACGCTGCATGAAGGCGAGTCGTTCAACGATGTGATCATTTCCCTGCTCAAGGACCGGCAGGTGCTGGCGTCCGCACCCGGCGTCTACGCCGAGGAGGCCAAAGCGATCTTCACGGGTGCGCCCTGGGCGCAGGAGCCGGCCAACGCATGAATGCTTCCCTCGAAATGCAGCGCGACGCCGCGGCGATCCCGCAGGCAGCGACGGACGTGGCGTCCGCGCCGGTCAGCGTGGTCATTCCGTGTTTCCGCTGCGCCGGCACGATTGCGGCTTCGGTCGCCTCGATTGCGGCGCAGACGCGCCGGCCGCACGAAGTCATCCTGGTGGACGACGCCAGCGGCGACGACACGCCCGCCGTGCTGCATGCCCTCGCGGAACGCTATCCGGAAGGCTGGATCACCGTGATCGTCTGTCCGGAGAACGGTGGACCGTCGCGTGCGCGCAATCTCGGCTGGGAGCGGGCGAGCCAGCCGTACGTCGCGTTCCTGGATGCGGATGACACCTGGGTGCCGCAGAAGCTGGCGCTGCAGATGGAAGCGCTGGAAGCCGATCCCGCGATTGCCTTGATCGCGCATCGCATGGCCGTGCGCGAACGCTCGGCGACCGTGCCGGCATTGCGCCCGCCGGTGCGCACGCAGGTGCTGGGTCGCAAGCGCTTCCTGCTCAACAATCCGTTCCCGACCGCATCGGTGGTGCTGCGCCGGGATCTGCCGTTCCGTTTCAACGAGCGCTTCCGGCGCGTCGAGGATTTCCTGCTGTGGGCGCAGATAGGCCTCTCCGGCCACCGCTGCGCGAAGATCAACCAGACGCTCGCGTTCTGGCACAAGCCGACCTACGGAGCAGGTGGACTGAGCGGCGATCTTGCCGCCATGCATCGCGCGGGCAAGGAGGTGCGGCGTGAACTGCTGCGGCAAGGGCTGGTCACGCCGGTCGAGCACGTGCTTGCACGCCTGTTCGGCATGGTCCGTCGCAGCCGGCGCTGGGTCCTGTTCGCGATGCGCAACCTGGGTGCGAGGTCGGCGTCATGAGAGCGATCAATGCGCCTCCCATCGGGCCGTTGCCGCGCATGCCCAACCGTTCCGACGTCGCCGCGCGCTGGTGGCTGGGATTCTTCCTGCTGTGCGTGGTCGCTGTGTTCGGCTGCTGGCTGGTTGGCACGCGTTCGCTGGAAACCGGCACCGACACCGAAACCTATGCGTACTTCTTCGAGAGTCTCGATGCCGGCTTGCCGGAAACGCGCCTGGAACCCGGCTTCGTCTACCTGAGCTACCTGCTGCGCCAGGCCGGCCTGGGCGTGGCCGGCTACCAGGCGGTGCTGTTCGGCCTGCTGCTGCTGGCGGTGGCGTACGCATCGCGCATCCATCACCGCTACCTCGACACGCCGGTGTCGCGGCAGACGCTGCTGTGCGCGGGGCTGATGCTGCTGTTCGTGTCGCCGATGTTCGTCAACGCATCGATCAATGCGATCCGGCAGGGGCTGGCGGCGCCGCTGGTGTTCGCCGCGCTGCTGTTCTTCCATCGGCGGCACTGGGCGGGCTTCATCCTGTGCGGCGCGCTGGCGACCAGCCTGCACATGTCGTCGTTGATGTACCTGCTGTGCGCACCCGCGCTGTTCCTCAGCACGCGCATGCTGCGGCTGGTCGCGGTCGCGGCGTTCGCGCTGTACGTGTCCGGCGGTTCGATGCTGATCGTGCGCGCCGCCGCGCCGTCGTTCCATGACCTGGTGATGGAGTACACCGCCAATCCGCTGTATCGCTCCGGCGTGCGCATCGACTTCGCGGTCTTCACCGCCTTCTGGTACCTGCTGCCGCACCTGCTCGCGCCGCTGGTCCAGGCCCCGTGGCGACAGCGCGTGCTGGACAGCACGTCGGTGTATCTGGTGATGTCGCTGCCGTTCTTCATCATCGGCTGGGGCTTCTTCTCCAATCGCTACCTGTTGCCGGCGTGGCTGTCGATCTCGCTGATCATCGGCGCGGTGCTCTGCCACAACCGCGTCGCACTGCTGCGCAATCCGCTGCTGATCCGGCTCGGCCTGCTGGCGTCGTGCCTGGTGTTCTTCATCTACGTCAGCCGCGGCATCGTCATATGAGTGGAGGCAGCATGGCCGCATTGCGCGACTTCGCCGTTTCCCTGACCTATCCACTCACGCTCACGCTGGTGCTGCTGGCGATTGCCGCGCTGCTGTGGTGGTGGAAGTGGCGCGGGCTGGCAACCGTAGCGGCGGTGGTCGCACTGGGCTGGTCCGCGCTGTGGTCGCTGCCGGCCGCGTCGGAAACGCTGCGCGGACATCTGGAAAATCGCTATCCCTTCGTGCGCGATTCCCGGACCTTGCCGGAAGCCGACGCGATCGTCGTGCTCGGCGGCGGTTACGGCTATTCATGGATGCAGCGCGAAGACGTGCATCCGGACGAACTGGAAAGCAGTCGCCTGGCTGCGGGCGCACGCGCTTGGCGCGCGGGCAGGGCGCCAATCATCATCCTCAGCGGCGGCGGACAGGGCAGCATCACCGAGGCGCGGCGCATGGCCGATGCGATCGTGCGACTGGGCGTTCCGTCTTCGGCGCTGGTGCTGGAGGAGCGCAGCCATGACACCGACGACAACGCGCGCTACAGCATGGCGCTGATGAAGCGGGAATCGCCGCGCGTGCTGCTGGTCACTTCGGCGCTGCACATGCCGCGCGCGTCGTATCTGTTCGAACAAGCGGGTGCCGAGGTGACGCCGGTCGCCGTGCCGGAGGGCCGCTCGCGCACGCACGGCGTGAAGCGCTGGCTGCCGTCACCGCGCGCGCTTTGGCGCAGTGGCCGCGCGTTCAAGGAATACCTGGCGCTGATGGCCGCGCATGCAGGTTCGTGAACGCTGAATGTTCATCATGCGTTGTGTGAATGCCACCGCGCTCTTCACGTCGCGCTTGCCACTCTGGACAGCGGCGCGCGAAGGGACGATCGCAATGCGTCGACATTCCCTTGCAACCCCGAGGTGCATCGAGTGAAAGCAATTACTTCTTCGCTGGCATTGCTGGCGTTGTTGCTGGCCGGCTGTTCGGGCCAGCGCATGAGCCATGGCAGCATGGTCAACGGCAGCGGCACCGTGGAAGGCAGCGACGCGAGGATGATCGCGATCACGCCGGAACTGGTGGCCGCGCCGCGTACACCGGTCACGCTGCCCACCGAACTCGCGAGCTACCAGCCCGAGATTTACCGCATCCAGCCGGGCGACACCATCCTGGTGACCGTCTGGGATCACCCGGAACTCACCACGCCGGCGGGCAACCAGCAGCAGGCCGTCACCAACGGCCGCCTGGTGCAGCCGGACGGCAGCTTCTTCTATCCGTACGCCGGGAAGATCAACGTCAAGGGCATGACCATCGAGGAACTGCGCAGCACGTTGTCCAGTCGCTTGGGCCAATACCTGCGGCAGCCGCAGGTGGACGTCAACGTGGTCGGCTACGGCGGTCGTGTCGCGATGCAGGGCGCCTTCGTCGATACCTCGCCGCAGGAATTCACCACGGTGCCGTTGACACTGGCGCAGGCGGTGGGCAAGGCGCGCATCAATGTCGAGGAAGCGGATCTCGCCGGTTTCGTGCTGACCCGCGACGGCAAGGACTATGCGCTGGATCTCGACGCGTTGAACCGCGATGGTAAGGTCGCGGCCGATCTCTACCTGAAGCCCGGTGATCGTCTGTATCTGCCGTTCAACGATCGCAAAGAGGTCTACGTGGTCGGCGAAGTGATGCGCCCGCAGGCGATCAACTTCAAGACCACGGACATGAGCCTGACGCAGGCGCTTGGCCGCACCGGCGGACTCAATCCGGTCACCGCCAAAGGCAGCGCGGTGTACGTGATCCGCGGCATGGAGGACCTGCAGCGAGAGCCGGCCACGGTGTATCACCTGGATGCGGGCTCACCGGCGGCATTCGCACTGGGTGATCGCTTCCATCTGCGTCCTGGGGACGTGGTGTGGGTGGGCCCGGCCGGCGTGACCCGCTGGAACCGCTTCCTGACCCAGCTGCTGCCGCTGTCGGGCATCATCAGCAACGCCGCGTCGGCGCAGTACAACTTCGATCGCAATTGACGACGCGGTGACGACGACGGGCGGCCTGCGGGTGGCCTGTCGTTGTACCGACTCCGGTGCAATGGAAAAGGCGACGGTCTCCCGTCGCCTTTTCCATTCCGCATACGCATGACTCTGATTTCTTACCGTGTGGAGAATCGAGGGCCATTCAGACGAGGCGACCGGCCGTTTCATTCCTGCGAGAGGGCAGGAATGTCGATTCTCCTGTGGCGATCGAGGGTCGACAACGGCCCGCGGCACAACCTGCGACCACTGGGCGGGCCTTCCAAATCTCGATCGTGGCCGGCGTTGTCGTCAAAGGAGGGTTGTGCCGGCGCCACGCGTGCAGAGTGCGCCCGGCCGCTGAAAAATGGTGTCGAGGGCGTGTGGTGCATTTGTTAGCGCCGCGGGCGCCCGCCGTCGGATTCAGGCGCGATTTGACGATATGAACACAGCGGATCCGGTATCAAGGCGCTCCGTCATCAAAGGAGCCACTCAATGGGCATCACTGCATCCACAAGGAAGGGCTGGTATCGCTGCGAAGTGGTGGATATCCAGGCCGAGTTGAGCCATTGGAAGGAAGCAATCGAGCAACAGCCGTTCCATGAGCCGGGCACGCCGTTCGCACGCTACGAGCCGGTCCTGCGTTTCGCCTACGACGCCTACCTGCGCCATCACGCGCAACCGCTGGAAGAGGTGCTGGAAAGCATCCACCACAAGTACGTCGAACAGTTCGATCCGTGGCGCGGCGTCCCGTGGGCGCGCGTCGAGCCGCTGATCCACGAAGTGTGGATGCGCATGGGCGCGCCGACCAACGGCATGCGCAACAACCTGCGCCAGGTGTCGCGCTCGGATGCCTACATGCATTGAGCGCAACGTCCCCGTTTGCGCAAAGAGAGAAGGGGCGGCTTGGGCCGCCCCTTCTTGTTGGGAATCCATTTCCTCCAGGGAAACGGAATCCCGGCATCGCACGGGCCTCGTAGAGGAGCTGCGCCTTTCGGACCGTGCGTGCGCATCTGTTATCGCAAGACAGCGGCGAAGAGCGCGTCAACGGTGACTGTCTGCATCCTGAAGCGGCAACCTCTAAGATGGCCCGGCCGCCCACCGCCGCACATCCGGCGTGCATGGACCTGATCGGAGTCGCGGGTGGCGGACGGCTCCGCTGCGAGGACGCGAATGATTCGATACCTGGCCTTCGGCCTGTGCATCCTGATGGCGACGCTGTCGCTGTTGCTGAGTTTCCGTTGGCCTGCCTGGGGCTGGGGCGTGGGCGTGTTCGGCGCGCTGACGCTGCTGGGCGTCTGGGATGTGGTGCAGAAGCGCAGCACGTTGCGGCGCAACTATCCCGTGCTGGCGCATTTCCGCTACGGACTGGAATCCGTCGGGCCGGAGATTCGCCAGTACTTCATTGAAGGTGACACCGCGGAGGTGCCGTTCTCGCGCCAGCAGCGTGCGCTCGTCTACCAGCGCGCGAAGAACGTGTCGGACGTCGTTCCGTTCGGCAGCCAGCAGGACATCTACGGCGTCGACTACGAATGGATCAACCATTCGATGGCGCCGGCGCGCATCGATTCGCACGATTTCCGCATCACCATCGGCGCTGAGTCCGCGCAGCCGTATTCGGCCAGCGTGTTCAATATTTCGGCGATGAGTTTCGGTTCGCTGTCGGCCAATGCCATCCGCGCGCTCAATGAGGGCGCGCGGCGCGGCAGCTTCTACCACGACACCGGAGAAGGTTCGATTTCCCCGTACCACCGCGAACGCGGCGGCGATCTGGTGTGGGAGATCGGCTCGGGCTATTTCGGTTGCCGCGACGAACAGGGCCGCTTCGATGAGGCCCGCTTCACCGAGAACGCGCGCACGCCGCAGGTGAAGATGATCGAGATCAAGCTTTCGCAAGGCGCGAAGCCGGGGCATGGCGGCGTGCTGCCGGCGGCCAAGGTGACGCCGGAGATCTCGGTGACCCGTGGCGTGCCGATGGGCCACGACTGCGTATCACCGGCCCAGCATTCGGCGTTCTCCACGCCGCGCGGCCTGCTCGAATTCGTGGCGCGGTTGCGTGAAGCATCCGGCGGCAAGCCCACCGGGTTCAAACTGGCCATCGGCCATCCCTGGGAATGGTTCGGCATCGCCAAGGCGATGCAGGAAACCGGCGTGCTGCCGGACTTCATCGTCGTCGATGGCGCCGAAGGCGGCACCGGTGCCGCGCCCGCCGAGTTCATCGATCATGTCGGCGTGCCGATGCACGAAGCGCTGCTGCTGGTGCACAACACGCTGGTCGGGCTGAACCTGCGCGACCGCATCCGCATTGGCGCGGCCGGGCGCGTCATCAGCGCCTTCGACATCGCGCGGACCATGGCGCTGGGCGCGGACTGGTGCAACAGCGGGCGCGGCTTCATGTTTGCGCTGGGCTGCATCCAGTCGATGAGTTGCCACAACGATCGCTGCCCGACCGGCGTGGCGACGCAGAACCCGGATCGCTGGAAGCACCTGCACGTGCCGGACAAGTCGGTGCGCGTGCAGCAGTTCCACGACAACACGCTGAAAGCGCTGCGCGACCTGCTGTGTGCGGCGGGCCTGACGCATCCGCAACAGCTGGGCCCGGAGCACATCCTGCGGCGCGTGTCGCCCATCGAAGTCCGCTCGCTGGCCGCGCTGTACCGCTTCCTCAAACCCGGCGATCTGCTGCACGGCATTCCGGCCCATGCGGTGTTCCAGGACTTCTGGGCCGATGCGCGCAGCGATTGCTTCACGCCGCCTGCGCGCGTGCGCGCGCTGCAGGATTCGAAGGCCTGATGCGCATCCGTCATGACGTCATCACCGCAAAGGCAACGACAGCTGAAAGCGTGGCGTTGCAGGTGCATGTGTCATCGAAATGCAGTCAATCCATAACCGAATTTCCACACGTCGCCGCGTATCTTGCGCGCACGCCCCGCCATCGCTGCGATTGGTTTCTCTCCAACCTTCGCAGCCATCGCGGGCGACCAATGGGCCGCGTGGGAGCGGCTTCGATCCGGAACTTGCTGACGGGTTGACGCGATCGAAGTCGCTCCCACGATGCGCGGAACAGGGGCCGTTTCAGCGGCCAAGCCAGCGCAATGCACCTTCGGCGGCGCGCAACCCACTTGCGTAGCAGGCAGTCAACAGATAGCCGCCGGTCGGCGCTTCCCAATCCAGCATTTCCCCGGCCGCGAACACGCCGGGAAGGGCGCGGATCATCAACGTGTCGTCCAGCGCTTCCAGCCGGATGCCGCCCGCGCTGCTGATGGCTTCGGCAATCGGGCGCGGGCGAACCAGGCGAAGCGGCAGATGCTTGATCGCACCCACCAGCGCGGCCGGATCCTGCCGCTGCGCGGGCGTCAGCACTTCATGCAGCAATGCCACGCGCACGGCATCGAGGCCGGCCTGCCGCCGCAGGTATTCGCCGAGGCTGCGTGATCCGCGTGGACGCGACAGGTCGCGGTGCAGGCGATCCGCATCGCGTCCGGGCGCCAGATCCAGTTCGAGCAGCGCACTGCCGTCGCGCGCGATGCCGTCACGCAATCGCGCCGACAGGGCATAGATCAGGCTGCCTTCGATGCCGGTGGCGGTGATTACGCATTCGCCCTGCAATCGCTGCAGGTCACCCTGCGCGTTTCGCCATTGCGCCACCACCGGCTTCAGCGGCGTGCCGGCGAAACGCGTGGCGATGTGCTCGCTCCAGTCGATGTCGAAGCCGCAGTTGGCCGGCTGCAGATCCGCGATGTCCACTTTGCGCGCGCGCAACCACGGCACCCACTGGCCATCGGAACCGAGTTCGGGCCAGCTGCCGCCGCCCAGCGCCAGCACCACGACGTCGGCGCTGGCATCGATGCGTCCGTCCGGTGTGTCGAAACGCAACGTCCGTCCGTCGATGTCGCCGCACCAGCGGTGCTGCACGTGGAAACGCACGCCTTGTTCGCGCAGCCGGCGCACCCAGCCGCGCAGCAACGGCGCGGCCTTGAGGTCGATCGGGAACACGCGCCCCGAACTGCCGACGAAGGTCTCCACGCCCAGCCCGGCCGCCCAGCGGCGCAACGCATCGGCATCGAAGTCGCGCAGCCAGCCGGCCACGGCGTCGCGGCGCGGACCGTAGCGCTCGACGAACTGCGGCCAGGCGTCGGAGTGGGTGAGGTTCAAGCCGCCCTTGCCGGCGATCAGCACCTTGCGGCCGACCGAGCCCTTGGCCTCGTACAGATCGACCTCCAGCCCGGCCGCGCGCAGGCGTTCGGCGGCGAACAGGCCGGCGGGGCCGCCACCGACGACGAGCGCGCGGGCGGGAGAGGAAGCAGCAGGGGCAGCGGACATCGCGCCATTATGCCAAGCCGACTGCGCCGGCAATGACCATCGGCGCAGGACCGGGCGCCGGTTTCTGTCGTATCGTTCGGGCCTCTTCGCGTATTCCGGGGATCAGCCAGATGCATATCCGATCGCGTGCCGGCTTGGCCGGCGCTGTGTTGTTGTCGTTCGCGCTGTGGACGGGCGCGGCCGTCGCCCAGTCACACGCCCCGGCGCAAGCGCCGGTATTGCCGGATCAATTGCAGGATTTCGACGCCTATGTCGAAGCCGTGCGCAAGCAGTTCGACGTGCCGGGCATCGCGGTGGCGATCGTCAAGGACGGCGAGATCGTGCTGGAACGCGGCTACGGCGTACGCGAAATGGGCAAGACAGCCAAAGTCGACGCGCATACGCTGTTCGCCATCGCGTCCAACACCAAGGCCTTCACGGCGACCTCGCTGGAGATGCTGGCCGACGAAGGCAAGTTGAGCATGGACGACCGCGTCATCGACCACCTGCCGTGGTTCCGCATGGCCGACCCGTATGTCACCCGTGAAATGCGCATCCGCGATCTGCTCGCGCATCGCAGCGGCCTGGGGCTGGGCGCAGGCGATCTGCTGTACTGGCCGACCACGACCTATTCCAATCGCGAAGTCGCCGAACGCCTGAAGGACGTGCCGCTGACGGGCGGATTCCGCAGCCAGTACGCCTACGACAACATCCTGTTCGGCGTCGCGCAGTTGGTGATCGAAGAAGCCAGCGGCATGAGCTACGAACAGTTCCTGCGCACGCGCATCTTCCAGCCGCTGGGCATGACGTCCACGCGCTTCAACAGCGATTTCCTCAAGCCCGCCGACAACGTGGCGACCGGCCATGCCAAGGCCGATTTCAAGGATCTGCAGCCGGCGCCGCGGATGACGTGGTCGAACGTGGCCGGCGCGGGCGGCATCTATTCCAGCGTCCATGACATGAGCCTGTGGATGCGCACGCAACTGGCCGGCGGCACCTACACCGACGCACAGGGCAAGCTGCAGCAGTTGTTCACGCCGCGCCGCCAGCGCGACATGTGGTCGATGGTCACGCCGATCCCGGTCTCCGAGCCGAAGATCGAATTGCTCAAGCGCGCCAAGCCGAACTACCTGGGGTATGGCGAGGGCTGGATGCTCTCGGACTATCGCGGGCAGAAGCTGGTGTGGCACACGGGCGGCTGGCCGGGCATGGTCTCGCGCGTGACCCTGGTGCCGGAGCAGAAACTTGGTGTCGTCGTGCTGACCAGCCAGGAAGTGGGCGCGGCATTCAACGCGGTGACGATGCGCGCGCTCGACGCCTATCTCGATGCGCCGAAGACCGACTGGCTGGCCGGGTACGCGGAAGCCGTCGCCAAGTCGCAGGGCGACGCCGACGAAAGCTGGAAGAAGCATCTGGCCGCGCGCGCCGCGGATTCGAAACCGTCGCTGCCGCTGGACAAGTACGCCGGCACCTTGCGCGATCCCTGGTATGGCGATGTGACGATCACCCGCGAAGGCGACGCGCTCGTGTTGCGTTTCAGCCGCACGCCGGAGCTGGTCGGCGATTTGTCGCACTGGCAGCACGACACGTTCGTCGTGCGCTGGCGCGAGCGCTGGCTCAATGCGGATGCGTTCCTCAATTTCGCGCTGACGCCGGACGGCGAGATTCGTGAAGCGCGGATGGAAGCCATCTCACCGCTGACGGATTTCAGCTTCGACTTCCATGATCTGCGGCTGGCGCCGATCGCGCCGGACGCGCGTCACTGAGGGCGCGCACGAGCCGCGCATACGAAAACGGCCGGGAGCGCGATGCGCTGCCCGGCCGCGTTTCTCGATGCAATGACGGTCAGTCGCGCTTTTCGTGCGGCTTGACGTCGAGCAGTTCCACCTCGAACACCAGCGACGCGTTCGGCGGAATCACGCCGCCCGCACCTTCGCGGCCATAGCCGAGTTCAGCGGGAATGAGCAGCAGGCGCTTGCCGCCGACATTCATGCCGGCGACGCCGTCATCCCAGCCGCGGATGACCTGGCCTGCTCCCAGCAGAAAGGTGAAGGGCTCGCCGCGATCCACCGAACTGTCGAACTTTTCGCCGCGGCGATCCGGCTGGCGCACGTCGTACAGCCAACCGGTGTAGTGCACGGTGACATCGGAACCGGACGTCGCGACCGCGCCCTGGCCTTCCTGCTGTTCGATGCGCTGGAGTTCGGCGACGCTGCCGCCGGGCGGCGGACCGGGATCGGCGCAGGCGGTGAGCAGGCACGCGAGAATCAAGGGCAACCAGCGGGGCATGGATCGTTCCTGTCGGAAGAAAAGCGCGCGGCAGCTTAACCGATTCTTCGCACGCGCCCGCCCGGGTAGCGCGCCGGTTTCGGTAGCATGGCCGCCCCGACGAAGGAATCGGCATGTCCAAACGCCTGTTCAACCTGCGCAACGTCCCCGCGGACGAAGCCGATGAAATCCGTGCGCTGCTCGACCGCGAACGCCTTGACTGGTACGAGACGCCGCCCAGTCCGTGGGGGATTTCGCACGGCGCGCTGTGGCTGTCCGAGGCGGCCGATCATCCGCGCGCCAAGGCGCTGCTGGATGCGTACCAGCGCGAGCGCGGCGAACGGGCCCGCCGCGAGCATGCCGATGCGGTGCGGGAGGGACGTGCGGAGACGTTCGCTTCGTTGTTGCGCATGCGGCCGGTGTTCGTGGTGGTGACGTTGGGGGCGATTGTGTTCATTGTGGCGTTGACGTTGGCGTTGCCGTTTCTGTTGTTGGGGTGAGGGTGTGTGTGTTGTGGCTGGGGTCATTTCGTAGCTGCGGGGTGCGGTATGCGGAGTGCGTTGCGCCGTTCTTGGCGGGTTTGTTGGGGGGGCGGCTGAAGCGCGCAAGAGCCAGAGCAAGAGCCAGAGCCAGAGCAAGAGCCAGAAGCTTTCGCGCTTTGCGCGAGTTCCTTTTGTCTTGTCAAAAGGAACCAAAACCGTTGGCGCCCGACAGTCGCCGGAGCTTCGCTCCGGTGCCCTGCGCTTCTCGCCGTCCGGGGCACGGCGCCC
>JAEZYE010000043.1 GCA_023419315.1 Pseudomonadota bacterium
GTCCAGCTCCACGAACAGGCCGAAGCTGGTCACGCCGCTGATCACGCCATCGAACTGCCCGCCTACGTGCTTTTCCATCCACGCGGCGCGGTAGCGCTCGTCGACCTCGCGCTCGGCCTCATCGGCACGGCGCTCACGCTCGGAGCACTGCAGCGACAAGGCCGCCATTTCGTGCGGCGAATAGGTGTAGCGGTCCACGCGCTTGCCGGTCAGGCCGTACTTGATCGCGCGATGGACCAGCAGGTCCGGGTAGCGGCGGATCGGCGAGGTGAAGTGCGCGTACGCCTCCAGCGCGAGGCCGAAGTGGCCGTTGTTGTCGGGCGAATACACCGCCAGGCTCTGGCTGCGCAGCAGCACCGACTCCAGCAGCGCCGCATCGGGCCGGTCGCGAATCTTCTTCAACAACCGCGTGTAGTCGCGCGGCTGTACCTTGCCCCACGCAGGCAGGCTCAGCTTGAATTCCTTGAGGAACTCCAGCAGGTCTTCGTACTTGGATTCCGGCGGCTTTTCGTGCACGCGGTACGGCGCCGGAATGCGCTTCTGCAGCAGGTATTTCGCCGCTTCCACATTGGCGGCGATCATGCATTCCTCGATCAGCTTGTGCGCATCGTTCCGCTGCAACATGCCGGCCTGGGTCACTTCACCGGTGTTGTCGAGCACGAACCGCACTTCGGAGGATTCGAACTCGATGGCACCGCGTGCCTGCCGCGCCTTCGCCAGTACCTGATACAGCTGATGCAGGCGTTCGACATTCGGCAGCAGCGCGCCGATGTCGCGCCTGGCGTCGGCATCATCCAGGCCCACCGCATTCCACACTTGCGTGTAGGTCAGCCGCGCGTGCGAGTTCATCACCGCTTCGTAGAACTTCGAGCGCGTCACCTCGCCCTCGTGATTGATCTGCATGTCGCACACGAAGCACATGCGATCGACTTTCGGCTTCAGCGAGCAGATGCCGTTGGAAAGCGTCTCCGGCAGCATCGGCACCACAAATCCGGGGAAATACACCGAGGTGGCGCGCTTCTGCGCTTCATCGTCCAGCGGCGTGCCGGGCCGCACGTAATGGGAGACATCGGCAATCGCCACGACGAGGCGGAACCCGGTGCGATTGCTTTCGCAATAGACCGCGTCATCGAAATCCTTGGCATCTTCACCGTCGATGGTGACCAGCGGCGTCGCACGCAGATCCACGCGGCCTTCGAGCATGCTTTCTTCCACCGTCAGCGGCACGGCCGTCGCTTCGGCCAGCGCCTCCGGCGGGAATTCGCTGGGGATGTCGTGTCCGTGGATCGCCGCTTCCACCACCAGCGACGGCGTCAACTTGTCGCCCAGCACGGCCAGGATGCGGCCGATGGGAGGACGACGTGCATCCGGCGCCTGGGTCAGTTCGCACACGACCAGTTGTCCGTCACGCGCGCCGAGCGTGGCGTCCGGTGGAATCTGCACGTTGCGCTGCACGCGCTTGTCATCCGGAGCGACATAGGCAATGCCTGCTTCGAAACCGAAGCGGCCGATGAGGCGGGTCAGCCGCCGCTCCAGCACGCGCGCGACGCTGCCTTCGCGCCGACCGCGCCGATCGATGCCGGTGACGTTCGCCAGCACGCGGTCGCCGTGCATCACCTTGCGCATTTCATACGGCGGCAGGAACAAGTCATCGCCCCCGCCGGCATCGGGACGCAGGAAGCCGAAGCCATCGGGATTGGCGATCACGACGCCGGGAATCAAATCCGTGTGCTGCACCGGGGCATAGCCGCCGCGCCGGTTCTGAACGACCTGTCCGTCACGCAACATCGCGCCCAGGCGTTTACCCAGCGCGTCCTGGCGGTCCGGCGTCACCAGCCCGAGACGGTTCGCGATGTCCTCGGCCAGTTGCGGACCGTCGGACGCTTCGAGCAAGCCGAGGATCGCCTCGCGCGAAGGAATCGGGTCCGCATAGCGGGCCGCCTCGCGCGCCGCGTGCGGATCGGTGAAGGCACCGGAGCGCGATGCCGGACGCGGCGTCGCAACGGATTTGCGTGGGCGCGCCGCAGGCGCCGGCAGATCCGGCATCCATGGCGGCCGCGAACTCGTGCCGGTCTTGCGCGCGGGCGCGCGGCCGGCCTTTCCGGAGACGGACTTTCCGCCGCCTTTGCTGGTCTTCTTGGTCATCGGTTCATGGTACACCCCGCATGAATGCAGGCCGCGCGAAAGAAGTGTTTGACAATCCCCGGTGGACCCCACACAATTCGCGCCCTGCACACCTCGCCCAGGTGGCGGAATTGGTAGACGCACTAGTTTCAGGTACTAGCGGGTAAAACCGTGGAGGTTCGAGTCCTCTCCTGGGCACCATGCAACACCGGCTTCTTCGGAGGCCAGCACAAAACCCCGCTTCGGCGGGTTTTTTTGTGCCCGTGACTTCCTGCACTGTCGGCCCCATTGCGGCCGGGCGAATTTGCGGTTTCGTCCCAGGAGAGAGTCCATGTTCCAAGTCCGTTCGTTGCGCCGCTGGACCATGACGGTCCTGACCGCGCTGCTGTTCGCGTTTTCGACCGGTGCAATGGCCCAGCGCGCCGATGGCGCCGTCGCCGGCAATGCCACGCCAGGTGATCAGGTCAACATCGTGAACCTCGATACCGGTCTGAAGCGCGAGACCAAGGTCAATGACGATGGTCGCTACCGCTTCGGTTCCGTGCCGCTGGGCAAGTACCAGGTGACGATTACGCGCGGGGAAGAACGTGTGCTCAGCGCCGTGGTCACCCTGCGTCCGGGCACCACGGCGCGGCCGCCGACGCCGGCGGCGCCTTCCACTGCTGCCGGTGAAGCGCCGCAACCGGCCGCCGAAACGCCCGCATCGAACTGAGGCATTGCCGTCCATACCAGAACCCCGCTCCGGCGGGGTTTTTCTTTTGGCCGGCTCTACGGCTCGCCGGTAGAATTGCCGCACGAACCAACGCAGAAGCAACCGCACGATGAGCGAAACGATCCGCCCCACGTTCCACGGCTTCGAGCAGATCCCGCTGCGCGAATACGCCGAGCGCGCCTATCTGGACTACTCGATGTATGTCGTCCTGGATCGCGCCCTGCCCTTCATCGGCGACGGCCTGAAGCCGGTGCAGCGCCGCATCATCTACTCGATGAGCGAACAGGGCCTCAACGCTGGCGCCAAGCCTAAGAAGTCCGCGCGCACAGTCGGCGACGTCATCGGCAAATACCATCCGCATGGCGACAGCGCGTGCTACGAGGCGATGGTGTTGATGGCGCAGCCGTTCTCGTACCGCTATCCGCTGATCGAAGGCCAGGGCAACTTCGGTTCACCGGACGACCCGAAGTCGTTCGCGGCCATGCGTTACACCGAAGCCAAGCTGACGCCGATCGCGGAAGTCCTGCTTGGCGAACTCGGCCAGGGCACGGTCGACTGGACGCCCAACTTCGACGGCACGCTGGAAGAGCCGACCTGGATGCCGGCGCGCCTGCCGCATCTGCTGCTCAACGGCACGACCGGAATCGCCGTCGGCATGGCGACCGACGTGCCGCCGCACAACCTCAACGAAGTGGTGAGCGCGGTCATCCGCCTGATCGATGACCCCGACGCCAGCGTGGCGGATCTGTGCGAACACGTGCGCGGCCCCGACTACCCCACCACCGCCGAAATCATCACCCCGGCGGCCGACCTGCGGGCGATGTACGAAACCGGCAACGGCAGCGTGCGCGCACGCGGTACGTGGACGCGCGAGAACGGCAACATCGTCATCAATGCGCTGCCCTACCAGGTGTCGCCGTCCAAGGTGATCGAGCAGATCGCCGCGCAGATGCGCGCGAAGAAGCTGCCGTGGCTGGAAGACATCCGCGACGAATCCGATCACGCCAACCCGGTGCGTGTCGTGCTGATCCCGCGCTCCAACCGCGTGGATGTCGAACAGCTGATGGGCCATCTGTTCGCCACGACGGATCTCGAAAAGAGTTACCGCGTCAATCTCAACATCATCGGCCTGGACGGACGGCCGCAGGTCAAGAACCTCAGGACGCTGCTGACCGAATGGCTGACGTTCCGCTACGACACCGTCACCCGCCGCCTCAAGCACCGTCTGGAAAAAGTCGATCGCCGCCTACACCTGTTGGAAGGCTTGCTGATCGCCTACCTCAACCTGGATGAGGTGATCCGCATCATCCGCACCGAGGACGAGCCGAAGCCTGCGTTGATCGCGCGCTTCAAGCTCACCGAAGATCAGGCCGACTACATCCTCGATACGAAACTGCGGCAGCTTGCACGTCTCGAAGAAATGAAGATCCGGGGCGAACAGGACGAACTCGCCGCCGAGCGCGAGAAACTGCAGTCCATCCTCGATTCGAAGAGCAAGCTGAAGAAGCTGATCAAGGACGAGCTCACCGCTGACGCGAAGAAGTTCGGTGATGCGCGCCGCTCACCGCTGGTGCAGCGTGACGCCGCACAGGCGCTGGACGAAACCGATCTGGTCGCCTCCGAGCCGATGACCGTCGTGCTGTCCGAGAAGGGCTGGATCCGCGCGGCCAAGGGTCATGAGGTCGAAGCGGGTTCGCTGTCCTACCGCGAGGGCGATGGCCTGCTCGCATCGGTTCGTACCCGCAGCACGCAGCAGGTCGCGTTTCTCGATTCTGAAGGACGCAGCTATTCCACCGCGGTACATACGCTGCCTTCCGCGCGCGGCAACGGCGAACCGTTGACCGGACGCTTCTCGCCGGCGCCCGGCGCTTCCTTCCAGGCCCTGACCAGTGGTGAGAACGACACTCGCGTCGTGCTGGGCTCTTCGCACGGTTACGGTTTCGTCACCCGTTTCGAGAACCTGACCGGGCGACAGAAAGCGGGCAAGGCCATGCTCAACCTGACGGCCGGCGCCAAGGTGCTTCAACCGGCCGGCGTGACGAACACCGACACCGATCGCGTCGTCGCGGTCACCAGCGCAGGCCACCTGCTCGCGTTTCCGCTGAGCGAGTTGCCCGAGCTGGACAAGGGCAAAGGCAACAAGATCATCGACATTCCGAAAGCAAAGCTTGGGACCGAGCGTGTGGTCGCCATCGCTGCGCTCTCACCCGGCCAGACGCTGCAGGTACGCAGCGGACAGCGCACGATGTCGCTGTCGTTCAAGGACCTTGATGCCTACGTCGGGGCGCGTGCAACGCGCGGCGGTCTGCTGCCGCGCGGCTGGCAGAAAGTGGATGGCCTCGATGTGCAGTAAACAGTTCCGTTCAATGATGGACGACATGCACGCAGCCCCGTCGAGGAGCGCCGCCTGATGGACGCCGGATTCTGGCTGCAACGCTGGCAGGAAGGCCGCATCGGCTTCCACCGCAGCGAGGTCATGCCGCTGCTGAGCGAGTACTGGCCCACCCTCGATTTGGCCAAGGGCAGCCGCGTGCTGGTGCCGCTGGCGGGCAAATCATTGGACATGCTCTGGCTTGCCGCGCAGGGCCACCGCGTTCTCGGTGTCGAACTGTCGCAGCTGGCGGTGGAGCAGTTCTTCGGCGAACACGCGCTGACTCCAACCGTCACCCAACTCGCCCGCGGCACACACTACTCCGTCGACGGAATCGAGCTGATCTGCGGCGACGTATTCGCACTGGATGATTCGGTTCTGGCCGACTGCAGCGCTGTCTATGACCGCGCTGCACTGATCGCCCTGCCCCAGGACATGCGCGAACGCTATGCGGCGCAGGTCTACGGCCGACTGCCCGCCGGTTCACGCGGATTGCTGATCACGCTGGAGTATCCGCAGGATGAGAAGGCCGGCCCGCCGTTCTCGGTGGATGAGCGCGAAGTCGTGCGCCTGTACGGTCCGCAGTGGACAGTGGATTGCGTGACGCGCCGGGACATTCTTGCGAATGAACCCGCCTTCATGGCCGAAGGCGTGACCGCGCTTTCGACCGCGGTCTACCGGATGCAGCGCCGGGACTGACCACGGCGCTGATTCCAGCCTTATTCCGTTGTGTTCCCGGACAGACGCGCAGTGAGGTAGTTCTCGATTCCGATACGGCGAATCAGACCGAGCTGCTGCTCCAGCCAATGTGCGTGGTCTTCTTCCGTGTCCTTCAGCTGCGCAACCAGCACGGCGCGGCTGACGAAATCTCCATGCTGTTCGCACAACGCGACGCCGCGCGCCAGCTTGGCGCGCACTTCGTACTCGACATCCAGATCCAGTTGCAGCATTTCCTCGACGGTTCGGCCGGCGACGAACGAGGCCGGTCGCATGTCCGGATCGCCTTCAAGAAAGAGAATGCGCCGCAGCAGTGCGTCGGCATGCTCCGTTTCTTCCTGCATTTCGTGATCCAGTCGCGCGTAGAGCGACTTGAGCCCCATGTCCTCGTAACGGCGCGAGTGGATGAAGTACTGATCACGCGCAGCCAGTTCGCCGCGCAGCAGATCCTTCAGATAGTCGACAACTTCCGGGTGGCCTTTCATGGGGGGTACTCCTGCGAATGGGCGGCATGATGCCGCATCAGCCGCACGGGCGTTCTAATCGGAATCAGTTGCATTCCCCGACGGTGGTTCCACCCGCCTGGATTACCGAGCCCTCGTCCACCTGGAACAGGGCTCGGCGTCCATGCGATTACAGCGCGGCGTTGTGAACGCCCGCCACCGCACGACCGGACGGATCCGCCGCCGCCGCGAAGCTTGCATCCCATGCAATGGCCGCCGGCGACGAGCACGCGATGGATTTGCCGCCCGGCACGGTTTCCGCGCACGCCTGTCCCGGATAGAACTGCTCGAACAGGCTGCGGTAGTAATAGCCCTCCTTGGTCTGAGGCGGATTGATCGGAAAGCGCTTGTCGGCGGCGGCAAGTTCGCGATCACTGACCTGGGCTTCCGCGTGCGCCTTGAGGCCATCGATCCAGCCATAGCCCACGCCGTCGCTGAACTGCTCCTTCTGCCGCCACAGGATGCTCTCGGGCAGATAGCCCTCGAAGGCTTCGCGCAGCACGGCCTTCTCGATGCGTCCCTTGCCCGCCATCTTGTGCTGCGCATCCATCCGCATCGCCACGTCGAGGAATTCGACATCGAGAAACGGAACGCGCGGCTCGACGCCCCAGGCCATCATCGATTTGTTCGCGCGCAGGCAATCATAGTTGTAGAGCGCGTCGAGCTTGCGCACCAGTTCCTCGTGGAATTCGCGCGCGTTCGGCGCCTTGTGGAAGTAGAGGTAGCCGCCGAAGATTTCGTCGGATCCTTCGCCGGACAGCACCATCTTCACGCCCATCGCCTTGATGCGCCGTGCGAGCAGGAACATCGGCGTCGACGCACGGATGGTGGTCACGTCATAGGTTTCGATATGGCGGATGACTTCGGGCAAGGCGTCGAGACCTTCCTCGAAGGTGTATTCGAAACCGTGATGCACGGTGCCGAGCGACTGCGCCGCCACTTCGGCCGCAGCCAGATCCGGCGATCCTTTCAGGCCGATGGCAAATGAGTGCAGGCGCGGCCACCAGGCTTCTGAACTGTCATCGTCCTCGACGCGTCGGCGCGCAAATCGCGCGGCGACCGCCGCGACCAGTGAGGAATCCAGTCCGCCGGACAGCAGCACGCCGTAAGGCACATCGGTCATAAGTTGACGATGCACGGCGCGTTCGAACGCTTCGCGCAACTCCTGTGCGGAGACCTCCACGCCCTGCACCGCGCCATATTCGCGCCATGGCTTGCGGTAGTACTGCATCAGCCGCCCTTCACTGCTGTCGTAATAGTGGCCGGGCGGGAATTGCGCGACATCGGCGCAGATGCTCGACAGCGCCTTCATTTCCGAAGCCACGCAAAGACGGCCTTCGCGATCATGTCCCCAATAAAGCGGGCAGACACCCATCGGGTCACGCGCAATCAGTGCGCGCTGCTTCACCGCATCCCACAGTGCGAACGCGAAGATGCCGTTGAGGCGGTTGAGGAACGACGCTGGTTCGTCCTCGCGATACAGCGCATTGATGACCTCGCAATCCGAACCGGTCTGGAAGGCGTACGGCTGCTTCAGTTCCTTTTTCAGTTCGCGATGGTTGTAGATCTCGCCGTTGACGGCCAGCGCGAGTTCCCCGTCCTGCGAACGCAACGGCTGCGATCCACCCGCTGGATCAACGATCGCCAACCGCTCATGCACGAGAATGGCGCCGTCGTCCAGGAACACGCCGCTCCAGTCCGGGCCGCGATGACGCTGCCGTTGCGAGAGATCGAGCGCTTGCCGGCGCAGCGCTATTTTGTCGTCGCCGGCTTGCAGGCCGAAGATGCCGAAGATGGAACACATGAGGAACTCCTGGGTAATTTCTTGCTGGGCTGAAATGAAAAAACCCGCACCTTGCGATGCGGGTTTCCTGTGTCCTGGCTGATGTTGCCTTGCCTATTCGCAGACCCGCGGCGTCCACGCACGATTATTCGCACGCGCATTGTTGCGGCGGTTCGAATTGTTCGCGGTGGCATTCGACGGTCGGACCATGGGCGGCAAACTAACTGCTCGCGCAGGGGGCTGGCAAGCCCCCCTCTCGCGGATTCGCATGGTTTCAGATGCAACGTTCATCGGCGCGATTGTTTCAGGCCGGCAGCAGAAGGCGTTCAATCAAGCGCTGGTACAGCCCCGGCAGGGCTTCCAGTTCGGCGACGGCAATGTGTTCGTCCACCTTGTGGATGCTGGCGTTGACCGGCCCGACTTCGATGCATTGCGCGCCGAGCGGCGCAATGAAGCGTGCATCCGAAGTGCCGCCCGCCGTGCTTTCTTCCGGCGGCTCGCCGGCAAACTCCGCCAGTACCTGGCGTGCAGTTGCCCGCAGATGCCCCTCCGGCGTGTAGAACGGTTCACCGCCGCGGTGCCAATGCACGCTGAAATCGAGGCCATGCCGTGTGAAAAGCGCCTCGATCTCCTGCTCCAGCGCCTGCGCTGTCCAGGTCGGGTTGAAGCGCAGATTGAACACGAGTTTCAGCTCGCCCGGGATGACGTTGCTGGCGCCGGTACCCGACTGGATGTTGGACATCTGCAGACTGGTCGGCGGGAACGTCTCGTAGCCGTCGTCCCATACGCGTTCGGCCAGTTCCGCGAACGCCGGCAACGCCTTGTGGATCGGATTGAGCGCCTTGTGCGGGTAGGCGACATGTCCCTGCACGCCACGCACGCTGAGTGTTCCGGTCAATGTGCCACGACGGCCTACGCGCAGCAGATCGCCCAGACGCTCCTTCGATGAAGGCTCGCCAGTGATGCACCAGTCGATGCGCTGTCCGCGCTGGCGGAAGGTCTCGGCCACCAGCTTCACGCCATCGAGCGCATCGCCCTCTTCGTCCGAGGTCACCAGCAGGGCCACGGTTCCCGGGTGATCCGGATGCGCATCGACGAAGCGCTCCAGGGCGATCGTGCAGGCCGCCACGCTGCATTTCATGTCGGATGCGCCGCGTCCGTACAGGATGCCGTCGCGCACGGTCGGAATGAACGGATCGCTCGTCCAGGCGGACAGCGGCCCGGGCGGCACCACATCGGTATGACCGAGCAACACCAGCACCGGTGCGCCGCTGCCGTGCGTGGCCCAGAGATTATCGACATCGCCATAGCGCAGGGATTCGCACTGGAAGCCCGCTGCGCCAAGACGCGTCGTCAGCACCTGCTGGCAACCGGCATCGTCCGGCGTGACGGAATGGCGACGGATGAGCTCACTCGACAGTTCGACGACGTCACTCACTGGCCGGCTCCGAAGATTTTCTTGAAGCCATTGTCACTGAAGCCCTGTGAAAATCCGTCGGCGGTCACCACGACGGGCCGGCGGATCAACTGCGGATATTCCCGCAGCAGCAACTTCCATTCCGCGTCGGATCCCGGCGACTTGCGACTGTCCGGAAGCTGCCTCCAGGTCGTGGATGACTTGTTGATCAGCGCGTCCCAGCCGCCGGCGTGCCGGGACCACGCGGTCAACGTCTCCGGCGCTTGGGGATGCTCGCGGTAGTCCACGAACGCGTGTGCGACGCCAAAGCGATCCAGCCACTTGATCGCCTTCTTGCAGGTGTCGCAGTTCTTCAATCCATACAGCGTGGTGGTCATGGGCGCACCGTCGGTCGGGGGCCATGGATGTTACAGGAGGCGCCAACGAAGGCGCCGCCCGTTTTCGCCTCAGTCGGCAAGTCCGCGCAGCAGCTCGTTGACGCTTGTCTTGCTGCGCGTCTTTTCGTCCACCTGCTTGACGATCACGGCGCAGTACAGCGAGTGCGAACCATCGGCGGCCGGCAACGAACCCGACACCACCACGCTCCCGGGCGGAACGTATCCGTAGGTGGTTTCCTTGGTCATGCGGTTGTAGATGCGGGTGGACTGGCCGATGAAGACACCCATGCCGATCACGCTGTGATGGCCCACGATGACGCCCTCCACCACTTCCGAACGTGCACCGATGAAGCAGTGATCCTCGATGATCGTCGGCGACGCCTGCAGCGGCTCGAGCACGCCGCCGATACCGGCCCCGCCGGACAGATGGCAATGCTTGCCGACCTGCGCACATGAGCCGACGGTGGCCCACGTATCCACCATCGTGCCCTCGCCGACATAGGCACCGATGTTGACGAAGCTCGGCATCAACACCACGTCCTTGCCGAAATGGCTGCCGCGGCGTGCAATCGCACCCGGCACCACGCGCACGCCGAGCTTGCGGAAATCCGCTTCATCGAAGGCGCCGAAGCGTGCTTCAACCTTGTCCCAGAACGGCGCGGGATACGATTCGATCAACTCCATTTCGTTGACGCGGAAATACAGCAGCACCGCTTTTTTCAACCATTCGTTGACTTTCCAGCCGCCCTTTCCGTCAGGCTCGGCCACGCGCAGCTTGCCGCTTTCCAGCCCTTCGATTGCGCGTTCGACGGCGGCACGCGTGGAGCCCTCGATCTCGATCGTCGTCAATTCGGCGCGGCGCTCGAACGCGCTCTCGATCGTGGACTTCAATTCTTCGGTGGCAGTGGCTTTGCGGGGGCTCATCAATTCGGGTCCTTGCGGTGTTGCGTTGGGTCAATGGGTGTTTTCCAGCCCGGCGCGTATCGCATCGCGCAGGGCTTCTTCCTGTTGCTCGGACGCCAGCGGCATGTCGCGTTCGTCGGAGATCTGGAAGATGTCTTCGGCGCGCTCGCCGAAGGTCGCAATGCGTGCGTCGTGCACGCGCAGGCGCTGCGCGCGCAGAACCTGCGCGACATCCGACAACAGGCCGGGACGATCCGGTGCAATCAGGCTCAGGACGGTACGGCGCCCATCCGGCGTGCGGCCGAACTCGATGCGGGGCGCGAACCGGAAATGCTTGAGCTGGCGTGGCAACGCGCGCCGCGAGGTGCGCACCTTGTCCAGCGGGCCTGCCAGCGCCGCCGTGAGCCGCTGTTCGACTTCGGCAGGATCGCCACTGGCGTAGCTGTCGGCCGGCAGCACTTCGAAGGTATCGAACACGGTGCCGTTGGGTCCGACCAGCACGCGCGCCTGATGGATGGCGAACCCCATGCGATCGAGTGTCGCCAGGATGGCGGCGAACAGGCCATCGCGATCCGGCGAGTGCACGAAGACTTCCATCGCCTTCGCATCCTCGGCAATCAGACGGGCGCGCACGCGCGTTTCACCCGCTGCCACCCCGCGGATGGCTTCGGCCTGCCAGGCAAGTTGCTCCGGGCGGAAGCGGAGAAAACTCTCTTCCGGCATCGCGGCGAACAATGCATCGGCGCTCGCATCATCCATCGCGTGCAACTTCAACATCACGCGCACGGATTCGCGTGCTTCGGCCAGGCGCGCATCGACCGCGATGGGATTTTCAAGGCCCTCGCGCAGCACGCGGCGCGCGGCGAAATACAGGTCCGCGAGCAGGCGGTCCTTCCATGCGTTCCACAGCTTCGGACTGGTCCCCGCGATATCCGCGCACGTCAACAGATAGAGATAATCGAGCCGCTCACGATCACCGACGAGGGTGGCGAACGCGTGGATGACGTCGGGATCGGCGATGTCCTGCTTCTGTGCAGTGACCGACATGCGCAGGTGCTGTTCGACCAGCCAGGCCACCAGATCGTTGTCGGCGTCGCTCAGGCCATGTGCGACGCCAAACTCGCGCGCATCGACGGCGCCCAGTTCGGAATGATCCCCGCCGCGTCCCTTCGCGATGTCGTGGAAAAGACCGGCCAGCAGCAGCAGTTCCGGCTTGCGCAAGCGCGGCCAGACTTCATGCGCGATCGAGAAACGTTCGTCGGCACGGCCCGCTGCAAATGTGGCGATGTTCTTCAACACCATCAGTGTGTGCTGATCGACGGTGTAGACATGGAACAGATCGAACTGCATGCGGCCGGATACGCGCGCGAACGCCGGAAGCCATTGTCCAAGCACGCCAAGCCGCGCCATGCGGGTGAGCGTCTCGACCGCGCGCGGCCCCCGCAGCAGCGCCATGAATGCAGCGCGCTGCGCTTCGCTCGCATCCGGATAGCCCGTCAGTTTAGGCAGGGCTTCGGCGAGCGCACGCGCAGTGCGCGAATGCAGGCCGCGCGCCTGCGGCTGCGCCGCCCACATCGCGAACAGTGCAAACACCTGCGAAACATCATCGCGTGGCCAGGCCGGATCGCGTGCAGCCAGATAGCCGCGGCGCAGCGAGAACTGATCGTCCAGCGGCTCGGGCAAGGCCTCGCCGTCGAACTGTTCTTCGAAACGTTGCAACAGGCGATCGCCGATACGCCGCACGATGGCCGCACTGCGGTAGAAGCCCTGCATCATTTTTTCGACGCCGAGATTCTCTTCGTCATCGGCAAAGCCAAGACGCTGCGCGAGTGTTTTCTGGTAGTCGAAGCGCAAGCGCTCTTCCGCGCGGCCCGCAATCAGGTGCAGCCCGTAACGCAGGCGGCCCAGGGCGCGGCGCTCGCGGGCGAGCGCGGCAGCCTCGTCCGGGCCCAGGTGGCCCATGCCGACGAGCGGTTCGAGATCGCGCACGCCGAAGGTACGTAGTGCCATCCAGCCCAGCGCATGCAGATCTCGCAGACCGCCCGGTCCTTCCTTGATGTTGGGTTCGAGGTTTTCCGAGGTATCGCCGAAGCGCGCGTGACGCTGGCGCATTTCCTCGCGCTTGGCATCGAAGAAGTCGCGGGCGGGCCAGGCGCGCGCCGGCGAAACCGATTCGATCAGCCGCGCTTCGTCGAGCGGCTCCGCCACCAGCGGGCGCGCTTCGATGATGGCCGTGAGCACGGTCTGATCGTGCGCGGCGGCCGTGCATTCCTCGACGGAGCGCACGGCGTGGCTGATGGGCAATCCCGCGTCCCAGAGCAGAGCGAAGAATCGCGCCAGTGCGTCGTGATATCGCTGCTGCTGGGCCGGCTCGGCCAGCACCAGCAGGTCGACGTCCGACTGCGGAAACAGCTCGCCGCGCCCGTAACCGCCCACCGCGAACAATGCCATCAGGCTGTCGGGAACGCAGCGCTTCCAGCCGTCGCGTACCACGTGATCGACACCGCGTGCACGCAATGCGAGCACGCGGTCCATGCCATCGCCATGATCGAAACGCTTCTCCAGGCGGGCGTCGTTGTGCAGGAGGCCCGCGCGCGCGGCAGCGGACCAGGCCGCGTCATCGGCGGTATCCGGGCCGATGTCGATCGGCCGCGTCTCGGAATCGGTCGCGGCCGGTGACGTGTTCACAGGTCGTTGTCGTCGCCTGGCAGGCGGGTCAGGATTTCGACGCCGTCCTCGGTCACGGCGACCGTATGTTCCCACTGTGCCGACAACTTGCGGTCCTTGGTGACGACAGTCCAGCCATCCGGCAGGACTTTCGAAAAGCGCGTGCCTTCGTTGATCATCGGTTCGATGGTGAAGGTCATGCCCGGCTTCAGCACGACGCCATCGCCCGGGCGGCCGTAATGCAGGACCTGCGGCTCATCGTGGTAAATCTTGCCGATGCCGTGGCCGCAGTACTCGCGCACCACGCTGAAGCGCTCGGATTCGGCGTACTGCTGGATGGCATGGCCCACGTCACCCAGCGTGGCGCCCGGCTTGACCATGCGGATGCCGCGGAACATCGCCTCGCGGGTGGTGTCCACCAGGCGCTTGGCCATGACCGACGGCGTGCCGACGACGTACATGCGGCTGGTGTCGCCGTGCCAGCCGTCCTTGATGACGGTGACGTCGATGTTGAGGATGTCGCCGTCCTTCAGCACCTTGCCCTCGCTGGGCATGCCGTGGCAGATGACATTGTTCACTGACGTGCAGACCGTATAGGGGAACGGAATCCTGCCGTGGCCGCCGCCATAACCGATGTTGGCGGGAATGGCCTTCTGCACGTTCACGATGTGATCGTGGCAGATGCGGTCCAGTTCGGCCGTGGTGACGCCGGGTTTGACATGCGGCGCCACGATTTGAAGCACTTCGGCGGCCAAACGGCCGGCGACGCGCATCTTCTCGATGTCTTCGGGGGTCTTGAGGGTGATGGCCATGCCGCGATTATCGCCGATTTTGGCCTGGGAGGCGCGCTTGCGGAGCGCAAGGTTGCCCGCAACTCATTGTTCCCGCTATACTTCCGCGGCTCGGTCGGGCCCCGCCCTTCCGACGCCCACGTCGGGCGACACCGACGAATCCACACCTGCTGCCCATTCCCGTGCCGGGGTGCCCCGAATCCTGAGTGATTCGAGGTTCGGACACGGAAGCCGCAGGGAGGCCCAACCCCGGAACCCAGCCCTCTCGGGCAGTCGCCTCCATTCCATCGGCGACCGGTTCCACTGTCAGGAGTTCAAGCAATGCCCCAAGTCACCATGCGCCAGATGCTGGAAGCCGGCGTCCATTTCGGTCACCAGACCCGTTACTGGAACCCGAAGATGGCCCCGTACATTTTCGGCGCCCGCGGCAAGATCCACATCATCAACCTCGAGAAGACCGTTCCGCTGTTCAACGACGCGATGAACTTCATCTCGGGCGTGGCCCAGAAGCGCGGCACCATCCTGTTCATCGGCACCAAGCGCAGCGCGCGCGAAGCCATCAAGGAAGAAGCCGTGCGCTGCGGCATGCCGTACATGACCCAGCGCTGGCTGGGCGGCACGCTGACCAACTTCGCCACCGTGAAGAAGTCGGTCGCCCGCCTGAAGGAACTGGAAGCCGCCGAGACCGACGGCACCTTCGAAAAGCTGGTCAAGCACGAAGTGCTGAGCCTGCGCCGCGAGCGCGAGAAGCTGGAAGCCTCGCTGGGTGGCATCAAGGACATGAACCGCCTGCCGGACGCCCTGTTCGTCATCGACATCGGCCATGAAGACATCGCCATCAAGGAAGCCAAGAAGCTCGGCATTCCGGTGATCGCCGTCGTCGACTCGAACTACGACCCGGCGCTGGTCGATTACGCCATCCCGGGCAACGATGACGCCATCCGCGCCGTGCAGCTGTACGCCCGCGCCGCCGCCGACGCCGTGCTGGAAGGCAAGGCCGCTTCGCCGAACGCCGCAGTCGTCCGTGAAGACGAGTTCGTGGAAAGCGACGAAGAAGGCAAGGCACCGCGCCGCGCCCCGGCCAAGAAAGCCGGCAAGAAGGCCGACGAGGCCGCAGCCGAGTAATCGGCCTGCCATGCCTCCGCGCGATGATGCGCGGAGGCATTCCATATCGCGGGCGGATCCGTTCCGCTCGCCTCCCGGGGCGGTTCCCTCCCCCCAACATCGCATTGAGGTTATCCCGTGGAAATCACCGCTTCCCTGGTCAAGGAACTGCGCGAGCGCACTGGCGCCGGCATGATGGAGTGCAAGAAGGCACTTACCGAGAACAATGCCGACATCGACGCGGCGGCCGAATGGCTGCGCAAGTCGGGTCTGGCCAAGGCCGACAAGAAGGCTGATCGCGTCGCCGCCGAAGGCCGCATCGCGGTCGCGCAGGAAGGTGGCAAGGCCGTGCTGGTCGAAATCAACTCCGAAACCGACTTCGTCGCCAAGGACGAGAACTTCATCGCCTTCACGAATACCGTTGCCCAGGCCGCCCTGGCCGCCAACGCCGCTGACGTCGAAGCGCTGAAGGCCGCCAAGCTGGCCTCCGGTGAAACCGTCGAGGAAGCGCGCGCTGCCGCGATTGCCAAGCTCGGCGAAAACATCCAGATCCGTCGTCTTGCCCGCATCGAAAGCACCAACAACGTGGCTGCCTACGTCCACGGCGGCAAGATCGGCGTGCTGGTCGAAGTCCAGGGCGGCGACGCCGAACTGGCCCGCGGCTTGGCGATGCATGTTGCGGCGATGAATCCGCCGTACAACAAGGCGGCCGATGTTCCGGCCGAGTTCGTCGCCAAGGAAAAGGAAATCGAGCTGGCCAAGATGTCCGAGAAGGACAAGGCCAAGCCGGCCGAAATCCTCGAGAAGATCATCAGCGGCAAGATCGCCAAGATCGTCAACGAGGTCACCCTGTACGGCCAGCCGTACGTGCTGAACAGCGATCAGAACGTCGAACAGGTGGCCAAGGCCGCCGGCGCCGACGTGGTCGGCTTCCAGCGCCTGGTGGTCGGCGAAGGCATCGAGAAGGTGGTCGAGGACTACGCCGCCGAAGTGATGAAGCAGGCCGGCCTGGCCTGATTCCACCGCCCCGCCGCACCGGAAAAAGCCGCGCCCGTCGCGGCTTTTTTCTTGCTTGAACCCCTCTACGCGCGTTCAACCAAATATTTAGAAAACGGGCCCTAAACTTTCCGCGGACGCGGCCGATACGCAGGCGTAGGTAGCGGAATCGCTACCCGGCCTTCTTACCCAGGATCCGCCTCGCGTGATGCGCGCCGAACTCGAAGCCAAGCTGTCCTGCTGCCGCGATCTGCCCTCGCCACCCGGGGTCGCGTTGCGCATCCTCGCCTTGGCCCAGGATCCCGAGGTCGTCATGGCCACCGCCGCCGACACCATCGGCCTGGACGCCGCGCTCAGCGCACGCATGCTGCGCATCGCCAATTCGCCGCTGTACGCCAGTCGGCGCCGGGTCGAGAACCTCAGCCAGGCGCTGACGCTGCTCGGCCTCAACGCCACGTTGACGCTGGCCCTGGGTTTCTCCCTGACGGCCACCATGCGCGTGCGGGATGCCTGCCAGAGTGAGGAAGCGATCTGGCGCCGCAGCGTCATTGCCGGGCTCGCCAGCCGCCTGCTGGGCGAGCGCATGAGCCTGCGCAAGCTCGAAGAGTTGATGCTGGCCGGCCTGCTCCAGGACATCGGGGCGCTCACGCTGCTGCAACTCGATCGCGACGCGTATGCGCCGATGCTTTCATCCGGCCTCGGCTCGACGGAACTGCTGGAACGCGAGATCGCTTATTTCGGGTGCGACCACGCCGAAGTCGGCCACTGGATGGCACAGAACTGGAACCTGCCGCCGCTGTTGCAGGAAGCCATCCTCAGCAGCGAATCCGTGGCACCGCAAACGTCCTTCCAGGCATGCGTGCGCGTGTCCGGCTGTTTCGCCGACCTCTGGCTGCAGGAAGACACCGAAGCCGCGCGCGACACCGCCATCGCGATGGCCCGCAAGCATCTGGGCCTGGATGCGACCGGAGTGGATAGCGTGATTGCGCAGATGACGCTGATGCTGCCGGACATCGCCGCCATGTTCGACGTCAGGATCGAGCAGCCCGAACGCATCGCCGCCTTGCTGGATCAGGCCCGCGAACTGCTGGTGTTACGCAACCTGCGGGAAATCCAGGAAGCCGCGCGCGCGCGCAAGGATGCCGACGAATTCGAGCACCGCGCCCGCCGCCTGGCCGAAGAAGCGCGCCGCGACCCGCTGACCGGCGTGTACAACCGCAGCCAGCTCGAACATGTGCTGGAAAAGGAGTTCGAGGCATCCGCGCGACACGGCTGGCCGCTGTCGATCGCCTTCGTCGACCTGGACGACTTCAAGAAAATCAACGACGGCTATGGCCATCTCGTCGGCGACCAGGTGTTGCGCACCTTCGCCTCGACGCTGTCGCAGCACCTGCGCAACAGCGACATCGTCGCCCGCTACGGCGGCGAAGAATTCCTCATCGTGCTGCCCGGCACCGATGAAGGCGCTGCATTGCGCGTGATGGAGCGCATCCTCGCTGAAGTCGGGCAATCACCGATGGCAAGCATCAACGGTCAGCCGCTGTTCGTTACGTTCTCCGCCGGCCTGGCGACGCAGGGCGCGCTGGAACAGTTCTCGCACGTCGATCAATTGCTGAAAGCCGCGGACGAGGCGCTCTACGGCGCGAAGCGGGACGGCCGCAATCGCGTCGCGGCCACGCTCGGTCAGCGCTGATCCTTTCCCGGAGCCGCTGGCGCAGCGGCTTCTTCAGCCAGCCGCTGCTGCAATCGCGTGCGGGCGTTCTCCGCGTACACGCGACACGCCGACGCATCTACGATCTGGCCGCGGTTCTGGCGCTCGAACAGCTGTGAAACCCCGGGATGCGCGGATACGAGGATGTCGCAAGGCAGTGCTGCGACGCGGTCGATCGACGCCTGGAACTGCTTGACCCGCGCCCCATCAGGCGGCCCGAAGCGGAAACCCGGCGCGGAGACCGGATTGAGGCTGTCGGCATAGACGAGGTCCAGACATTTGCCGCCGTCACAGCTCTGCCAGCTCCAACTGCTGCCACCGGGCGCGTGGCCGGGAGTGGCAATCAGCCTGAGCGTCGTCGCGCCCGCCTTCAGCGTCTCGCCGTCGGCCATGACACGGATGCGCGTATGCACGGCCGGGAACTTCATTTCGTCACCGAAGCCGGCCTGTGGGTCGTCGGCAGGCGCATTGCCGGCGCGCAACGCATCGGCGCCGGCCTGCGTCGCCAGGACGATGGCGCGATTGCCGCTCATGCGCACGAGGGCCGCGATTCCACCTGCATGGTCGAAATGCGGGTGGCTCATGCCGATCCAGCGCACATCCTCCGGCCGGAAGCCCAGCGCACGGATGTGATCGGCAATCACCGGGGCGGATTGCGGCAGGCCGCCATCCAGCAGCACCAGACCGTCACCGGTGTCGATCAGCACCGCGCCCAGCCCATCAACCCCGACGTAATAGCTGCCGCCGTGCAAGCGGAATGGTGCATGCGCACGGTTCCAGTCGGCGCAGCTGTCGCACGTGATGGGCGCTATGTCGGCCGGCTCATGCGCCGAAGCGTTCCCCGTGGCGAGCAGCGATGAAACGAGCAAGGCAGCGATGGGCAACACGCGGTGCAACGACATGGATGTCTCCGGGAGTCGAAGGTCGAGCGCATCGGCGGCATGCGTTGCGCGTGCGACAGTGTCGGCGATGCGACACCCGGCGATCCACCCATCGCCGCCGCGAATATGTCGCTGTTTCATCAGCGAACGCGCACATCCGGTGAAATCCGGAGGACGCCGCTGCGATATACTCCGCGCGTTTGCCCGCCCCGCAGAGACCCCACATGACCGCTCCCCTCGCCTATCGCCGCATCCTGCTCAAACTTTCCGGCGAGGCGTTGATGGGGTCAGAGGACTACGGCATCGACCCGGTCGTGATCGGGCGAATCGCGCGCGAAATCATCGAGGCGCGTGACGCCGGGGCGGAAGTCGGGCTGGTGATTGGCGGCGGCAACATCTTCCGCGGCGCCGGCCTGGCCGCCAGCGGCATGGATCGCGTGACCGGCGACCAGATGGGCATGCTGGCGACCGTCATCAACGCGCTGGCCATGCAGGACGCCCTCGAAAAACTCGGCGCCAAGGTGCGCGTGATGAGCGCGCTGAAGATCAACGACGTGTGCGAGGACTACATCCGCCGCCGCGCCGTGCGCCATCTTGAAAAAGGCCGCATCACGATTTTCGCGGCAGGCACCGGCAACCCGTTTTTCACCACCGACTCCGGCGCGGCGTTGCGCGCGATCGAAATCGGCGCGGATCTGCTGCTGAAGGCGACCAAGGTCGATGGCGTCTACGACAAGGATCCGGGCAAGCACAGCGACGCCAAGCGCTTCGACCAGCTCACCTACGACGAAGTCATCGCCCGCGACCTGCAGGTGATGGATACCGCCGCATTCGCGCTTTGCCGTGACAGCGATCTGCCCCTGCGCATCTATGACCTCTCGGTGCCGGGCAATCTCATGCGCATTCTCCGCGGCGAAGAAATCGGCACGCTGGTCAAGGGACGCGGCTGATCCATCGGCCCGCTCGGGCCGGTTGTAATTGTGTCCGGCCCACCCGCGCGGCACTCTGCCGCGATGGGACACTCACACGGTTCGCACGGTCATGTGCATGCATCGGCCACGCGCACATTCGCTGCGGTCACGCTGATCAACCTCGCCTATACCGGGCTCGAAGCCGGCTACGGCTTCTACACCAATTCTCTGGCGTTGCTGTCGGACGCATTGCACAACCTTGGCGATGTGCTGGGGCTGGGACTTGCCTGGGGCGCAGCGGCGCTGGCGCGTCGCCGTCCGACCGGTCGCCATACCTACGGCTGGCGCCGTGCCACGTTGCTGTCACCGCTTGCCAACTCCATCCTGCTGATGGTGTTTTCCGGGGCGCTGGGCTGGGAGGCCGTGCGCCGCTTCGCTGCGCCGCCATCGATTCCCGCCTTGCCGGTCATCATCGTGGCCGCGATCGGCATCGCCGTGAACCTGGGCGCGGCATGGCTCGTGCGGGACGGGCATTCCCACGATCTGAACAAGCGCGGTGCATTCCTGCACCTGATGGCCGACGCCGCCGTGTCTCTGGCCGCGGTGATCGCCGGCCTCGGCATGCTGGCGTTCGGTTGGGCCTGGCTCGACCCGGTCACCGCGCTGCTGATTGGCGTCGTCATCGCGATCAGCACGTTCGGCCTGTTGCGGGACAGCTTCAACGCCGCGATGGATGCGGTGCCCTCCAGCATCGATCAAACGCAGGTCCAGGCATTCCTTGCCTCGCAACCGGGCGTGCGCGCCGTGCACCACCTGCACATCTGGCCGATCGGAGCGGGCGAGATCGCACTCACGGCGCACCTGGTCCGGCCGGATGACGATGATCACGATGCCTTCATCGATTCCACCGTGCACGAACTCGACCATCGCTTCGGCATCAACCACGCCACCCTGCAGATCGAACGGGGCGCGCAATGCGAACACGATGAGCATGATGCCGCGCCGCACCATTCGCACTGAGCGCACGCCCCGAGGGTTGCGGCAGGGCGCGCAATGGACGACGGAACGCCTATAATCCGGGGTTTAAGGATTGCCACGGGACCCGTGATGCTCAACGAAATCAAGAAAGACGCGCAGGCGCGCATGACCAAGAGCATCGAGGCGCTGCGTCATACGCTCATCAAGGTACGCACCGGCCGGGCCTCCACCGCTCTGGTGGAACACCTCAAGGTCAACTACTACGGTTCGGACATGCCGCTGAGCCAGGTGGCCACCGTCGCCGTCTCCGATGCGCGCTCGCTGACGATCACGCCGTGGGAAAAGCAGATGGTCGGCGCCGTCGAAAAAGCCATCCTGGCCTCGGATCTCGGCCTGACCCCGAACACGGCCGGCACGACGATCCGCCTGAACCTGCCGGCGCTGACCGAAGAACGCCGCCGCGAACTCTCCAAGGTCGTGCATGGCGAAGGCGAAGACACCAAGGTCGCCATCCGCAACATCCGCCGCGACGCCAACCAGCAGGTCAAGGATCTGCTGAAGGAAAAGCAGATCACCGAGGACGAGGAGCGTCGGACGGAAGAGGAAATCCAGAAGCTCACCGACAAGTCGATCAAGGACGTCGATGAAGTCGTCAAGGCCAAGGAACAGGAATTGATGGCGGTCTGAGGACTGCCATGCCGACTGCCCTTCCAGGCATTCCACGCCACCTTGCCGTCATCATGGACGGTAACGGCCGCTGGGCGGAGCGCCGCAAGCGGCCCCGCGCCATCGGACATCGCGCCGGCGCCCGGGCGGTGAACGTCTGCATCGATTTCTGCCTCGAGCGAGGCATCGGCACCCTCACCCTGTTTGCCTTCTCCAGCGAAAACTGGGGCCGGCCGGAGGATGAGGTCGGCGCATTGATGAAGCTGTTCCTCAACGCGCTCGACCGCGAAGTGAGCGAGCTCGACCGTCGAGGCGTGCGCGTCCGTTTCATCGGGGATCGCGACCGTTTCCCGGCCGCGATCCGGCAACGCATGGACGCGGCCGAACAGCAGACCGGACGCAATGACGGGCTGCACCTCGTCATCGCCGCCAGCTATGGCGGCCGCCAGGACATCGCCACCGCTGCGCGGCGCCTGGCCGAGCAGGTGGCGGCTGGCAGTCTGCGTCCCGAAGACATCGACGAATCCGCGATTGCCGGGCAAATCGCGCTGGCGGATCGCCCGCCGCCGGACCTGTTCATCCGCACGGGCGGCGACCACCGCATCAGCAACTTCCTGCTGTGGCAGCTCGCCTACACCGAACTCTGGTTCACCGAACTGTTGTGGCCCGATCTCGACGTCCCGACGCTGGAACGCGCGCTGGAAGATTTTGCGCGGCGCGAGCGCCGTTTCGGCCTGACCAGTGCCCAGGTAGCGGCGGGCCCCACGGAGAATCCATCCGCATGAGCCAATCCGGCACCAAAATCCGGGTCATCGCCGCGCTGGTCATGGCGCCGGTGGCGATCGCCGCCATCCTCCTGCTCCCGACGCCATGGCTGGCGGCCCTGGCGGCTCTCGTATTCCTCGTCGGCCTGTGGGAGTGGTTCAGGCTTGCCGAGATCGATGACACCCTGCAGCGCACGCTGCTGCTGGCCGTGAACCTGGTGCTGATGGTGCTGCTGGTCTGGGCCTCCGCGGGTTCGCCCGATCTGGTGCCACTGCGGCTCGTCTCGCTGCTGGGCGTCATCTGGTGGCTGCTCGCGCTGCTGTGGTTGCAGCGCTTCCAGTTCGGCTCCGATCACCAGACCTGGGCGCGTGGGTTCAAGCTCGGCGCGGGCACGCTGGCCGTGCTGCCGGCGTGGTGCGCGCTGTGCCTGATCCATGCCTCGCAGCCCGATGGTCATCGCTGGCTGTTTGTGGCGCTGGCGATCGTCTGGGCGGCGGACAGCGGCGCCTATTTCGCCGGACGCAGTTTCGGGGGCCGACTGTTCGGTGGACGCAAGCTCGCACCGCGCATCAGTCCGAACAAGACGCTCGAAGGCCTGCTCGGTGGCGTTGTCGCCGGTGTGCTCGTGGCGATCGGAGGCACCTTTTTCGCCGGCGCGGGCGTGGCCGAACTGCCGTTCGTGCTGATTGTCGCCGTGGTGACCGTGCTGGGTTCGGTGGTCGGTGATCTGTTCGAAAGCCTGATCAAGCGCCACGTCGGGGCCAAGGATTCCGGTGACATCATTCCGGGCCACGGCGGCGTTCTGGACCGCATCGACGGCATTCTCGCGGCGCTGCCGATTTTTGCGCTGGGCAAGGAACTCTTCGGGTTCTGACCATGGACGCCTCCGGCATGCGACACGTGGCCGTCCTGGGCGCCACCGGTTCCATCGGCGCCTCCGCGCTGGATGTCATTGCACGCCATCCGGAAAGCCTGCGCGCCACCGTGCTGGCCGCCGGCACGCAGGTCGATGCGTTGCTGGATCTGTGCGAACGCCATCGGCCGCAACACGCCGTGATTGCAGACGCATCACGCTTCACTCGGCTCAGCGACGGGCTGCGCTCGCGCGGTCTGCATACCGAAGCGCACGCGGGCCCGGAAGCCCTGGATGCGCTGGCCGCCAGCGATGCCTGTGACACCGTCGTCGCTGCCATCGTCGGCGCAGCCGGCCTGTCGTCGACGCTGTCGGCCGCGCGCGCGGGCAAGCGCCTGCTGCTCGCGAACAAGGAATCGCTGGTCCTGGCCGGCGAACTGATGACCCGTGCCGCCGATGCCGCCGGTGCCGAGATCATTCCCATCGACAGCGAACACAACGCCATCTTCCAGTGCCTGCGTTCGCGAGCCGCGGGTGATGAAGTGCGACGCATCGTGCTGACCGCGTCCGGCGGCCCCTTTCGCGGACGCAGCCGCCCGGAACTGGCGTCCGTCACGCCGCAACAGGCGGTCGCCCATCCCAAGTGGTCGATGGGGCCGAAGATCTCGGTGGACTCGGCCACCCTGATGAACAAGGGCCTGGAATTGATCGAAGCCCATCACCTGTTCGGCGTCGCCGGCAGCAAGCTGGGCGTACTGGTCCACCCGCAGAGCCTGGTCCATTCGCTGGTGGAGTTCATCGACGGTTCCACCCTCGCCCAGCTCGGCCTTCCGGACATGCGCACCGCGCTCGCGGTCGGCCTGGGTTGGCCCGCACGCATCGATTCGGGCGTGGCCGGACTGGATTTGCTGGCGCAGGGCCGGCTGGATTTCGAAGCGCCTGACCTCGATGCATTTCCGTGCCTGCGGCTCGCCTGCGAAGCGCTGGATGCCGGCGGCACTGCGCCCGCCGTGCTGAATGCTGCGAACGAGGTCGCGGTTTCAGCCTTTCTTCAGGGCGAAATCAGTTTCCTATCCATTCCCGCGCTGGTCGAGGACGCCCTCGCCGCGCTGGCAGTGGTGCCCGCGGATTCGCTGGACACCCTGCTGGCGGCGGATGCACGGGCACGCCAACTCACCGCCACCGCCATCGCAGGACACGCAGCACGTGCATGAGGCTTCCCCGACAACGTGTGGGCGGAACCGATGAGTGAGTTCATTGGCTCCCTGTGGTGGATGATCGTCGCCATTGGCGTCCTCGTCACTTTCCACGAATTCGGCCACTTCTGGGTCGCCCGCCGTTGCGGCGTCAAGGTGTTGCGCTTCTCGATCGGCTTCGGCCGTCCCCTGTGGTCGCGGCGGGATCGCCACGGCACCGAATTCGCCATCGCGCCGATTCCACTGGGCGGCTACGTCAAGATGCTGGACGAGGCCGAAGGCGACGTGCCCGCCGCCGAGCGCCCGCACGCGTTCAACCGCAAGCCGGTGATGCAGCGGATCGCCATCGTGGCCGCCGGACCTATCGCCAACCTGGTGCTGTGCGTGGCGCTGCTCTGGTTGATGTTCGTCATCGGCCGGCCGGATCACTCCGCCACGCTCGGGCAGGTCCAGGGCCTCGCGCAGCAGGCCGGCCTGAAGCCCGGCGACCGCATCGAATCCATCGGCGGACGCGAGACCCGCACGTGGATGGAAGCCCTGCAAACCCTGACCGTGGAAGCGATCGACCGGCACGACGTGCGGGTGTCCGGCGTGGGCGCCGACGGCAATGACTTCAGCCGTACGTTGAAGCTCTCGCAGCTGCCTGACGGCTTTGATCAGACCAATGTGGGCAGCCTCGTCGGCCTCGGCTGGATGCACCTGATGGCACCGCCGACTGTCGGCAGCATCGTTCCGGACAGCCCCGCCGCGGGCGTCCTGAAGACCGGCGACCACATCACCGCCATCGACGGGCAGCGGGTGCGTTTCTTCAACGACATCGGCCCGCTGGTCAAGCAATTGGGCGAACGTGGCGGCGTGGCGATGGTGGAAGTGGATCGTCAGGGCGAACGCCATGCATTCGAGCTGCAACCGCGCAAACTGATCGTTCCCGGTTCGAAGGAAACGGCGTGGCTGCTGGGTGTTGGCCCGCTGGAAACGCGCTCCGAAGCCGAATTCGATGCAGTACAAAGGCTCGGGCCGGTGGCCGCCATTCCCGCCGCCTTCCGCGAAACCGGGCGGATGACCGCCGATTCGCTCGGCATGATCCGCCGCATGCTCACCGGCGAGGCCTCGGCCAAGGCGATTTCCGGCCCCATCACCATTGCCCGCGTCGCCAACGGCAGCGCCAGCCGCGGGGTCGCCTGGTTCATCTATTTCCTGGCGCTGGTGTCGCTCAGCCTGGCCATTCTCAACCTGCTGCCTATCCCCGTCTTGGACGGGGGACACCTGCTGTATTACCTTATTGAGTTGGTCAAAGGCAGTCCGTTGAGCGAGCGAAGCATGGTGGCCGGTCAGTACATCGGCCTCGCCATGCTGGCGGGCCTGATGGGCCTGGCGTTCTACAACGACATTCTTTCGCTGGTGACTTGATGCTTTTGAACTTTTTTTCGCCGGTCCGCTCCAATCCCGCCAGCCTACAGAACGATACCTGCCGGCGAACGCCCGCTTACCGGGTCCCCCCCCTTACGGATGTAATGATGACGCGACAGCCCACCCGCCGCCTGCTCGCCCTGGCCCTTGCCTCGGCCCTCGCCGCTCCCGCCTGGGCGCAGACGACCGATGCCGGTGGAACACCGCCCGCGGCGCAGGCACAAGGCAGCTTCGTCGCCAGCGACATCCGCATCGACGGCCTGCAGCGCATCTCCGCTGGCACCGTGTTGACCTATCTGCCAATCGAGCGCGGCGACAACGTCACCTCGACCGGCGTGGGCGACGCCATCCGCGCGCTCTACAAGACCGGCTTCTTCCAGGATGTCCGCATGGACCGCCAGGGCGACATCCTCGTGGTCACCGTGGTCGAGCGCCCCGCCATCAACAAGCTGACGGTCACCGGCAACAAGGACATCAAGACCGAGCAGCTGATGCAGGGTTTGAAGGACATCGGCCTGTCCGAGGGCGACACCTTCGACCGCCTCAGCCTGGATCGCGTCACCCAGGAACTGGTCAAGCAGTACAACAACCGCGGCAAGTACAACGTCGAGATCACCCCGACGGTCAGCCCGCTGGATCGCAACCGCGTCGACGTGACCATCGCGATCAAGGAAGGCAAGGCCGCCAAGATCCGCCACGTCAACCTGGTCGGCACCGAGAAATTCCAGAACGAGGACATCCTCAAGGGCTGGGAATCCCGCGAGCACAACTGGCTGTCCTGGTATCGACGCGACGATCAGTACTCCAAGGAAAAGCTCTCCGGCGACATGGAGAAGCTCAATTCCTGGTATCTGGATCGCGGCTACGTCGATTTCAGCCTGGACTCGACACAGGTGTCGATCAGCCCCGACAAGCGCGACATGTTCATCACCGCCGGCATCACCGAAGGCGAGCAGTACAAGGTCTCCGAAGTGAAGGTGACCGGTGACACCGTGCTGCCGCAGGAAAACGTCGAGCGCCTGGTGATCGTCAAGGAAGGCCAGATTTTCTCGCGCCGCCTGCTGGAAATGACCTCCGACTCCATCACCGCGACGCTCAGCAACGTCGGCTACGCGTTCGCGCAGGTCAACCCGATTCCGTCGGTGGATCGCGAGAAGCGCACGGTCTCGATCAACTTCCAGGTCGTGCCCGGCCCGCGCGTCAACGTCCGCCGCATTGTCTTCAAGGGCAATGCACGCACGTCCGACGAAGTGATGCGCCGTGAAATGCGCCAGTTCGAAGGCGCGTGGTATTCGCAGGCCGCGATCGACCGCTCGAAGATCCGCCTGCAGCGCCTCGGCTATTTCGAGACGGTGGAAGTGGAAACGCCGGCCGTGCCGGGCTCCAACGATCAGGTCGACGTCGTCTACACCGTGAAGGAAACGACGTCCGGCAGCTTCGTGTTCGGTCTGGGTTATTCGCAGCTGTCCGGCATGACGACGTCCATCCAGCTGTCGCAGAACAACTTCCTCGGCAGCGGCAACCGCGTGTCGGTCGAAGCACAGCGCAGCGATTACCTGCAACGCTATTCTTTCTCCTTCCTCAACCCCTTCTTCACCGACGAAGGCATGTCGCTCGGCTACAACCTGTGGTGGCGCGAGTACGACTATTCCGACTTCAACGTCGCGTCCTACTCGACGACGAGTGCGGCCGCGCAGGCCGTGCTGGGCCTGCCGATCACCGAAACGGATACGGTGTCGCTGCTGTTCGGCATCGATCGCAACGAAATCCTGACCTATCCGGGCTCGACGCCGCAGTCGATCATCGACTACATCAATGCCATCGGGCAGCGCACCTTCCACGCATGGCGCACCGAAGTGGGCTGGGCGCGCGATACGCGCAACGACTACTTCATGCCGACCGCGGGTACGTACCAGCGCGTTTCGGCGGAAATCACGCTGCCCGGTTCCACCGCCGAGTACTACAAGCTCAACTACGAGTTCTCCAAGTACTGGCCCATCACGCCCTGGCTGGTGTTGAACACCCGCTTCGATTTCGGCTACGGCGACAGCTGGGGCAGTGACAGCACGCTCAACCTCTGCATCGTGCAGCCGGGCCAGCCGCAGATCCCGGGCCAGCCGCCGGTCGACACGGCGGGTGGTGATGGCGGTCCATGCGCGCCGGGTTCCGTCCTGGATCGCACGCTCACCGCGACCGGCCTGCCGTTCTTCGAGAACTTCTACGCGGGCGGCGTGCGTTCGGTCCGCGGCTTCAGCGACAACACGCTGGGTCCGCGCTCGGCGCCGACGAATTACTACTGGCGCGGGCAGCCGTTGGGCGGTTCGCTGAAGACCACCGGCACGTTCGAGCTGTATTTCCCGCGCCTGTTCGATTCGAACGCCGCGCGCATCTCGGCGTTCCTCGATTTCGGCAACGTCTACGACGGCATCGACAACTTCGACGCAGGCCAGCTGCGTGCCGCCGCAGGTGTGGCGTTGCTGTGGCGTGCGCCGGTCGGCCCAATTTCGATCAGCTATGCGCTGCCGATCAAGAAGGAAGACGGCGACGAAATCGAACGCCTGCAGTTCACCTTCGGCGGCGGCTTCTAACCGCCCTGTAGGCAAGCGGGCTGCACCATCGTCCCCCGTATGGTGTGGCCCGGGCTTCGCAGCCCTGTTCGCCCGGGACGTGCCATCGGGCTCTGGCGCTACAATTGCGCCATGACTGACTCTTTCCTCACCGCCGCCGCGCTGGCCGAACGTTTTTCGCTGGGCCTGCGCGGCTCCGGCGATGTGCGCGTGGACGGCGTTGCGACTTTGTCCCGCGCGGGCGCCGGCCAGCTGGCGTTCCTCGCCAACTCCCGTTACCGGTCGCAACTGGCGGACTCGGCCGCCAGCGTCGTCGTGCTTCGCGAAGAAGACGCCGATGCAGCGCCCGGCACCGCGCTGATCGCCAAGGACCCCTACTCGGCCTTCGCACGGATCGCGGCGCTGTTCGAACACCGGCCGTCACGGCCGGCCGGCATCCACCCCAGCGCGGTCATCGATCCCAGTGCGCGCGTCGCCCAGTCCGCGCACATCGGCGCGTTCGTCTGCATCGGCGCCAACAGCGTCGTCGGCGAGGGCTGCATCATCGGTCCGCATTGCGTCATCGGCGATGACTGCACGGTGGGCGATGGAACCGAGCTCATCGCGCGCGTCACGCTGGTGACGCGCGTGCGGCTCGGCCAGCGCGTGCTGATCCATCCGGGCGCGGTGCTGGGCGCGGATGGATTCGGCCTGGCGATGCAATCCGGCCACTGGATCAAGGTGCCGCAGCTGGGTGGCGTCGCCGTCGGTGATGACTGCGAGATCGGCGCGAACACGACGATCGATCGCGGCGCGCTCGATGACACGGTCCTCGAGGAAGACGTCCGCCTCGACAACCAGATCCAGATTGGCCACAACGTGCACATCGGCGCGCATACCGCGATGGCCGGATGCAGCGCCGCCGCCGGCAGCGCGCGCATCGGCCGGTACTGCCTCATCGGCGGCGCGGCGGGCGTGCTCGGTCACCTGGAGATCTGCGACAAGGTCGTCGTCACCGCGATGTCGCTGGTCACCAGTTCAATCCGCGAGCCGGGCGAGTATTCGTCCGGAACGCCGCTCACCGACAACAGGACGTGGCGCAAGAACGCCGCCCGCTTCAAGCAACTCGACGCACTCGCCCGCCGCTTGCTGGCGGCGGACAAGGAATGAACATGACCGAAAACGAAGTAAAGCTGCCCATCGACGTCCTTACGATCCAGAAGGTGCTGCCGCACCGCTATCCGTTCCTGCTGGTGGATCGCATCGTCGAGTTCGAAGCGCACAAGCGCATCGTCGGCATCAAGAACGTCACCATCAACGAGCCCTTCTTCCAGGGCCATTTTCCCGGCAATCCGGTCATGCCCGGCGTACTGGTGATCGAATCGATGGCGCAGGCTGGCGGCGTACTGACGCAGATATCGCGCGGACTGGGCGGCAGCGATCGCCTGTTCTATCTGGTCAAGGTCGACAACGTGCGCTTCTCGCGCATGGTCGTGCCCGGCGACGTGCTGGAACTGCACGTGGACATCAAGCGCGTCATCCGCAACATGACGCTGTACGGCTGCGTCGCCAAGGTCGCCGGCAATGAAGTGGCCTGCGCCGACGTGCTGTGCGCCGAGACGGTGTCATGAGCACGCTCATCCATCCCAGCGCCGTGATCGACCCGGGCGCCAGGCTCGGCGAAAACGTGCGCGTCGGTCCCTTCAGCATGATCGGCGCCGAAGTCGAAATCGGCGACGGCACGATCATCGGACCGCATTGCAGCGTGACCGGTCCTGCCCGCATCGGACGCGACAACCATTTCGTCAGCCACGTCGCGGCCGGCGGTGACCCGCAGGACAAGAAGTTCGCGGGCGAGCGCACCGAACTGGTCATCGGCGACCGCAACACGATCCGCGAGTTCGTCACGCTGAATCGCGGCACCGGCAGCGGCGGCGGCGTCACCCGCATCGGCGATGACAATCTGCTGCTGGCCTACACGCATGTCGCGCATGATTGCGTGGTCGGCAATCACTGCGTGTTCTCGAACAACTCCACGCTGGCCGGCCACGTCACGGTCGGCGACTGGGTCATCATGAGCGGCTTCTCCGGGGCGCATCAGTTCTGCCGTATCGGCGCGCATGCGTTCATCGGCATGGGCGCGCTGGTCAATGGCGACGTTCCGCCGTTCACGATGGTCGGCACCGAGGCGCTCGGCCGCCCGCGCGGCATCAACAGCGAAGGCCTGAAACGTCGCGGCTTCGACAGTGAACGCATCGCCGCGATCAAGCGCGCCTACCGCACGCTGTACGTCGCCGGCCTGCCGCTGGCCGAAGCCAAGCAGCAACTGGCCGAACAGGCGGCCACCAGCGAGGACGTGCGCTTCCTGCTCGATTTCATCGAACACGGCGAACGGCCGTTGCTGCGATGACGGCGACGCCGGCGCCACTGCGCATCGCGCTCGTGGCCGGCGAGGCTTCGGGCGATGGGCTCGGCGCCGGCCTGATCACGGCGCTGCGCGAACGCTTTCCGCATGCGCAGTTCGCCGGCATCGGCGGTGACGCGATGCGCGCATCCGGCTGCGACACCTGGTACGACGCGACCGAACTGGCGGTGATGGGCTTGTCGGAAGTCCTGCGCCATCTGCCGCGCCTGCTCCGTCTGCGGCGCGATTTCCGCGCACGCGTGCTGGACTGGAAGCCGGATGTGTTCATCGGCATCGATGCGCCGGATTTCAATCTCGGGGTCGAACGCTGGCTCAAGCAGCGCGGCGTGCGCACCGTGCATTACGTCAGTCCCTCCGTATGGGCGTGGCGCGAGAAGCGCGCGCAGAAGATCGGCGCCAGCGCGGATCGCGTGCTCTGCCTGTTCCCGATGGAGCCGCCCATCTACGCGCGACACGGTGTGGATGCGCGCTTCGTCGGCCACCCGATGGCGGACGACATACCATTGCAACCGGATCGCGACGGCGCGCGCGAAGCGTTGGGCCTGTCGATGTCGCAGCCCGTGCTTGCGGTGCTTCCCGGCAGCCGGCTTGGTGAAATCCAGCGACTCGCGCCGACGTTCCTGCACGCGGCCCGCCGTGTCGCCGAATCGATTCCCGGGCTGCAGATCGTCGTGCCCGCCGCGAACGCCGCCTGCAGGCAGGCACTGGAAGCCTTGCTGGCCGAGGCCGCACTTGATGGCGCCGGCGTGCGATTGCTCGACGGTCAGGCGCGCACCGCGTTGTACGCCGCCGATGTCGTGTTGCTGGCGTCGGGCACGGCCGCGCTGGAGACAATGCTGGCCAAGCGCCCGATGGTGGTGGGCTACAGGGTCGCGCCGCTCACCTATCGCATCGTGAAGACGCTCGGCCTGCTGAAAGTTGATCGCTACGCATTGCCGAACGTGCTGGCCGGGGAAGATCTCGCTCCGGAACTGATGCAGGACGATTGCACGCCCGAGCGTCTGGCCGGCGCCGTGCTGCACTGGTTCCGTTCTCCGGAAGCCGTCGCTGCGCTGCAACCGAAATATGCACAGCTGCATGCGCAACTCCGGCAGGATGCTTCGGCGCGTTCAGCGGACGCAATCGCCGAACTGTTGCGCGCGCAGGCGTGACGCTGGCGCTTCCCTCGCACGCGAGCGCTAGAATCGCCGCCATGCAGCCTGCCGATTCCCTGTTTGCCCTTCCCGTTTTCCGCATGATCGCCGGGGTGGACGAAGCGGGGCGTGGGCCGCTCGCCGGCCCCGTCGCCGTCGCTGCCGTCATCCTCAACCCGAAGCGCCCGATTCGCGGGCTCAACGATTCCAAGCAGCTCAACGAGGCGCAGCGCGAAACGCTGTATCCGCGCATCATCGAGCGCGCGGTCGCCTGGCGCATCGAATTCATCGAGCGCGAGGAAATCGATCGGCTCAACATCTACCACGCGACGATGGAAGGCATGCGCCGCGCCGTGGCCGCACTCGCGCCGGCCGCCGAACTGGCACGCATCGACGGCAACCGCATTCCGCCGCGCATGCCCTGTGCCGCCGAAGCGCTGGTCGGTGGCGATCGCCTGGATCGCGCCATCATGGCGGCGTCGATCCTGGCCAAGGTCGCGCGCGATCGCATGATGGTGCAGCTGCACGATCATTTCCCCGAATACGGTTTCGCGCAGCACAAGGGCTATTCCACGCCGGAACACCTGTCCGCGCTGACGCGGCACGGCCCTTGCCCGCACCATCGGCGCAGCTTCGCACCGGTGCGCGCGGCCTGCGAAGCGCACGGCATCGCCTGATCAGGCCCGCGGTCACGCGCCGCACGCACGACCGCGCCGCCGGTCGGATGAACATGCCACCCTGCCCATGGTCACACCGACTTCCGCCCCGCGCGATGCGTGGCTGCAACCGTGCATGCTCATGCCGCATCCAGGGAAGAAAGGATGTCCGCCATCGCCAAGGATGTTCGGCTCCACGCCACCGGCCCCCGACGGTCAGCGAGAAACCTCATGAGCCTGCCCCTGCACAATCCGATCGCGAGCTTCCGCAGCGAAACCGAACTCGCCGAATCCTCCCCCACCCACGCGTCCTCCTTCCAATGCAACGAGGAAACCGCACGCCGCTTTGCTGCGCTGGTGCGTGCGCTCTGCCCGGAAGCACCGCCCGTGGACAGCGCCTGCCTGCGCCGCATCCAGGCGCTGCTGTCGGATCCGGACTGGTCTTGCCGGCCGGATGAACGCCGGGCGCTGCATCGCCTGCTGCTGGCCGCGCAACGCAGCGAACCGGCTGAACGCGTGCGCGACATCGCCTGGCCTCTGCTGTCGCGCGAAGCCGAAGCCTACGGCGGCTTTGCACGCGCGCGCCAACATGAAGCGCAGGTGCGCAGGCAATCGGTCGGCAGCTTCCATTTCGACCGCCACGATTGGGAGTCGGCGCAGCAGAGCGCGTTGCGCGACCACGTCCGCCAGGTGCGCGAGGCCACCTACGCGCCGTCGCCGGTCGACTGCTTCCGCGTTCATTGACGCCTCCGGACATGCCGCCGCGCGTGCAAGCGACGGCGGCATGCCGGCCCGGGTCGGCGAAGCTGTCAAGCCTTGCCCCGTCCGGACCCCACCGGTAACCTGCCGGAACAGTTTTCCGAGCCGGCATGTCCTCCCGCTTCGTTCATCTCCACCTGCACACCGAGTTCTCGATGGCGGATTCGATTATCCGCGTGCCCGAGAAGCCGGATCAGGCCGACCCGAAAAAGTCCAAGCAGGCCAACCTGCTGAGTCGTGCGGTGGAATTGCGCATGCCTGCGCTGGCGGTCACCGACCGCAACAACCTGTTCGCGCTGGTGAAGTTCTACAAGGCGGCCGAGGGCGTTGGCGTCAAGCCGATCGCGGGCGCGGACGTGCTGGTCGCCGAAGGCAACGAAGCGCCCTGGCTGGTCACGCTGCTGTGCCGTGATCGCGAAGGCTATCTGTCGCTGTCACGCCTGTTGAGCCGCGCCTGGATGGAAGGCCATCGAACGGACGGCGTCGCCATCGATCCGCATTGGCTGCGCGAGGATCGCACCGGCCTGTTCGCGCTGATGGGGCGGCAGAGCCTGGCCGGCCGCCTCGCGCTCGGCGGCCGCCATGATCTGGCCGAACAGCACCTGGCCGACTGGCAGCGCAGCTTCGGCAACGATCTGCATCTGGAACTGACGCGCACGCAGCGCGAGGGCGAAGAAGCGTTCAACGCCTTCGCGCTGCACGCATCGGCGGTGCGCGGCATTCCGGCAGTCGCCAGCAACGATGTGCGCTTCCTGTCGCCGGACGATTTCGACGCGCACGAAGCCCGCGTCTGCATCGCCTCCGGCCGCGTGCTGGACGATCCCAAGCGTCCGCGCGATTACAGCGCCGAGCAATACCTGAAAACGGCCGAACAGATGGCCGAGCTGTTCGCCGACGTGCCCGACGCGATCGACAACACGATCGCACTGGCGAAGCGCTGCAACATCGAACTCAAGCTCGGCGAATACGCACTGCCGGCGTATCCGGTCCCGGCCGATGAAACACTCGACAGCTGGATCCGCAGCCAGGCGCACGAAGGCCTGGAACGCCGGCTGGAAAAGAATCCGCTGGCGCCCGGCCATACGCGCGAGGATTACGTCACGCGCCTGGATTTCGAGCTGGACACCATCATCAAGATGGGCTTCCCCGGCTACTTCCTGATCGTGGCCGACTTCATCCAGTGGGGAAAAAACCAGGGCATTCCGATCGGGCCGGGTCGCGGTTCGGGCGCCGGCTCGCTGGTCGCCTGGGCATTGCAGATCACCGATCTGGATCCGCTGCCCTACGGTTTGCTGTTCGAGCGCTTCCTCAATCCCGAACGCGTGTCGATGCCCGACTTCGACATCGACTTCTGCATGGACCGCCGCGACGAAGTGATCGACTACGTCGCGCGCAAGTACGGCCGCGAACGCGTCAGCCAGATCATCACCTACGGCACGATGGCGGCGAAGGCGGTGGTGCGCGACACCGGTCGCGTGCTCGGTTATCCGTATGGACTGGTCGATGGCGTCGCCAAGCTGATCCCCAACATCCTCGGCGTTTCGCTGAAGGATGCGATGGGCGAAGGCAACAGCGAAGCCGCATCGCAGGAACTGATCGAGCGTTACCACAACGAGGACGAAGTCCGTGATCTGATCGATCTGGCGCGCCAGCTCGAAGATCTCACCCGCAACGCCGGCAAGCACGCCGGTGGCGTGGTGATCGCGCCGTCGCCGCTGTCGGATTTCTGCCCGCTCTACGCGGAACACGATGAAGGCGGCCGCGGCAAATCGCCGGTGACGCAGTTCGACAAGGACGACGTGGAAGCCGTCGGCCTGGTGAAGTTCGACTTCCTCGGCCTGCGCACGCTGACGATCATCGACTGGGCGGTGAAGGCCATCAACGTGCGGCATGCGCGCGCGGGCGTGCCGCCCATCGAAATCGCGGCGATTCCGCTCGACGACGCGAAGACCTACAAGGACATCTTCGCTTCCGGCAACACCGGCGCGGTGTTCCAGTTCGAATCCTCCGGCATGCGCCGCCTGCTGAAGGACGCCAAGCCGGACCGCTTCGAAGACCTGATCGCGCTGGTGTCGCTGTACCGGCCGGGTCCGATGGATCTCATTCCCTCGTTCGTCGATCGCAAGCACGGGCGCGAGGAAGTCGAATATCCGGATCCGCGCGTCGAACCGATCCTGAAAGACACCTACGGAATCATGGTGTACCAGGAGCAGGTCATGCAGATGGCGCAGATCGTCGGCGGCTACTCGCTCGGCGGTGCGGACCTGCTGCGTCGCGCGATGGGCAAGAAAGTGCCGGCCGAAATGGCCAAGCACCGCGAAATCTTCCGCGAAGGCGCGGGCAAGGACGGCGTCAGCGAGGTCAAGGCGGATTCCATCTTCGACCTGATGGAAAAGTTTGCCGGCTACGGCTTCAACAAGTCGCACGCCGCCGCCTACGCACTGGTCAGTTACCAGACCGCCTGGCTGAAGTGCCATTACCCGGCCGAGTTCATGGCGGCGGTGATGTCCTCGGACATGGACAACACCGACAAGGTGGTGGGCTTTCTCGATGAAGCGCGCGGGCTGGCGCTGACGGTCCTTCCGCCCGAGGTCAACGCCTCCGACTACATGTTCGAGGCCACCGATCCGCGCACCATCCGCTACGGGCTGGGAGCGATCAAGGGCGTCGGACAGGGTGCGTGCGAAGCGATCGTGGCCGAGCGCAAGCAGGGCGGACCGTTCACGGATCTGCTGGATTTCAGCCGCCGCGTCGATTCCTCCAAACTCAACCGGCGTGCGCTGGAAGCGATGATCAATGCCGGTGCACTCGACGCGCTCGGGCGCAATCGCGCCTCGCTGATGTTGCAGCTGCCGGAGGTGATGAAGGCCACCGACCAGCTCGCCCGTGAACGCGCGGCGGGCCAGAGTTCGCTGTTCGGCGGCAGTGACGCGGCGCCCGCACTGGAAGTGGTGCTGCCGGAAGTCGATGAATTCCCGCTCGCGCAGCGCCTCAACGGTGAGCGCGAAACGCTGGGGCACTACCTCAGCGGGCATCCGATGGACCCGTATCGCGAGGATCTCCGCGCGCTCGTCGGCAGTGACCTCGGCGATCTCGACAAGCTGTGGAGCGCGCAGTCGCCGGGCGAGAAAAAAGGCTGGCGTCCGGAAGTCAGCGCGGTGATTGCCGGACAGGTCGTCGGCGTCCGCCGTCGCGGTGATACGCAGATGTTCGTGCAGCTGGAAGACGGCCGCGGGCGCATCGAGTGCAGCGTGTTCTCGGACTCGATGGCCGAATTCGGTCCTCTGCTGACGCGTGACCGCATCCTCATCGTCAAGGGCGGTCTGCGCGAGGACGAGTTCAGCGGCAGCGGCGGTTACAGCCTGCGCATCCGCCAGTGCTGGGACTACGCGCAACTGTGCGCGCAGCAGGCGCAGCGCCTGTCGCTGCGCCTGGACCTGCGCGACCCCGGCCTGTGGAGGCGCGTGGATGCACTGCTGGATCGCCACCGCCCCGGCAACACGCCGCTGCGGCTGGATCTGGTGCTGCCTTCGGGGCCACGCGCCACCGCCGGCATGCTCGATGTCAATGGCAGCAAAGCCGTGCGCGTGGATACCGACCTGCTCGACGCACTGCGCGCCACGCCGGGCGTGCGCGCGGTCAAACTCAGCGTCGGACGCCCCTGGACCCACTGAGGCATCCTCCGCCCGGCCGCCTGGCCTTGTGCGATGGCTCGAATCCTGCGGACTGGACGGCTCGGTATGGAGCCCCCGGGCGCGGTAAACTCCCCGCTTTCCGGCCCCGGCCCGCAGATGAATCCGAATTACCTCGATTTCGAACAACCCATCGCCGATCTGGAATCCAAGATCCAGGAGCTGCGCAACGCCAGCACCGGTCCGGCGGTGAATGTCGATGCCGAAGTGCATGCGCTGCAGGACAAGCTGCGCATCCGCACCGCCCAGATCTTCCGCGACCTTACGCCGTGGCAGGTTTCGCAGCTGGCCCGCCATCCCGCGCGCCCCTACACGCTCGACTACATCCGCGTGTTCTGCGACGAGTTCCAGGAACTGGCCGGTGATCGCGCGTTCGCCGAAGACAAGGCAATCGTCGGCGGCCTCGGGCGCATCGACGGACGCGCCGTGGTGATCCTCGGCCACCAGAAGGGCCGCGACACGAAGAGCAAGATCGCGCGCAATTTCGGCATGCCGCGCCCGGAGGGCTACCGCAAGGCGCTGCGCCTGATGAAGCTGGCCGAGCGCTTCAAGCTGCCGCTGCTGACCTTCATCGATACGCCGGGCGCGTATCCCGGCGTGGGCGCGGAGGAGCGCGGCCAGTCCGAAGCCATCGCACGCAACCTGATGGAAATGGCCGAGCTGAAGATTCCGATCATCTGCACGGTGATCGGCGAAGGCGGTTCCGGCGGCGCGCTGGCGATTGGCGTCGGCGATCGCACGCTGATGCTGGAATACAGCACCTACTCGGTGATTTCGCCCGAAGGCTGCGCGTCGATCCTGTGGAAATCCGCCGACAAGGCCAAGGACGCCGCCGAACAGCTCGGCCTGACCGCCAAGCGCCTGCGTTCGCTGGGCCTGGTCGACAAGGTCGTTCGGGAGCCAATCGGCGGTGCGCACCGCAATCCGCGGCAGATGGCCACGCGCCTGAAAGCCGTGCTGCTCAACGAACTGGATGCGCTGGAACAGTTGCCGGTCGAACAGCTCCTGCAACGCCGCTACGAGCGCCTGCGCGGTTACGGCGCTTACGAAGCTGCCTGAGTCCGGATGGCCGGGTCGAAGAAAGGATTCTTCCCTACTCCGGCCTTCCCGCCGGTCCTTCATCCGTCACGTGCCGCCGTGTGCGACCGCTGGTCCGCACACGGCGCGTCTGCCGCGCCGCAGCGACTCGACACCGCGCAGTTGCACTGTCTGCAAACGTTGCGTGCACTTCAGCAGCGCGACGCCGCTCGCCTTCCGTCGCTCGGGGTGATGGCCCGCATTGGGTCGGCGCCCGCGATCCGCTTTTCCTTCGACCGCTCATCACCTGACACGCGCCCATTCCCATGAGCCCCATCATCCTGCTGTCCATCGTCCTGCAACTCACCTGCTGCGTGCATGTGGTGCGCACCGGCCGGCCGCTGTACTGGGTGTTCATCCTGCTGGTGTTCTCGTACCTCGCCGTGATCGTCTACGTGCTGGCCGAAGTGCTGCCCGAGTTGCGGCACAACCCGTCCGCGCGACGCGCCAGCCGCAGGGTGCGCGAGCGGCTGGATCCGGGTCGCGACAAGCGCGATGCGGATCGGCGGCTCGGGCTGTCGGACACACCGGAGAATCGCCGCCTGCTGGCCGAGGAATGCCTGCGCAGTGGCGATTTCGAACGCGCCGAACAGCTGTTCGAAGCCGCACTGACCGGCCTGTATCGCAACGATCCCGCGCTGATGCTGGGGCTGGCGAAAGCGCAATACGGTCTGCGCAAACCGCAGGCGGCGCGCGCCACGCTGGATGCACTGATCGCGTCGAACCCGGGCTTCCGTTCCATTGAAGGCCATCTGCTGTACGCGCGCTCGGTTGAAGACAGTGGCGACATTCCCGGCGCGCTGCACGAATACGAAAACGTCGTGCAGGGGTATCCGGGCGAAGAAGCGCGCGCCCGTTATGCGCTGCTGTTGAAGCGACACGGCGACCTCGCCGCCGCGCGTGCGCTGTTCCAGGAAATCGTCACGCGCTCGGCCGCGTTGCCGCGTTACTACCAGCGCGATCAGCAGGAGTGGATCAAGCTGGCCCGTTCGGAGCTGGCGACGCTGCCGACCGGATGATCCGGTCGGCCCAGGCCGAAGGACGGCGGGCCGGAATGCAGGCAGCCGCTCCCGGATCTGGAAGTGACGCACCCGCGCCCGAAGCCCGGGTGCGACGCTCCGTCGCAGACGACGGCATATCCGCAGCGCTAGCATGGGATTGCCGGCCGCTGCCGGTTCAACGGGGACCGATCATGGAACTGCTCAGACCGTGGTGGCTGCTGCCGCTGCTGCTGTTCGTCGTGCCTTTGCTGGTTGCGCTGGCCTACAACCGCCTGCGCTGGCACAAGCGCGGCGTCAACCAGAACTGGGTTCTCGCGCTGTTCGTCACGGTGTGCTGGCTGTCGGCCTTCATCGTGATCATCAATACCGTGCGCTGAGTCGCGGCCCGCGCACGCGGGTAGACTGCGCGGCATGTGGACCCTGACGCCCTTGCCTGCCGAACACGCGGGCCCGTTGCTGATCGGCTTCAGCGGTGGGCTGGATTCGACCGTGCTGCTGCACCGTATCGCGCACGACCCTGCGTTGCGCGAGCGCGGACTGGTCGCCATCCATGTCCACCACGGCTTGCACGCGGATGCGGATACCTGGGCCGAGCATTGCAGGCGCCGCTGTGCGCAATGGAACGTGCGATGCGAAATCGTATCCGTCGAGGTCTCTCGCACCGGCGGCGAAGGCCTGGAAGCGGCGGCGCGGCGCGTGCGTTACGAGGCGCTCGCGCGGCATCTGGTGACGGGCGGTGTGCTGCTCACGGCGCATCATCGGGATGACCAGGCCGAAACCTTCCTGCTGCGCGCACTTCGCGCCTCCGGCGTCGATGGACTCGCCGCGATGCAGGCGTGGCGCTCCTTCGGCGAAGGCTGGCACTGGCGTCCGCTGCTGGAGGTCCCGCGTTCGGAACTGCTGGCGTACGCGCAGGCGCATGCGCTCACATGGATCGAAGATCCCTCGAACGCTGACGTGGATCTGGATCGCAATTTCCTTCGTCATGAGGTGCTGCCCCTGCTCCGGCAACGTTGGCCGCAGGCGGAGACCCTGCTCGCGCGCAGTGCCGCGCTGGCGGGCGAAAGCGTGCGCCTGCTGAGGGCCGAAGATGCCGTCGCGCTCGCCGCGGCGTCCACGCTGGACCCGCACGCTTTGCGGGTTTCCGCGCTGCTCCGCCTGCCGCGCGAACGCCGCGCACGCGTACTGCGCCACTGGATTCACTCACTGGATCTGCCGCCACTGCCGGGCGAAGGCGTCGCGCGCATCGAAGCCGAGTTGCTGCGTGCGCGCGACGACGCCGAAGCCGGATTCCGCTGGCGGCACGCCGTCATCCGCCGCTGGCGCGACCTGCTGCACGCCGAGGTCGCCGTGCCGGATCTGGCGCCGGACTGGACCGTCGAATGGACGACCACGCTACCGCTCCCCCTTCCGACCCGCGGTGAGCTTGCGTTGCATGGCCAAGCCTGGCCCACGCCACTGCGGGTAAGCGGCCGGCGTGGCGGGGAACGCCTGCGCCTGCCTGGCCGCTCGCACTCGCACGCGTTGAAAAAACTGCTGCAATCGCAGGGCATCCCGCCGTGGGAACGCGTGGCCCTGCCGCTGTTGTGGGACGGCGACGAACTGCTCGCCGCCGGCAACCTGCTGCTGTCCGCGCGCCTGGACGAATGGTTGCGCGCGCATGCGACCGAACTGCGCTGGCAGCGCAGTTCCCCGCCGTTTTCGTTGACCTGACTGCCGCGCCTCCGCACACTTTGCCCATGGCCAAGAAACCGACCCCCGACGCCTCTCCCGTCGCCAATTTCGAGCAATCGCTGGACGAACTCGAACAACTCGTCGATCGCATGGAGCACGGCAACCTCAGCCTGGAAGAATCGCTCGCGGCTTACGAGCGCGGCGTCGGCCTGTATCGGCAATGCCAGTCGGCGCTGGAACAGGCCGAATTGCGCGTGCGCCTGCTGAGCGATCCCGCACAACCGGATACCGCCGAGCCTTTCGCTCCGCTGCCGGAAGGCAACTGAAATCGTGTCGACCGACTACGCGGCCTGGGCCGCACGGGTGGAGTCCGCCCTCGAACATGCCTTGCCCGGAATCGATCACGAGCCACGCCGCCTGCACGCGGCGATGCGCCACGCCGTGCTCGGCGGCGGCAAGCGCATGCGACCGTTGCTGGTGTACGCCGCCGGACGCGTTGCCGGCGCGGCCGAAACGCTCCTGGATGCCCCGGCCGCCGCGGTCGAAATGATCCACGCCTACTCGCTGGTGCACGACGATCTGCCGGCGATGGACGACGACGCATTGCGGCGCGGCCAGCCCACCGTGCACGTGGCGTTCGATGAAGCCACCGCGATCCTGGCGGGCGACGCATTGCAGACGCGGGCATTCGAAATCCTCGCCAGCGCCGGCGTGACTGCCGAAGTGCGGCTCGACTGGGTCCGGACACTGGCTTCCGCCTCCGGCGTCGCGGGCATGTGCGGCGGCCAGGCGCTCGACATCGACGCCACCGGACGCGCGCAAACGCTGGACGAACTGGCGCGCATGCACGCATGGAAAACCGGCGCGCTGATCCGGGCCGCCGTGCGGATGGGTGCGCAGGCCGGCAACGCCGACGACGCACTGCTGGACACACTGGATGAATTCGCTTCCGCGCTCGGCCTGGCCTTCCAGATCCGCGATGACCTGCTGGACGTCGAAGCCACTTCCGAACAACTCGGCAAGACGGCGGGCAAGGATGTCGCGCAATCCAAGTCCACGTATCCGGCCTTGCTCGGCCTGGACGGCGCGCGCGCGCATCTGCACGCGCAGCGCGAACGCATGCGGCAAGCACTGGCGCCCTTCGGTGCCCAGGCCGATGCGCTGCGCGGACTGGGCGAGATGGCGGTCCAACGCGCCTACTGATTCGCGTCCGCTCTTTGCAGGCAAAGAAAAAGGCCCGGTTTCCCGGGCCTCTTCTTTTTTGCTTATGCCGGCGCGCGTTACCTGATCAGGCGCAGCGCGAACGGATAGCGATAGGTTTCGCCGTTGTTGGCCTTGATGCCCGCGATGATCGTGAACACCAGCCAGACCAGACCGACGATGAGCATCAGCGGACCGGTGAGCAGGATACCGATGCCGAACGTCACCAGCGTGAGGATCAACAGGATCAGAAACACGATGCCGACGGTGATGTTGAAGTTGAGCGCTTCCTTGCCCTGATCATCGACGAAGGGCATGGTGTCTTTCTTGACCAGCCAGATGATCAGCGGGCCGATGAAGCAGCCGAGCGAGCCGGCCCAGCCTGCGGTGACGATGCCACCCAGCAGTGCGGAAAGATGCGCGAACATCGCCCACTGCCGTTCTTCGGGCGCGATGCCGGAAGCGGTCGCCTGCGGCGGCGGCGGCGGCGGCGGCGGCGGAGTTGCGTTGTCGAATTCGCTCATGCGGAAATACCCCTGGATGGATGAATGTGAGTTGGAACAACCCCGGCCGACACTTTCGGGGTCGAGGGGATCGCTGTCAAGCCAACGTCAATCCGAACCGGCAACGGTCATCCGGCCCATCAGGATGGAGCCGCAACTCACATGCGAGCGCGGATCGACATCACTGCCGACGGCCTCGATCGCACCGAACATCTGCCGCAGGTTGCCGGCCACGGTGACGCCATCCACGGGATACGCAATCGCGCCGTTCTCCACCCAGAAGCCGGCCGCGCCGCGCGAATAATCGCCTGTCACCGCATTGACACCCTGCCCCATCAATTCGGTCACCAGCAGGCCGCTGCCCATGCCGGACAGCAGGCTCTCGAAGCCACCTGCGTTCGCGGCCACGAACAGGTTGTGCACGCCGCCGGCATTGCCCGTGCTTTGCAGACCCAGCTTGCGCGCCGAGTAGCTGCCCAGCAGATAGCGCTGCAGGATGCCGTCGCGGACCAGCGACGATTCGCGCGTCGCCACGCCTTCGGCATCGAAACTGGCCGAACGCCAGCCGCGTGGAAGGAACGGACGTTCTTCGATGGCGAACCACTCCGGGAAGATGCGTTGGCCGGCGCTGTCGAGCAGGAAGCTGGCGCGGCGATACAACGCGGTGCCGGACACCGCGCCGAGCAGGTGTCCAATCAGCGAGCGCGCCATCTCGGCGCTGAACAGCACCGGATACTGGCCGGTGGCGAGTGTCCGCGGCTGCAGCCGCGCGACCGTACGCTCGGCGGCCTTGCGACCAACCGCCCCGGCGTCCTCAAGCGCCGATGCCATCAGCGCGGTGGTGTACCAGCCGTCGCGCTGCATGCCATCGCCCTTGCCGGCGATCAATGCGCAACCCAGCGTGTGCTGCGTGCTGCGCTCGCGTCCGACGAAACCGTGCGAGTTCGCGTACACGGACAACGCTTCGGCACTGCCGACCGACGCACCGTCGGAATTCTCGACGCGCGCATCGCTGTCGCGTCCAGCCTGTTCACAGGCCAGCGCCAGATCCACCGCAGTGTCGGCTTCGAGCGCCCACGGATGCCAGAGATCGAAATCGGCGAAATCCGTCGCCATGCGATCCGCGTCGGCGAGGCCGGAAAATTCGTCGTCCTCGGTGTAGCGCGCAATGGCGCACGCCTGTTCGACCGTCGCATCCAGGCTTTCCTCGCGGAGATCGGCCGTGCTCGCACTGCCCTTGCGCTTGCCGAAGTACACGGTGACGCCGATGCCGCGATCGCGGTTGGATTCGACCGTTTCGACCTCGCCCATGCGGACGTTGACGTTGAGGCCGCGTTCCTCGCTGCAGCTCACTTCCGCCTGGGTGGCGCCGCGTTCACGCGCGCGCTCCAGCAGTCGTTGCGACAGTTCGACCAGGTGTTCGAGCCGCTGCGGGCTGTCGTCATGCGCGGGGGCGGAGATGGCGTTCAATGGCTTATCCTTGTGCGGTTCGGAAAACGCGGGCGGTCCGCGTTTCCAGTTGAAAACAGGTTGCGGTCGCGCCCGTTGCGCGCCGCAGGACCGAGAGCGAGGCAGGACCCATGCGCGGACGCGATCCGGAAACCGGCGAATTCTATAGCCCCAGCCGCAGCCAGCAGCGCGAAGACGCGCTGGAGGTGCGCGAGCTGGCCGAGCGGCTGGTGGCGCTGACGGCCGCCAAGCTGGCGAAGCTGCCCATTCCCGAAGACCTGATGCCGCACATCGTCGAGACGCAGCGCATCACGTCGCACATCGCGCACAAGCGACAGTTGCAGTACCTGGCCAAGCAGATGCGACGCGAGGACGACGAAGTGCTGGCCGCCATCCGCGACGCGATGGAAGAAGGCGGCGATGCCTCGCGTCGCGAAACCGCACTGCTTCACCGCGCCGAGCATTGGCGCGACCGCCTGCTGGCCGAGAGCGACGCGCTCACCGAATTGCTGGAAGAGCATCCGCAGGCGGATCGCCAGCGGCTTCGCCAGCTCATCCGCAATGCCGCCGACGAACGCACGAAGAACAAGCCGCCGCGGGCCTACCGCGAGCTGTTCCGCGAACTGCGTGTGTTGCTGGGCGAAGAGGATGCGCCGGATTCCGGTGGAGAAGACGGCGAGGACTGAGCCGCCCACTTCCGATGCGCGCTTGAAGCGCGACACCTGACGAAGGCGGACGTCCGGCAAGGGCTTGAGCATCGTCAACGGCGTGCGGCCACATCGCGAAGCCACGCTAGCCGGCCGCGCACGCATGATCCGGGCATGCACGCACGAAGTATCCACGTGGCGCCGTGCGGATCCCTCGACATCACATCGAGTCTGTGGACGGCCACGCATCGGCCGGTTCACGTGCATCGCGATCAGGCGGCCTGCGTACCGCCCACCGTCAGGCCTTCGATGAGCAGCGACGGCTGTCCCACGCCCACGGGCACGCTCTGGCCGTCCTTGCCGCACACGCCGACGCCCGCGTCGAGCGCGAGATCGTGGCCGATCATCTTCACCTTCTGCATCGTTTCCGGTCCGTTCCCGATCAGCGTCGCACCCTTCACCGGCGCGGTGATCCTGCCGTCTTCGATCAGATAGGCCTCGGTCGCGGAGAACACGTATTTGCCGCTGGTGATGTCGACCTGGCCGCCGCCGAAGTTCACCGCGTACAGACCCTTCTTCACCGAACGGATCATCTCTTCCGGATCATGCTGGCCGGCGAGCATGTAGGTGTTGGTCATGCGCGGCATCGGCAGGTGCGCGAACGATTCGCGACGGCCGTTGCCGGTCGGGGCCATGCCCATCAAGCGCGCATTGAGCGTGTCCTGCATGTAACCCACCAGCACGCCGTCCTCGATCAGCGTGGTGCAGTTCGTCGGCGTGCCTTCGTCGTCGATGTTGAGCGAGCCGCGGCGGCCCGGCAGCGTGCCGTCATCGACGATGGTCACGCCGGGCGATGCAACGCGTTCGCCGATGCGGCCGGCATAGACGCTGGTGCCCTTGCGGTTGAAGTCGCCTTCCAGGCCATGGCCCACCGCTTCGTGCAACAGCACGCCCGGCCAGCCGCTGCCCAGCACGACCGGCATCACGCCGGCCGGCGCATCGATGGCATCCAGGTTCACCACCGCCTGCCGCAGTGCTTCGCGCGCGAGATCCTCGGCCTTTCCGCCCGTGAACAGTTCCGCATAGTCGTAGCGGCCGCCCATGCCGGCATAGCCGGATTCGCGCCGCCCGTTGTGCTCCACGATCACCTGCACGTTCAGGCGCACCAGCGGACGCACGTCCGCGGCCAGCACGCCATCGCTGCGCGCGATCATCACCGTGTCCAGACCGCCGGTGAGGCTGACCGTCACCTGCTGCACGCGCGGATCTGCCGCACGCACATAGCGATCCAGCGCGCGCAACGCATCGACCTTGGCGGTGTTGTCCATGGCGTCGATGGGATCGTGCCCGGCATACAGGGCGCGGCCCTGGCTGCGATTGAGCGCCAGCGGCTTGTGCGCGACGCCGTCGCGCGCGATGGCGCGCGCCGAACGCGCGGCCTCCATCAATGCCTGGGCGTTGATGTCGTCGGAATAGGCGAAGCCGGTTTTTTCGCCGGCGATGGCGCGCACGCCGACGCCCTGCTCAATCGAATGCGCACCGTCCTTGACGATGCCGTCCTCGACCGTCCAGCTCTCGCGGCGCGCGTGCTGGAAATACAGATCGCCGAAATCGATGCCCGGTCCAAGCAGGGTTCCGAAGGTCCGGTCCAGCCCTTGCGGGTCGAGGCCGGCGGGCAGCAGCAAACGGGATTCGGCAAGGGCAAGTGAAGTCGTCATGGCAAGCAAACTGGGGATGTGAAAGGGAGATCGCAACCCGCCGCATGGCGGAAGCGTCAGGGCTGCCCGGCCTGGTGGCGCTGGGCAGGCGGTTCGGCGCGCGATTCCTGGCGCGAAATGACTTCGACCTTCGGATCCTTCCAGGGCCCGGTCACGCGATAGCTTTTGGCGCCCATCTCGCTCAGCGGCTTCTTGAGCACGGCGTTGGCCACCGCGCCCACGGCCGCGCCGATGGGTCCGCCCGCGACCGCGCCAACCGCTGTCAGCACGTTGGCCGACTTGGGCAGCACATCGACGGTCTGATCGAACTGCTGTGCGCGCAGGTCGGTATCGCCACGCACGCGGATTTCGGCGGCCGGTCCGTCGATCACCAGGCTCTCCGTCGTCGCCACGCCCGCGCCCAGCTGCACCGAGCCCTGCATGCGGTTGAACGCAAAGCCCTTGTAGAAGAAGTCGCTGAAATCGAGCATCAGGCGGCGACGCAATTCGGCCACGCTCAGCAGGCCTAGCACGCGACCGGCGCCGGGTTCGAGTTCCAGCAGGTGTCCGTCGCGCGCGTCGATGCTGACGTTGCCCTGCACCGCACTGAGATTGAAATCGGCGGGCGTTCCCGGCCAGCCGGCGGCCAGGTGTACGTTGCCGTGTCCACCGCCCATGCGGCCCGCGTAGCCGAGGCTGTCGGCAAGCTGGCCGAGATCCCGGCTGTCCACGCGCACGTCGAGCTGGGTATGCGCGCGCTCGCCAACACCGAGCCAGGTGCCCACGACGTCGATGTTCTGCGCTTCCGAGCGCAATTGCAGTTGTTCGATCTGCATGCCGGCGGGCAACGCACGCGTACGCAGCCGTGCCGAACCCAGGCGCGCGGCGCCGAAGCGGAGATCGTCCACGTCCAGCGAGAGCGGCTGAATGTTCGCCGGATTGATCGGCGCGTCATCGGAAGATGTCGACTTTGCGGTGGAGGTCGCCACCGCCGCCGTCGCGCGCCGGTCAACGGCGGTCGCGGCGGCTGTGCCGCCCGTCGCCGCCGAGCTCGTCGCGCTGCGCCAGTGCAGGCGCGCCAGCTTGCCGGCAATCGGAGCGCCCTTGGCGTTGGGCACCATCAAGCCGCCCGACAGCGCCGGGCCTTCCAGGCTGACCGCCGTCGCATTGTTCGCGGGCGCCAGCTGCACGCGTGTGGTCGGGAACGCAGCGCCGAGCAGCAGCAGACGATCCGCGCTTACGTCCACGTGCCGCAGCGGCAACTTGCCGTCGCCGGCGCTGCCGCCGCTGGCGAGCGCGATCCAGTCCATCGCCGCCAGCGCGCGCGCGCGACCGGTCGCGATCAAGCCGGAGACCGGCGGCGCTTCGGTGACGGTGTCACTGCCCAGCACGACGCGCACGCCGAGCTGATCACCCTGGCTGCGCGCACGCAGCGCCAGCCGCTGACCGAACGCCACGTCGAACTGCCCGTTGCCGAGCGGCAGCGTCGTCTTCACCGTCGTGGGCAATGAAGCGAATGCCGGCTTGTCCAGCGGCGCCGGCAAGCTGAGGGCGGTGCCGACCAGCGTCGATCGCAACTGCAGCTGGGTGACCGGGTTGTTGCCGGTGCCACGCGGAATGTTCACCGCGATCGTCCAGTCGGATCGGCCCTGCAGGTACGGTTTGAGCCAGGCCATCTCGCTCGCGCGATCGAGCAGTTCGCGTGCATCGAGGCGCGCGGCCAGTTCGGCTTCGAACGCCTGCTGCGAATCGCGCGTGCCGCCACCGGCCCGCAATGAAAGCGTGCCCGGCTGCGTTTGATGCACCACAGAAAAGCCGTCGGCGACAAACCCATCGGCGTTGTAGTCGGCCTTGCCCTTGACCTCGGTGAAGACCAGGTTCCAGCGCTTTTCGGCCAGGCGCGCGGCGGAAAGCTCGACCGTGCCACTCAGTTCGCGCCGCGTCGGCGAATCGTGCTTCAGCGGCTGCAGCAGATGGAAACTCGCCTGCGTACGGCCGGCCGCCTCCAGATGCGTCAGCGTATCGCCGTAGCTCTTCTGCAACGGGCTCTGCCGCAGCATCGCCAGCAGCTTGCCGGCATCGGTCTGGGTCTGTGCATCCACACGCAGATTGGAATCGCCGAAGTCTTCGATGCCCGCTTCGAACGACTGCACGCCCACGCCGGCCAGATCACCGCGTCCGCGCAGCGAGAAACCGTTGCCGATGAAGGCGACATCGGCATCGACCTGCTGCAAGGCCGGCCAGTCATGCTGGAACTTGAACTGTCCGTTGGCGATATGCGCGGCCGCTTCAAAGCGACCATCGCGGTTCTCGAACGGCCAATCGTCGAGATCACCGGAGACGATCGCGCGGCCATTCTGCACACGGCCATCCACCAGCGCGGCGTTGAGCCACTCCACCGCGGCGCGCGGCATCTTGTTGTGGATCCAGAATCCCTTGGCCGCCGGCACCGGCGCGTCATCGAGGTCGGCCGCGATGTCGATCCACGGACGCGTGCCGTCATTCTGGAACCACAGGCCGCCACGCACGTGCGCGCCGTAATCCTTGCCGCGCACGCTCAGCGCCGAGGTGCCCACGCGCCAGCCGGCGCCTTCGCGCCAGCCGATCAGATCGCCGTCCAGCCGCACGTCGTGCACGACGCCAAAGCCGCTCGGCCAGTCGAAGCGCAGCCGCGACGCGGGATCCAGCCGCAGACGCACGCCGTCGGCGTCGCCGAGGAACGTGCCGGCCAGGCCGCTCAATCCGGGCGCATCACCCACCGCGGCGAAACCGACTTCCAGAAGGCGGCCCTGGCCGCGCATCGGACCGTCGCGCTGGCCGGTGATTTCGACATCGGCCAGGCGTGCGGTCGGTCGCGCCTGGTTCAACCAGCGACGCACGCCCGGATCCACCTGACTGCTCAAACCCAGCACCGCGAACAGCGGCGCACCGTCGAGTTGCCGGGCCAGCAGGCCATACCGCTGCCCGCCGGCAATCACCAGGCCATCCAGCGTCTGTCGCTGCTTGCCGTTGCCCACGCGCAGGCGCGGCGCGTCAAAACGCCAACCGCCGCGCACCAGCCGCCAGCGGCTGCGGCCTTCGACCTGCCCGAACGCCACGCGCGGCGCCGTCGCACCCGCCCCGGCCTCGCCACGCAACCCCAGCGATTGCAGGTTGACCTCGCTCGCGAGCATCACCACGCGATGGCGATGCAGCGTCGCCCAACTCTGCAAGCGGCCGCTGCCGCTCTCCAGGACGACGCCGGAATGCCGCAGCAAGGGCGACCACGCCGCGAGATCGTCGGCTGTCACGTCCACATAGGCGTGACCATCGCCCTGCTGGCGATCGAAATCGATGGTCAGCTGCAGCGGCGCGGCATCGGCGCGGATGTAGGCACGCACGCCCGCGCGCACGCGTTCGCCGTTCACGCGCAAGCGCAGGTCGACATCCGGCACGTGCAGATCCCAGCCCAGCGACGGCGCATCGATGTCCACACGGCCGTTGATGATCTGCAACTCGCCGAGGCCTTCCAGGCTCGCCAGCGGATCGCCGCCGCCTTGCTGCCCCGGCAGACCACGCACCGACCACGCGCCATCGTCCGCACGCTGCAACGTGAGCGCCAGGCCGCGCAGCCGCAGTTCGGTGAAGGAACGTCCGGGCAGCAGGCCGCCATACATCGACACCAGCACTTCCGCCTGGCCGATGCGAACGCCGTTGGCGGCATCGCCGATGCGCAGGCCGTCGAGTTGCAGCAGCGGCCCGCGCCGCGTCCATTGCGTGGTCACGTGATCGAACCGCACCGGCCGGCCGGCGCGCTCGCTCAACCAGGCGGCGATGCGATCCGGATGGCGTTCCGCCAGCGGCAGGACCTGGCTGGCGATACCGAGCACCACCGCCATGCAGACCAGCACGATCGCAATGCCGTACACGGCAGTGCGTCGAGCCAGGCGTACGCGGCGGCGGAAAGGCGTGGGCATCAGGCAATCGTGGAGGGAAAATGGCGATCGGTGCGCGCGATTGCGCCGCACGACCCGGATGCAGCTGCACGCAGCTTGCAATGACAGCGAACGGCCACGGCCTTCCCCGCAGCCTTCCGCACGGCGACGCCGCGCCGCACCGGCTTACAGAAGCACGACATCGAACTGCTCCTGCAGATACTGCTCATCGGCCTGGAACCGGATGGACTTGCCGAGGAACTCTTCCAGTTCCGCCACGGCCTGCGATTCTTCATCGGTGATGCGCGCCACGACTTTCGCCGATGCGATGACCAGCAATCGCGCCGCCTCGAACTGGCGCACCGCGCGCGTGATCTCGCGGAAGATTTCGTAGGTGACGGTTTCGGCGGTCTTGATGCTGCCGCGTCCACCGCATTCCGGGCACGGTTCGGAGAGCTGCCGCTGCAGGCTCTCGACGGTGCGCTTGCGGGTCATCTCGACCAGCCCCAGCGGCGAAAATTCGTACACCGTCGTCTTGGCGTGATCACGGGCGAGCGCCTTTTCCAGCGTGCGCAGCACCTGCCGGCGGTGCTCCGGATCATCCATGTCGATGAAGTCGATGATGATGATGCCGCCCAGGTTGCGAAGGCGCAGTTGCCGCGCGACCGCCTGCGCCGCTTCCAGGTTGGTGCGGTAGACGGTTTCTTCCAGGTTGCGCTGTCCGAGGAACGAGCCGGTGTTGACGTCGATCGTCGTCATCGCTTCGGTCTGGTCGATGACCAGATAGCCGCCGGACTTGAGCGGCACTTCCTTGTCCAGCGCGCGGCCGATTTCGTCTTCCACGCCATACAGATCGAAGATGGGGCGCTCGCCGGAATAGTGCTCGATGCGCTCGGCCAGCACCGGCATGTACTTGGCCGCGAACGCCTGCAGGCGCTCGCTGGTTTCGCGCGAATCGACGCGCACTTTCTCGACATCGCGGCGCATCAGATCGCGGACCGCGCGCAGCGGCAGCGTCAGATCCTCGTAGATGCACGTGCCGACGGCGGCGTCGCGGCTGCGCTGCTCCACCAGCGCCCACACGCGCGCGAGATAGGCAATGTCCTCGGCCAAGGCTTCGGCCGGTTGGCCTTCGGCGTTGGTGCGGATGATGTAGCCATGGCCGCCATGCGCGGCGGCGAGATCGGTGACCAGCGATTTCAGGCGCTGGCGCTCGGCTTCGTCTTCGATGCGGGCAGAAACGCCGACCACGCGCGATTGCGGCAGCAACACCAGATAGCGCGAAGGAATGCTGATCTGCGTGGTCAGCCGCGCGCCCTTGCTGCCGATCGGATCCTTCACCACCTGCACGACGACGTCCTGCCCATCGCGCAGCAGTTCGGCGATCGGTACCGACGGCGTGGAGAGCGGCATCGGCGCTTCATCCCCTTCGCCATTGGGCACCGGTCCGGGCCGCACGATGTCGTTCGCGTGCAGGAATGCGGCGCGGTCCAGGCCCACTTCGACGAACGCCGCCTGCATGCCCGGCATCACGCGCTGGACCTTGCCCTTGTACAGGTTGCCGACGACGCCGCGCCGCCAGCCGCGTTCGATGTGCAGTTCCTGCAGCATGCCGTTTTCGATGACGGCGACGCGGGTTTCACGCGGCGTGACGTTGACGAGGATCTCTTCGGACATTCGGCCTGTTCCTTCAAGCGCCCGGAAGCGACGCAGGTGGTACGGAAAGCACGCCGAAGCCGCGCAGCAGCGTGGCGGTCTCGTGCAGCGGCAATCCCATCACGCCGGAGAAACTGCCGGACAGGCGGGTGACGTACTGTTCCGCGCGTCCCTGGATTCCGTACGCGCCGGCCTTGCCCATGGCTTCGCCGCTGGCGAGGTAGTCGGCGATGTCGTCTTCCGACAGCACGGCGAAGCTCACTTCGGACACGGAGACGGCCTGCGCCTCGCGCTCCGCGTTGACCACCGACACGGCGGAGATCACCTGGTGCGTCCGGCCGGACAAGCGCCGCAGCATGGCCGCGGCGTCGGCGGCGTCGGCCGGTTTGCCGAACACTTCATCGTCGAGCACGACTTCGGTGTCGGCGCCCAGCACGACCGCGCCCGGGATCGTCATGACCTTCAACAGGCCGGCGCCGGCTTTTTCGCGCGCCACGCGCCGCACGTAATCCTCCGCGGATTCGTTCGGCTGGCGGTGCTCGGGAATGTCCAGATCGATGCGGCCGAAAGTAAGCCCCAGGCGGGTCAGGAGTTCGGCGCGGCGGGGGGATTGGGAGGCCAGATGCAGCATCGGGGAAGAATAACCCGGCCCGCCTGACTGAACGCTCGTTGAGCAAGGCCGCCCACGTGAAAACCCTGTGCGGCTCACAGCGCGTTCATTGTGTACTGAACACGCTGCATCGCCGTCTGGCACCCTCGACGCATCACAAGGAGAAACCCCATGCGCCATCCGCTTCGTCCGCTCTTGATCGCCCTGTCCCTGGCACTCGGAACCGCCACCATGACCGCCCAAGCCCAGACCGCTCCCGGCGGCTACGCCATCCCCGCCGATGGCACCCTGCTCAACGTTTCCGCGCAGGCGGAAGCTTCGCGCACGCCCGACGTCGCGACCATTTCCGCCGGCGTGGTCACGCAGGCGGCCGATGGCAACACCGCGATGCGCCAGAACGCGGAGCAGATGGCCCGGGTCGTGGCCGCGATCAAGGCCGCCGGTGTCGCCGACAAGGATGTCCAGACCAGCGGCATCAACCTCAATCCGCAGTACCGCTACGTGGAAAACGAGCCGCCGAAGATCACCGGTTACCAGGCCAGCAACAACGTCATGCTGAAGGTCCGCGACATTTCCAAGCTCGGCAAGGTGCTGGATGCGCTGGCCGCCGTCGGCGCGAACCAGATCAACGGCCCGACCTTCGAGATCGACAAGCCGGAACCGGTCTACGACGAAGCGCGTCTGGACGCCCTGAAGAAGGCACAGGCCCGCGCTGAAACCTATGCGAAGGCGTTGGGCCTGAAGGTGCGTCGCATCGTCAGCATTTCCGAAGGCAACGGCGGGTTCCGCCCCCCGATGCCGATGATGGCGATGCGCGCCGGGATGATGGACAAGGCCGAATCCACGCCGGTCCAGCCGGGCGAGACGACGCTGTCGGTCAATCTGGACGTGGTTTTCGAACTCGGCCGCTGAAGTCGGCGGACATCGATGCACCCGGACGGCGCCGCAAGGCGCCGTTCGTTTTTTCCGGCCTTGCCCGCGTCGTGGACCCGCCACGGGTCCATCCCGGCTGGCCGGTCGTGCCTCCCGGACGAAAGTCGGAGTCTCCGGCTATTGACGCTCCACACGCACGAGTACAGTCTGGTTTCGCGCCGCGACGGGTTGCCGCAACCCCATCGCCCGCGGCCAGGCGTTCGGAATATTCACAGCCCTTCAGGAGGTGGATCATGGTTCGCGCATTGCCCTTCCGTCACACGACCCGTCTGGATTTCGGCCGCGTCCTCGCGATGGCCGCCGCCATCGCACTGCACATGCTGGCCCTGCTCCTGCTGTTGATGCCGATGGCCGCGCCGCAACTGGCCCGCATCGTCCAACCCTCCGAGCGCTGGCAGATTCCCGTCCAACGCGTATTGCCGCCGCCGTTGCCACCCGAACCGGTCGCACCACGCGAGCCGGAAACCATCCGCCGCGTGCCGCAGGAACCGGTGGCCATACCGGTCGCCCCGGCCGTTCCCGACAGCGCGCCAATCATCGACCAGGGCACGTTGCCGGCGACGGACACGATAGGCCCCGTCGCGAACGACATCGGTCCGGTCGATACCTCGCCGATGACCGGTTCGCAACTGCGCTACGTGAAGGCCCCCGCCCCACCGTATCCGCGCGCCGAACAGCGCGCCGGTGTGACCGGCACCGTCGTCCTGCGCATCCTGGTGGATGTCGATGGCGTGCCGCTGGAGGTTTCCGTCGAAACGAGCAGCGGCAACCGCAACCTCGATCGCGAAGCACGGCAGCACGTTCTGAAGCATTGGCGATTCCAGCCCGCCGTGCGCGACGGCGTCGCCGTGCAAGCGTACGGACTGGTGCCGATCGAGTTCGCCCTGCGCTGAGGCGAGCCGCATCGAGTGGACAGACCCGCCGCAAGGCGGGTTTGTTTTTTGAGCGTCGCGCCAGTGATTACGCGCGATGGTAGGGATGGTTCGCCAGCATCGCGGCGGCGCGGTAGATCTGTTCGGCAACGACCAGCCGCACCAGCATGTGGGGCAGCGTCAGCGGACTGAGCGACCATTTTTCATGGGCAGCGGCGAGTACATCGGGCGCGTGCCCCTCCGGACCGCCGATCAGGAAAGCCAGATCGCGGCCTTGCCCGCGCCAGTGTTCCAGCCGCTGCGCAAGCTGTTCCGAACTGTAAGGTTTGCCGGTCACTTCCAGGGCGACGATGTGCGCCTGCTTCGGCAGCGCCGCGAGCACACGCTTGCCTTCCTCTTCGATGGCGCGCTGCGGGTCGCGGCCTTTCCCGCGCAGGCCCGGTTCGATCTCGACAAGTTCGAATGGCAGCCAGTGCGACAGCCGCTTCTGGTATTCGGCGAAGCCCTGCGCCACCCAGGCGGGCGCGCGTTCTCCGGTGGCGATCAACCTGCTTTTCATGCGCACATAGTAGCGAGCCCGTCCCGCCACCCGGTGCAATCCAGGGTTCGAAAAAGGAAACGGCGCCGTGGGGCGCCGTTCCGCAAGTCGATCGCGAGCCGGGGTTACGGCATGCGCGCGTCCGCTTCGTCGTGTTCGCCTGGCGGCTGGTCGCCGACGGTCCACAGGCGTTCCAGCGCATAGAACTCGCGCACGCGCGGCAACATGATGTGGACGATGACGTCGCCGAGGTCCACCAGCACCCATTCGGCTTCACGCTCGCCTTCCACGCCGAGCGGCATGACATCGAGCTTCTTGGCGAACTTCACCACTTCATCGGCGATGGATTTGACATGGCGCGTCGAGGTGCCGGACGCGATGACCAGGAAATCGGCGACGCTGGACTTGCCACGCACATCGATCTCGACGACGTCCTTGGCTTTCAGTTCTTCCACGGCCGCGTGCACGGTGGCAAGCAGGTCCGGCACGGCCGGCGGAGGGCTGGGAAGACGGGTCTTGATGACTTGTGCTTGGCTGGACAAAGGTCTGCGGACTCCCGGAACTGGGCGGCGATTATAACGAACCGTCCGCCGCCGCCGACGTGAAGTACAACCGTTCATCCGTTATGTAAGCGGCCACGGCCGGCGGCACGCAATCGCGCCATGGTTGTGCCTGGGCGATCCGTCGACGCACGTCGCTGGCCGACTCCGGATGAAGCGGCTGGTGCAGTCGCAGCACGCGGCCCGCAGGCGCGCCGACCAGCGCGGCGGAATCGGAGGTCCAGCGTCCATCGAGTTCCGCGCGCAATTCCGCCGGCTGGCTGGCGTCAATGACGGCGCCCGGCCGTTCGGCGACAACGAAATGCGCCAGTTCGAACAAACGCCGCCAGTCACGCCAGGTCGGCAGGCCGATCAGGCTGTCGGCGCCGATCAACAACGCGACGGAGGCGGCGTTGCCGAGCTCGGCACGCAACTCCAGCAACGTATCGATGGTGTAGGAACGCGCATGCGGATCGCGCTCCGCGCGCAGCAGTTCGCGGCGATCCACGTACAGGCCGGCTTCGCCGGTGACCGCGAGATCCAGCATGTGCGCGCGCTGGCGGGCATTGGCCCCGGGCGGCGCACGATGCGGCGGATCGGCGGCCGGCATCAGGTTGACGGAGATGTGCAATTCATCCCGCGCGGCGCGCGCGATCGCGAGGTGTCCGTTGTGGACGGGATCGAAGGTGCCGCCGTAGTAGAGATTCAGCATGCGCAACCGGGCGGCGCGCTCACGCCACCAGCAGCCGCACGGCGCGCGCCTCGGCCACCGCCAGCAGCAGGCGTTCCAGGCTGACCCAGGCATCGCCGGCAGCGCGTCCCTTGGCGATGCGATCGATGCGCGAGGCCTCCACGACGAAACGCTCCCAGCGCTGCGGCGAAGGATGCCGTTGCAGCGCGCGCTTGAACGGCGCCTGCTTGGATTCCCAGATGCCCTGCGCTTTCATCTCGGCGGCCAGATTGCCGCCCTCGGCCTGCACGCGCGCAAGCGTGGCGGTGCGCAGCAGTTCCTTGACGATCATCGGCATGAGCCCGGCGACCATGTCGCCTTCGGCGCGCAAGCCGGCGAGCATGCGCGACACTTGCGCGCCCTGCCCGCCCAGCACGGCATCGGTCAGGCGGAACACGTCATAGCGCGCAGCGTCGGCGACGAACGATTCCATCGCCTCCGCGTTCAACGTCTGGCCCTCGGCCAGCAAGGCCAGCTTGTCGATCTCCTGCGCCGCGGCCAGCAGGTTGCCCTCGACCCGATCCGCCAGCGCCTGCACGGCATCGCGTTCGGCGCGCAGGCCGCGCGAGCGCAGGCGGCTTTCGATCCAGCCCGGCAATTCGTGCGGTTTGATGGCCCACGCCACCGCAATCACGCCGATCTGCGACACCGCGTCGGCCCATTTGCCGTGGTGCGCCTTGCTCCATTCGCCGGCCGTGATCAGCAGGATCACATCGTGCGGCGGATTGGCGCAGAACTGGCTGATGACTTCCGCGCCTTCCTTGCCCGGCTTGCCGGTCGGCATGCGGATTTCGATCAGGCGCTGGGCACTGAACAGGCTCGGCGCATTGAAGCTGGCCTGCAGCAGCCCCCAGTCGAAATCGCGGCCGTCAGCGTCGAACACTTCGCGTTCGCCAATGCCCTGTGCGCGCGCCTGCTGGCGCACGGCGTCGGCCGCCTCGAGCACGCGCAGCGTCTCCGGCCCGGCGATCAGGTAGATCGGACGCAGCGCGTCCTGCGAAGCGATCTGTTCTGGCTTAAGTTCCATCGGTGCCGATCGGCGCCGGCGCGGGGGGCGCCGATTCTCCGGGCTCGGCCTGTCGTGCCTCCGCCGGCAGGCGCATGACGCTGTCGATGCGGCGCAGGATGGAAGCGGACATCTCGCGACGCAGTTCGTCGGCGAGGATTTCACGCTCGGTGCTGGTGCCGGTCGCGTTCTGCGGCGGCGACACGTAATCGCGCGACAGCTCGATGACCTGCTGCGGAACGAGCACGCTGCCGTCGGCACGGGTGAACGAGAAGATCACGGCATAGCGCAGGCTGTACTCCTGCGCGCGGCCCAGATTGTCGATGGCGATGGGGCGATCGCCCCAGCGTTCGGACACCACGCGCAAGTTGGCGACATCCTGGCTGCCATCGGCCGCAATCGTCGCGCCCGAGGCCTGCAGGCCGCGCTGGATCGTGTCGGGCAACTGGCTGTAGCGGACGTTCGAGGTCACCAGCACCGGGCCCAGATCGACCGGCAGCGCGATGCGGTTGCGCAGATGGAAGCCGCATCCCGTCAGCAGGACGGCGACGACGCTGATGGCGAGGAACGCGGAAAGGCGGAATCGGGTCATGGGCGAAGTCTGTACGAGGCCGTCATGGGCGGCAATAGCCTAGCCGCCCGGGAGTGAACGCCGTCGATGCATGCCGCGCCGGACGCGAGCTGTCCGCACCCGGGCATGCCGGTCAGGCCGCGACGATGTTGACGATCTTGCCCGGCACGATGATCACCTTGCGGATGGTCATGCCGCTGATGAACTTCGCGGTGTTCGGTTCGGCCCTGGCCATCGCTTCGATGCTGTCGCGGCCGGCGTCGGCGGCCACTTCGATCGTGCCGCGCAACTTGCCATTCACCTGCACGGCGAGCGTCAGCGAATCACGCACCAGTGCGGCCGGATCCACCTGCGGGAACGACACGTCCTCGATCAGCGTTTCGGCGTGGCCCAGCACCTGCCACAGCGCATGGCTGGCGTGCGGCGTAATCGGATTCAGCAGCAGCACGGCGGCTTCCAGCGCTTCCTGGCGCACGGCGCGGCCTTGCGCGCTGGCGTCGTCGAACTTGCCGAGCGCATTCGACAGTTCCATCACCGCGGCGATGGCGGTGTTGAAGCTGTGCCGCTTGCCGTAGTCATGGCTGACTTTCTCGATGGTTTCGTGCGTCTTGCGGCGCAACGCCTTCTGATCGGCACCCAGTGCATCGCCATTCGCAACGACGGCCTTCAGCGTCAACGCGTCGACCACACCGTCAGCGGCGTGCTTCTGCACCTGCGTCCACAGGCGGCGGAGGAAGCGCGCCATGCCTTCCACGCCGGCTTCGTTCCATTCCAGCGATTGCTCCGGCGGCGCCGCGAACATCGAGAACAGGCGCACGGTGTCGGCGCCGAACTTGTCGACCATGATCTGCGGGTCCACGCCGTTGTTTTTCGACTTGGACATCTTCTCGACCGGGCCGATCTTCACGTCCGCGCCATCGGCCTTCAGCGTCGCACCGACCACGCGACCCTTGTCATCGCGGCGGACTTCCACGTCGGCCGGATTGATCCATTCCTTCGAACCGTCCGCGTTGTCGCGATAGAACGTCTCCGCGATCACCATGCCCTGCGTCAGCAGGTTGGTCGCCGGTTCGTCGCTGTCCACCAGCCGCGCGTCACGCAGCAGCTTGTGATAGAAGCGGAAATACATCAGGTGCAGGATCGCGTGTTCGATGCCGCCGATGTACTGATCCACCGGCAGCCAGTAGTTGCCGCGCTTGTCGACCATGTCCTTCGCGCCCGGCGAGGTGTAGCGCGCGTAGTACCAGCTCGACTCCATGAAGGTGTCGAAGGTGTCGGTTTCGCGTTCGGCCGCGCCGCCGCATTCCGGACAGGTGGTCTTGCGCCATTCCGGATCCGCCTTGATCGGCGACTTCACGCCGTCCAGCGTCACGTCTTCCTGCAGCAGCACCGGCAGTTGCGAATCCGGGACCGGCACGGCGCCGCACTTGTCGCAATAGATCACCGGAATCGGGCAGCCCCAGTAGCGCTGGCGGGACACGCCCCAGTCGCGCAGCCGGTAGTTCACGCGGCGCTGGCCCCGACCCTGGCGCTCGAAACGCTCGGCCAGTGCTTCGAAGGCACCCTGGTAGCCCAGCCCATCGAACTCGCCGGAGTTGACCAGTTCCAGATCCTCGCGCGTCTTGTCGCCGTACCAGTCGCGCCAGACGGTGGGATCGTAGGTTTTCTCGTCGTCGTTCTTCGGCGACTTCAGCGCGATGACCTGGCGAACCGGCAACGCGTACTTGTTGGCGAACTCGAAGTCGCGCTGATCGTGGCCGGGCACCGCCATCACCGCGCCGGTGCCGTATCCCATCAGCACGAAGTTGGCGACCCAGACCGGCACGGCGTCACCGGTGATCGGATGGATGACGCGCAGGCCGGTATCCATGCCGCGCTTTTCCTGCGTTTCCAGTTCCGCTTCGGAAACGCCGCCCTGCTTCAGTTGTTCCAGGAATGCGGCCAGTTGCGGGTTCGATGCGGCCGCCTTCTGCGCCAGCGGATGTTCGCCGGCAATCGAAACGAAGGTCACGCCCATCAGCGTGTCCGGCCGCGTGGTGAACACGGTCAGCACGTCGGTGCTTTTCTCGACGGCGAACGTGATCTCCAGCCCTTCGGAGCGGCCGATCCAGTTGCGCTGCATCGTCTTGACCGCATCCGGCCAGCCCGGCAGATCGTCCAGGCCGTCCAGCAGTTCCTGCGCGTAATCGGTGATGCGCAGGAACCATTGCGGGATTTCGCGCTTTTCGACGATTGCGCCGGAGCGCCAGCCGCGTCCGTCGATCACCTGTTCGTTCGCCAGTACGGTCTGATCGACCGGATCCCAGTTCACCACCGAATTCCGGCGGTAGGCCAGGCCCTTGCGCAGCAGGCGCGTGAACATGCGCTGCTCATGCACGTAGTACTCGGGACGGCAGGTGGCGAATTCGCGCGACCAGTCGATGGCATAGCCCAGCGACTTCAGCTGGCTGCGCATGTGTTCGATGTTGGCGTAGGTCCACTTCGCCGGCGCGGTCCTGTTCTTGATGGCCGCGTTCTCGGCCGGCAGGCCGAAGGCGTCCCAGCCCATCGGCTGCAGCACGTTGTGGCCGGTCATGCGTTTGTAGCGGCTGATGACATCGCCAATCGTGTAGTTGCGTACGTGGCCCATGTGCAGCGCACCGGACGGATACGGCAGCATCGAAAGGCAGTAGTACTTCGGCTTGTCCGACTGTTCGTCGACTTCGAAGGCCCGACGGTTCTCCCAGAACGACTGGGCGGAGGCTTCGACGGATGCGGGATCGTAGACGGCGGTTTCGGCGACGGACATGGCGGACGGCTGGGAAGGCGACGGCAAAGCACGCAAGGGTACCGCAGTGCAGCAGGTGGCTCCACCCGAACGCCGCGACAGCCTGTGCGTTCAGCGCGAAAGCGTGGCCCGGCCGGAGTACGAGGCAAACACCAGCCAGCCCCACCAGATCGCGAACGCCAGCCGTTGCGCGAATCCGGCCGGCAGCAATTCGACGCCGACCATCACCAGCGCCAGCAACGCGACGGCCGTGAGTGCGGCGAGCCAGCCCGAGGTTCGCCATGCCGGCGCCCCCCGCAATCCCCAGCCCAGCAGCAGTCCGCCGGGAACGAACGCCACCCACCACAGCATCCACGCGACGGCGTGCCAGCCGCTGGCCGAGTTGTGCAGATCGGCCGGATCCACCGGAAACACACCGAAGGCGACCAGCCCCAGCGCGGACAACAGCAGCAACTGGGCGCCGATGCGCACCGGCCAGCGGCTGCCTTCGGGCATGCGCGGCCGCAGTTGCAGCGCCGCGATCACCGCCAGCAAGCCGGGCAACACCAGCCCGATCAGGTTGAACGCGGTGGCGCGCGGCATGCCCTTCGCGCCCAGCACATCAAGCAGATGTTCGATCTGCGAATAACCCTCCAGCGCAACGCCGAACCCGAGCGCCGCCGCGATGAAGATCAGCAGCCCCAGCAGGCCGGCATGCCGGGCGGCACGCATCAATCCGGTGTCCAATGAAAAACCTCTTCCACGCCTGCGCCAAACGTCCGCGCGATGCGGAACGCCAGTTCCAGCGACGGCGCATAGCGCCCCGCTTCCAGCGCAATGATAGTTTGCCGGGTCACGCCGCACGCGTCGGCGAGCGCCTGCTGGGTCATGTCGCCGTGTTCGCCGCGCAGCCGGCGGATCTCGTTGACGATGTCGGTCCCGCTCATCGGCGGTCGCGCCAGTACTGCAGCGCCATTGCACCGTATTCGATCAGCCAGCCGGTCATCAGCATGAGGATCAGCACGTTGGCGATGAAGAACGGCGTCGCCCACGCCAATCGCGGCGCCGGGGAAAACCCGAGCATCACCGCCAGCCCGATGACCACCACGACCAGCGCGCCGTGTCCCCATTGCGCCGCGCGCCGGGTGATGTCGCGGTCGCGTTCGTCCGCTTGCACCCGCCCCTGCCACCGCGACGCCAGGATCTGTTCCAGCACGGCCCATGCGATCCCCAGCGTCACCAGGTTTCGCACGACGACGCGCGCATCCACCGAATCGCTGCGGAACAGATGCAGCTTGCCGATGAAATAGGCCACCGCCGCCAGCATGAAGCAGAAGCCGATCCAGGCCCGCCATTCACCCGGCGAGATATCGTCCTCCAGCGCACTGCGCGGCTGGTACGAGATGCGCCACAGCGAAATCCAGGCCGACGCAACCAGCAGGACGGTCCCGATCTGGCCGGGATCGAAGCCGAGCAACTGGCCGCTGCCGGCAAGCATGAGCCAGAGCGCGACAGCCGCAACGAACAGCAGGGCAATCCAGGGCAGCTTCTTCATGGCGGGTGTCTCGGGGTCGATGTAATGTTTACCTTACATCGCTCCCCGGGGCCGATGTCAAGTAAACCTTACATCGCCTTGTATCCTCGCCCGCCGTCACCATCTCGTTGCCATTCCGAACTCCAGGATCCCCATGAGCGACCTGCCCCACGTATTCGACGCCACCACCGAGACCTTTGAAGCCGAAGTTCTGCAGAAATCGCTGGAAGTGCCTGTACTGGTCGACTTCTGGGCGACCTGGTGCGGCCCGTGCAAGACCCTGGGGCCGATCCTCGAAAAGCTGGCAGGCGAATACAACGGCGCGTTCGTACTCGCCAAGGTCGACGTGGACAAGGAACAGCAGATCGCCGCGGCCTTCCAGATCCGCTCGGTGCCGACCGTGTTCCTGGTCAAAGGCGGCCAGCTGGTCGATGGTTTTCCAGGCGCGCTGCCAGAAGGCCAGTTGCGCGAGTTCCTGAAGCAGCACGGCATCGAACCGGCCACCCCGGTCGAGGACGCCGCGCCGGTCGCGCCGATCGACCCGCATGCGGCGGTGGTCGCCCTTCGCAGGGCGTTGGAAACGGAGCCGGAGAAGGACGAACTGCGGCTGGATCTCGCCCTCGCCTTGCTGCGCATCGGCGGCGCCGAGGAGGCCGAGACCCTGCTCGATGGTCTGCCGGCCAACCTCGCCACCGATGACCGCGCGGTGCGTGCGCGGGCGCGGCTCGGTTTCGTGGCGGCGCTGAAGGACGCGCCGCCACCGGAAGTGCTGGATGCCGCGATCAGTGCTGATCCGCGTGATCTGCGCGCGCGTCATCTGCGCGGTGTGCACCACCTCATCGCGGGTGAAGACGAAGCCGCGCTCGCGCAATTCCTCGAAATGCTGACGGTGGATCGCCAGTATCAGGATGGCCTGCCGAAGAAGGCCCTGATCGATGCGTTCCGCGTCATCGAAGACGACGACCTGGTCGGGCGCTACCGCAGGCGGATGTCCTCGCTCCTGTTCTGATTCATCCGCACCCGCCGCAATGGCGGGTGTTTTTTTGGGACGCGATGACGCGATTTCGGCTCCACGCTCCGAAGATGCGTCCGACACAGCTGCGCTTCTTCCACTGACGCCCTTGCGCGTGTCGCACGCGCGTGGCTTCGCATGCAGCACTCCGAGCGACTTCGTTTGCCGCGGAGCCCAGCGCCTCGCTGCGTGACCGGCCACGCAAACGACCACGCAAGCGCGGCGTCGGGGTGCTGAAACCGGAAATGCCTACACGGCCTACGTAAATGTACCCAAGCATTGACTCGCGTTATTCCCGATGCCTCGGCCGCCTTACCCGCACTACGCTGACTGCACGCGCAGCCGCGTCAGACAGGCTCTGCCGTCCACGTCACGAGCACCGTTCAACGTTGGCCACCGGCACGCAGGCTGCCCCGCAACAGTCGGTCACCATTGACTGGAAACGATTGGATCGCCAAGGAATCGCCATGAAAAGAACCATTCGCCCGAAACATCCGGCTTCCATCTCTCCCTCATTGCTCGCACGCGGCGTCGCCACTGCATTGCTTGGATTGAGCGTTGCCGTGCAGGCGCAGGAAGTCACTTCCGTGGCGAGCAGCGACTGGGCCGATGGCAGCACCTGGTCGGATGGGCAGGCACCAAGTCCCGCGTTCGACTATCGCATCTCCAGCGGCAGCACCGTTTTCAGCACGCCTACGACCACCGCGGGCACCTATACGCGCATATTCGAGGGAAGGTCACTCACCGTTTCCAGTGGAGGCGCACTGGATCTGCGCAGCACGGCCGCCTCGAACAACGTCTATGTGACCTACGAAATTCCGGACCTTCACCTGGAAGCGGATTCGACGCTTGTATTGCGCGCAGGTGAAGCAAACGCCAACCGCACCTTGACCACCTCGCTCTCGGTGGGTGACAGCGGGACGGTGTACGTCGATATTCTCAGCAGCAACTTCAACAACAACCTCACGCTGGCGTCGACGTCCGCCTTGACCGGTGGCGCCAATCTGGACATCACGATCGACCGGGCCGGCGACATGGCCGGCGAGCGCGCCTTCATCGACGTGGGCAGCGCCAACAATCCCTATTCGGGAAACTGGTCGGTCCGAACCGTGAACGCTTCTTCCAATACGCGGCGTGGCCTGTTGTACGCCAGCGCGGAAAATGCGCTCGGCAGCGGTTCGGTATCACTGGATAACGCCATCCTCGTCAACCAGGCCGTGGGCGGCTTGAACTCCATTTCCGCAGTCCACGTGGGTGCGCGCTCCACGCTCGATGCACGCGCCTCCTTCAGCAACGCCGACCTGCTCGTGCAACTCCAGCAGGACACATCCACGCTCGAAATCCACAACGCGGGGACGCGTGTCGAGATCGGTCAATTGCAAGGCGTGAGCGGTTCGCAGGTGATCGGCGACAGCGCTGGCCAGGTACTGGCGACACGCTCCGCGCAGGACTGGCGATTCGATGGGCTCGTCAGCGGTCCGCTCGCGCTGATCAAAGGGGGAGCCGGCACGCTGACGCTCACTGCCAATCACGGATACAGCGGCGGCACGACCGTGGAAGCAGGCACGCTGCAGCTGGGCGACGGCGGTGCGAACGGCATGATCGCCGGCGATGTCGAGTTGCAGGATGCGGGTACGCTGTCATTCAACCGCTCCGATGCGGTGACCTTCGCAGGCGTCGTTTCCGGGACCGGGCACCTGCTGCAGGCCGGCCTGGGCACCACGACATTGACGGCCGACAACACGTACACCGGCGGCACCACGATCCGCGCCGGCACGTTGCAGCTCGGCGCGGGCGGCACGGCAGGATCGATCCTGGGTGACGTCGTCAACGATGGCGTGCTTGTCTTCAATCGCGGCGATGCCTTGCAGATTGATGGCGCGATTTCCGGAAGCGGATCCGTCGAACAGATCGGGGCGGGCACGACCACGCTCACTGGAATGAACTCCTATACAGGCACGACCGAGGTCGTGAGCGGCCGTCTCGATATCAACGGCGACCAGAGCGCGGCCACAGGCGCCGTGAATGTGCACAACGGCGCGACGCTGGGCGGTACCGGCACGATTGGCGGGAACGTTTCGCTCGTCGACGGCGCGCATCTGGCGCCAGGACAATCCGCAGGCACGCTCAGCATCGTGGGCAATCTGCAGGCCTCGTCCGGGGCAATCTTCGATTACGAATTCGGCCAGGCCGGCGTCCCCGGCGGCGCGCTCAACGACCTGGTGGACATCGGTGGAAATCTCGTCCTGGATGGCGTGCTCAACGTGACGGTGACGCCGGGCGGCGCGTTCGACGCCGGTGTCTACCGGGTCATGAACTACGGCGGACAACTGACGGATCTCGGCCTGGAAATCGGCACCGCGCCCGCGGGCGACCTGCGCGTGCAGACCTCGGTACCCGGCCAGGTCAATCTGCTCAATATCAACGGGCTGACGCTCAACTTCTGGGACGGCGGTATATCGCAGGCCGCAACAACCAGATCATCGACGGCGGCGTCGGCAACTGGACGGCGGCGGGCAACGACAACTGGACCGATGAAGGTGGCAGGGTCAACGCACCGTATACACCCGCGTCATTCGCGATCTTCGGTGGCACGGGTGCAGCGGTCACGGTGGACGACAGCGAGGGAGCTGTCACGACGTCGGGCATGCAGTTCCTCGTGAATGGTTACTCGGTGGGTGGGGACGACCTGACTCTGGTTGCGCCCATCACCGTCGTGCGTGTCGGCGACGGAACATCGGCCGGCAGCGCAGTCAGTGCGACCATCGGCGCTCGCCTGGTCGGCGCCACGCGTTTGAGCAAGGTCGATGCCGGCACGCTCATCCTGACAGGGGCCAACACTTACACCGGTGGCACTGCGGTACGGGGCGGCGTGCTGCAGATCGCCAGCGACAGCAATCTCGGTGACAGCAGCGGCGCGGTAACGCTGGACGGCGGAACACTGCGCACTACCGCCTCCATCGACAGCCAGCGCGCTTTCACCGTGGGCCCCGAAGGCGGAACGCTGGATACGGCCAGCGGCACGATCTATCGCCTGTCCGGCGGCATCGACGGTTCGGGCGAGATATTCAAGATTGGCGATGGCGTGTTGCAGCTGGACGCGGGCTACGCATCCTCGGGGGCGTTCAACCTCGCCGCTGGCCGCGTCGTGGCCGGAGCAGCCGACGTTTTCGGCCTGCAGGCCGCGTACCGCATCGATCCCGCTGCGACGCTCGACCTCGCGTCCTTCTCGCAGCAGATCCGGAGCATGGAAAACGCCGGCACGATCCAGTGGGGAATGCCCGGCACCGTCCTGACCATCGGTTCGGACTACGTGGCGGACAACGGCCATCTCGCGATGGTCGCCGTGCTGGGCGGTGACGATTCACCGGCCTCGCTGATGCACGTGATGGGCAGCACCAGCGGCGCCACCCGGGTATCGGTCGAGAACCGCGGCGGACTGGGTGCGATGACCTCCAGCGGCATCAAGCTGATCGATGTCGATGGCGCGTCCAACGGCGTGTTCACGCTGGACGGTGATTACCGGCTCCGCGGCGAAGAGATCCTGGTCGGCGGCGCGTTCGGTTACCGCCTGCAGCAGAATTCCGGCAACGGCGTCGAAGACGGCGACTGGTATCTCGTGTCGAGATTGCTCACGCCGCTGATTCCCGATCCGGGCCCGCTCCCGGTCGATCCGCCTGGACCGATCTTCCAGGCCGGTGTCCCGATCTACGAGGTGTACGCGGACACGCTGCTGGAACTGGCGCGCGTCGATACGCTGTGGCAACGCACCGGCAGCGTCGGTGACGGGTTCGACAGCTCGCCGCCAAGCGAAGCGCGGTTGCGGCCCTGGGTCCGCACCGAAGGCAATCGCGTCGAACATGTGCCCGAACGTTCGCTTTCGCACAGCGGTTACGAAACCCACAGCTGGCAAATCCAGGCGGGCATTGACGCCCTGCTCGCCGCAAATGAAACCCGCGCATGAGTGGGCGGGCTGTCGGTCCGCACCCTGGACGGCTCGCCTCGCGTGTATTCGCCCTACGGCGATGGCCGAATCGAGACCCGCGGGTACGGCCTGAAGGCCACGCTGACCTGGTACTCGGCGGCCGGAATCTATGTGGACGCGCAGTTGCAGTACGACTGGATGAAGAGCGATCTGCGCTCGGCGCTGGCGAACGTCGATCTCACCCGCGACAACCGCGGCGGCGTACTGGGCGGCGGCATCGAGATCGGCGCGCGTTTCCCGTTGAATCCGGGCTGGTCCCTGGTGCCGCAATTGCAGGTCAGCTATGCGCACGCGAACTTCGATCGCTTCGTCGATGTGTACGACGCCGAAGTGGATTTGACCGAAGCCGAGTCGCTGGCGACACGCCTGGGTGCGGCGCTTGAGTACCGCTCCGACATCAATGATCGCGGCGGACGTTTTGCCGGGCACGTCATCGGCGATCTGATTTACGACACCGCCGGGGCATCCCGCGTGGCGGTGTCGGGAACCGAGCTTTCGCATGAGGGCGCGCCGTTCGGCACGCGGTTCGGCGCCGGCGGCAGCTTCCTCTGGGCCAACGGCTCGCACTCGCTGAATGTCGAAGTGTCGCGCATCGACATGCTGTCCAACGACAGCGACGGCTGGGCGGCCAACATCAGCCTGCGCGGTTCCTGGTAACACCTTTGAAGGGAGCGCAGGCGCCACGCCGCGCTCCCGGATCGCGTGGCATCGCCCACGGCCCGCGTGCGGGGCCTACAATTGGCGCATGCCCCCCGATTCCCCCCGCCCCTCGCTGCAGCGCCTGTTCCTGACCGGCCTGCTGACCCTGTTGCCCATCTGGCTGACCTGGGTCGTCGTCAAGTTCGTCTTCGTGCTGTTGTCCGACATCAGCAAGCCTTTCGTCGGACCGGCGTCGCACAGCATCGCCGCGTCGTTCCCGGACTGGTTCGGCTGGTTCAACGCGATCTGGGTACAGAACACGATTGCGCTCATCGCCACGCTGCTGGCGATTCTCGCGGTCGGCGTGCTGGCGCGGCGCGTGATCGGGCAGCAACTGTTGCGCTGGTTCGAGGTTTTCATCCTGCGCATTCCGCTGGCCAGCACGATCTACACCAGTGCACGGCAGTTGCTCGACATCCTGCAGACCAAACCCGGCAGCACGCAGCGCGTGGTGCTGATCGACTTCCCCCATCGCGACATGAAATCGGTCGGCCTGGTCACCCGTGTGATCCGCGAAGAAGGCACCGGTCGCGAACTCGCCGCGGTATATGTCCCGACGACGCCGAACCCGACGTCCGGCTATCTGGAAATTGTCCCGGTGGAACTGCTCACCCCGACCGACTGGACGGTGGATCAGGCAATGAGCTTCATCATCTCGGGCGGCGCGGTGTCGCCGGAATCGATGCCGTTCACACGCGCCGGGGAACGCTGAGCGATGACGGGCTGCGGCCGCACCCTGGACGATCGCGCGGTGCGGTTGTTCATCGGGCTGGCGGCGTTCTTCTGCGTCAACGCGGTGCTCGCCGAGTTCATCGGCGTCAAGATTTTCGCCCTGGAGGACACGCTCGGCGTTCCTCCGCTGGAATGGAACCTGTTCGGGCAGAACGGCTCACTGAACTTCACGGTCGGCACGTTGCTGTGGCCGTTCGTCTTTATCCTCACCGACACCATCAACGAGTTCTTCGGCCGTCGCGGCGTGCGTTTCATTTCATGGATGGCGGTGGCGCTGATCGTCTACGGCTTCGTGTTCGCGTTCCTCGCCATCGCCACGGCGCCAGCCGACTGGTGGATTGGCGCCGCGCGCGATCAAGGCGTGCCGGATTACCAAGCCGCGTTCGCCGCCATCTTCGGGCAAGGCATGTGGTCGATCGCCGGTTCGATCATCGCGTTCCTCATCGGCCAGCTGATCGATGTGTCGGTATTCCACCGCATCCGCGTCGCGACCGGAGAGCGCTGGGTGTGGCTGCGCGCGACGGGCTCAACGGCCATATCGCAACTGGTCGACAGCTTCGTGGTGATCTGGATCGCCTTCGTGCTGGGGCCGCAGAAGTGGCCGACATCGCTGTTCCTGGCGGTCAGCTCGGTCAACTACGCCTACAAGATGCTGGCGGCGATCGCGCTGATCCCGCTGCTGTACCTGATGCGCCACCTGATCCGCCGTTACCTGGGCGAAGCGCGCGAACGCGAGCTGCGCCAGGAAGCGGCGATGGATTGATGCCGCATCGCTCGCACGTTCCTGCCTTCAAACGATGGGGATCTTCCGATGAGCACCATGAGCAGCCACGCCCTTTTCCCGCTGCTGGCACTGGCAACGGTCACCTTGCCGACGCAAGCCGCGCACGCCGGGACGGAAGCCGCGACGCAGGCGCGTATCGAGCAGCTCATGCAGCGCTACGAGGGTGAGGCGCCGGGCGCGTCGCTGCTGGTGTTGAAGGACGGCGTGCCGGTCGTGCAGCGTGGCTTCGGGTTTGCGAATCTTGAAGACCATATCGTCGCGACACCGCAGACCAACTATCGTCTTGCCTCGATCACCAAGCAGTTCACTGCCGCCAGCATCCTGCTGCTGGCCGAGGACGGCAAGTTGCAACTGGATGATCCCGTCAAGCGCTGGCTGCCGTCGCTGCCGGCCGCGGCTGACGCCATCACGATTCGACAGTTGCTGAGCCATACCTCCGGCCTGATCGACTACGAAGACGTGATGCCGGACGACGTGACCGAGCAGTTGCATGATCGCGACGTGCTCACGATTCTCGAAGGCCAGGACCGCACCTACTTCACGCCCGGCACGTCCTATCGCTACAGCAACAGCGGCTACGCACTGTTGGCGCTGATCGTCGGCAAGGCGTCGGGACAGGGTTTCGCCAGCTTCCTGCGGCAGCGGATTTTCCTTCCGCTCGGCATGGCGCAGACGGTTGCGCGCGAGGACAATGGTCCGGCGGTGGTGAACCGCGCCTACGGCTACAGCGAACACGATGGCCGCTGGGAGCGCACCGATCAGAGTTCCACCAGCGCGGTGCTCGGCGATGGTGGCATCTATTCGTCGATCGAGGATCTCGCGCGCTGGGATGCGGCGTTGTACGACGAGCGATTGCTGAAGGCATCATCGCTGCGGCAGGCGTTCGCTCCCGCCACGCCAACCGACGAACCGCATGTCCCCCACTACGGTTTCGGCTGGCGCATCGACGGCGATTGCCTGTGGCATTCCGGCGAAAGCATCGGCTTCCGCAACGTCATCCTGCGTTACCCGAAGGAACGGCTGACCGTGGTGCTGCTGAGCAATCGCAACGATCCGGAGCCCTATGACACCGCGGTCGCCATCGCCTCGCTGTTCCGCGCGCACTGACTCATTTCAGGTCGGCGAGAATCGCCTTCGCCGCGTTGTGTCCCGGTGCTCCGGTCACGCCTCCACCGGGGTGCGTGCCGGATCCGCACAGGTAAAGCCCGGGCACGGCGCCGCGATAGTCGGCCTGCCCCAGCATCGGGCGCGCGCTGAACAACTGGTTGAGCGAAAGCGCGCCGTGGAAGATGTCACCGCCGACCAGGCCGAACACGCGCTCCAGATCCAGCGGCGACAACACCTGCCGCCCCAGCACCGAATCCGCGAACCCCGGTGCGAAGCGATCCACCGTGGCGATCATCAGATCCGCCACCTCGTCGCGATGGTCATCCCAGCTGCGTTCGTCTGGAAGCGCGGGCGCGACGTGCTGGCAGAACAGGCTGGCGACATGCTGCCCCGACGGGGCGAGTGAATCGTCGAGCGTGGACGGAATCAGCATTTCGACGATGGGTTCGCGCGACCAGCCGCGCACTATCGCATCGCGATAGGCTTGATCCATGTAGTCCAGGCTTGGCGCAAGGATGATGCCGGCGGTGAGGTGATCGCCCTCGCCTGGCAGCGCGGTGAAATCCGGCAGCCGCGACAGGGCGACGTTCATGCGGAACGTGCCGGAACCGCAGCGCCAGTTGGCCATGCGTTCGCGCGTGGACTCGGGGACGTCGCGTCCGCGCATCAATCGCTGGTAGAGCAGCTTGGGATTGACGTTGGCGACCACGGCGCGCGCGCGCAGGGTTTCGCCCTGTTCGGTGATCACGCCGACCGCGCGGCCCTTTTCGACGATGACCTCGCGCACGCCTGCATCGGTGCGCAGTTCCGCGCCGGCCGCGCGCGCCGCCGACGCCATCGCCTGCGTGATCGCGCCCATTCCACCGATGGCGTGGCCCCATGCGCCCTTGACGCCATTGACCTCGCCGAACACGTGGTGCAGCAGCACGTAGGCCGAGCCGGGCGTATACGGGCTGGCGTAGTTGCCGACCACGCCGTCGAAGCCGAACAGCGCCTTGATGGGCGCGCTTTCGAACCAGCGGTCGAGGTATTCGGCCGCCGAGATGGTGAAGAGATCCAGCAGTTCCTGCCGCAGCGTTTCGTCGAGCGCGTACAACCGCTTGCCGAGCCGGCCGGCGCGCAAAAGTTCCGGCAGCGCCTTCCACCAGCCGCCGTCGGTGAGGTTCGGCGGCGGTTCCAGCGCCAGCGCGCGCAGCACATCGGCGATGGCGTCCAGCCGCGCTTCGTAATGCGGCAGGCGTTCGGCGTCACGCGCGGAGAACTTGGCGACCTGCGCCTGCGTCTGGCCCTCGCCGGTCAGCAGGTACTGGCCGTCGGGCAGCGGCAGGAAGTTGTTGCGCCGCCGCCGGACGATGCGCAGCCCGTGCCCATGCAGGTCCAGATCGGCAATGACCTGCGGCTGCAGCAGCGAGACCGTGTAGGACGCCACCGAATTGCGGAAGCCCGGATGGAACTCCTCGGTGACCGCGGCGCCGCCCAGCACCGTGCGGCGTTCCAGCACGGTGACCCGCAGCCCGGCACGGGCCAGATAGGCGGCGCAGACCAGGCCATTGTGGCCGCCGCCGATCAGCAGCACATCGCGTCCGGCATCAGCCATGGGAGCCTCCCTGTCGGGGCCCGCCCGACACTCGCCTATAATTGTGAGTCCGATGACTTTCTGAAGCGCGGCGGGGAACGGGTTTGTCCAGCACGAACATGATCCTTGGGAAAGGAAGTTGGGGAGCACCGGAACCTCGGCGCGGGTGGACTGCGTGCGGGCAGCCCGTCATCGAGGTGCGGTCCGAGCATAGCGCCGACGAGGCCGTACCGACGGCGCGCGGCTTGTCCTGGTTTGTCCGTAACGCGGGTCCCTCCGGTCCCACCCGCGCCGCGTACCATGGCGCTCCGGAGCACATTCGCCGCCGACGGAAAACGTTCGTGCAGACCTTCGTTCCCCCGCGTACCACACCTGTCGCATGCTTTGGCCGGGCGACCCCATCGCGAGGTCCCGCCTGATGGCGGCCACTTCCCCGCTTCCCGCCCGCACGCGATGGCTGATTGCCGTCGGCGCGGCCGCGCTGGTGACCTGCCTGATTCTGCTGGGACTGGGCCAGCGCATGGATGCGTGGTGGTACGACCGCATCAGCAGCAGCACGGCGCAGACGGCCGACCCGCGCATCGTGATCGTCACCATCGACGAGAAGAGCCTGGCCGAACTGGGACGCTGGCCATGGACGCGTCGCGTGCACGCGCGACTGGTCGATGAACTCGGCCGCCTCGGCGCGCAGGGAACGGGGCTGGACTTGCTGCTGTCGGAACCGGCCTTGTTCGATCCGGAGGGCGACGCCCTGCTGGCGCGCGCGATCAGCCGCAACGGCCGCGTCGTGCTGCCGGTCCTGGCCGAACCCGTGCAGGCGGGCGGGCAGCCGGTGGAGTTGTTGCCGATTCCGGAATTTGCCGCTTCCGCCGCTGCCCTTGGCCATGTCGATGTCGCCCCGGATGCCGATGGCATCGTGCGCGGCGTATGGCTGCGCGCGGGCCAGGGAACCGCGCGCTGGCCCAGCCTGTCGCTGGCGCTCAGCCAGCTCAATTCGCCCGCCGATGCCGTGTCGTCCGTGCCCGGCGAACGTGCGGAAACCGGCGAGATCTCGGCCAAGCGCTGGGTGCGCGACTACCGCGTGCTGATTCCTTATGCGCGCGATGCCGATCGCTTCCCGCGCGTGTCGTACGTGGACGTCATCAACCAGCGCGTTCCGCCGTCGCAGTTGCAGGGACGCTGGGTGCTGGTCGGCACCACGGTCAACGGCATGGGCGACAGCCTGCGCGTGCCGGGCGCGGTATCGCGGCGCAACCTCGACCAAGTCGAATACGAAGCCAACGTGCTGGCCATGCTGTTGCAGGGCAAGGCGATCACGCCGCTGTCGCTGGCCGCGCAGTGCGCGCTGTCGATCGTGCTGGTTGTATTGCCGATGCTGCTGTTCGGCCTGCCGGGGCTGCGTCAGTTCTGGCGCCCGCTCGCGCTGAGCCTCGTGCTCACGCTGTTGACCAGCCATGCATTGCTGCAGCTCGGCCACCTGTGGTTCCCGCCTTCGGCGGCATTGCTGCTGCTGTTGGGCGGAGCCGCATTCTGCGCTTATCGTTTCCTGCGCCGCAGCCGCCACGCCGCGCAGACCGATGCAGTCACCGGGCTGGCGAACCGGCACCGCTTCGAACAGGCGCTCGATCACGAAGTGCGCGCTTCCCAGCGCAGCCAGATGCCGCTGTCGCTGCTGTTGCTGGACATCGATTATTTCCGCCAGATCAATGCATCGCAGGGCACCGGCACCGGCGATGCCGTCTTGCGCACCTTCGCGCGCGTCCTGCGTGGCCGCGCGCGCCGGCCGCGTGACCTGATCGCCCGGCTCGGTGGCGACGAATTCGCCGTGCTGCTTCCGGAAACCTCGGCGCAGGCGGCCGCCACGATCGCAACCACCATCCATGTCGATCTGGCCAACCTTGCCGCCCGCAACGGCCAGGACGATCCCGGTCCGCCGTTCACCGCGAGCATCGGCATCCACACGATCCAGGCCGGCGATGCGCTCGAAGCCCGGGAGATGTTCGACCGCGCCGATGCCGCGCTCTTCCAGGCCCGCGAGGGCAACCAGCGCAGCGCCGGCCTCGCCACCCCGTGAGCCTTCGCCGGAAGGCCGCGAACCCGCCGGGTTGGCCGGCCGGGCATGACCTTCGACACCCGCCGCTCCCGCACGCCGGGAGTAGAGTCCCGCGCACGTCCGTCCGGACGTCCTGATCCCAACGCCCGAAACGGGCCGGAGTTGAACGTGACCTTCCGCAAACCGCAGATGCTTTTCCTGTCGCTGGCCGTGACCGCCGCCCTCGCCGGCTGCTCCAAGCCCAACGAGGCCGCCGCGCCACAGACCGCCGCCACTCCGGCCGACGCGCCCGCCACCGCGCTGAAGCTGGACGAAAGCAAGCTGCCGCCGGTCAACCGCTTCCTCATCGGCGATCTGGACGCCAGCAAGAACGCGTGCGTGGACTTCAATGGCTACGTCAACGGCAAGTGGCTGGCCGCCAACCAGATTCCGGGCGACCGCTCCAGTTGGGGCGCCTTTGAAATGCTCGACGAACGCTCCACCGCCGTGCAGCGCCAGTTGGCCGAGCAGGCCGCCGCCGACGGCAAGGCCACTGGCGTCGAAAAGCTGGTCGGCGATTTCTGGGCCACCGGCATGGACGCGGAGAAGATCAACGCCCAGGGCATCGAACCGCTCAAGCCGCAGCTGGCGCAGATTGATGCGCTGGCCGACGGCCCGGCCGTGGCCGAGTTCCTGCGTGCATCGGCCGCCAAGGGCAACGGTTACCTCATCGGCATCGGCTCGATGCCCGACTTCAAGAACTCCGAGATCAACATCGCCGCGACCGGCCAGGGCGGCCTGAGCCTGCCCGACACGCCGTACTACTCCGACGCCAAGTACCAGAAGATCCGGGACGCCTACGTCACCCACGTGGCCAAGGTGCTGGAGCTCTCGGGCGTGCCGGCCGCCGACGCCGCCAAGCAGGCCAAGGACGTGCTGGCATTCGAAACGCGCCTGGCGAAGGTCTCGAAGTCGCGCGAGGATTTCTCCCGCAACGTGTCGCTCTACTACAACATGGTCACCCCGGCCGAAGCGGACACACTGTCGCCGAATTTCCCCTTCACCAAGCTCTTCGAATCGCAGGGCGTGAAGGTTCCGGAGAAGTTCTCGCTGTCGGTGCCGGCGTACCACGCCGAAGTGAGCAAGATGCTGGCCGACGTGCCGGTCGACCAGTGGAAGAGCTATCTGCGCTTCCACCTGGTGGATGACGCGTCGCCGTACCTGTCCGATGCATTCGTGCAGGAAAGCTTCAACTTCTACGGCGCCACGCTGAGCGGCCAGAAGGAACTGAAGGAACGCGGCAAGCGCGTGCTCGACACCGTCGATGATCAGGTCGGCGAAGCGCTCGGCCAGTTGTACGTGAAGGTCGCCTTCCCGCCGGAGTCGAAGGCGAAGATGGAAGCGCTGATCAAGAACCTCAGCGACGCGCTCAAGGTGCGTATCGAGAACCTCGCCTGGATGAGCGCCGACACCAAGAAGAAGGCGCTCGAAAAGTGGGCCACCTTCCAGCCGCGCGTCGGCTACCCGGACAAGTGGCGTGAATGGGCCGGCCTGAGCACGACGCGCGACAGCTACATCGGCAACGTGCTCGCAGCGCGCGAATTCAACTACAAGTGGGACATCAGCAAGATCGGCCAGCCGGTGGACAAGACCGAATGGGGCATGCGCCCGCAGACGGTCAATGCGTCCTACAACCCGCTCGCCAACCAGCTGACGTTCCCGGCCGCCATCCTGCAGCCGCCGTTCTTCGACCCCAATGCCGACGACGCCATCAATTACGGCGGCATCGGCGCGGTGATCGGCCACGAAATGACGCACGGCTACGATGACCAGGGTTCGCAGTTCGACGCCAAGGGCAACATGATCAACTGGTGGACGCCGACCGACGCGAAGGGTTTCGAATCGCGCACGGGCAAGCTGGTGGATCAGTTCAACGCCTATCGCACCGCCGACGGCAAGGAGATCAATGGACGCCACACGCTGGGCGAGAACATCGCCGATCTCGGCGGCCTTGCCACCGCCTACGACGCCATGAAGAAGGCGGCCGGCGATACGCCCGACCCGAAGATCGACAACCTCACCCGCGACCAGCGATTCTTCCTGAGCTGGGCCACCGTGTGGCGCCGCAACTTCACCCCGCAGGAACTGGAAAAGCGCCTGCAGACCGATGAGCACGCACTGGCGGAATTCCGCGCGGCGGGTGCGCCGTCGAACCTGCCGGCATTCGCCGCCGCGTTCCAGTGCAAGTCCGGCGATGCAATGGTCCGCGATGGCGACAAGCAAGTCGTGATCTGGTAATCCGGAATACCGCTGCAACCTCGTTCGAAGGCCCGGCTCGTCCGGGCCTTCGTCGTTGCGGCGACGCGCATCGACGCGCCGGTACCGCGAAGTGTGCGACGCGTTCAGGGACAACGGGACGCCCTTGCTAGAATCCGGCCACTTCAATCCCCCGGACGTTCCGATGCCCCAGTTCCGCGCCGCCCTTGGCAAACCCTCGTTGATTGCTTTCGCCCTGGTCATCGCGCTGGGCAGCCCGCATGCCGAAGCGGCCAAGAAGAAGTCGCGCGCGCCTGCAGTCAGCGCCAACTGCTCCGATTTCCATGCCAGCGCGAACGCCGACTGGCTGAAAGCCAACACCAGCGGAAGCGCGCTCGGCCAATTGCGCGAACGCGCGCAACAGCAGCAGCGCGATCTGCTGCAGGCGGCCATGCAATCGCCGCAGGGCAACGAACAGAAACTGCTCGGCGATTTCTGGGCCAGCGGCCTGGACGAAGCCGCGGTTGAAGCCGATGGCGCCAAGCCGATCGCACCGTTGCTGGATCGCATCAATGCGATCCGCAAAGCCAAGGACGTGGCGCCGTCGATCGCCGCGCTGCATCAGGTCGGCATCCCGGTCGCCTTTAACTTCAGCCCCGACATCGATCTGCGCGCGCTCGACCGGCACATCGGCTATTTCATGCAAGGGGGACTCGGCCTGCCGGATCCCGCGTTCTACACGCGCAACGATGCGGACACACGGCAAGTGATGGATCGCTACCGCGCCTACGTGAAGCAGATCCTCGCCCTCACCGGCACCGCGCAGAACCGGCTCGATGCCGACGCGCAGGCCGTGATCGATCTGGAAACACGACTGGCGCAGGTCTCCAAGCCATTGCTGGATCTGCGTAATCCGCTGACCAACTACGCGCCCGTGCCGACCAAGGATCTCGGCAAGCAGTACCGCAACCTGCAACTGGACGCCTTCCTCAAGGCGCAGGGCGTCAATGACGACGTGGTGTCGATGGCCGACCCGGCGCTGTTCAAGCAGCTCGACGGCTTGATCGCCACGCTCAAGCCGGACCAGTGGAAGGCCTATCTGCGCTGGCGCGTCGGCGATGCGATGGCGCCGTATCTCGCCAAGCCGTTCCACGACGCCGAGTTCGGGTTCCGCGGCCGTGTGTTGCGCGGACAGACTACGCCGCCGCCCCGCTGGCAGCAGGTGCTGGATGCGATCAATCTCGCCGCCGGTCCGATGCTGGGCAAGGAATACGCCGCGCGTTATCTGCCGCAATCCACCGATGCGCAGGCCGAAGCGATCGCCAGGCAGTTGCGCGATGCGCTGGAACGCAGCGTCGAGCGCAGCACCTGGCTCAGCGCGAGCGCGAAGGCCGAAGCCAAGGCCAAGCTGGAGAAACTCAAGATCGAAGTCGGCACGCCGCATCGCGACATCGACTACACCGTGCAACCGATGGGGCGCGGCAGCTTCGGCAGCAACATGCTGATTGCCTCCACCTGGCGCCATCGCGAAGAAATGAAGCGCATCGGCAAGGGCAACGCCGATCGCCGCTGGGATGTGCTGCCGCAACAGCCGGCGCTGGCCTACGACCTGGCGCAGAACCGCCTCATCGTGACGGCCGCCGTGCTGCAGGCGCCGGTGTTCGACCCCGCGCGTGACGCGGCCGGGCAGTACGGTGCCTACGGCGCGCTGGTCGGCCACGAGCTGAGCCGCGGCTTCGACAGCAAGGGCCGCATGATCGACGCCAAGGGCGAACTGCGCGACTGGTGGACGCCTGCGGATCTGTCCGCATGGAACGCCATCGGCACGCAGGTCGCGAACCAGTACCAGACGCTGCCCTATCCCGAACTCAAAGGCGTGAACGTCAACGGCCAGCGCGTGCAGGACGAAGCCACCGCCGATCTGGCCGGCCTGGAACTGGCCTGGGACGCCTTCAACCAGGTGCAGCCACAAGCGCCGCAGGCTGCGAAGCAGGCGTTCTTCAAGGCGTGGGCGCAGCTGTGGGCGCAGAAAGCCAGTGAAGGCGAGGCGGCCGAACGTGCGGCGTCCGACGCCCGCGCGCCCGGCATCTGGCGCACCAACGCCACGCTCGCCAATCAACCTGCGTTCGCCGAAGCCTTCACCTGCAAGCCCGGCCAGCCGATGCAACGCAAGGAAGCCGACCAGATTCGCGTCTGGCGCTGAGCTTCACTTCGAACGGAAAAACGGCGCGGTCTCCCGCGCCGTTTTTCATTTGACGATCCGCATGCGCGGCGGCGGCGGCCGGCGCTTGCCGAACGGCGGTTGCCCGCGCCAGTAGCGGATCAGCAACCAGCCGAACAGCATGCCGCCCAGATGGGCCAGGTGCGCGACGCCGGACTGCGTGCCGGTGACGGCGAAGAACACCGCCAGCGCGCCGTAGATGATCACCAGCGTGCGTGCGCGGATCTCCATCGGAAACGGAAAGATGATCATGCGCTGGTTCGGGAACAGCATGCCGAAGCCGAGCAGCAGCCCGTACACGCCGCCGGAAGCGCCCAGCGTCGCATAGCCGGGAAAACCCTGGCCCGTCATCCATGTCACCACTGCGAGCTGGCACAGGTTGCCGCCGATAACGCACGCCAGGAAATAGGTCAGGAAGCGCTTCTCGCCCCAGACCGCCTCCAGCGGCGAGCCGAACATCCACAGCGCCAGCATGTTGAAGGCCAGGTGCAGGAAGCTGCCATGCATGAAGCCGGCCGTCAGCAACTGCCACGGCATGAAGCTGTTGCCCGCTTCCATCCCCGACAGGTTGATCGGCCACAGTGCGAACGGCGCGACCAGCGCATCGCTCAGCACCATCTGCAGCAGGAACACGGCGCAGTTGGCGATCAGCAACGCGCGGGTCATGGGCAGGATCTGGGGAATCATGCAGCGGCTCTCGTTCGGGGGCCGCGCCATGATAACGGGCTCAGCGTGACGGTCCCCACAGCACTTCATCGAGATCACGCGCGGCCTTCAGGCCAAGCACGCGCCCTTTCTCCACCCGCACGCCTTCCGCACGCAGCCGCTGGCTCTGTTCGCGGAAACCGCGCGAGCCTTCCGGAAATGCAATGCGTCCGTCGGAACGCAGGACGCGATGCCAAGGCAGTTCCGGATCCTCGTTCTGGCCAAGGATGCGCGCGACCAGGCGAGCGCGGCCGGGCAGGCCCGCACGTCGCGCCACCTCGCCGTATCCCGCCACGGCGCCCCGCGGAATCGCGCGGATGGCGGCGAGGATGCGGGATTCGGTCGAAGGCTCCATGGGGCGCGCGTCTGTCGGAATGGCGGAAGTGTGGGCTGCGGCCGCGTGCGCGGCTATCCCGCGTGCGGCATCCGGCCTAACATAGCGCCGCACGCTCCAGGAAACGAGCCATGAAGAACTTCGAAAAAATCCGCAGCCACCTGCTCACCTCCGGCTACCGCGTTTCGGTGCAGGAGCCTTACGTGGCCTGCGTGGAACTGTCGCTGGACAACGGCACGCGGCATCAGGCGATTTTCCTGTCCGAACTGCACAACGATGACGAGCGCGCCTACCTGCGCGTCAGCACCGTCATCGCCCCGATCACCGGCATCGATGCGCGTCGCGCACTCGCCTTCAACTGGCAGAGCAGCGTCGGCTATCTGGCCATCGGCGATCTGGATGGCGTGCCGTACCTGCAACTGTGCGAGAACCGGCCTTACGACGGTCTCACCGCGGCGGAAGTGGATCGCCTGGTGCTGGAAATCGGCGGACTGGGCGATCGCATGGAACGCGCACTGTCGGCGGAAGGCGATCTGCTGTAGGACGCAAGCGCCGCACGGCAGGCGCTTCATCGCTCCCCAAAAAAAACGCCGGCGCATGCCGGCGTTCTTTCATTCCATCGCGAACGTCGCGCCGACTCAGGCCCAACCCACCATCTGCAGAAGACGCAGCAGTCCATACGCGATGCCGCCCGCCGCGGGAATGGTCAGGATCCACGCCCAGATGATGCGTTCGACCACGCCGAACTTCAGCGCGCGCGGGTTCTTCGCAAAGCCCACGCCCATGATGGCCGTGGAAATGCTGTGCGTGGTCGACACCGGCATGCCGAAGTGCGCGGCGACGGTCAGGATCGTGGCCGAACTGGTCTCGGCCGCAAACCCGTTGATCGGATGCAGCTTGACCATCTTGTGGCCGAGCGTCTTGATGATCTTCCAGCCGCCCGACGCCGTGCCCAGCGCCATCACCACCGCGCAGGTCAGCACGATCCACATCGCGATGTCCTGCTCGCCCGCGCTGCCCGGATGCAGGAACGCCAACCAGCCCGGCAGGTTGTCGAGCGCGCCGGTGGCCTCGGCGCTGAACAGCGTCAGCGCGATGATGCCCATCGTCTTCTGCGCATCGTTGTGGCCGTGCGCATATCCCATGTAGGCGGCCGACACGATCTGCGCCTTGCCGAAGAACTTGTTGACCAGGTGCGGCCGGGCCAGCCGGGCCATCCAGCCGCCCGCGCGCGCCAGCGCCGCGATCAGGCCCCACAGCGCCAGCATCACGAGGATGCCCAGCAGGAACCCGGCGATCGGTGAACTGATCATCGGCACGACGACCTTCCACAGGATGCCCTTGTTCTGCGTCCAGTCGCCGACCGTCTGCGACCAGATCAGGGCGTGCCAGTTGTTCTGCGCGGCCGCGAGCGCAGCACCGCACAGGCCACCAATCAAAGCGTGCGAGGAAGAGGACGGCAGCCCTTTCCACCATGTGATGAGGTTCCACACGATGCCGCCCAGCAGCGCGCACAGGATGACCTGGGAGGTGACTTCCACGACGCCAGCATCGATGAGACCGGATGCAATCGTCTTTGCCACGGCGGTGCCGGTGAGCGCGCCGATCAGGTTCATGACCGCCGCGAGCATGACGGCCTGGCCCGGCGACAGCACCTTGGTCGCGACGACTGTGGCGATGGAGTTGGCGGTGTCGTGGAATCCGTTGATGAACTCGAAGACGAGCGCAGCCACGATCACGACCAGCACGAGGGTCAGCATGACGGAGCGCCCTTAGCTGTTCTTCAACACGATCTGGTAGGTGACCACGCCGGCTTCGCGGCAGCGGTCAATCGCCTTCTCCAGGATTTCGAAGAATTCCTTCAGCAGGAACATCTGCAGGTGGTCCAGCCGGCCGGAATAGATGTCGCGGTACAGCTCCAGCATCAGGCGGTCGGCTTCGTTCTCGATGGCGCGCAGCTTCTCGTTGAGCGCGGTCATGCGATCGAGGTTCATCTTCTTCAGTTCGTGCACCATCTCCACGACCACCGAAGCGGCCTGCTCCAGCATCGCCGCGCGCGGCGCGAAGTCGATGCCTTCAAGATGCTGCAACGCCAGCGAATAGCGGTCGGCGAACTTTTCGACCTGCTTGGGGATCTTGTAGAGCGCCGAGCCCAGCGCCTCGATGTCTTCACGCTCGATCGGCGTGATGAAACTGTCCACCAGCGCCTGGCTGATCTTGTCCGAGGCCGCGCGTTCGCGCAGGCGCGCCAGCTTGAAGCCGTCCAGCGCCGGCTGGCGATCGGTCGCCTTCATCATCGAATGCAGGGCCTTGGTGCTGTCGTGGGCAGCCTGGGCCGCCTCTTCGAGCAGGGTGTAGAACTGCTGGCCGGAGCCGAAAATCGTCTGCAGCGAGAACATCGGGGGCAATCCCGCCGTCGCGGGGCGGACGGCTCAGGGGCTGAATTATGACGGTTCGGTGACCTTCCTGGCGAACGGCCGGACCGGCCGGAACCCCGGATCGCCCCATGCACGCGCTCTTGACGGGGTTTGTTACACTGCGCCGGCACCCGTGGGTGCACTACTTATGGAAGACGACACTACCTCCCCCGCGCACTGTCGCCTGCAGCACGGATTCCGGCCGGCTCCCTTCCCTTCGCGGGAGGTGACCGATGCTTGAGTTGCTGATCGTGGCCGCCCTCATCGTCGTGAATGCCTTCTTCGCCTTGTCGGAGATGGCCCTGATGACGTCCCGCAAACTCCGCCTGAAGCAGATGGCGCAGGAAAGCCGCGGCGCACGCGTCGCGCTGCACCTGGCCGAACATCCGGACAACCTGCTGTCGACCGTGCAGGTCGGCATCACCGGCCTGGGCATCCTCACCGGCATGTTCGGTGGTGACGCCATCGGCGCGATGATCGCTGGCTGGCTGGTCGATGTCTGGCCGGAGGCGCAGCGCTACACCACCACCATCGGCACGGTAACCGCGGTGACGCTGATTACCGCCAGTTCGGTGATCTTCGGCGAGCTCATTCCCAAGCGCCTCGCGCTGACCAACGCGGAAGTGATTGCCTCCGTCGTCGCCATTCCGCTGGACTGGCTGTCGCGCATCGCACGTCCGGTCGTTTTCGTCCTCGGCGCGATCAACCGCGCGGTGCTGCGGATGCTGGGCATCAAGGACGACGCACGCGGTGCGGTGACGGAAGAAGAAATCCGCCTGCTGGTGACCGAAAGCCACGAGCAGGGCGTCATCGACGTCGACGAACGCAACATGATGAACCGCGTGCTGCGGCTGGGTGATCGCACCGCCGACAGCCTGATGACGCCGCGCAAGCGCATCATCTGGCTGGACGAATCCGCGCCCTACGCGGAAAACCTGGCGACGATGCGCGACTCGCAGTTCTCCCGCTTCCCGGTGTTCCGCGGCAGCGATCAGGACGTGGTCGGCGTGCTGGAAGTGAAGTCGCTGCTGGATCGCTTCGACCAGCCCGAGCCCAACCTGTTCCGCAACCTGCGCGACGCGTTGTTCGTGTCCGAGTCCACGCACGCGATGAAGCTGCTGGAGATCTTCCGCGAAGAGCAGCAATCGCTCGCGCTGGTGGTGGACGAGTACGGCGAAATCCAGGGACTGGTGACGTTGAGCGATCTGATGGGCGCCGTCGTGGGCCGATTGCAGGCGGCCGAGAACACCGAGGACGCCGCACTCGTGGTCACGCGTGACGACGGTTCGCTGCTGGTGGACGGTTCACTGCCCAACGATGATCTGCGCGAACTGCTCGGCGGCGTGAACCTGCCGGACGACGACGAATACAACACCATCGCCGGCCTCGTCATCGAACGCTTCGGCCGCATTCCGCACGTCGGCGAATCGTTCGAACTGGATGGCTGGCGCTTCGAAGTCGTGGATCTGGACGGCGCGCGCGTGGACAAGTTGCTGTTGCAGCGCCTGCCGGAGGAAGACGGAGCGGATGCCGCGGTCTGACATGGATTCCCGCGACTCATCGCGCATCGGCGTGCGTGCCCTGCTGGACGACTTCGCGCTGGGGGATCCCAAGGATGTCCTGCGCCTGGGCGACCTGCTCTCCGGATTCGGCCAGAGCGCGTTCGGGCTTGTGCTGTTCATTGCCGTGCTGCCGGCCTTCATTCCGATTCCCGGCGTCGGCGGCGCTATCGGCGGTCCGCTGGTCATCCTGATCGGCGCGCAGCTGCTGCTGGGCCTGGGCAAGCTGTGGCTGCCGCGCTTCATCGCCAATCGCGGCCCGCACCGCAGCGCGATGATTACGTTCCGCACGCTGCTCGCGCCGTGGTTGCGCCGGCTCGAAAAGCTGGTGCGTCCGCGCCTGCACGGCGTGCTGGATCACAAGATCGCGCTGTGCTTCACCGGCCTGCTGCTGGTGCTGCTGGGCGTGCTGCTGGCCCTGCCGATTCCGTTCACCAACTACGTCTTCGGCGTGTTGCTGCTGCTGTTTGCGCTCGCCCTGCTGGAGCGGGATGGCGCATTGATGCTGGTCGCATGGGTGGCGGGCAGCATCGCGGTGATCGTCTTCGGCGTGCTGTCGGGCGAGCTGGTCGGCGCCACGACCGCGATGTTCCAACGCTGGTTCGGTTGAGTCGCGCGGTTTACGACTTCGGCGGAACCGCCGTCCCCTGCTTCAGGCGATCAACTGGCCGAATTCGGTCGCAGTGACCGGATAGCCCAGCCAGTAGCCCTGCGCCAGATCGCAGCCGCGCTCGCGCAGCATGCTGAATTGCCCTTCCTTCTCCACGCCCTCGGCCACCACCGTGATCCCGAGCGAGTGCGCCATCGCGATGATCGCGCTGGTGAGCGCCAGGTCGTCGGGGTCGCGCAGCATGTCGGCGATGAAGCTGCGATCGATCTTCACGCCATCCACCGGCACGCGACGGAGATGGCTCAGGCCGGAAAAGCCGGTGCCGAAATCGTCCAGCCAGACTTTCACGCCGGTGCGATGCAGGGTCGCGAGCAACGCGCTGGCGTGCGCTTCGTCGGCGATGACGGCGGTTTCGGTCAACTCCAGATGCAGGCGCGATGACGCGAGCCCGGTATCGCGCAGGCACTCGGCGACCACGTCCGGCAGATCACCGCTGCGCAACTGGCGCGGCGAGACATTGACCGAAACGAACAGCTGATCCATCGGGTCACGGTCCGCGCTCCAGCGCGCCGCCGCCGCGCACGCAGCACGTAGCACGCGCGGGCCGATCGTCTCGATCAGGCCGCTCTGCTCGGCCACGTCGATGAACACCGACGGCGCCACCATGCCCAGCTCGGGATGGTTCCAGCGCAGCAGCGCCTCGGCGCCGACGATGCGGCTGTCAGACAAGCGGAAGACAGGCTGGTACAGCAGGCTCAGTTCGCCGCGCTCCCAGGCACCGCGCAGTTCCTGCTCCATGCGCACGCGGCGCTCGACCGCCTGGTCCATCGCACGGCTGTAGAAGCGGTAGCAGTTCTTGCCGGCGACCTTGGCCTGGTACATCGCGATGTCGCCGTTCTTCATCAAGGCCGTCGCGCCGGAGGCGTCTTCGGGGAACAGGGTGATGCCGATCGACGTGCCCAGGAACACCTGGCGGTCCTGGATCACGATCGGGCGTCCGAGTTCGGTGACCAGCCGCTCTGCCAGCCGCGTCGCGGCGGCGCGCACGTCGCCGTCCTGGATCAGGATGACGAATTCGTCGCCACCGAAACGCGCCAGCAGCGCGTCGTCGCCGCCCAGCATTTCCACGGCCTCGCGGATGCGGTTGGCGAACTGCTGCAGCACTTCGTCACCGGCCTCGTGGCCCAGCGTATCGTTGACACGCTTGAAATCATCGATATCGGCGAACAGCAGCGCGAGTTGGCGGCCCGCGCCGCGTAGCATCATCAGGCGATGATCCAGGCTCTCGCGGAACGCAAGCCGGTTGGTCAGTCCGGTCAGCGAATCGGTGTAGGCCATGCGCCGCACGTCGCGATCGTGACGGGCGATGCTGTCGCTCATGCTGCTGAACGCGCGCACGAGTTCACCGACTTCATCGCTGCGGGTGCTGACCGGGCGTTCGCTGTTGTAGTTACCGACTTCGATCGCATGCGCGGCATCGGCCAGTTGGCGAATCGGCCGCACAAGCGTGCGCTGTGCGTACACCATGATCGCCACGCAGGCCGCCACCAGCGCCGCCAGCAATGCGGCCACCCAGATCAGGTGACGCCGACCGAGTTCTTCCAGACGCGCATGCGCGGAAGCCACCGCACGTTCTTCGTGTGAACGCACGGATGCCAGCGAAAAGCCGATGCGCACGCCGCCAATGCGTTCGTTGCCAATCATGATCGGCTCGGAGATATCGACGATCTGCGGCGACCACTGCGTATGCAGTTCGTTGCTGCTGACCGCTTCGTACGCAAGCGGATCGCTCATCTGCTGGCCGTAGACGGCGATTTCCTCGGTGCCGTCGTGGATGATCCGCCCTTGCGAATCGAACACCAGCACGTATTTCACGTCGGGCTCGCGCTGCGCGGATCGCACCAGCTTGCCGATCGTGTCGAGATCGAAGTAGTACAGCGGATTGGACAGCGCATCGGCCAACTGGTTGACGCTCGCTTCGCCGTGCCGCCGCAGGCTGTCCTCGACCATGCCGTGCATCGCGTCGCGCGCGGCGTCACCGACTTCCTGCTGCATCGCCTTCTGACGGTGCAGCAACGTGCCCAGCAACGCGATGACCACCGCCAGCATGATCGCCATCGCGGTGAGGAAGCGCGCCTGCAGGCCGAAGGGCATCTTCTTCATTCGATCTGCTCGCGCACGCGGGCCACGCCCTTGCGCAGATGATCCAGCGACTGCTGCGAGGCCGGGTCAACCGGCATGAAGCGCGTGGTGCGGAAGAACAGCCGCAGCGCATCGGCAGCATCGGGATCGTCGGCCGCCTGCAGCAGCACTTCCCGCAGGCGCGCTTCGACCCTGGGGTCGATGTCGCCGCGCACCATTTCCAGCGCGCGCGGGTAGTCCGGCGTTTCATGGATGATGCGGAAATCGTTGCGGAATGCCGGCGGGATGCGGCGCACATCATCCCAGTCAAGGTTGCTGACGACGCCGGCGTCCACCAGTCGCTTGTGCACCCAGACCGCGATGTTCAGCTCGGTCCGCGCGAACAGGTAGCCGACCGAATCCGGGGCGGGTCGATCCATGGGGGAAAGCAGGATTTCCATGCGCTGGCCGGCTTCAAGCAATTCGCCCGCCGGACCGAAGTAGGCGCTGGTGGATGCCGTGTTCTGGAAAGCGATGGCCCGCCCTTTGAGATCGGCCAGCGAGTTGATTCCACTGTCGCGCCGGACGAAGAACACGCCGTGGTAGCGCGCCACTCCCCCGCGTTCGGTCAGCAGGAGCGGCCGCGCACCGCCACGTTCCTGCAGGCGCATGGCGGTGCCGGCGGTTTCGGTGACCCAGTCGACTCGGCCACGCCGCAGGTAGCTGTTCATCTGCTGCGCGTCGCGGGCCATGAGGATGCGCCCTTCGGTGATGCCCACATCGCGCATGCGCGGCACCACGTAGTCCAGCAGCGGCTTGAGCTGCTCGTAATTCGCACGCGGGTCGTCGCTGATCCGGCCCAGCACCAGGACGTGATCGTCTCCCGCCGCCCACGCCTGCATTCCGCTTCCGGGAAACACGGACACGCAGAACAGCGCCAGGGCGATTGCGAACCGGAACCTAGGCAAACGGCGGATCCCACGTAAAAGGTGGGAGGAGCCTAGCCGAAATCACGTTCATCGGACAGTAGATTTCAGGAGTTTCCGCGCGCCAACCGAGCCATGCGCTGCGCGTCAGCCAGCACGCCCCGCAGCAGGCGGACCTCCTGCGTGCTCAGGTCCGCGCGCAGGTACAGCCGGCGCAACTTGCGCATGGCCGAATCCGGCGTACGCCCCTTGTGGAAATCGATGTCATCCAGGGTCTGGCCGAGTTGCTCGAAGAAGCCTTCCATCTGCGCGTGGGTCGCGGGCGCCTGATCGGGGTGGTCGGGCTCGATGGCGACCGCCGGGCTGTCCTCACGCAAGGCCAGGCGCAACTCGTAGCTCAGCACCTGCACAGCCGCGGCCAGGTTCAGTGAGCTGTATTCCGGGTTGGCGGGGATATGCACCGCTGCATGGCACAGCTGCAGTTCTTCGTTGGTCAGCCCGGTCCGCTCGCGACCGAACACCAGCGCCACTTCACCCTCGCCCGCCTTGCGAACGGCTTCCGTGGCCGCCTGCCGGGGCTCGTACTCGTGCAACTGCACGCGCCGGCTGCGCGCCGTGCAGCCCAGGACGAAGCGGCAATCGGCCACGGCCTCGGCCAGATCGCTCGTCACCACGGCCTGCGCCAGCAGATCGTCCGCGCCGGCCGCTCGCCGGAAGGCTTCGTCGGAGGGAAATTGCTCCGGCGCGACAAGCACCAGTCTCGACAATCCCATGGTCTTGAGCGCGCGGGCGGCCGCGCCGATGTTGCCCGGATGCTGGGTGCCGACCAGCACGATCCTCAGCCTGGAAGCGGCCGAGGGAAGCGGAAATGCAGGAGTGTTCATGGGTGGCGATGTTAAACTGTGCGCGCCGGTCTTCGCGCCGCGCCGCTCTTTTCCACCGCCCGCTCCCACGCTGCCTGCTCCGAGGTCCTCCGCCATGCAGAAACCCGCCGTCACCGTCATGGTCAAAGCCGCCCGAATGGCTGGCAACGTCCTACTCCGCAGCATCAACAAGCTCGATGCACTCAACGTGGTGCACAAGGACCGCATGGACTATGCGAGCGAAGTGGACGCGGACGCCGAAAAGGTCATCGTCAAGGAACTGCGGCGCGCCTATCCTGACTACGCCGTCGTCGGCGAAGAAGGCGGCGCGCAGGGTTCGGGCCGCTACACCTGGGTCATCGACCCGCTGGACGGCACCAGCAACTATCTGCGCGGGTTTCCCCACTACTGCGTGTCCATCGCCCTGGTCGAAAACGGCGAGCCGACCGATGCGGTGATCTTCGACCCGCTGCGCAACGATCTGTTCACCGCCAGCCGCGGCGCAGGCGCGCAGCTCAACGAGCGCCGCATCCGCGTGGCCGAGCGCAAGGATCTCGCCGGCACCCTCATCAGCACCGGCTTCCATCCGCGCGAACGCGCCCGCACCGGCGCGCAGCTGGAATGCGTGCGCGAACTGCTGGTCCACGCCGAGGATGTCCGCCGCACCGGTTCGGCCGCGCTCGATCTGGCCTACGTGGCTTGCGGTCGCCTCGATGCCTACTTCGAAGCCGGCGTGAAGGACTGGGACATCGCGGCCGGCGTGCTGCTCGTCCGCGAGGCCGGTGGCCGCATCTGCGATTTCCGAGGCGCTCCAACCGCACGGCTCGATGGCCGTGGCCCGCAGACGCGCCAGATTGTCGCCGGCAACATCAAGGTCAGCGAAGCGCTGCAGAAGACCATCGTCACCTCCGGCTACGCCTCCAGCTTCGACCCGCCGAAGGGCTGATTCACGGGGTATTCGGGTGCAAGAAAAAAGGCCGCGCATTGCGCGGCCTTATTTGTTCAAGCTCCCGTACGGCAACCGCCCGGCCGGCCTCCGCGAGCGGAGCCGGCACGTGCAACCTGCTGCTTACGGACGACGTGCGAGCGCGGCTTCGTCCTTGGCCTTCGGCATCAGGTCCTGCTTGCTGACCTTCAGGAAGCCCATCGTCAACAGCGGGCAGGCGATGAAGATGGAAGAGATGGTGCCGATCACGATGCCGATCATCTGCGAGATCGCCATGCCTTCCAGCGAACCACCGCCGTAGATGTACAACGCCAGCACCGTCAGGAAGGCCACGAACGAGGTGATGATCGTGCGCGACAGCGTCTGGTTGACCGAGCGGTTCAGCACCTCGACCGGATCCACGCGCAGCGAGCGGAAGTTTTCGCGCACACGGTCGAACACCACGATGGTGTCGTTGATCGAGAAGCCCATGACCGACAGCAGGCCGGCCAGCACGGTCAGGTCGAACTCGCGACCGGTCAGCGCGAAGAAACCGGCGCAGATCAGCACGTCGTGCAGCGTGGTGAAAATCGCCGCCACCGCGAACTTCCACTCGAAGCGGGCCGCGATATAGATGAGGAAGCCGACGACCACGAAGATCAGCGCATACAGGCCGTTCATCGCGAGTTCCTTGCCGACCTGCGGACTGACCTGCTCGCTGCGCAGCTTGCTGGACGGATTGCCCGGCAGCGACGTCAGCTGGACCACTTCCTGCGCAGTGCGGTTGGCGGCGTCGGCATCATTCTGGCCGCTGCGCGGTTGCAGTCGCACCAGCAGATCCCGGCCGCTGCCGAAGGTCTGGACCTGCGCGCCCTGGTAGCCCGCATTGTCCAGGCGCTCACGCACCTGATCCACGTCCGGCGGACTCTGGAATCGCAGTTCCACCATCGTGCCGCCGGTGAAGTCCAGCGCATAGTTGAAGCCCTTGAAGGCCATCGCGCCGATTGCGACGACGGCCAGGAGCAACGCCACCGCCAGCGACACCCAGCGCAGGCGCATGAAGTTGATGTTGGTGTCGTTGGGTACGAGATGCAGCGGAAAGAGTTTCATGTTTCGGATCCCGTCAGATGGCCAGCGACTTCAGCTTGCGGCGGCGGCCGTAGATCAGCGTGGCCATCGCGCGCGACACCGTCACGGCGGTGAACACCGAGGTCAGGATGCCGACAATCATGGTGATGGCGAAGCCCTTGAGCGGACCGGTGCCGAAAGCGAACAGCGCCACGCCGGCCAGCAGCGCGGTCATGTTGGAGTCGAAGATGGTGCCCGACGCCTTGTCGTAACCGGTCGCGATGGCGGTCACCGGCGGCACGCCCGCCCTGAGTTCCTCGCGTATGCGTTCGTTGATCAGCACGTTGGCGTCCACCGACATGCCGATCGACAACGCCAGGCCGGCAAAACCCGGCAAGGTCATCGTCGCGCCGAACAGCGACATCACCGCCACGACCATCACCAGGTTCAGCAGCAGCGCGATGCAGGTCAGCAGGCCGAACATGCGGTAGTAGATCAGGAAGAAGCCCAGGGCGAACAGGAACGAATACATCACCGCCTTGGTGCCGCGCTCGACGTTCTCCGCACCCAGGCTCGGGCCGACCACGCGCTCGCTGATGAAATCCATCGGCGCGGCCAGCGAACCGGCGCGCAGCAGCTTGGCGAGGTTGTCGGCTTCGGTCTTTTCGAGGCCGGTGGTCTGGAAGTTCTTGCCGAACACGCCGTTGATGTTGGCGACCGAAATCACTTCTTCCTTCACGCGGGTGCTGCGCACTTCCTCGCCGTTGACGATATCCACCTGCGGGATGCGTTCGATGTACACCACCGCCATCGGCTTGTTGACGCTGACGCTGGTGAAATCGAACATGCGCTGGCCGCCGACATTGTTGAGCGTGACGCTCACCGCCGGCAGGCCGTTGTTGTCGACCGAAGACTGCGCGCCGACCATCTGGTCGCCGGCCACGATGACGCGCTTGTTCAACAGGATGGGCGTCGGCGGCTGGTTGGGCATGCGGGGACGCTGGTAGTACACGCGCGCTTCGGGCGGCACGTTGCCACTGGCGAGCGCATCGGCGGCATTGCCTTCGACCACGGCGCGGTATTCCAGCGTCGCGGTCGCGCCGATCATGCGCTTGGCTTCCGCGGTGTCCTGCACGCCCGGCAACTGCACGACGACGCGATCGTTGCCCTGGCGCTGGATGATGGGCTCGGCCACGCCCAGTTCGTTGACGCGATTGCGCAGCGTGGTGATGTTCTGCTCGATGGCGCTGCCGGCGATCTGGGTGAGTTCGCTTTCGGGCAGGCCAATGGTGATGCGCTGATCCTCGACCTCATAGGTCAGGGAGGCGCCGCCGACCAGTGCGGCCGTGCCGTTGCTGGAAGATGCCACCAGCGCCTTGGCCAGCACGTCGCGCGCCTTGTTGGCATCCTCGCCGGTCGCCAGGTTCACCACGATGCTGTTGTCCGCTCGGCGCTCGACGCCCTGGTAGCGGATGCGGTTGTCGCGCAGGGTGACGCGGGCGTCTTCCACGTAGGCGTCGACACGCTTGTCCAGCGCCGCTTTCTGATCCACTTGCAATTCGAAGTGCACGCCGCCCTGGAGATCGAGGCCCTGCACCATCGGGCGGGCGCCGAACCGGCTCAGCCAGTCCGGCACGGTCGACGCCAGGTTCAGCGCGACCACGTAGTCCTCGCCCAAGGTCGTGCGCAGGGCATCGTTGGCCTTGGTCTGCGCGTCCAGGCTGGGCAACCGGACCAGCAGCGACTTGCCGTCTTGGTCTTCCAGTTCCTTGGCGGTCACGCCAACGCCCCTCAACGCACCATCGACGCGTTGCCGCAATGCGGCGTCAATGGCCGAACCCCGGTTCGGAGTGATCTGGACGGAAGGGTCCTGCGGATAGATGTTGGGCAGCGCGTAGAACACGCTCAACACCACGACAAGCAGGATGACGATGTATTTCCAGCGAGGGAATTCAAGCATTGCGGCAACCCGCGCGCAGCCTCACGGATGCGCGCTCAGCAGTGGTCGGGAATGAATCAGGCGTTCTTCAGCGTGCCCTTCGGCAGCACGTTGCCCACCGCCGTCTTCTGCACGCGCACGCGCACGTTGTCGGCGATTTCGATGGTGACGAAGTTGTCGCCGATGTCGGCGACGGTGCCGGCAATACCGCCGGAGGTGATGACTTCATCGCCGCGCGAGAGCTTGTCCAGCATCGCCTTGTGTTCCTTGGCGCGCTTCATCTGCGGGCGAATCATGAGGAAGTACATGATGGCGATCAGGATGACCGGCATCAGCAGGCCGAAACCTCCCATGCTTCCCTGGGCGGGTGCACCGGCCGCCTGCGCGAACACCGGGGCGATTGAAAAATCGAGCAAATTCATGGAGTTATCCGTCCTGATACGAAAGCAGCCGGGAATTATGCCACGCGCCGGTGTCCCCCGTCCCGGCCGTCGAGGGCCGGTGGCATGCATGGCGGTGTGAAGACCGCGCCAATTCGCAAAGGTTCCGCCCGGCGCTGCACGCCCCGCGCGCCGGGCGGGGCTTCAGGGCGCGTCCGCGCCGCGCGCGGCGTAGAAGGCCAGGCGGAAATCGGCGAAACGTTCCTGCTCGATCGCCTGCCGGATGTCCGCCATCAGCTTTTCGTAGTACCAGAGGTTGTGCAGGGTGCCGAGCATCGGCGCGAGCATTTCGTTGCAGCGGTCCAGATGCCGCAGGTACGAACGGGTGAAGCCGTTGCGGCAGGCATAGCAGCCGCAACCCGGCTCGATGGTTTCCATGTCCTTTTCGTACTTGGCGTTGCGGATGCGCACGGTGCCGAACGACGTGAAGTAGTGGCCGTTGCGGGCGTTGCGGGTGGGCATGACGCAATCAAACATGTCCACGCCACGCGCAACGGCTTCGACGAGATCCTCCGGCCGCCCCACGCCCATCAGGTAACGCGGGCGATCCTGCGGCAGTCGTGGATGCATGTGGTCGAGGATGCGGTTGCGCTCTTCCTCGGGCTCACCCACTGCCAGTCCGCCAATGGCGTAGCCATCGAAACCGATCGCCTGCAGGCCTTCGGCGGAACGATCGCGCAATGCCTCGTGCACGCCGCCCTGGACGATGCCGAACAGTGCGGCGTCGTTGCCTTCGTGCGCGCGCTTGCTGCGCTCGGCCCAGCGCAGGCTCAGTTCCATCGACTTGCGTGCAACCTCCTCCGTCGCCGGATACGGCGTGCATTCGTCGAAAATCATGACGATGTCCGAATCCAGCACCTTCTGGATGCGCATGCTTTCTTCCGGGCCGAGGAACACCTTGCCGCCATCGACCGGCGAAGCGAAGGTCACGCCCTGTTCGGTGATCTTGCGGCGATGCGCCAACGAGAACACCTGGAAGCCACCGGAGTCGGTGAGGATCGGTTTGTTCCAGCGTGCGAAACCATGCAACCCGCCGTGGCGCTCGATCACCTCGAGTCCCGGGCGCAGGTACAGATGGAACGTGTTGCCGAGGATGATCTCCGCGCCCAGCGCTTCCGTGTGCTCCGGCAGGATGCCCTTCACCGAACCGTAGGTGCCGACCGGCATGAAGGCCGGAGTTTCCACCGTGCCGCGCGGGAAGGTCAGGCGGCCGCGGCGGGCGATGCCGTCGGTCTTGTGCAGCTGGAACTGGAGTCGTGACATGGCGTTTCAATCAAGGGGACGTGGCCGCGTGCGCGCGCTTCAACGGGCAGGCTCGAGCGGAGCGGATGCTGGCGGGGCGTGTTCCTGCGGGAACAGCAACATGGCGTCGCCGTAGGAGAAGAACCGGTAGCGTTCGGCGATGGCATGTTCATAGGCGGCGAACACGCGTTCCTTGCCGGCGAAGGCCGACACCAGCATCAGCAGCGTGCTTTCCGGCAGGTGGAAATTGGTGATCAGCGCGTCGATGCTGCGAATCCGATAGCCGGGAAAAATGAAGATCCGCGTCTCGCCGGCGAACGGGTGCAGTTCGCCATCGCGCATCGCCGATTCCAGCGCACGCACGACCGTCGTACCCACCGCAATCACGCGCCCGCCACGCGCGCGCGTGGCATGGATCCGCTCGATCAGCGCCGCGCCGACATTCAACCATTCGCTGTGCATGCGGTGCTCGCGCACATCATTCACGCGCACCGGCTGGAACGTCCCGGCGCCGACGTGCAAGGTGACATGGCCGAATTCGACGCCGCGTTCGCCCAGTTGCGCGAGCAATGCCTCGTCGAAGTGCAGCCCCGCGGTGGGAGCGGCGACCGCACCCAGCTCGCGCGCGAACACCGTCTGGTAGCGCTCGTCGTCATCGCGCCCCGCCTCGCGCTGGATGTACGGCGGCAGCGGCAGACGGCCGGCCTGCAACAGCCAGCTTTCGAGCGAACCGCGGACTTCGAAGCGCAATGTGTAGAACTCGCCGTCGCGATCCAGCACTTCCGCCTCGCCGCCGGCATCCAGGGTGATGCGGCCGCCGGGTCTGGGCGACTTGCTCGCGCCGATCTGCACGCGCGCCGTGTTCTCCGGCAGCAGGCGCTCGATCAGGATTTCGACCCGGCCGCCGGTGCTCTTCTGGCCGAACAGGCGCGCGGGAATTACGCGCGTGTCGTTGAACACCAGCAGATCACCCGGCCTCAACCATTCGACCAGATCACGCACATGGTGATCCGCGAACGGCGCACCGTCCGGCGGCACCACCAGCAAGCGGCTGGCCGAGCGTTCGGGCAGCGGCGCCTGGGCGATCAATGCTTCAGGCAGTTCAAAATGGAAGTCCGATTTCTTCACGGGGCAAGGACAGGGCAAGAACGGGGAATCATAGGTCGTGTCGCGCGGGCGCGGTGGAATCGCCCCGGCTTCGCCCGCAGGGCGTGTCGCCCGGGGTGGCCCGCAGGCGTTTGCGCGAAACAGCGGAATCAGCGCTCGAATTTGGTGGACAGCACGATCGAGGACGTCGTCCGCTCCACGCCTTCCATCGCGCCGATGCGATCGGTCAGCTGATCCATCGCGTCCACCGAGGGCACCACGCCGACGGCGATCAGATCGTACGCGCCGCTGACCGAATGCAGCAGCCGCAGTTCCGGCATCGCACGCAGGGCCGCGACCACGGTGGTCATCTGCTTGGGGTGCACGGTGATCATGATGTGGGCACGAATGTGACCACGCTCGAAGTCGTCCCGCACGCGCACCGTATAGCCGCTGATGACGCCATCGCGCTCCAGCCGCTCGATGCGGCTCTGCACGGTGGTGCGCGACAGGTTGAGCCGCCGCGCGATCTGCGCGGTGGATGCGCGCGCGTTCTCGCGGAGCAGCGAAAGCAGGAGTTCGTCCGTGTTGGAAATCTTCATCTGGCGGCGGCCGTTCGTCGATTCGACGAAAAATGGGCATCGATTGCGCAGATTATATCTGTCAAACGACGAATTAATTCACATAATAAGGGATTGCCGTCATTCTGGAGAACCGCCATGGCCTTGATCGACCTGCTCGCCCCGCTGCGCGCCCACGCCGGAACCCGCCTGACCACGGGCCTGGACGATGCAACCGTGTCGCGCCTGCTGGGCCACCATGCCGATCTGGCCGAGGCGATCGAGGCTGCGGCCGCCGAGCACGACCGCCTGAAAGGCGAATTCGCCGAACTGCTGGAGCTGGACGAGGAAGCGCAGCTGCGCGCGGTGCAGGCCGGCTTCGTCAACTTCTACGCCGAAGACGCGGTGAACCCGTATATCGCGCTCGCCGCCCGCGGCCCGTGGGTCGTCACCCTCAAGGGCGCGGTGCTGTACGACGCTGGCGGCTACGGCATGCTCGGCTTCGGCCACAGCCCGAAAGCGGTGCTCGAAGCGATGGCGCGCCCGCAGGTGATGGCCAACATCATGACGCCCAGCCTCTCGCAGCTGCGCTTTGACCGTGCACTGCGCCGAGAGATCGGCCACACGCGCGGCGGCTGTCCGTATGCCCGCTTCCTGTGCCTGAATTCCGGCTCCGAATCGGTCGGCCTGGCCGCCCGCATCGCCGACATCAACACCAAGCTGCAGACGGATCCGGGCGCACGCCATGCCGGCCGCACCATCAAGCGCGTCGTGGTCAAGGGCAGCTTCCACGGACGCACCGAGCGTCCGGCGCTCTACTCCGACTCCTCGCGCAAGGCGTACCTGCAGCACCTCGCCAGCTTCCGCGGCGAAGATTCGCTCGTCGCCATCGAGCCCTACGACGTGGACGCGCTGAAGCGCGCCTTCGCCGATGCCGACGCCCAAGGCTGGTTCATCGAAGCGGTATTCCTGGAGCCGGTGATGGGCGAAGGCGATCCGGGCCGTTCGGTCCCGCCCGCGTTCTACGCCGCCGCGCGCGAACTGACCCGCGAGCACGGCAGCCTGTTCCTGGTGGATTCGATCCAGGCCGGCCTGCGTGCGCATGGCGTGCTGTCCATCGTCGACTATCCCGGCTTCGAAGGGATGGAAGCGCCGGACATGGAAACCTATTCCAAGGCGCTCAACGCTGCGCAGTATCCGCTTTCGGTGCTGGCCGTGAACGAACGCGCCGCCGGGCTGTACCGCAAGGGCGTCTACGGCAACACCATGACGACCAACCCGCGCGCACTCGATGTCGCCTGCGCCACGCTGGAACAGCTGACTCCGCAAGTGCGCGAGAACATCCGCGCGCGTGGCCGTGAAGCGATTGAAAAGCTGGAGAAGCTGAAGGCCGAACTCGGTGGCCTGATCACGCAGGTGCAAGGCACGGGGCTGCTGTTTTCCTGCGAACTTTCGCCGCAGTTCAAGTGCTACGGCGCGGGTTCGACCGAGGAATGGCTGCGCCAGAACGGCCTGAACGTCATCCACGGCGGCGCCAACTCGCTGCGCTTCACGCCGCAGTTCGCGATGGGTTCGGATGAACTGGATCTGCTGGTCGGCATGGTCGGCCGCGCACTGCGCGAAGGTCCGCGCGCCAACCAGGCCGCTGCCGCCTGATCCTGGCTCCGTGCCGTTCGCGCCCGGTTCGACTGGCGCGAACGGCACGTCTGGTCAATTGTCCTTGCGTTTGAAGCGCTCCATCGACGCGCGGATCAGTTCGCGCGCTTCGGCCGCGTTGCCATAGCCATCCAGCCGCACCGGATTTCTTCCGGCCGGCAAATCCTTGTAGACGCGGAAGAAGGCTTCGATGCGATCACGCTCGATGACCGGCAGATCCGCCAGATCACGGATGCCGCTGTAGGTCGGATCCACCTTGTCGGTGGGTACGCCGATGATCTTCTCGTCGCCCTCTCCGTCATCGGTCATGCGCAGCACACCGATGGGACGGAAGCGGATCAGCACGCCGGGATGCAGGGGTTCGCGCGTCAGCACCAGCGCGTCGAGCGGATCGCCATCGCCGGCCAGCGTCCGCGGCATCGATCCGTAGTTCGCCGGATACGCGACCGGCATCGACTGGAAGCGATCGACGTACAGCAATCCCTCCTCGTTGATTTCGTACTTGGTGAAGCGGCCGGCGGGAATCTCGACCGCGAGCATGGCTTCTTCCGGCGCATTCTTCGCCTGCTGGGCCAGGAATGGATGCCGAACGTGTTCGTCGGCGGCATTGGCAAGCATCACCATGCTCCACAACACCATCGCCAGGACGCCCGCACGAGGCCACTGCATGGTGAAACTCCTCTGATCGTTGACGACTCCCGACATGTGGGGTCCCTTCATTCCCAGCACCGGTCCGCGCGGCCTTTCAGCGTTTCGGCGCGCGTGCAGTTGCGCTCACCGATGCGGCCCGACTCCAGCTCACGCAACGTTTTCCCGCTGCCGCCTTCATCCACGATCTCGAACGCGTCATACAGCCGGCCGGTCGCCGTACGCGCTTCATAACGAAGCCGCGCTCCTTCGAAACGCAGCACCTGGAACAACTGCGTGTCTTCCGCGACCGGCGTCATCGTGCGCCGCGCCTCGCTCGAAAGGCGGTACTGTTTGGCGCCGGCCACCGACACGACAAACACGGGCAGCGGCTCAGCGTCGGCACGCTTGCGTCCGTACACGTGATCGTGTCCCTGCAACACCAGATCCACGCGGTGTTTGCGGATGACCGGCAGCAGATGCTTGCGCAGCAGTAGGTTGTCGCGTCCCTCGCGCGGCGAGAAGAACGGCTGGTGCGTCATCACGATGCTCCAGCGATGCGGGTTTCCCGCCAGCGCCCCGTCCAGCCATTTCGCCTGCGCCTGCGCCGTGCCGAGATCCAGCGCGGATGTTCCATCGATCACCACGATGCGAACGTCCTGATAGTCGAACCAGTAGGTCGTGCTGGCCGCCTGCGCCACGCCATTTCCGGGCAGCGCGAACTGCACCGGCCAATGCACGCCCAGCACGCGGCGTTCCTGCGGCGTGTCTTCGAACTCCTCGAAATACTCGTGATTGCCGGGCGCGGGCGCGACGACCAGGGACGTCGGCAATGCGCCATTGGCTTCGAACCATTCACCCCATTCGTTGTCGTCTTCGCCGTCGCCTCCGCTGACCAGATCGCCAGCGAACAACGCCAGCCGCGCATCCGGTGCATGCCGCATGGCTTCGCGCACCACGCGCGTGGTGAGGCTGACGTTCTTGTTCTGCGTATCGCCGAAATACAGCAACGTCAGCGGCGCATCCTTCGCCGCCGCGGTGCGCGTGTGATGCCAGGCGCTCCAGGTGCGATCGCCCTGCACACGCCAGGCATACAGCGTGTCAGGGGAGAGCCCTTCGACGCGGGCGTGGTGGTGATGCGCTGCGCCGTTCTCGGTCTTCAGCAACTGCGTTCGTGCCGGCACGCGCCGCGGCTCGCCCATGTCGGGTGAATCGCCCGCGATGACGATCTCCATCGCCGGCGACTCCACCGCGACATCCGTGCGCCACGCCACCGCCAGGCCGGTGGCGGCGTCCTGCAACGGCGAAGCAATGATGCGATCCGGAAAGCCGCTGGGCGCGTAGTGCAACACGCCCTTCGGCACGCGCGTGTTCGGCTCGTGCTGGCGCGGGGCCGTCTCCTGTGCGAAGAGCGGCATGCTGGCAGTCAGCACCGCGAGCAACATCCATCGCTGCAGTTCCGTTGTCGCCGACTTCATGCCCTGATTCATCGAGCGCGGCACGCGGGCAGCTTCAACGCGCGCGCGATGTCGCGCCAGTCGAAGGCGGCCACGGCCTGATCGTCGCCCACCGCATAGAACACGCCCTGCGGGAAGCGCGCATCGGTGCTCTGATCAAGCCACACGCCGTCGGTGTTGGCCGTCTTGTTGCCGGCAAACGCACCGCGGTATTCGAGCGTGACGCGATCGAAGACATGGAACACGCTGCGATCCTTGAACTGATCGGTGGCGATCCAGTACCCGCTGCCGTCGGCGCACTGCGCCAGCGCCATGCCTTCGGCCTGCGCCTTGAACAGATTCGCGCCGATGTCGCGGCCGCGATACTTGCCGTCCAACCCGTACTCGCGAATGCGCGTACCGGTCGCCACGTCCTCTTCGGCCAGCAACAGGCGATCATTGCGTACGTCGCCGAACACCGATTCGGCAATGCGGATGGCGCCGGCATCACTCGTGTCGCCGAAGGATTCCATCAGCCGCGCCTGCCAGCCTTCCGGTACGCGCTTCAGCTGATAGCGCTTGAACCGCTGCCCCAGATCGGCCAGCGGCGGCGGCAGATCCTCGTTCTGCGGTGACATGTAGTTGTCACTCACGATGACTTCGTAGCTGTCCTTCTGCGCCCGCACCCACAGGCCATACGGCTGTTTCAGATCGTCGGCACCGAACACCAGCACCGGCTTGAACTCCGGCAGCTGGAACATCTGCACGCGGCGGTTGTCGCGTTCGACCACCAGCAGGAGGTCATCGATCACGGCCACGCCATTGGGCCGCTGCATCCGGCCCAAGGCCGTGCCAGAGCCGGAGACGGTCCGCAGCGTCTTGCCGGTGCTGCCGTCATAGATCACCAGGCGATCGGTGGCCTTCGCCGTGGCGATCAGCCATCGCGCACCATCGCGCGTGCGCCAGCTGGCGGGCGAATCGACGTTCTCTTCCGGCGTGCTGGCGGTGAGGAATGCTTCGGCCACCACCACATGCGGCACCTTGGCCTCACTGAGCAGTGGATCCATTTCGACGTTCTCGTCCGGCTCGCGATCGGCCTGATGCACTGCGGCCGTCGGCGTCGGCGCTTCCGGTCGGGTCGCGCGCTCGTTGGACGTCGCGGCGCACGCCGCGAGCACGACGGAAAGTGCCAGCACGGCAATCGGTGTCTTCATTGGTTCCCCCGGATGGTTTCCAGCAAACCCGCAGTTTGTACGCAGCGCGCATGACATTTTCATGTCAGCGCGGCCAAGACGGCATGTGGACCGATGCTGTCACGCGCATGGCATCGGAGTGTCATGTGTCCGCCATATGACCGGCTTACAAAGGCGCGTTTATTTCTTCACGGGGAAGCAACAAATGAAACGCAATGCCTTGGCCGCGAGCCTGTCGAAGGCGCTGTTCTGCGTGGGCGTGCTGCCCGCCAGCTTCATCGCGACCGCGCAGGAACAATCACCTGACGGATCCGCCGAACCGAAACAACTCGAAGCTGTCGTGGTCCAGGGGGAGATTGCGTACCGCGACCGCACCGACGACATCGCGCCCGTGCTTTCCTACGATCTCGAATACTTCCAGCGCTTCGAGCCCAACACCGTCGGCGACATGCTCAAGCGCGTGCCCGGTGTGACCTTCGTCGGTTCGGACATCATGGAGTTCGATGGCGCGATGATGCGCGGCATGGCCGCCGGCTACACGCAGGTGCTGATCAACGGCAAGAAGGTGCCCGGCGCCGGTGACGACCGCTCGTTCTGGGTCGACCGCATCCCGGCGGAAATGGTCGACCACGTGGAAATCCTGCGCAGCAACAGCGCCAATCGCAGCGGCGACGCGATCGCCGGCACCATCAACATCGTCCTGCGCGATGCCTACGTCTTTGATGGCAACTATGTCCGCATCGGCGCCAACCGCTGGTTCGACGGTGAAGTGAACCCGACCTTCGGCGCGGTCGTCAGTGGCGAAGCACTCGGCGGGCGCGTGCTTGCCGGCGTCAACGTGCAGGACCGCTACCGCGGCAAGATCAAGCGTTCGGATCGTTTCAGCGATCCCTCGATGTCCGAACTGGTGAGCTGGGAAGACCAGAACGAGGTGAAGGACGGGCGCGACTACTCGGCCAACCTGTCCTATACCGTCGACGTCGGCCAGACCGGTCGCTTCAGCGCCGACGGCTTCTACGTCAAGACCGACCGTGACGTCACCGAGGTGTCGCACGAGGTGGAATACGACGACGGTGACGTGATCGAGTCGCGCGTGCCGGGCCTGAATCCGGTTGACCAGAAGAACTGGGGCATCGGCGCCGAGTACCGCTTCGACATGGCGGGCGGCACCACCGAGTTCGACCTCGACTACGCGAAGTTCCAGGACGACAGCACCGAGAGCGAGGAGAAGCACGAGTACGTCAATGGCGAATGGGATGCATCGGAAGCGGAATCGTCGTCGGTCCAGGCCAAGGACGCGGAGACGAGCTTCAGGATCGCGCACAAGCGCCCGGCCGGAGCGGCCGAACTTGAGTTCGGCGTGGACTACCGGCGCAAGAAGCGCGATGTCGCCTACACCAATTACGTCTGGGAAGCCGAGGACGAAGGCGACGCGGTGGTCTACGCGCCCGATGGCACGATTGCGTCGCTGATCGAGGAAACGCGTCTTGACCCTTACGTGATGTTGTCGGGCGAGGGCGAGCGCTTCTCATGGGAAGCCGGCCTGCGTTACGAGACGACGAAGTCCGACATCCGCTATGGCGAGGACGGCGAAACCACCGGCACGCAAAGCAAGGATTACAACGAACTGCTGCCCTCGCTGCATTTCAAGTGGGATATCACCGCCGACACACGCATCAGCCTGTCGCTGGCCAAGAGCATCAAGCGCCCGAACTTCAACGAGTTGATCCCGGCCCTGCTCGATGGCGAGTACGGCGACAACGACTACATCGGCAATCCCCTGCTCGAACCCGAAACCGCCAACGGCATCGATCTCGGCTTCGAACGCCGTCTCGGCCAGCACGGTGTCGTCGGCGTCAACTTCTTCTATCGCGACGTCAAGAACCTGATCGAACTGGTCAACACCGGCGAATGGAGCGAAGACGCACAGGACACCTACGAAGACGAACTGGAGGAATTCCTCGAAGAGAATCCCGGCGCGACCGAAGACGACTTCGAATTCAATCCGGAGAGCTGGCTGTTCACGTCAGCCAATGTCGGCGACGGCAAGGTCTACGGCGCGGAGTTCGATCTGTCCACGCCGTTGACCGCGCTGGGCCTGCCGAACACCGGCGTGTTCGTGAACTACTCGTACCTCGACAGCAAGATCACCGATTTCCTCGGCAGCCGCCGCTTCAACGACCAGGCCAAGAGCGTCTACAACGTCGGCTTCATCCAGGATCTTCCCTCGGTGGGCGCAAGCTTCGGCGCGACCTACCGCAAGCAGGGGGACGCTTCCAGCCGCATCCTCGGCGAGGAAGTGACGGTGAAGTACGGCGATGACCTGGAAGTGTTCGTCGAGAAGCGATTCGGCCAGACCGTCTCGCTGCGCCTGACCGCCTCGAACCTACTCGACGCATCGAAGGACGAGTTCTTCCACAAGTTCGACAACCAGGCCGACCAGATCGACCGCGACTACGATGAATACGAACTGGAAACCGAAGAAGCGGGCCCGAGCTACCAGCTGGTGATGCGCTGGGCGTTCTGATTTCCCGGTTTGGCCGAGGATGAAAAAAGCCGGCGTCTGCCGGCTTTTTTCCGTCTCGCGGAACATGCGGCGGCTCTTCCGCGCCAACTGAAGCACAGCGCGGATTGGTCTTCCGTTCCGGCTCACGGGCGCAGGCCGTTGACGCGTCAGAAATGACCATGCTTTGGATCGGTTCGAAATGCCTACAACGCCGCCGTCATTTGTTGCAGACTTCGCGCACCCGCATTGGAGCCGCCCATGAAAGTCGTCGAAGTCCGCCATCCATTGGTCCAGCACAAGATTGGCCTGCTGCGGGACGCTGCACTGAGCACCAAGGGGTTCCGCGAACTGGTGACGGAACTGGGCACGCTATTGGCGTACGAAGCCACGGCGGATCTGGAAACCGAGACCGCGACGATGGCGGGCTGGGCAGGCGATGTGCAGGTCCGGCGCATCGCCGGCGCCAAGATCACGCTGGTGCCCATCCTGCGCGCCGGGCTGGGCATGCTGCCGGGCGTGCTGGCGCTGATTCCTGCCGCCAAGGTCAGCGTGGTGGGGCTGCAGCGTGATGAGGAAACCCTGCAGCCGGTGCCCTATTTCGAGCGGCTTACCGGGCGGCTCGATGAACGCGATGCGCTGATCCTCGATCCAATGCTCGCCACGGGCGGCACGCTCATCGCCACGATCGACATGCTCAAGCGCGCGGGCTGCCGTCGCATCAAGGGAATTTTCCTCGTCGCTGCGCCCGAGGGTCTGGCGGCGCTGGAGGCCGCACATCCGGACGTGGAGGTCTACACCGCGGCCGTGGATGATCATCTCAACGAGAAGGGCTACATCCTTCCGGGCCTGGGTGATGCCGGCGATCGCATCTTCGGCACACGGGTGGATTGAGCGCGGGTGAACCGCATGAACGTCCGGCTTCGGCGTTCGTCCCGACATCGCTGATGCATCCACGACGCACCCGACTTTCCATCCCGGCGTGAGCCGGCCTTGGCCGCAGTGCGGTCGCGGCGCCTTCCTCTTCCCCTCGCCGCGACTGTCCTCCAGCTTCCCCACTCATTCCTATGGACCGTTGCGCCGATTGATGCGCGCTTCTTTCCTCGGCCATCGCCCGCTGCGCCATCACGCTTCAGCCATCGCACTGCGGGCGTCAGCGGAGTTCTGCCCCGTGACACTGGTGTTCCGCATCTGCATTTCCGGTGTTCTCCAACGGCAATACCAATGCGGATACTGGTCCAGCCGGTCGCACAATCCCGCGCGCAGGGGTGCCTGCACGAGCTGCATCGCCAGTTCGACTGGATTGTCCTCGGCCGCGATCGCGTACACCTGATACCCGGCCTGCCACACCCGCCCACTCCGCTCGGCGGCGCATTGAACGGCACGGGCGCTGCGCTCCTTGAACAAGGCCATGCTCCGGTTGAGGCAGGCATTGCGGCGGCGGAGCATCCAGCACACGCGATCGGGAAGCACCAGCCATGCAAGTGACTGCACCGCCGATTCCTGTTCGCACCGCAGCAGTTCTTCCGTCACCACGCGTGCGCAGCGCAGATCATCCAGCCACGGAATGCCGCGCGCGGTGAGCACCGTCAGGGAGTGGATATCGCCGTCCGACGGCACAGTCATAGCGTCCATGCCAATCAGCATGGCGAAGGACGGATCTTGGTACCTTCAGCCAATCACGCATGCGGCTGTCGGTGAGCGCCGCATCGGCGCGTCAGCTCATGCCTGCGTGGCAAGACTGCGTGCGCGCAGTTCAGCGAGTTCCTGGGTGACACCGAACTTGCCCTTCTCGTCCCGCGTCACGCTGGCCACCGCGCAATCCGGATCGTGGGTAAAGAACAGATGCACGTTGCGCGCGAGCTTGTCTTCGAGGAAAGCGCGCTTCTCGTCGATCAGCAACTCGGCATTGCGGTCGTAGCCCATCGTGATTGGCACATGGACCCACGAACGGCCGGGAATCAGGTCGGCACAGAACACGATGCCGCCGTGCGCCTCGCCTTCAACACGTTCGGGCCCGACGATCTCCGCCAGCATCAGTCCCGGCGTGTGACCGTCACTGAAGCTGAAACGCACGCTGTCACCGAGCGCATTCGACGTTTTGCCATCGACCAGTTCCAGTCGTCCGCTGGCTTCCAGCAGGCCCTGAAGTTCGGGGATGAAACTGGCGCGATCACGCGGATGCGGACGCAGCGCACGTTGCCAATGATCACGGCCCACGACGAAGGTCGCGTTGGGGAACAACAGCTCCGACGCGTGGCCTTCGCGCCACGGCGCAAGCAGGCCGCCCGCGTGGTCAAAGTGCAGATGACTCAACACGACGACGTCGATGTCTTCGTGGTTGAAGCCGGCTTCGGCCAGGGAATCGAGCAGCACGTGGCGCTCTTCCTGCACACCGAAGCGTTCGCGCATCTTCGGCTCGAAGAAGGCACCGATGCCGGTTTCGAACAACACGGTCTTGCCGTTGAGCGGGCTGGCGAGCAGCGCACGGCATGCAAGCGGCACGCGGTTTTCATCGTCGGGCGCAAGCCATTTCGACCACATCGCACGCGGCGCGTTGCCGAACATCGCACCGCCATCGAGCTTCTGGGAATTGCCGAGCAGGGACCAGAGTTTCATGACGCGCATTCTAGCGCGCACGGAGGCTGCGACCCGCGAAAGCCGCAGCCACGCGTGTTCATGGTTGCGCGGACGCTGGCGCCGGCGTGAGCTGGACTTCAGCCTTGCCGACGGAATTGCGCGGGTCGGAGCCACCGCTCAGCGTGTTCTGCGCCTTGTCCCACATCACGGTCTGCAAATTGCCCCAGACGTGGCTGGAACCGCGGCCGCCCGCGGCGGCGTCGCCCGGCAGATCGACCTCGTGCCCCATGCGCCGCAGCGTGGCGGCGACTTCGGGCGAGAACGCGCCGGATTCGGCCGAGATGACATCCGGCATCCACTGGTGGTGATAGCGCGGCAACGCAGCCACCTGCTGCGCGCCGAGGCCCTGCTCGTAACCGAGCATGCCGAGCAGGACCATGGTGATGATGCGGCTGCCGCCCGGAGTGCCGATCACGGCGATGCGATCCTTCGATTCCATGAAGCTCGGCGTCATCGAACTGAGCATGCGCTTGCCCGCTTCGGGCGCATTCGCTTCGAACCCCATCACGCCGAAAGCATTGGGCGTACCCGGCTTCAGCGCGAAATCGTCCATTTCGTTGTTGAGCAGGACACCGGTGCCGGGCGGCACCAGGCCGGACCCGAACAGCAGGTTGACGGTCTGCGTGCCGGAAACGCGGTTGCCTTCGCTGTCGATAATCGAGAAATGCGTGGTTTCCTCGTCTTCCAACGGCGTGGGCTCGCCTGACAACAGATCGCTGGGCGTCGCTTTTTCCGGATGAATCGTGGCGCGCAACCCCGCCGCATAGTCGCGGCTCGTCAGCGTCTTCATCGGGATGTCGACGAAATCCGGATCGCCGAGATAGAAGGTGCGATCACGGAACGCGCGCCGCATGGCTTCGACAACCAGATGCGTGCGATGGGCTTCGTCGAGTTTGGCCAGATCCCAGGCTTCGAGGATCTGCAGCATCTGCGCGACGGCGACGCCACCGGACGAGGGCGGCGGCGCAGTGGTGATGCGCCAGCCGCGGTAGTCGAACTTCAGGGGCTCGCGTTCGCGCACTTGATAGGAGGCGAGTTCGTCGGCGGTCCAGCGGCCGCCTTCGGCACGCACGCCCTTGATCAGCTTCTTCGCCACGTCGCCGCGATAGAAACCATCGTGGCCGCGATCGGCCAGCAATTGCAGCGTGCGCGCGAGGTCCGGCTGGCGGAAGGTTTCGCCTTCCTTCGGCGGATTTCCATCGGCGAGGAAGACGCCACGCGTGCCGGGATAGCGCTCCATCACCTCACGGCGCGACGCATAGCCGCGTGCGAGCCGGCCGTAAACCGGGAAGCCGTCTCGCGCGATGCGGATCGCAGGGCCGAGCGAGGTCTTCAGCGGCAACTTGCCGTAGCGTTCGGCCAGATGCACCAGCGCGGCCGGCAAGCCGGGAATGCCCGCCGCCCAGGGACCGTTTTCGGCGCGATCGCGGTTGAACTCGCCATCGGGAAGGAGATAGGCCTGCGGCGTCGCGGCGGCCGGCGCGGTTTCGCGCGCGTCGATGAAGGTTTCCTTGCCCGAACGCACGTCGTGCAGCAGGAAGAAACCGCCACCGCCAAGCCCGGAACTGATCGGCTCGACCACCGACAACACGGAGGACACCGCGACTGCGGCGTCAAACGCGTTGCCGCCCGCGTCAAGGATTTCAAAGCCCGCATCGGTGGCCAGGCCATGGGCGCTGGCGATTGCCGCACCCGGCGGTCGCGCCGGCTGGGCGGAGGAGATTGGCCGATCGCCGCCATCTGCGGCCGACACGAAAGAAGGAACGAACAGCGCGAAGCCGATCAGCGCGGCAGCGAATTTCCTGAGTATCACGACGTCTCCTGCGTGGACGGACGGCGCGCTCCGCTCCAGCGAGAGGAATCAGCCGCCCTGCAACTGGCGCAACTTCGCCAGCAGTTGATCATGCGTTTCAGGATACGACGGATCGGGGTCGATGCATTCGACCGGGCAGACGACGACACATTGCGGTTCGTCATGATGGCCCACGCATTCGGTGCAGCGCGCCGGATCAATCACGTAGATCGTCTCGCCCATCGTGATCGCCTGGTTGGGACAGGCGGGCTCGCAGACATCGCAATTGACGCAGGTTTCGTTGATTTTCAGGGCCATGCTGCATCTACCGTCCCGCGGTGGCGGGAGTCGCAGCGCCGATGCTCGACCGGCGCTGCTTCCCGGCTTGCGCCAGGTTCACCATGCCAGGGCGCGCGGCCGCGAGGCGACCACGCGCGCCAGACTTACTTGGCTTCGACGAAAACGTAGTCGACGCCGGTCGGGGCAACCGCAGCCTTGACGCGTTCGCCATCGGCAGCGGCGCCGATGAACAGCACGCGCACGCCCTTCATGCTGTCAGGCTCGGTGCCTTCGAACGAAGCCACAACCAGATCGGCCATGCGGGTGGAAGCGGAGGAACCGAACGCCAGCATGTTGCCGCCGACGATGCCGCGGCCGACAGCGGCCTTGGCCTGGTCCAGCGCGCGACCGTACTTGTCCTCGAACTGCGGATCCGATTCCGGCGGCAGGTAGTACAGGTACGGATTGTTGGTGATCGTGCCCATGTTGCGGCCGACCACTTCCTGCAGGTACGTGCGCCAGCCGGCGTCATCGTCCTTGGCCGGAGCCACCAGCGGCGCATCGGCGGTTTCGGCCGGCGCGGCTTCCTGCTTCTTGCAGGCGACGAAAGGAACCACCAGGCAGGCAATCAGCAACAGGCGTGTAGCGATACGGATCATTGGAAAGGTCCCCCTCTCAGAGTCGGTGTTGTGAAGATCGTGCCACAAAAGCGCGGTATTCAGGCGCGCTGCCACTGCGCCTTGAGCGCCGCCGCCACGTCCGCCGTGACGAATCCGGAAATGTCGCCGCCCAGCCGCGAGATCTCGCGCACCAGCGACGACGAAATGAAGCCGTACTGCTCGGCGGGCGTAAGGAACAGCGTTTCCACGTCCGGAATCAGGTGGCGGTTCATGCTGGCCAGCTGGAATTCGTACTCGAAATCCGAGACCGCGCGCAGGCCCCGCAGCAACACGCCACCGCCGATGTCCTTGACGAAATGCGCCAGCAGGCAATCGAATCCCTGGACTTCGACATTCGAATGATGGGCCGTCGCCTTGCGCGCCAGATCCACCCGCAGCGCCAGCGGCAGCGACGGCCCCTTCGCCGGGCTTTCGGCCACGCCGATGATCAGGCGGTCGAACAGCGGCGCCGCACGGTCAATCAGATCGATGTGCCCGTTGGTGATCGGGTCGAACGTGCCGGGATAGACCGCGATACGGTTTCGGGACACGCTCATGCGGGCTCGGGTTCCTGATGGACGCCGCGCAGTGTATCAGCGCCCTGCCCGGCGGCGTTGCGGTAGAGCGCGAACCGTACGTCGCGGGTGCGCCCCTCGCGATGCAGCTGCCAATCTGCGGGCGCCACGGGCGGTGCGTCCGGTGCGGATTCGACGTAGATCCAGGCATCTGGCGCCAGGTGCGGAAGCACCGCCGCCATCGCTTTTCCCCACAGGCCCGCGGCGAAAGGCGGATCGAGGAACACCAGATCGAATGCGGCGGCGGCCGGCGCGGCCAGCCAGGTCAGTGCATCGGTGTTGACGACCTGGACCTGCCCGGTCGCATCCAGTTTCGCCACCGTCGCCGCGAGGCCGCGCGCCGCGCCGGCATCCCGCTCGATCAGCACGGCGCTGGCCGCGCCACGCGATACGGCCTCCAGGCCCAGTGCACCGGTGCCGGCAAATGCATCGAGGACGCGCGCGCCGCTCAAGCCCGATTGCAGCCAGTTGAAGAGGGTTTCCCGCACACGGTCGGACGACGGTCTCAAGCCCGCCAGCGCGGGCACCTGCAGACGGGTTCCGCGCCAGCGTCCGGCAATGATGCGCACACTGCCGGGCGCGGCGGCCGGCGCTTTGGCGCGTGGCGTGCGGCCCGGCTTCATCGGGGGCGGAAAGGGCTGGGTGGTACCATGCGCGCATTCTCCGCGATTGCCTGGTCATGGTCAGCTGGTTCCGACGCAAGAAGCCCGAGGCGCCCGCGAGCCTGCCCGAAACGCAGCGCCCGGCGCCCGCCGAAAACCCTGTTTCCGAAGAGATTTCCGAACAGGAAGCGTTGGCGCGGCAGGCCGAGGCCCTGCCTCCCGCCGCCGCCATCGAACCCGCCGCCGTGCAACCTGTGGTTCCGGACCTGCCTGCGGACCTGCCGGAGCCGGCCGCCGCCGGCAAACCGGGCTGGCGTGATCGCCTGCGCAACAGCGGCTTCGCGCGTGGCCTGACCGGGCTGTTCTCGCGCAATCCGCGACTGGATGACGACCTTCTCGACGAAATCGAGACCGCGCTGCTGACCGCCGATGTCGGCGTGTCGGCCTCAAGCGCGCTGGTCGAATCGCTGCGCAAGCGCATGAAGGCACGCGAGTTCGTCGACGCGAACGCGCTGCTGGCCGCACTTCGCGCCGAGTTGATCGCGCTGTTGGCGCCGGTCGCCAAGCCCCTGGTCATCGACTCAACTGCCAGGCCCTTCGTGCTGCTGACCGTCGGCGTGAACGGTGTCGGCAAGACCACGACGATCGGCAAGCTCGCCCGGCGTTTCAAGGATGAAGGCCGCTCGCTGATGCTGGCGGCGGGCGACACCTTCCGCGCCGCCGCCGTCGCGCAGTTGCAGGCCTGGGGCGAACGGAATGGCGTTCCCGTGGTCGCGCAAGGCCAGAACGCCGACGCGGCGTCGGTTGCGTTCGACGCCCTGCAGGCCGCCAAGTCGCGCGGCACGCAAATCCTCATTGCCGACACGGCGGGCCGGCTGCATACGCAGCAGGGGTTGATGGCCGAGCTCGGCAAGATCAAGCGCGTGCTGCAGAAGCTCGACGCCGACGCCCCGCACGAAGTGCTGCTCGTCATCGACGGCACGACCGGCCAGAACGCGCTGTCGCAACTGCGACAGTTCCATGCGGCGGTCAACGTCACCGGCCTGGTCGTGACCAAGCTGGACGGCACCGCCAAGGGCGGCGTGGTGTTCGCGCTCGCGCGGGAGTTCGGCATTCCGATCCGCTTTGCCGGCATCGGCGAACGTCCGGAAGATCTGCGCGTGTTCGATGCCGAAGCCTTCGTGGACGCCTTGTTGCCGGAAGCGCTGGGCGCGTGAGCCGACGCGCACGGCCGAAGATTCCAGAAGCCGCGATTTCAAGTTCCGGCGCAGCGGCGATGCCGGATCGATTCGCTTCGGCGTTGCTGGACTGGTTCGATCTCGCCGGCCGCCATGATCTTCCCTGGCTGCATCCGCGCACGCCCTATCGCGTCTGGCTTTCGGAAATCATGCTCCAGCAGACGCAGGTGAAGACGGTCATCCCGTACTTCCAGCGATTCCTGGAGGCGTTCCCGCAGCTGCAGGACCTCGCTGCGGCTTCGCTCGATGACGTCCTCGCGCAATGGTCCGGTCTCGGCTACTACGCGCGCGCGCGCAATCTGCACGCGACCGCGCGCCTGTGTGTCGAGCGCCACGGCGGCGATCTGCCGCGGGATCCGGACGCGCTGATGGCGCTGCCGGGCATCGGCCGCAGTACCGCGGGTGCGATTCTTGCGCAGGCCTGGGGCGACCCGTTTCCGATTCTCGACGGCAACGTCAAGCGCGTGCTCGCGCGCTATCACGGCATCGAAGGCTGGCCCGGCCTGCCTGCAATCGAAAAGCAGCTCTGGGCGCTTGCGGAGACACATGTTCCAGGCCGGCGCATGGCCGATTACACGCAGGCACAGATGGACCTCGGTGCAACGCTCTGCACCCGCCACGATCCGGCCTGCATGCTGTGCCCGGTGCAGGCGGACTGCATCGCGCTGCGCACCGGCCGCGTCGATGAGCTGCCAACCTCCAGGCCCGGGAAAACGCTCCCCGAACGCACGGCGCTGATGCTGATGGCCGAAAACGAAGCCGGCGACGTGTTGCTGCAACGCCGTCCACCCACGGGGATCTGGGCTTCATTGTGGTCGCTGCCCGAAGCGGCCGATCACGCGCGCGCGCGGGCATGGTTCGAGTTGCACCTCGACGGCGAATACGAGCACGCGGAAGCGCTTCCGGAAATGCCGCATACGTTCAGCCATTACCTGCTGCGCATGCAGACGCTGCGCTGGCGCGGCCTGGACACGCGAACGCGGCTGGCGGATGGCCAGGATCTGCGCTGGGTCGCTCGCCGCGAGCTTCTTTCAATCGGCCTGCCTGCCCCGATCCGGCGGCTGCTGGCCACGCCCTGACTGTTTCGATCTGCAAGGAATTCCCCATGGCACGCACCGTCCATTGCGTATACGAGAAGCGCGAAACCGAAGGCCTGGATTTCGTCCCCTATCCGGGCGAGCTCGGCAAGCGCATCTTCGCCCACATCGGCAAGCCCGCCTGGGCGGCGTGGCTCGCACACCAGACGATGCTGATCAACGAGAACCGGCTTTCGCCCCGCGACCCCAAGCATCGCGCCTTCCTCGAAACCGAACTGGTCAAGTTCCTGTTCGATGGCGCCGCGGACAAACCCGCGGGCTACGTTCCGGAGGCATGAAAAAAGGCGGGGATCCCGCCTTTTTCCTGGCTGTTGCCGAGCCGCGCTTCAGTTTTCCGCTTCGCCTTCCTTGCGCTCCTCGACATCCGCCTTGCGAAGTTCCTGTTCCGCCGCCTTCAACGACTTCATGTCGAGCGGGCTGATCGTCTTGATCCGGCACGACATCCGCATCGGGCCGCCACCGCCGCCAATCGGCCTCACCCGGTCAAACGTAGAGACGCGCCCCATCATGTTGGTGATGGAAATCGCCGGCGCAAACTCCAGATCCGGACAAGGACCGGCCAGGTCCAGCAGGTAGGCCTCGTTGGGCTTCGTCCAGACTGCCAGCGCGGATTGGCCCAGCGGCTGCCACCCATTGATGTTCCCGAAGTAGCTGAAGTCCTTGACCGGCGCGCCCGCACTCGCGCGGTACATCGCCAACTTCTCGGCCGACGACTGCTTCGGCATGCTGGAACAGGCGGCCAGGCCCAGCACGGCAAGGAAAACGAACAGGCGCTTCATGACGACTCCTGATGGATTGAGGGAACGCCGACGCATCATGCACCGGTCACGCACCACGCCCGCATGCGCTGCCGAAGACATTCAGCCCTCGTCCGGCTTGCCAGGTTCGACCGGGTTCCCGTATCATGCGCGGCTCGCACCCACCACGTCGTGGACCGCGAAAAACCTGGCCGGGTAGCTCAGTTGGTAGAGCAAGGGATTGAAAATCCCTGTGTCGGGGGTTCGATTCCCTCCCCGGCCACCATGAACATCAAGGGCTTGCAGAAATGCAGGCCCTTTTTGTTTGTCTCGCTTGCGAGTGGGCATGTCGGCGATCACTTACGCTGACCCATTTTGCGGCTCCGCGACCGATTCGAGTTCGTGCGGGGAAGAAACGCACGAGCTTCGCACCGGTTGTCCAGCTCAATAACGATTGACGCGAGTCCGCGCGTGCCCGATGCGAACAACGCACGTTCCGTCGTCACGCGTTGTTTCTTGCCAGACAAGAAAGGCCTGCAATTGCAGGCCTTCCATTGTTGCGACACCCGGCCCGCCATCGGCACGCCGGGCTTCACCGCAATTCAGTTCATCGGCTGCGCCACCGGGAAACTCCAGGTTCCATCCAGGATGGCCTGCTGCGGGCGGTACAGGCGGACCATGTAATTCCAGCCCGGAGTAATGGGCAGGCAGTTCGGGATGTCCTTGGTGCAATTGCCGAACTGGATATTGATCGAGCCGTCGTCGCTCTTGACGCCGGTGACGCTGTTGATCGCGTAGGCGTTCAGTTCGTTCGGCTTGAAGAAGCCTTGGGCGGTGTATGCGGTGACCGACCAGAAGGCATCGACCGGCACGTCCTTCACAGTCAGGCGGTACGGCGTGCGGCCGTCGTTCTTTTCCGGAAACACGTTGAGGTAGATGGCGTCCTTGTCCGGGTTCAGGCCCCAGCCCGATGCGGCTGCGGCCAGTCGACGGACCGGGTCGACCGCCGACTTGTCGGTGCCTGCGGCGTAGCGCAGATCCGGCAGGGTGTCGGAGACGGCAATCAGAGCGTCACGGACCTTCTTCTGGCTGGCGGGATCCCAGTTCGGGATTTCGAACGTGCCCGGCCCACCCGGCTGGCTGACGCGGATTGCGTCCTGCAACGCATTGGCCTGCTTCATGTCTTCCGGATTGTTGGGGTCGGCCAGGATGCGGATGCCGACCATCGCATAGCGCGTGCCCACGCTCTCGCGGGTCAGCGTATGCGTGCCTGCGCCGTAGAACACGCTGGGGTTGTAGTGGTCTTCATTGATCACCAGCGCCGACAGGAAGCGGTTGCCCGGATCCGGCAAGGTGATGGTGACGGGACCGGCATCCAGATCGAACACGCCGGACGAGTAGATGGTGTCGCGGTTCAAGCGCACGATCAGCTGCTTGTCGACCGGCGCCGGCGCGCGCGTGTGCTTGAACGTGCCGAACGCGCCGTCCTTGACCTGCGCGGCCATGTAGACGTCGGACTCGGCGCGGATGAAATTGTCGGGCGTGACGAGAATCCTGCCCTCTGAATTCTTCACCCAGCGCGATTGATCGCCCAGGACCGGAACCGACGAAGCAGAGGCCGGTGCCGTCGCTGGCGCGGCTTGCGGTGCGGTCGCTTCTTCGACCACCGGCGCGGGCTCTCCTGCGACCGGCTGCGTATCGGCCGCCTTGTCACCGCATGCCGTCAGGATCGCTGCGACCATGACCGCGATGCTGGTAACGGCAAATCTTTCCTTGCTCATAACGTGACCTCTTGCTTGATTGAATCGGGATGCGGGAAGAAGCGGACGCGGCGAGCGCAGTCCGGCCTCAGTTCTCTGCGCGCACGGCAGGCGGCGCCTTCCAGGTGCCATCGAGTGCGGCCTGCTCCGGCAGGTATTCGCGCAGCAGCATGAAGAAGGGCCCCTTGGGCGCCGGCAACCAGTTGGACTCTTTGTCCTTGCCCGGGGACTCGTGCTGAACGTAGAGCGTGATTCCGCCGTCCGCATCGCGCTTCAGATCATTCGTCATCGTCGAATTGATCAGGTAGCGATTGAGGGGATTGGGCGTCAGCAGGCTGGCGGGCAGCTCGTACATCGTGAGCGACCAGAACGCCCTTACCGGCGGCAGCTTGCCGGGCTCGAAACGCAAGGTGTAGCGGTTGCTCGCAGCATTCAGCGGCTTGCCTTCGGAATCGACGAAATAGGCCGGATAGTTGGCTTCTTCCTTCGAGTTTCCGTAGATGCCCAGTGCCGCCGACGACATGCGCATCAGGTAGTCATTGTTGACGTACTGGCGCGTGCCGAAGCCATCGCCGCTGCCCTTCTTGCCGGTATCGATGATCTCCGCCTTGTACTGCGCGAAGGCTTTCCATGCATCCGCAATACCGTCTTCAACTGCCTTGCGCTGCTCCGGCGACATCGCCGCCACGTCAAACGTCTTTCCAGCGCCGATGCCGGCCCGGGCGAAGCGTTCCATCAGCGCGGTTTCGCTGGGATGCGTGGGCGCGAACTGCAGCAGGAAGTTGAGGATGCCGAAGAACTCGGGCGACTTCTTCTGTTCCTCGGCGGGCAGTGGTCTGGCGAACTCCACCGGCGGCAGTGGCGCCGGTGCGGGCGTTCCCGCGAACTGCGACAAGGTCTGCACCTTGTACTGGGACTGGACTTTCTTCACTTCATCCAGATCGCTGTCGCTGAAAAGCTGGGTGCGATACAGGACAAACGCGAAGTCGGTTTCCGAACGCAGGACTGCTTTGACGCCCTTGGGCGTTTCACCCTTCCAGCGGGGCCCGGCCAGCAGGTAAGCACCCGCATCCGTGCCGGTCTCGCGCGTGCCGACATACGCGAAGTTGTGGGTATACATGTCGACGAACTGCAGCGAGTAGTACCGCGACTTCGGCACCGCGGGCACGGTCAGCACCAGAGGTTCGGCGCGCAGATCGGCGCCGAGGAAACTGTAGGGCGTATCCGAGTTTGGCGTCTGGATGGCCTTGTCGGCCGGCGTGTAGACGCGGGCAACGTTGCTCAGCTGGTTCCAGTCGCCCTTGTATTCGGGATTGTTCTTGTCCACGAAGTACGAGTACTGGATGCGGTAGCTGTCCACGATCGGGAAGCCGTAGATGTAGGCGTCCTTGATGATTTCCCGGAGTTCGGCAGGCGCCGGGGCGGTTGTCGTATCCGCTGCGGCTGCTGGGGGTGCGGCCGGAACGGCGGCCTCTTCCGGCGCCTTGCGGCACGCGCCCAGCGCCGTCACCAGCAATGCAGCTGTCAGAACGCCCAGCAATCGATTCCATCTCTCGGGAATACCCATGAACCCACTCCATCTGAAGACGGAAGAAGGTTGAACGTCTCACGTAATGCACGCTACCGAATTTCCTACACGAAAATTCAAGTAAAACCACTGACGGCGTCGTGCAGCCTGTGTCCTACCAAGGCAAAGACCGCGCACTCGTGTGTGTTTCCGAATGCGCCTGCGCCCCTGCCGGCTGCCCGTCGTCCCGGCTCCGACTCACGTCCGCCGCGTTCCGCCTGCACGCGGCCCTCGCAGCGATGCGGGAAAATGAAGCCACGCCACACGCATCGAGGATCCGTTCACGCAATGCGCCTTGCTTCCTTCGGCCGTCGTCTTCCGCGCGGCTTCTATGCACGCGATCCGCGCGCGGTGGCGCCGGAACTGCTCAACAAGCTGCTGGTGCGCGATGACGGACGCGCGGGCCGCATCGTCGAGGTCGAGGCGTACTGCGGCGACGAGGATCCCGCGGCACACACATTCCGTGGCCGCACGGCGCGCAACGCGACCATGTTCGGGCCACCCGGACATCTGTACGTCTATTTCACTTACGGCATGCACTGGTGCGCCAACACCGTCTGTGGCCGCGATGGCGAGGGCGTTGGCGTGCTGATGCGCGCCATCGAACCGGTTCATGGCATCGAACAGATGCGCGAGGCGCGCGGTCTGCCGGCCCGCGCGGTTGATGTCGGAAGCGGCCCGGCGCGGCTCGCGCAGGCGATGGGCATCACCGGCGCGGCCAATGGCCTGGATCTGGTACGGGCCGAACAAGGCATCAGCGTGGTGGACGACGGCACGCCGCCGCCCGCCATTCCCGGACAAGGGCCGCGCATCGGCATTTCGCGTGCCATCGAGTTTCCGTGGCGCTGGTATGTCGCCGGCAATCCGCACGTGAGCCGGATGCCGCGTCCACGTCGCTGAGCCTGCAAGCCCGCCCACTCACGCGACGGCGACGGCGTTGCGGTTTTCCTGAAGCAAGGAGCCGCCCATGCCTGCACTGCTGACGCCCGACAGACGCTACATCATCGTGCGTGGACAACTCTGGCGCGCGAGCAATCCCCATCTGGACGCGGAAACGCGCACGCGCCTGACCGGCGAACTGATGCGTGCCCGGCGCGAGGTCGGCGCCGCCTTGCGGACGAACGATGCTGCCCGGCTTGCCGCTGCGCGCAAAGCCGTGCACGCGGGCAAGGTGGCGCTCGGTGAGCGTGGGCCGGTGTGGTGGACAGACGGCGCGCCCGACTTCAATCGCAGGCAGGTGCGCAACACGCCCTACGCCGAATGGTTCGCTTCGATGGATGCAGATGAAGGCGGTGGCGCGTGACATCGGTGGTCAAGCGGCGGGCTCGGCAGGCGTCGCGTACCATGGCCGGGTTCCCGGTCTGGAGTGGCGGCATGATTCGGAAAAGCGTTTTCGCGATGGTGGCGGTGGCGACTTTGTGGCTCGGCGCCTGCAGTGGCGGCCCGGTGCGCCGGGTATCGGAGCCGAGCGCAAGCATCCAGCAACTCACCGTGCACGCGAACGGCGCCTGGTCGGTGGACCTGCGCCTGCAGAACTACAGCAGCATGCCGATGCGGTTCGATCGTGTCCGGCTGGAACTCGAGGTGGATGGGCATCCCGCCGGCACCCTCGATGCGAGCCCGGGCTTGTCCGTCGGTCCCGAATCCGCTGACGTGACCACCCTTCCGTTCACGCCCGGGGCCGAAGCCCGGCTGGTGCTGGCCGATGCGCTGTCGTCGCGGCGCTCGCTGCCCTACAGCCTGAAAGGTCCGGTGACCGCCACGCCCGAAGAGGGCAAGCCGCGCGACTTCGACATATCGAGCCGCAGCGCGCTCAATCCGGTGCCGGGGCTGGACGGCGTCCTGCGCTGAGGCGGGTTCCCCTTTTCGCATGCCTCTTGACGGCTCCCTTCGCGGGAGCCGTTTTCGTCTGCGCCGGGACACCGCGCCGGAAAGGCTCCGCAGCCACCATACGCCGTAGTATCCTCACGCACTTCCGCCTTCCATGGTCGCCCGACTGCCCATGAGTACCTACCGCGCTCCGCTCACCGATCTCCGTTTTGCCCTGTTCGATGTACTGGATGTCGAACCCCTGTTCGCGCGCCTGGGCTATCCGGACGCCACACGCGACGTGGTGGACGCCGTGCTCGATGAGGCGGCCCGCTTCTCCGAAACCGTCCTCGCCCCGCTCAACAGCGTCGGCGACGAAATCGGCTCCACGTACGACAAGGCGACCCAATCGGTCACCACGCCACCGGGTTTCAAGGCGGCCTACGACCAGTTCGTCGAAGGCGGCTGGACCGGCCTGACCGCCTCGCCCGATTTCGGTGGGCAGGGCCTGCCGCATGTGATGGGCGTGACGCTCAACGAGATGGTCAACGCCGCCAACCTGGCGTGGGGCAACTTTCCGCTGCTGTCACACGGCGCGGTCGAAGCCCTGAAACAGCACGGCGAAGCCTGGCAGCAGGAAATTTTCCTCAAGCCGCTGGTCGAAGGCCGCTGGACCGGCACCATGTGCCTGACCGAACCGCACTGCGGAACGGACCTGGGCCTGCTCAAGACGCGCGCCGAACCCAACGACGATGGCAGCTACGCCATCACCGGCACCAAGATTTTCATCACCGCCGGCGAGCACGACCTGACGGACAACATCGTCCATCTGGTGCTGGCGCGCCTGCCCGACGCACCGCCGGGACCGAAGGGCATTTCACTGTTCGTCACGCCCAAGTTCAAAGTGGCCCGCGACGGCACAATCGGCGAGCGCAACGCGCTGCATTGCGGCTCCATCGAACACAAGATGGGCATCAAGGCATCGGTGACGTGCGTGATGAATTTCGACGGTGCGCAAGGCTACCTCGTCGGCCAGCCGCACAAGGGCCTGCAAGCCATGTTTACGATGATGAACACCGCGCGCCTCGGGGTCGGGCTGCAGGGCATCGCGTTGAGCGAGCGCGCCTACCAGAACGCATTGCGCTATGCCCGCGAACGCCTGCAGACGCGTGCGTTGAGCGGCGCGAAATTCCCGGAAAAACCGGCCGACCCGATCATCGTCCATCCGGATGTGCGGCGCATGCTGCTGACCATCAAATCGCTGGTCGAAGGCAGCCGCCTGCTCGCACTGCACGCGGGCAGCCTGATCGATGTCGCCCATCATTCACCGGATGCCGCCGAACGCGAACGCGCCGATACGCTGGTCAGCTTCCTGACGCCGATTTCCAAGGCCTGCCAGACCGAATGGGGCATCGAGAACACGTATCACGCGTTGCAGTGCTTCGGCGGCCACGGCTACATCCACGAGCACGGCATGGAGCAGCTGGCCCGTGATGCGCGCATCACCACCCTGTACGAAGGCACCACCGGCATCCAGGCGCTCGACCTGATGGGTCGCAAAACCGCAAGCACGCAAGGCGCCGGCCTGAAACTCTTCCTGGGTGAGATCGAAGCCTTCCTGCGCGCGAACGAATCCAATGATGCGGTGAAGCCCTTCATCGCGCCGCTGCGCGAAAAGTGCACGGAGTGGGCCCAGCTCACCCGCGAAATCCTCCAGCGCGCCAGCCAGGATCCGGAGGAGATTGGCGCAGCGAGCCATGACTACCTGTTCTATTCGGGCTACGTGACGCTCGCCTACTGGTGGGCGCGCAGCGTCGCAGCAGCGGAAGCTTCATCGCATGGCGGCGCATTCAAGCAGGGCAAGCGCGAAACCGCGGAGTTCTACTTCGCGCGCATTCTGCCGCGCACGCTTGCGCACGCCGCCGCGATCAAATCCGGCGCGTCGTCGCTGATGACGATGGACGCCGAACGCTTCGGCGACTGATCGCCGCGGAAAGCGTGCGCTGCCGTCGGCGATCGGCCGCAGCGCACGCTCCCGCCAAAGCCTTGCGCAGGGCGGATTTCGCCCGCCGAAGCGCTATCCAAATTGTCATCAATGGGGTATAAGCTGAATCCCCATGGAAGCAGACCCAGCTCAGCTTCACCTGATGGACACGCACGGCGCTGCCGCATCGGCCGCCGCGACCGCACCCTCCCCGTCTCGCTTCACGCCTCGCCTGTTGTCACTGGACGCTCAGGGCCGCGTACTCGACTGGATCAACTGGCAGGACGCGACCTGCCTGTACGCACGCGGTGCCGTCGCGTGGACGCTGGGCGACCCGTGCATCCGCGTGCATGGCGGGACCAGCCGCCTGACCGGCGAGCGCAGCATGATTGAGCTGCACCCGATCGTCGCCTCGCGCGGCCACGCACGCGCGCACGCCCTTTCGCCCACGCCGACGCTCACCAACACCGCACTGTTCGCGCGCGATGCCTACCTGTGCCTGTACTGCGGCCAGGATTTCAGTCGCCAGCACCTGACCCGCGATCATGTGCTGCCTCTGTCGAAAGGCGGGCGCGACATCTGGGAAAACGTCGTCACCGCATGCTTCCACTGCAATTCGCGCAAGAGCAACCGCACGCCGCAGCAGGCCCATATGCCGTTGCTGGCCGTGCCGTACCGGCCCAGCTGGATCGAGCATCTGATCCTCTCGAACCGCAACATCCTGGCCGACCAGATGGCGTTCCTGAAGGCGCATCTGCCCAAGCGCTCCAAGCTTTCGGCCTGAACCCGCCCACACCGCAGGCCCGGTCTTCACGCCGACTGCGCCAGTCTTCACCGGGTTCGCTTGCCCCACTTCACATTGGAGGGGGAAAATAGTGGGTCTGAAGAAAGCACGCCCGATGATCGACAACGCCCGCTATCCCCGACTCTCCCGCATCGAAACACCCGCCGATCTGCGCGCCTTCGATGAATCCGAACTGCCGGCCATCGCGGAGGAACTGCGCGGCTACCTGATCGAATCCGTCGGCAAGAGCGGCGGCCACTTCGGTGCGGGCCTGGGCGTCATCGAGCTCACCGTGGCGCTGCATTATCTGTACGACACGCCGACCGACCGGCTGGTCTGGGACGTGGGCCATCAGTGCTATCCGCACAAGATCCTCACCGGCCGCCGCGATCAGATCCACACGGTGAAGCAGAAGGATGGCGTCGCTCCATTCCCGAAGCGCGAAGAGAGCGAGTACGACACTTTCGGCGTCGGCCATTCGTCCACTTCGATTTCCGCCGCGCTCGGCATGGCCATCGCGCTCGCGCACAAGGGCGATGATCGCAAGGTCGTCGCGGTGATCGGCGATGGTGCGATGACGGCCGGCATGGCGTTCGAAGCGCTCAATCACGCTGGCGGCATGGAGCCGGAGCCGAACCTGCTGGTGATCCTCAACGACAACCAGATGTCGATCTCGGAAAACGTCGGCGGGCTGACCAAGATGCTCGGCCGACTGAGCAGCAGCCAGACGCTCAACGCATTGCGCGAAGGCGGCAAGAAGCTGCTGGGCGACAAGAAGAAGCCGCCCGCGCGCTTCATGCGCCGCTGGGAAGAACACTGGAAAGGCATGTTCGTGCCGTCCACGCTGTTCGAGCAGATGGGCTTCCATTACACCGGCCCGATTGACGGTCACGACGTGGAAGCGCTTGTTGGCGCGCTGAAGACCTTGAAGAAGCTCAAGGGCCCGCAGCTGCTCCATATCCTGACCACCAAGGGCAAGGGTTACGGACTCGCCGAAGGCGATCAGATCGGATATCACGCGGTAGGTCCGTTCGATCCGCAGAAGGGGCTGGTCAGCAAGTCCGGCGTGAAGCAACCAACCTACACCGACATCTTCGGTGACTGGCTCTGCGACATGGCCGCCGTCGAACCGAAGTTGCAGGGCATCACGCCGGCCATGCGTGAAGGCTCGGGCCTGGTGCGCTTCAGCAGGGAATATCCGGAACGCTATTTCGATGTGGCGATTGCCGAACAGCACGCGGTGACGCTGGCGGCCGGCATGGCATGCGAAGGCGCCAAGCCCGTCGTTGCGATCTATTCGACCTTCCTGCAACGCGGCTATGACCAGCTGGTGCATGACGTGGCGATCCAGAACCTGGACGTGCTGTTCGCGATCGATCGCGGCGGCGTGGTCGGCCCGGACGGCGCGACGCATGCGGGCAACCTGGACCTGAGCTACCTGCGCTGCGTGCCGAACATGGTGGTGATGGCGCCTGCCGACGAGAACGAATGCCGGCAGATGCTGAGCACCGGCTATCACTTTTCGGGTCCGGCGGCGGTCCGCTATCCGCGCGGCACGGGCCCGGGCGTCACCCTCGCCAACGACCTCTCGACCTTGCCCATCGGTAAAGCCGATCTGCGGGTACGCGGCGATCGCATAGCCGTGCTGGCGTTCGGCTCGACCGTCGCCGCCGCCGAACAGGTGGGCCGCGAACTGGGATTGAGCGTGGTGAACATGCGTTTCATCAAGCCGCTAGACCGCGCGCTGTTGCTCGAACTGGCTTTGACGCACGAAGGCTTCGTCACGGTCGAAGACAACGTGGTGATGGGCGGCGCGGGTTCCGGTGTAGCCGAGCTGCTGAACGCCGAAGGGCGCGCTCTGCCGGTGCTGCATCTGGGCCTTCCCGACGAATTCCAGCATCACGCCAGTCGCGAAGATCTGCTCGCCGAAGCGGGCATCGACGCGGCCGGCATCCGTGCCGCCATCCTGAAGCGCTGGCCCGCGCTCGGTGACAAGCCGAAGCAGTTGAGCGAGGCCAGCTGAACAAGCGGAGCTGATTCCACCGCGCGTGCTCGACACGCACGCCGGTGCCGCCGAAGCGTCCGCTTACTCGGGCGCTTCGATGATGTAGCCACGCGCCTGCAACTGCGCCAGGTAGCCACCGGGCTTGAGCAGGTCGGACACGCCGACAGTGGCGAAGCTGATGCGGCTCTCGCGCAAGGCGTCATCGACATGGCGCAGCCACTCGGCCCGCACGCGCGTATCGACATCGGTCAGCCCGCGCTTGCGCGCCACATCGGTTTCGAACCAGGCCGACAGGCATGCCAGTTGCTGCGCCTCGGCCGCCTGGTTGCGCAGGGCGCCGACATCACCGACCGCCCACGCGTTGGCTCGTTCGACCATCTGCGGCAAATCGAATTCCACGCGATCCAGCGTGCGGTTGAAGCACTCCAGATCCTGCGGCTTCAACGGCTCCTTGCGGAAATCCGCGATGGCCTGCTTCGGATCTTCAAGCGTGTATTGGAAGGTGGTCGGCGTCAGCTTGAGCTTGCGCGCTTTCAGCGTCTGCGCGATGACCGGCTCGACGACATTGCGTTCCTTCAGGCCCGAACGTTCCAGCGCCTTCTGGTAGAGCTGGAATGCGGCAATCAGGGGACGCTTCTTCTCGATTCCGTTGTCGCGTCCGATGTAGCGCTGCTTGAGCCGCAGCCAGCGCGCGTAGGTGTCTGCGGGCAGAACGTCCTGCAAACGCTCGTCTTCGGGAATGCGTGTCGCCTTCATGGCGGAGGGCAACAGCACCATGCCGCGGAAGAAACCGATGTCCGCATCGATATTCACGCCCGGCGAGCCGAGCACGCGGTCGGCCAGTTGCAGAACCTGCTGCACCTCCTCCGACCGCCACGTGATGCCCTTCGGCAATGGCGACTGGGTGCCGAGCAGATAGAGCACGTGATCGCCCTTGCGCACGCGCCACAGTCCGGGCCCAGGCTGCACCCCGGTCACGGTGACCGCATCCATGTCGCGGACGGGCGCCGTTTGCGCCACCGGTGCGACATCCGGCGCGGTGGCTTCCTGCGCGAGCGTCGGCTCGCCAAACCACGGCAATGTCAGCAGCAAACCCGCAACACATGCCCGCATATCAGCTTCCCTTGACGCGTCCGGATGGCGCAGCGGTTCCGACCACGCGCGACGGAATCGGTTCCGTCAGGCCACGCGGCCGCCGGCCTCACGCAGATGGTGGGCCGTTTCGCTGTCGTGCTCCAGCAACTGGAAGCCCTTCCACACGAAACCCGGCGATACCGAACAATCCATCAACGTGTAGTCACCCAGACTGCGCGCGCTCTGCCAGATGCCGGCCTGCACGACCTGGATCTGCTGGCCTCCCCGCACGGACGTATCCAGCTGCGTGCGACTCAGTGTCCGCGTATCGGGGTCGAACATCGAAAGCTCCAGCGGGCTGCCTTCAGACCAATCCCAGATCTCCGTCGCATCGACCCGATGCCAGCGGCTCACGACACCGCCCGGGATGAGGAACTTGATCGCCGTCAGCGTCGGTCGTTCGATTCCGTTGACCTCTGTCCGCTTGCTCGCCTCGTAGATCCGGCGGAAATAGCCGCCTTCCGGATGCGGGGCGAGATCCAGCGTGCGTATGAGTTCTTCGGCGCGTTCATGCATCGCGCTAATAGACACGAGTCATGGAGTCATCGCAAGGGCACGCCGAACGAATCGTTCGACGCGCTGCCGCTACTCGCCATGTGCACCCGAGCAGGTCTTTGAGGGTTCCGCGTGCACCCCGACTTGCTTTTCCCGCCGCCGCACTCGGCCAGCTTGCTCGCGCGCGACTACGGCGGCCCCGGGCTATCGCGTGCTGGCATGGCTCGTCAGTCGCGCAGTCCGGAAATTCAAAACAACTGCCGATCTGGAGGACACAGCGCCGGACCGTTCCGGTTTCAACTAAACAACGCTTTTCCAGCACGGACGCGATCATCCGGTGGCGAAGAAATCATCTCTTGCCCGATCGAGGGTGACTACCACCCGTTCGAAGGATCGATGCACCGGGCCGCATGCCGCACATGCCCGCCACAGTTCGACATCGGCATTGCTGCGCGCCGAACCGGCCTTTTTCGGGATGCGGCCGATCGAGAATGTCAGGAGATCGGGGACGAGGAACAGTGAGGCGAGCAGACTGAAGCGGTTTTTGCCTGCCCATAAAACGAAACTCCGCCGAAATGGCGGAGTCGAGAGCCTGAACAAGATGGTCGGGGTAGCCGGATTCGAACCGACGACCACCAGTCCCCCAGACTGGTGCGCTACCAGGCTGCGCTATACCCCGAATCCTGGAAACAATCCCGCTGCGAGGCGGCCGCTGATTATAGCGGCATGCGTGTCGGGATGCCTAGAAGAGTGAAAATTCAGCGCCGCAGCAGTTGCAGGATTTCTTCCAGTTCCATGCGCACCTGTCGCACGATCTGGTTGCTCAATGCGGATTCCTGCTTCGCGGTTTCGCCTTCCAGGCGAAGGCGCGCGCCGCCGATGGTGTAGCCCTGTTCGTACAGGAGGCTGCGGATCTGGCGCACCATCAGCACGTCATGGCGCTGGTAATAGCGGCGGTTTCCCCGACGCTTGGCGGGCTCGAGACTGGGAAACTCGGTCTCCCAGTAGCGCAGCACGTGCGGCTTGACGTCGCACAGCTCGCTGACTTCACCGATGGTGAAATAGCGCTTCGCCGGAATCGGCGGAAGCTCGCGATTACTGCCCGGATCCAGCATAGGCTTCCACGCGCTCCTTGAGTTTCTGCCCTGGGCGGAACGTCACGACGGTCCGCGCCGAAATGGGGATCTCTTCCCCGGTCTTGGGATTCCGGCCCGGGCGCTGGTTCTTGCGCCGCAGATCGAAGTTGCCGAAGCCGGAAAGCTTGACCTGCCGCCCCTGCTCCAGCGCATCCCGCAGAACGTCGAAATAGGCGTCCACGAACTCCTTGGCCTCACGCTTGTTGAGCCCGACTTCGTCGAACAGCCGCTCCGCCATCTCCGCCTTGGTCAACGCCATTCCCACTTGTCCCCGTTCTGCGATGCTGCCGCTGCGCTTTTTCGATCAACCACGAATCTTCGCCTCGTGCGCCTGCTCGATGGCGGCGACCACTTCGGCGACTAGGGTATCGACGTCGCGGTCGTTGAGAGTGCGTGATTTGTCCTGCAAAATCAAGCCCATAGCGAGACTCTTTTGACCGGATTCGACCCCCTGCCCCACATACCGGTCGAACAGCTGGACCCCGCGCAACAGGGGACCGGCCGTCCGCTCCACAGTCTGGCGCAAAGCCGCCCAGGAGACCGACTCGTCGACGACGAACGCGAGGTCCCGGCGGACGGACGGATACCGCGACAACTCCTCGGCACGCGGCAGCGCCCGGACCAGCAGCGGCTCCAGATCCAGTTCGAACGCGAACACGTCCAGATCAAGGTCGAGACTCCGTTGCAACCGCGGATGCAGTTGCCCCATCCAGCCGATGCGGCGTCCATCGCGATGGATGTCGGCCGAGCGACCGGGATGGCCGTGAGGCTCCTGCGATGGCGTGAACTCCAGCACGGCGCCTGCGGCGGCCGCCAGGCTTTCCAGATCGCCCTTGATGTCGTGGAAATCGACCTTGCGGACCGGCCGTTCGCCCCACTGCTCCAGATGTGCATCGCCACACGCAACCGCCGCCACGCGCAGGGTTTGCTGCGGCGCTTCACCGTTCCCGCGGGCAGCGAAGACATTGCCCAGTTCGAACAGGCGCACACGGCCCGCCTGGCGCGATACGTTGCGATGCAGCGCCGCGACGAGGCCGGGCAGCAGACGCGGGCGCATCACGGCAAGTTCCGCGCTGAGCGGATTGGCCAGCGGGACCAGGTCCTGTTCGAGCTGCCAATTCCTCAACAGACCGGCATCAACGAAGGCGTAGTTGATGGTCTCCAGATACTCGCGCGCAGCAAGCTGACGGCGCGCACTTGCGTCATCCAGACGGCTCTCGCTCGGCGACGCCAAACGGGTCGCGCCGCCGGGCAGCGTGGTCGGAATGCGCTCGTATCCATGGATGCGCGCCAGTTCCTCGATGAGGTCCTCTTCGATCGCGATGTCGAAGCGTCGCATCGGCGGCACGACGATCCAGCCGGATTCGGTGGTCGCCACCTGCATGCCCAGCGCGCTCAGAATGCGCTGGACCTCGGCGTCTTCGATGCGGATGCCCAGCACGCGTTCGATGCGTGACCGGCGCAGTGCGATGGTCGGCGGATCGGCCAGATATTGCGCCAGTTCCGTGAGCACAGTCGGGCCAGGTACGCCGCCAGCGATGTCCAGGATCAGACGCGTCGCATACTCCACGGCGATACGCGGAAGTTCCGGATCGACACCGCGCTCGAAGCGATGGCCGGCGTCGGTATGCAGACCGAGGCGGCGGCTGCGGCCGATGATGGTGGAAGGAATCCAGTGCGCAGCTTCAAGGAAGACATTGCGCGTTGCGTCGGTGACGCGGGTGTCCTGCCCACCCATGATGCCGCCCAGCGCAACGGCACGCTGGCCTTCACCGCCGTGGCCATCGGACACGACCAGAAAATCGTCATCAAGCGAAACCGTGCGTCCATCCAGCAACGTGATGGCCTCTTCCGCGCGCGCCGGCCGGACGACAATGCCGCCTTGCAGCGAATCCTTGTCGAATGCGTGCATCGGCTGGCCGAGTTCAAGCATGACGTACTGGGTGACATCCACCAGGAAACTGATTGGACGTACTCCGGAACGACGCAGGCGCTCGGCCATCCATACGGGCGTCGGCGCATTTGCGTTGACGTTTTCGATGACGCGGCCGGCGAAGCGCGGCACGCGTTCGTCCGCGCGCAGTTCCACCGGAAACACCGCCTCGCTCTGCGCGGGGACGGGCGTGACATCCAGTTCGCGCACTTCGCTGCCGAGCGCCGCGGCCACGTCATAAGCAATGCCGCGTACGCTGAAACAGTCTGCGCGATTCGGCGTGAGCTTGATCTCGATGCTCGCGTCCGGCAGGTCGAGGTAGTCACTGATCGGCGCACCGATCGGTGCATCGCCGGGCAGTTCCAGCAGGCCCGAAGCATCGGCGTCGATGCCCAGTTCCTTGGCCGAACACAACATGCCATTCGATTCGACGCCACGCAGCCTGGCCGCCTTGATCGCAATGCCGCCCACATTGGCCCCGACCGTCGCCAGCGGCGCCATCAGCCCGGGGCGCGCATTGGGCGCGCCGCAGACAATCTGCATCAGCTCTCCACGTCCGGCGTCGACCTGGCAGACCTGCAGCCGATCGGCTTCGGGATGCTTTGCACATTCGACGATGCGGGCAACCACGACGCCCGCCAGTCCTTCGCCCAATGCGCCGACATCTTCCACTTCCAGGCCGATGGCGGTGAGGACAGCCGCCAGGTCATCGCGCGTCGCCTGCGTGGGTACATGACTACGGAGCCAGTTTTCGGAGAATTTCATGGGAACCGTGATTGGAATTCGTGGAAGAGGATGCAGCAGCGGTGTGTCGTGTCAGCCGGCGCAGCGGGCAGTCAACGTGCCGCTGCGCAGCGGGCTCCCTCAGGCGAACTGCCGCAGGAAACGCACGTCGTTGTCGAAGAAGGCGCGCAGATCATTCACGCCGTAACGCAGCATCGCAAAACGTTCGACGCCCATGCCGAACGCGAAGCCGGTGTAACGCTCGGGATCGATTCCGCAGTTGCGCAGCACGTTCGGATGGACCATGCCGCAGCCGAGTACTTCCAGCCAACGCGTACTGCCGTCGGGTTGCTGCCAGGCAATGTCCACTTCCGCGCCGGGTTCGACGAACGGGAAGTAGCTGGGACGGAAGCGCATTTCGAAATCGCGCTCGAAGAACGCACGCACGAACTCGGCCAGCGTGCCCTTGAGATCGGCGAAGGTGGAATGCTCGTCGACGAGCAGGCCTTCCACCTGATGGAACATCGGCGAGTGCGTCTGGTCGCTGTCGCTGCGATAGACCTTGCCGGCGGCAATCATGCGCAACGGTGGCTGATGCGAATCCATGTAGCGCACCTGCACACCGGAAGTATGCGTACGCAGCAGGCGGCCGTCACCGAAGTAGAACGTGTCGTGCATCGCGCGCGCGGGATGGTGCGGCGGAAAATTCAGGGCTTCGAAGTTGTGCCAGTCGTCCTCGATTTCGGGGCCATCGGCAAGTTCGTAACCCAGGCGACCGAAGATTTCAGCCATGCGTTCGAGTGTGCGGCTGATCGGATGCAGACCACCGCGTGCACCGTTGCGGCCCGGAAGGGTGACGTCAATGCGTTCGCTGGCAAGACGTGCTCCCAGCGCCGATTCTTCCAGCACGCTCTTGCGCGCCGCCAGGGCGTCACCGATTGCATCACGCGCTCGATTGATTGCTTCGCCGGCCGTCTTGCGCTGCTCGGCAGGCAACGCGCCCAACTGCTTCAGCTGCGCAGTGATGCTGCCGTTCTTGCCCAGCAGCCCGACGCGCAGTTGCTCGACAGCCTCGGCGGTGTCGGCGGCGGCGATCTCTGCCAGAGCCTGATGGGACAAGGTTTCGATTTCGCTCATGGAGTGGATTCGATGAGGGGGATCCGCATCAGGACGATGACCGCGCTGCGGCCTGGCCTTTTCCGGTTCCCGAAAAACGAATGGGGAAGGACTTGCGCCCTTCCCCACGTGTCTGGCGGCGAACCGCCACTACTGCATTTACGGTGGAGAGACGGCCTCAGGCCGCCAGAGCGCCTTTCGCCTTCTCGGCCAGCGCCGCAAAACCCGTCGCATCATGCACGGCGATGTCCGCCAGCACCTTGCGATCAAGGGTAATGCCGGCCTTCTGCAGGCCGTTCATGAAGCGGCTGTAGCTCAGGCCATTGATACGGGCCGCCGCATTGATGCGGGTGATCCACAGCGAGCGGAAATTGCGCTTCTTCTGCTTGCGGCCGATGTAGGCGTACTGCTGCGCCTTGATGACCGCCTGTTTGGCGACTCGGAACACCTTGCGGCGGGCGTTGTAGTAACCCTTGGCCAGGTGCAGGACTTTCTTGTGACGGCGGCGCGCCGTGACACCACGCTTGACTCGTGCCATTTCTCAGTCCTCAGAGGTAGGGAAGCATGCGGTCCAGACGGCCGGAATCTTCCTTGCGGACGATCTGGCCAGCGCGGGCTTCGCGCTTGGTCTTGGTCGCTTTCTTGGTGAGGATGTGGCTGCGGTTGGCCGAGCCCGCCTTGTACTTGCCGGATGCGGTCTTGCGGAAACGCTTCGCCGCCGCCCGGTGGGTCTTGATCTTGGGCATTGCTATGTCCTTGATGGGTTTATGTCACTGACCCGGGCGGTGGCCTGCGCCACGCTTTCCATCCATGCCCCAGTCTGCTTGTAAGCCTTTGATTCGGAAGAAATCGCGGGCGGGTCCTGGGCTGCATAGCAGCCGTCCCGGCGAACCGGGCCGCGTATTATGCCGGGAGTTGCTTTTCCTTGCAAATCAGCGGGTTTGAGGCAATCAGGGCAATCCGCGAAAGCCGACGCGCCACCGGGGAGCCTCGCAGAAACGCGAAGAGCGCCTCGCGGCGCTCCTCGGCAGGTGAATCCGATCGACCTTACTTCTTCTTCGGCGCGATCATCATGACCATCTGGCGGCCTTCGAGGCGCGGGCGCGATTCGATGACGATGTCGTCGCCGAGTTCAGCCTCGATGCGCTCGGCCATCTGCCGGCCCAGTTCCTGATGGCTCATTTCGCGGCCACGGAAGCGGATGTTGATCTTGACCTTGTCGCCTTCTTCCAGGAAGCGCCGGATGTTGCGCATCTTGATCTGGTAGTCGCCTTCGTCGGTGACCGGACGGAACTTGAGTTCCTTGATCTCGACCTGCTTCTGCTTCTTCTTGGCTTCGTTCGCCTTCTTCTGCATCTCGAACTTGAACTTGCCGAAGTCCATGATCTTGCAGACGGGCGGCTCGGCGTTGGGCTGGATCTCGACGAGATCCAGGCCTTCGTCCTCGGCCATCGACAGGGCTTCGTCGCGCGAGAGCACGCCGATCATTTCACCATCGGAACCGATCACGCGTACGCGCGGCACACGGATTTCGTGGTTCTTTCGGTTTTGCTTGTTGTCAGGGGTACTGATTTTGCAGTCTCCGGAGGGAATCGTGCCGGTCCCGACAGGACCGGGCTGTGGTCAGGCGCCTTCGTTGCGCAGATGTTCGGCGAAGGCGGCCACGGACATTGTGCCCAAATCTTCCCCGGAACGTGTGCGCACGGCAATGGCGCCATTCTCTTTTTCGCGGTCACCGACCACGAGCAGATACGGCACGCGCTGAAGCGTGTGCTCGCGGATCTTAAAGCCGATTTTTTCGTTCCGCAAATCGGCGATCACCCGGAACCCTTGATTTGAAAGGGTTTTCCGGACTTCGTCCACGTAATCGGCCTGTGCATCGGTAATGTTCATTACCACGGCCTGCTGGGGCGACAGCCAGGCCGGGAACGAGCCCGCATGGTGTTCGATCAGGATGCCGATGAATCGCTCCATCGAGCCCACGATGGCACGGTGCAGCATGACCGGATGCCGGCGCTGGCTGTGCTCGTCGACGTATTCGGCGCCGAGACGGCCCGGCATCATGAAGTCGACCTGCATCGTGCCCAACTGCCAGGTGCGGCCGATGGCGTCTTTCAGGTGGTACTCGATTTTCGGTCCGTAGAACGCACCTTCGCCCGGCAGTTCCTGCCACTCCACGCCGCAGCCCCGCAGCGCAGCGCGAAGGGCATCTTCCGCCTTGTCCCACGTCACGTCGTCGCCGAGGCGCTTTTCCGGACGCAGCGCGATCTTGATCTGGATATCGTCGAAGCCGAATGCCGTGTAGACGGCCAGGGCCTGCTGATGGAAGGCGGTCACTTCCGCCTCGATCTGTTCTTCGGTGCAGAAGATGTGGCCGTCATCCTGCGTGAAACCGCGCACGCGAAGGATGCCGTGCAGCGCGCCGGATGGTTCATTGCGATGGCAGGAACCGAATTCGCCATAACGGATCGGCAGGTCGCGATAGCTGTGCAACCCCTGGTTGAACACCTGCACGTGGCCCGGGCAGTTCATCGGCTTGATCGCGTAGGTGCGCTTTTCCGACTCGGTGAAGAACATGTTTTCCTGGTAGTTGTCCCAATGGCCGGACTTCTGCCACAGCGAGACATCCAGGATTTGCGGGCAACGCACTTCGCCGTAGCCGCTGTCACGGTAGACCTTGCGCATGTACTGCTCGACCACCTGCCAGATTGCCCAGCCCTTGGGATGCCAGAACACCAGACCCGGCGCTTCTTCCTGCAGGTGGAACAGGTGCTGCTGCTTGCCGATGCGGCGGTGATCGCGCTTCTCCGCTTCCTCCATCCGCTGGATGTACGCGTCGAGCTGCTTCTTGTCCGCCCACGCCGTGCCGTAGACGCGCTGGAGCTGCTCGTTCTTGGCGTCGCCGCGCCAGTAGGCGCCGGAAATGCGGGTGAGCTTGAAGGCCTTGAGGAAACGTGTGTTCGGCACGTGCGGGCCGCGGCACATGTCCACGTATTCCTGGTGGTAATACAGGCCCATCGCCTTTTCTTCGGGCATGTCGTCAATCAGACGCAGCTTGTAGTCCTCGCCGCGCGCCTTGAAGACGTCGATGACTTCGGCACGTGGCGTCACCTTCTTGATGACGTCGTAGTCCTGCGCGATGAGTTCCTGCATGCGCTGCTCGATCGCCGCCAGATCTTCGGGCGTAAACGGGCGTTCGCTGTAGATGTCGTAGTAGAAGCCTTCGGCGATCACAGGCCCGATCACCATCTTCACGTCGGGATACAACTGCTTGACCGCATGACCGACCAGATGCGCGCAGGAGTGGCGGATGATCTCGACGCCCTCCTCGTCCTTCGGCGTGATGATCCGCAGGCTGGCGTCATGATCAATGACGTCGCTTGCATCCACGAGCCGCCCGTCCACCGCGCCGGCGACCGTCGCCTTGGCAAGGCCTGCGCCGATGGACTGGGCCACTTCCATGACGGAAACGGGTTGTTCGAATTGGCGGCTGCTGCCGTCGGGGAGCGTAATCGTGATCATCGAGGAGGACCGGTGTTCGGTGAGTGAGCGCGGCTTGGAAGCGATGGATTCTAAAGAGAATCCCGGCGTTCCATATTCAATTCCGGCGAGGGATGGGCAACAAAAAAGCGCCACGAAGGCGCCTGCAGATGCAATGCCTCGGGCAATACCTGGATTCAGGAGATGCTAGTGCTCATGTCGCACGCTCGGCCGGCGTTTCCGCGGGCCACCTGCTCATTTCGGGTGGCACAAAGGGAAAACGTTCCGGAGTCCGGATACCACGCTGGGAAGCGTGGTGGGCGGTACAGGGTTCGAACCTGTGACCCCTACCATGTCAAGGTAGTGCTCTACCGCTGAGCTAACCGCCCGGTCTGCCCTTTGCAGGGGCGCGAATTCTATCCCGGATGACCGGCCGCCGACAACCATCCGGCGGCAATCCCGAAAAACATCGTGGTTTACGCGTTCAACCGACCAGGCTGGCTTCTTTCAGCCGGCGAATCTGGTCGCGGATGCGCGCAGCGTCCTCGAACTCCAGATCCCTCGCGTGCTGGTACATGGTCTGTTCGAGCGCCTTGATGCGGGCAGCCGCCTGGGCCGGATCCATGACGGCGCCGTAGTCGGCACGTTCCTCGGCCACCCGACGCTTCCCGCGCGTTGCCTTGCCCTCGCCCGCGTCACTGCGGGCGCCTTCGAGGATATCGACAATCGGTTTCGCCACCGAACGCGGCGTGATGCCATGTTCCGCGTTGTATTCGACCTGTTTCTCACGGCGACGCGAGGTTTCGTCAATCGCCGCCTGCATCGAGCGGGTGACTTTGTCCGCATACAGGATGGCTTTACCGCGCAGGTTGCGCGCGGCGCGGCCAATGGTCTGGATCAGCGAACCCGTCGACCGCAGGAAGCCTTCCTTGTCCGCATCCAGGATCGCGACCAGCGAAACCTCGGGCATGTCCAGGCCCTCGCGCAGCAGGTTGATGCCCACCAGTACGTCGAACTTGCCCAAGCGCAGGTCGCGGATGATCTCCACGCGCTCGACCGTGTCCACATCCGAATGCAGGTAGCGCACGCGGACGCCGTGCTCGCCCAGGTATTCCGTGAGGTTCTCGGCCATCCGCTTCGTCAGCGTGGTCACCAGCACGCGGTCTCCCCAGGAAACGCGCAGGTTGATCTCCGACAACAGATCGTCGACCTGGGTGCCCACTGGCCGGATCTCCACTTCGGGGTCGATCAGGCCCGTCGGGCGCACCACCAGTTCCACGATTTCCCCGTTCGATTCGCGCAACTCGTAGGGGCCTGGCGTCGCCGACACATAGATGCTGCGAGGCGAACGCTCTTCCCATTCCTCGAAGCGCAGCGGCCGGTTGTCGAGTGCCGATGGCAGGCGGAAACCGAATTCGACCAGCGTCTCCTTGCGCGACCGGTCGCCCTTGTACATCGCGCCGATCTGCGGAATCGTCACGTGTGATTCGTCGATCACCAGCAAGGCGTCCGCTGGCAGATAGTCGAACAGGGTCGGCGGCGGATCGCCCGGGGACTTGCCGGTGAGATGGCGCGAGTAGTTCTCGATGCCGGAGCAGTAACCCACCTCCGCCATCATTTCGAGATCAAACTGCGTGCGCTGCGCCAGCCGCTGCGCTTCCACCAGCTTGTTCTGCGTATAGAGCTGCTCGAGCCGGTCCTTCAACTCGATCTTGATCGTGTCGATCGCCGTCAGAACGCGTTCGCGCGTGGTCGCATAGTGCGTCTTCGGATAGACGGTGTAGCGCTGGAGCTTGCGCAGCGTTTCGCCGGTGAGCGGGTCGAACAAGGTCAGGTTCTCGATGTCGCCGTCGAACAGTTCGATGCGCAGCGCCTCGCTGTCACTTTCCGCCGGGTGCACATCGATCACTTCGCCGCGCACGCGGAACGTACCGCGCTGGAGCTCGTATTCGTTGCGCGTGTACTGCAGCTGGGTCAGATGCTTGATCAACTCACGTTGATCGATGTGCTCGCCCAGCGAAAGGATCAGGCGCAGCGACAGATAGTCCTCCGGCGCGCCCAGGCCGTAGATCGCAGACACCGTTCCCACCACCAGCGCATCACGCCGCGACAGCAGCGCCTTCGTCGCCGAGAGCCGCATCTGCTCGATGTGTTCGTTGATCGAGCTGTCCTTCTCGATGAACGTATCCGACGACGGCACGTAGGCTTCCGGCTGGTAGTAGTCGTAATAGCTGACGAAGTACTCGACCGCGTTGTGCGGAAAGAACGACTTGAACTCGCCATACAACTGCGCCGCGAGCGTCTTGTTTGGTGCCATGACCAGCGTCGGCTTCTGCACGGCCTGGACGACGTTGGCAATGGTGTAAGTCTTGCCCGAACCGGTGACGCCCAGCAGTGTCTGTTTGGCCAGCCCCGACTCGAAGTTCTCAACCAGCTTCTGGATGGCGAGCGGCTGGTCACCCGCCGGAGAGTACGGCGACACGAGCTGGAATCGATCGGTCATGAGCGGCTTCCCGGATACGGCCGCGAAGTATATCGCGGCGAAGGATGACAGCCGCGTGTGGAAATTTCCGAGCCGTACGCGGGCAGTTTTCCGACAGCGCACGCCCCATCGGTCGCCCTACCCTGAACACGAATTTTCGGGGACTACTGCATGCAAGAAAAAAGCAACACCGCTCGGCGTTCACGCTGGATGCTGGGCATGACCTTGATCGAACTGCTCGCCGCGATGGCAATTGCAGTGATTTGCCTCAGTCTGGGCATTCCGTCGTATCGCCACGTCATGGAAAGGCAACGCGCGGATACGGCCATACACACGCTCACATCGCATCTCGCATCGGCTCGTGCGACGGCGATCACACACAACAAGATCACGACGGTCTGCCCGACCGACGGGATTGATCCCGTCTGTACCACGGACGGCGACTGGTCGCGTGGCTGGCTGATGTTCCTCGACCCGGACGGCAACAATCGTCCCGAAGACACCGCCGACATCCTGCGCAATGAACTTGCGCCGCTCCAGGGCGCGCTGAGCATGCGCTCATCAACCGGGCGGCCGCAGGTCCGCTACCTGCCCGATGGCCGCAGTGCCGGCAGCAACCTGACGATCCGGGTCTGTCTGGAGCGTGATCTGATGGGAGAAGTCGTCGTCAACAACATGGGGCGGATCCGGGTAGCGCGGCCGAGTGGCAAGGCCTGTCAGCCCTGAACGAGAGGCTTGCCCCTCCTCGACTGCCTGCGTACAATGCCGGACCCCGCCCGAATAGCTCAGCCGGTTAGAGCACTTGACTGTTAATCAGGGGGTCGTTGGTTCGAGTCCAACTTCGGGCGCCAAGTACATCAAGGGCTGCGAGCAATCGCGGCTCTTTTCTTTTGTCTACTATTCTGGCCGCTGTCTACTATCGGCCCAGCCGTCTACGCCGGGGTGTCGCGAGGGGTGAGATTAGGGCGCGGCCTGCGCCTGTGTAAGCGTCTCGGACGTGCGACGGCGCAGTAACCCCAGCGCGGGAGATTCAATCAAGTGCCACGAAAGAACGGCCAGCATGGCCACAATTGGGAGTGACGCAGCTAGAACGCCGGCCGGGGAGATACCCGGAACGAGCGCTACCACTGCCTGCTGCACCGGGAAGGCGTAGATATAGATGCCGTAGGAGTAGTCACCCACCTGGTTGTAGGCGCGCACTGGGCCCGCTGGCACGTAGGCCAGCCACATGACCAGATACGGCAACACAACCATGTAGGCGGGGAGAAAGGCGCCGGCAAGCGCGACCGCGACAAGCAGCGCTACCGCCGTCGCCGCGATCGGAGACGACAATGACACCGCGTGGACCGGCCAGCCTTTCGTAGACATCCGGTTGCCATAATTCATGGCAATGACCGAGGTGTTTATGGGCAACAGCAAGCAGTACACGGATGAGTTCCGTGCCGAAGCGGTGAAGCAGGTGATCGAG
>JAEZYE010000005.1 GCA_023419315.1 Pseudomonadota bacterium
GGCCAGGAGCGATGTGTTCGATTACATCGAGCGGTTCCACAATCCGCTCATCCAGCGAAGGCTCGACGCCAAGGATCAGGCCTTTAGACTCTTAACCCAACAGTCCGTGGAGACGGGGTAGAACCCCATCCGGCCCTTCGAAGGTACGGATGACCCAGCTTCTCCGTCGCGCCACGAAATCCGGACGCACTCCCAGGCCTGGAACAGCGAGGTAGAAGCCCGGCTCGTCAAAAAGACGGGCTCGCTGGTGCAATGTTTCGCCTCCAACCTCCGGCACGGCCAACAACAGGCGCTTCAGATGCGCCGGCAAAAGTCCTTCGCAGCCGCCCGCCGGAAAGAATTCGTCTCGCGGAGGCCATTGCAGACTTTGCGACTCATATGAATCGATCGTGTCACACGTCGCCCCCATCGCTTTCTCGATTGCGTAGGGCACCCAGGGAGACGGTGTCGTCTTGGGGGCTTCCGGCAATGCGGGTAATGGGTCGGGTGATTCGATCGATGGGTCGGCTTCAACTGCTGGGGATGCCGCAGAGGCAGGCGCAACGATGTTCCGCGCGGGTTCTTGACCGGGCGCGGCGCATCCGGTGGTGAACGCAACCTGCGCAAGCAGCAGCGCCTGCGTCACCCGGAGGATGGAACAACAAAAGCGCTCAACTCGTCCCGTCTGCTCGCTTTCCGGGCACCGCGACACGGCGATGCGCGCGAGTGTGTGACGTGCGGTGACGCGCCGAGGTCCCTTTGCGCAGTCGTCGTTGGTGTCCAAGCTTCGCGCCTCCGCTTCCGTGACCGGGGCACTGAACTTGCATTACGAATATCGCGATGTCCATGCTTCAGAAAGCAGACTTAGTCGACTCACATGGAGGGCTTGCCTGAAGAATCGGCATCTCCATGAAGGATGTTCATCGCCGCGCTCATGCGTGCAAAAGCTGTCGATATCGTCACGTCATCGCACCGGCATGCGATGGCTGATCCTCGATGCGGCTACTGCGCCGCCAACCGCAGCAGCCGCACATAGGTCTGCATCTGCAGACGATGCCGGGCCAGCCACATGCCCATGCAATACAGCATTATCAGCACAGCGCCGAACACACCCATCGTCAGCGATACGGACTTGACGGCTTGCAGTTGCAGGAAGATCGCGGCGAGCAATGGCAGGATGCCGAGTTTGTCGGCCGCACCAAAGAGCATCGGGTAACGCTCACCCATCGCTTCCAGGCGCGATTCGATGTAGCGCAAGCGAATCGCACGGACATCTTCGGGCAGCGTGCGCAACCACGCCAACAGGGCTTCGTATTCAAAGAAATTGCGATCCAGCTCGATGGCGAAATTCTTCCGCGCGTCAATGAAGTCCGGCTTCACATCGCGGAACTGTCGATAGCAAAAAACCGCCAACGCGCTCAGCTCGATCACCAGCCCCACCAGCGTCAGCCACGTCGTCACTTCGTTCTTCATGCCGAGGATGGAAGGTCCGGTCATCGCCATGCCTGTCAGCATCGCGCCGATCACCCAGGCATCACGCCGGAACTTCAGGTAGTCCTTCGGCTCCAGCGCCTCCAGCCGGTGCTCCATCTCTGCATAGAGATCCTCCGTTTGCTGCTGCTCCGTCATCCGCGATTCCCTCCCTGATCGCTCACTCGTCCGTCGGCGCCGGTGTCCCCGCGGCCGCCGCGAGCCGCATCGTAGCGCAGCGCTCGGCCGTTCGCCTCAGCCGCGCCAGTTCGCGTGGGTTCGCCAGAACTCCACGCTGCGCAGGTAGGCGGCGCGGTCCAGCGGCACGCCGGACCCACCCTCCTCCACGCCCAACGCGTTGCGCATCATGGTGATGGGCGCCATCGGAGTTTCCTCGGGTTCGGCCGTATACATGCAGCCCACCACGCCCCAGTCATCTTCGATGCGCGTCCCCTCTTTCGCCAGTTGCTCGCGGCTGTAGAGGATGACGACGAGATAGTCCGCCACCGGAGGTGCAACGCCCTCGAACCAGCGTGTCAGCACAGGCAGTTCGTCCGGCGTGCGCGCTTCATAGTCCGAACGCAGTAGATGGCGGTTGCCCTCGGTGATGGGCATCGCCAGCACGCGTGTCGACGTCCAGTTGCGATGCACGTGCAACGTGCAGAAAGGTGCATAGCCCTGCAGCACCTTCAAGGGAGCCACGGTGTTGAGGTGGCGCTCGAACGCGTCGGGCGTGCAGTCCTGGATGGTATTGCGGCGCGCCGGCCGGAACAGGCGGCTGCGGGCGAACTCGGTGAGGCGGATGGACATGGGGCGCTCGGAATCCACTGAAGCGCGCATTATCGTCCACGTTGCTATGGCGCTTGCACCTCAATTCGCCTCGGCTGCGAACTCGACGTCCGGGTAGATCAGATGCGTGCCCTCGAACTGCGCGGCCGGGTTGCGCGGGTGCGACTGCGGCGGCTTGGCGTCGAGGATATGCAGCACTTCGATGCCGCGATGCTGCAGCAGGTCCGAGATCAAGCGCCGGTGGCAGCGCCACCACACGGCTTCGGCGCACATCAACGCCGTACGGCGAGAGGCCGCCAGGTCCAGCGCCTGCGCGAGCCCGGCCGCGAATTCGGCGGTCGCCATGTAATCCGCGTAGCCCCGGAAGGCCGCATTGCGCCAGGCCGTGTTGGGGGAATCCGGCTGAGCCTTGCGTCGCCCGCCCAGCGCGGGAATCCAGCGATAGTCAACGCCGGTCTCTGGCAACGCCGAGGCCATCGCATCGGAAACAAACCACGGATACCGGCGCGAACCGGGAAACCTTCGCACATCGGCGATGGCTTCAATGCCGTGCGTGCCAAGCAAGGCCGTGAACTCCTCCCACGTGTGCGTCGAATGTCCAATCGTCCACACGGTCGCCCCTTCGCCGTGTGTGGCGCGTGCCGTCATGATTCGTCCTTCTGCATGCTGCCGCTTCGCTGGTCCGGGATGGCCCCAGTCTCCCGCACGAATGTGAGCAGCCTGTGACGCGACGCGTTTGAACCACCCATGATGACGAGGCCCCATGAAAAGGGCCTCGGTTGTTCCGAACGCGTGCGCCAACCATCAACGGCGCTGCTGTTCCTGATTGCCCTGCTGTTGATTTCCCTGTTGCTGATTGCCCTGCTGTTGATTGCCCTGTTGATTGCCCTGTTGATTGCCCTGTTGCTGATTGCCCTGTTGCTGATTGCCTTCCTCGTCGCGTTGCTGGGCATTGCGCTGCTGATCCGGGCGTTCCTGATTGCGATCCTGATCCTGGTCGCGTCCCTGCTGATTGTTTTCCTGATTCGTATTGGTCATTGAAGTGCGCTCGTGTGAGCACGACGACGTGTCGTGGTGAGAACAGGATGCGCAGCAGACAGGTGAAGAGAACTGCGCGATACCGAAGTCTTTCGATCCTTCGACGCGCCTTCGCTTTCGGCGTACCCGTTGATGCGCACTCTCGTGGAGAGAGACGCAACTCAATGCGCGCTGGCGGCCGCAACCGCAGGCATCGGCCGCACGGCGCACTGGAATTGCGCCGCCTTGCATCACTCTGCTCGCGGTGTATCAATCCACCGCGCCTTGCTTGCCGCACCCTGCGGTTGCGCTGGCGCGGCCGCGTCGATCTCGCTGGCCGCGCAAGTCATGCCTCCGGTCGCTGGAGGTATCGCGCGGCTTCTTCTTCGTAGTCTTTGTGGCCAGGCGCGAGGTGCGGGAGCAGCAGGCGCAGCCAGGCGCGGGTGACCTGTCGGGTTTCGCGTGCGCAGCCGCGGGCGCGGGTGGCGGTCAGATCGCCGGCGTCCACCATGTCGGCGAACGCGGCCGGGTCCGTACCGTAGATCAGGCATTGCAGGTTGAAATAGCGTTGTTCGCCCAATGCGTGTTCGTCGGCGTACGCATCCAGGTTGTACGCGCCCGTGCTGCGCGAAAGCATCCAGTTTGCAGCCAGCCGCAGGTTCCCGATGACCTGCTCCGGGGTTTCATCGAGAGCGGCGAAGCGCAGCATCAGGATGGCGGCCAGTTGATCGACGGCGTCTTCCTGGCGGCCCGTGACCGGCAAATCCAGCAGATGCACCAGCGCGTGGCCGGTTTCGTGCAGCAGGATGAAGCGCACGTTCGCCCGCACGTAGTGCAATGCATGGCCCTCTTCCAGCCCGAGCGCACGCTGGCGCTCCATGCCTTGTCCGTAGAGGATGCGCAGGGTCTCGTAGCACAGCACCACTTCAGCCCGCTCCGGGCGATAGAACGCGCCGAACTCCCCGCACTCGACGGCGACATAGCGCAGGCGGCGCGGCAACCGGAACAGGCCGTCGATGGCGTGTATTTCCGGCAGTTCGCGCAACAGATCGGCGTCGCGCACGCGCTGGTAGATGGGTTGCAGCTCGCGCGCGACCGGCGTTTCGTAGACGTATTCGAACGCGGGCCACACCGATGCCGCAGCGCCTGCCGAACCCGTTACGGAAAGTGCCGCAACTTGCTCGACCGGCCTTCCTTCGCGCGGCGTCGAACACGCGCATCCGATCAGGCCGGCTGTCGCGCAGGCCAGCCACATCCACATCGCAGTCGAACCAATTCGGGAAACCATGAGCCGCCGAAGTCGCACGTCAGCTGCAGAGAGTAGGGGGAAGACGGGGCGCTGATCCACGGGCGCAAGGCGGCCGCCTCACCGCGATGGCGTTGCGCAGCCTTTTTTTTGCAATGCGCCCGGTGCTTTCCGGTCCCGCCCTGCGCCGTGGGCGCTCCGTTGCTCCGGCAGCGCTGACGTCAGCTGCGCGGGCCCACCCGGCCACACCCGCTGAACGACCGGATGGATATGCTCGCGCCGCGGAAGACGCCGCATGACAACGGTGACGCTATGACCAGCAAGAACACGATCTGCCTCTGGTACGACGGCACGGCCCTGGAAGCGGCCGAGTTCTACGCAAGGACGTTCCCGGACAGCGCGGTGGGCGCGGTCCAGCGCGCGCCCGGCGACTACCCTTCCGGCAAGCAAGGCGATGTGCTGACCGTCGACTTCACCCTGATGGGCATCCCCTGCCTGGGCCTCAACGGCGGCCCGACGTTCAAGCACAGCGAAGCGTTTTCGTTCCAGGTGGCGACGGAAGACCAGGCCGAAACCGATCGCCTCTGGAACGCCATCGTCGACAACGGCGGCCAGGAAAGCGCATGCGGCTGGTGCAAGGACGCGTGGGGCCTGTCGTGGCAGATCACCCCGCGCGTGCTGACCGAAGCGATGGCCGATCCGGACCGCGCCGCCGCCAAACGCGTCTTCGAAGCGATGATGACGATGCGGAAGATTGATGTGGCGGCAATCGAGAAGGCGTGGAAGGGTTGATGCAGTCGCCTGCTGTCGCGGCCGACGAGTGACCTTTTACATGTTGAGCGAGTGGGCGCGGCTCATTTGAAAGCCGGCCCTGCTCGTGCTTCGGAAAATGCAGTACGGAAGCTACGCAACTTCCGCAGCCCGTGAGGTGCATTAAGCGAAGCGCATAGCACCGCGCCATGTCACGGAAGCGGTGCAAGTTTGTTGCGCTGCCGATTGAGTAGAGGATCTTCCTACCCGGCGGCTGCCAAAACACCTACCCACGGGTTAACCTGGTTCGCGGTCAATCGCCGCTGGGGATCTGCGTATGGCAACTGGGGACAATTGGTCGCGCTTCGAGGTCGAGGCCTGCGTTGCGGACTATCTGCAAATGCTGACCCTCCAACTCAATGGGCAGACTTTCAACAAGACCGAGCGAATCCAGGCATTGATGAAGCGCCTGGACGGCCGCAGCAAGGCTTCCGTCGAGTACAAATTTCGCAACGTCAGCGCAGTGATGCGAGGCCTGTGCTGGCCAACGGTGACCGGCTACAAAGCGCTGGAGCACGTTCAATTGCTCCTTGAAGAAGTTGTCGAGGGCCAGTTGCAGAGCAACCTTGGATTGCAAGCCGCCGTCGAGAATGCGGTGCAGCGCCCCGCCCTCCCCACCGAGCCGCCGTCGCAGGCGCACGCGTGGGTGGCTGCACCCAAGCCGACCAAACTCAAGGAAAGGCCACCCGAATACGCGCCACGCTTCTCTCCCGTCCGCCGCGACTATCTTGCCCAAGAAGCGCGGAACCGCTCCCTTGGGGAAGCGGGCGAACTGTTCGTACTCGAACTGGAAGCCCAGCGCCTGCATGGCCTGGGAAAGAAGAAGCTGGCTAACCGCATCGAACACGTATCCATCACCCAAGGGGATGGACTCGGCTATGACGTCCTGTCATTCGAAGAAGATGGGCGTGAGCGATTGATTGAGGTGAAGACAACGGCTTTCGACGAACTGACCCCGTTCTTCGTCAGCCGCAATGAACTTGCGCGTTCGAATGCCGACGCGGCGTTTTACCAGCTCTACCGCGTGTTTGATTTCCGCGAGCGGCCGCGCGTGTTCAATCTACCGGGGGCCATTACCGACCATTGCAGCGTGCATCCAACTTCTTACATTGCGCAGCTGCAGGTTTAGCGCCCTCGGGAGAGTACGAGGGCTGCCGCATTCAGAAGAGGACGACCTCTCGACGCCGTCTCGACCCGCCGATCTCAGCCACTCGCCAGCCAGCACGCAGTCCCGCCCTATAATCGCCGCAGCCCCCACTCCCCCGCCGCTCTGCCGATGAAGCACGTCCCCCTGGATGCCTCCCTCAAGGCATGAGTGGCGCATCGCACCTGCCTCGCTCCAGGTCCGGATTCGAGACCGAACGCCATCAGCGGCTGATCGCGGCGCTGGCGAGTCTGTTGGTGCATGTGCTGTTCGTGGTGGCGCTGCTTTATTCCGACCGGTTGGAGGTGGCACCGCCGGAGGGCAGCAGCGATGGCGGTGCGCGGGTGCAGGTGGATTTCATTGGCGAGCCTCCGCAGGCCGAACCCAATCCACCGTCGCCGCCAACCGGTGCGAAGATCCCGGCTGATCGGCCTCGTCCCCGCAAGCCCGTGGTGACCACCCCTGTCACTTCGCCGGTGGATGCCACGCGGGTGACCGAGGCGGCGGAGCCGGTGGCGCCGGAACAGGCCGCGCCCGAAGCCGCACCCCAGCAGGGCCAGCCTTTGCCACCCCGTCCATCCGGCGGACAGCCGTACCGGCGCAGCGCGGCGCAATGGGGCCAGCCGCCGGGAATGCTGCCGCGGGAAACCGCCCCCGAGAATCTCGGCCGAACCGCACGCGTCGGCCGCAGCCAAGGTCGCGGCGCAGGCGACACTGGCCCCAGCGTGGACGTGGACGGCCATCAGATCTATTACGACCTGCGCAACGAATTGCGCGTGCGCGAATGGCAGGCGCGCGGCATGACCGAGATCTACTTCCCTCTCCCTCGCCGTGTCGAACTGATGGTGTGCGATCTGGAAATCGTCGCCCGTCGGGATTCGGGAAAGTGCCGGCTGATGCAGCCCGATGACCCGGCGCTGGCCGGTATCGGCGACGCCCGCGACATCGTGATCGTGCAGCGCGTGTACCGCCGCGGCGAACTGATCTGGAGCGGCCCCGGCGTCTATCGCTAGGCACGCATGATCGACAAAGGAAGAACTCCGCCGGAGCGGGGTGCTTCGTGGGCTTACATGTTGCGGCGGTATTCCCCGCCGACGTCATACAACGCGTGACTGATCTGCCCCAGGCTGTGCGTCTTGACTGCGTCCATCAGGGAGACGAACAGGTTGCGGCGGTCACGGGCGGTCTTCTGCAGATAGGCCAGGCCGTGGCCGTCGTGGGCTTCGGGCTCCGCATGCTCTTCCAGCGCCATCGCGTGGGTGTGGTCGGTCTCGCCTTCCGGTGCGAGCGCGTTGCGTGAGGCCTGCCAGCGGCGGACGTTGGCGATCTGCTGGGCCTTTTCTTCTTCGGTCGAGCGGATCAGTTCAATCTCGGTCGCGATTTCGCCGCCGTGTTCGCGCGGCAGGAAGGTGTTGACGCCGACCAGCGGCAGGCTGCCGTCGTGCTTCTTGTGCTCGTAATACAGCGATTCTTCCTGGATCTTGCCGCGCTGGTACATGGTGTCCATCGCGCCCAGGACGCCGCCGCGTTCGCTGATGGCTTCGAATTCCTTGTAGACGGCTTCTTCCACCAGATCGGTCAGTTGTTCGACCGCGAAACTGCCCTGCCACGGGTTTTCGTTGAAGTTGAGGCCCAGTTCCTTGTTGATGATCATCTGGATGGCGACGGCGCGGCGCACGCTTTCTTCCGTCGGCGTGGTGATGGCCTCGTCATAGGCATTGGTGTGCAGGCTGTTGCAGTTGTCGAACAGTGCGTACAGCGCCTGCAAGGTGGTGCGGATATCGTTGAACTGGATTTCCTGCGCGTGCAGCGAACGGCCGGAGGTCTGGATGTGGTACTTCATCATCTGGCTGCGTGCGTTGGCGCCGTAGCGCTCGCGCATGGCGCGGGCCCAGTTGCGGCGGGCGACGCGGCCTATCACGGTGTACTCCGGGTCCATGCCGTTGCTGAAGAAGAACGACAGGTTGGGCGCGAAGTCGTCGATCTTCATCCCGCGCGCCAGGTAGTACTCGACGATGGTGAAGCCGTTGCTCAGCGTAAAGGCGAGTTGCGAGATCGGGTTCGCCCCGGCCTCGGCGATGTGGTACCCCGAGATCGACACCGAGTAGAAATTGCGGACGTTGTGGTCCACGAAGTACTGCTGGATGTCGCCCATCATCCGCAGCGCGAACTCGGTGCTGAAGATGCAGGTGTTCTGGGCCTGGTCCTCCTTGAGGATGTCGGCCTGCACGGTGCCGCGCACGGTCTTCAGGGTCTGCGCCTTGATGCGCTCGTAGACCTCGGGCTCGACGAGCTGGTCGCCGGTGACGCCGAGCAGTCCCAACCCTAGCCCGTCGTTGCCCTCGGGCAGCATGCCGCTGTACTCGGGGCGCTTGCGGCCCTCGAACAGGCGCTCGATCTTCGCCGACGCCGCATCCCAGCGCTGCTGGTCCTCGCGCAGGTACTTCTCCACCTGCTGGTCGATGGCGGTGTTCATGAACATCGCCAGGATCATCGGCGCGGGGCCGTTGATCGTCATGGACGCGCTGGTGGTCGGCGCGCACAGGTCGAAGCCGGAGTACAGCTTCTTCATGTCGTCCAGCGTGGCGATGTTGACGCCGTAGTTGCCGATCTTGCCGTAGATGTCCGGGCGCTCGGCCGGGTCCTCGCCGTACAGCGTGACGCTGTCGAACGCGGTGGACAGGCGCGCGGCCGGCTGGCCCAGGCTCAGGTAGTGGAAGCGGCGGTTGGTGCGCTCGGGCGTGCCCTCGCCCGCGAACATGCGGATCGGGTCCTCGCCGGTGCGGCGATACGGGTAGACGCCGCCGGTGTACGGGTACGCGCCGGGCAGGTTCTCCTTCTGCAGGAAGGTGAGCAGCTCGCCCCAGCTGCGGTACGTGGGCGCGGCGATCTTCGGGATCTTCTGGTGGCTCAGCGACTCGCGGTAGTTCTCGACGCGGATGGTCTTGTCGCGGACCTTGTATTCGTTGACGTCGTCGGTGATGGACTTCAGTCGCGCGGGCCAGTCGCGCAGGAGCTTGAGCGCCTCGGCGTCGAGGGACTGGATGGCGTCGTTGTAGCGCTGGCGCAGGGTGAGCAGCGAGCGGTCGTCCCCGCCCTGCAGGTCACCGGCGTCGTACAGGTCCAGCGC
>JAEZYE010000010.1 GCA_023419315.1 Pseudomonadota bacterium
GTTGCTGCCGGTGCACCTGGCGCTGTGGGCCGCCCTGCGGCCCGGCGCGCGGCCCGCCGTCAGCCCGCCAGGCCCTGCAACACCAGCCCGGAGACCTAAGCGCAGTAGGTGCCGAGCGCGTAGCCGAACACCGACAACAGCACGCCGACGGGTGCCAGCGCCGGATGGAACGCGGTCGCGACGACCGGCGCGGACGCCGCGCCGCCGATGTTCGCCTGCGATCCCACCGCCATGAAGAACAGCGGCGCGCGGATCAGCTTGGCGACCAGCAGCATCAGCGCGGCGTGCACCGAGATCCAGATCAGCCCGAGCAGCAGCAGCGCGGGCCGGTCGGCGCTCGTGGCCAGGTCCATCTGCATGCCGATGGTGGCGATGAGGATGTAGAGGAACACCGAGCCGACCGCGGAGGCGCCCGCGCCTTCGAGTCGGCGGGCGCGGGTGAAGCTGATCAGCACGCCGAGGGTGGTGGCGATGACCACGATCCAGAAGAAGCGCGAATCCAGGCTGTAGTCCTGCAGGCGCCACTCTGCCGGCATGGACTGGACCCAGGGCACGATCAGGTCGGCCAGGAAATGCGACAGGCCGGTGGCGCCGATCGCCAGCGCGAAGATCATCATCAAATCGGCCATTGACGCGACGCGCGCATGCTCGGCCTGGTAGCCGGCGATGCGTTGCTTGAGGTCCTCGATTGCCGAGGTGTCGGCGCGCGTCCAGCGGTCGAACTTCTCGGCGCGCGGGGCCAGGAACAGCAGGATCGCCATCCAGAAGTACGCCACGATCACGTCCACCGCGACGAACTGGCCGAACAGGTTGGCGTCGACGTCGAAGACCTCCTTCATTGCCGCCTGGTTGGCGCCGCCGCCGATCCAGCTGCCGGCCACCGTGGTCATGCCGCGCCAGGTCTCGCCCTCCACCGCCGGCGGGTACACGGCGCCCATCACCAGGAAGGCGACGACCGCGCCGAGCATCACGCCCGCGGTGCCCACCAGGAACATGACCAGCGCCTTGGGCCCGAGGCGCACGATGGCGCCGATGTCCATCGCCACGCAGAACAGCACCAGCGCGCTGGGCAGCAGGTAGTCGCGCGCCATCGGGTACAGGCCGGATTCCGCGCCGTCGATCACGCCCAGGCTGTTGAGGATCGCGGGCAGCAGGTAGCACAGCAGGATCGCGGGAACGACCGCGTAGACCTTCGGCCAGATGCCGTCCTTGCGCGAGTTGGTCCAGAAGACGAGCCCCAGGACCGCGGCCAGCAGGCCGAGGACGACGGCGTCGTTGGTGATCAGCGCGGTCGTCTCGACGGGGACGGCCATCGTCAGCGCCCCGCTGGCTGCAGGTGCGCGCGCAGCCAGTCGTTCACGGTGTCATGCCACAGCAGGCTGTTGTGCGGCTTGAGCACCCAGTGGTTCTCGTCGGGGAAGTACAGGAACTTCGACTCGATGCCCTGGCGCTGCAGCGCGGTGAACGTGGCCAGGCCCTGCGAGACCGGGATGCGGTAGTCGAGCTCGCCGTGGATCACCAGCATCGGCACGCGCCACTCGGCCACGTGGTTGACGGGGTTGAAGCGCTCGTAGTTCTCCGGCACGTCGTACGGGGTGCCGCCGTTCTCCCACTCGGTGAACCACAGCTCCTCGGTGGCGTAGCCCATCATCCGGGTGTCGAGGATGCCGTCGTGGTTGACCAGGCACTTCCACTGCCCCGACTCGGGCGTGTGCCAGTTGCCGGCGATCCAGTTGACCATGTAGCCGCCGTAGCTGGCGCCGAGCGCGCAGGCATTGGCGCCGTCCAGGAACGGGTACTTCTCCTGCGCGGCGGCCCAGCCCTTCTGCAGGTCCTCGAGCGGACGGTCGCCCCAGTGGCCGGTGATCGCGTCCGTGAAGTCCTGGCCGTAGCCGACGGACCCGTGGAAGTCGATCATGACCACGGCGTAGCCCTGGCCGGTGTAGGTCTGCGGGTTCCACCGGTAGCTCCAGCTGTCGCCGAAGCTGCCCTGCGGGCCGCCGTGGACCAGGAAGGCGACCGGGTACTGCTTGCCGGGTTCGTAGTTCCAGGGCTTGCCGACGTAGCCGTGCACGGTCTCGCCGTTCCAGCCCTCGAACGAGAACTGCTCGAATCCGGCGAATCGGACGTCCGGCAGCATCTCCGACGCGGTCGGGGTGATGGCACGCAGCGGCTCGCCATCGCCGTCGGTGACGTAGACCACGTCGCCGGTGGTGAGGCTGTTGCGGGTGAACGCCAGCGTGTCGCCTGCAACGGCGACGGACCCGACGTTGCCGTCGGCGACCAGCTCGGTGACCGTGCCGGTGGCGATGTCGATCGCGAACAGCGGGTGCTCGCCGACGTCCCAGGTCGTGGTGTACAGCGTGCGGCCGTCGGCCGACAGCGCCAGGCTGCCGGCGGAGCGGTCCCAGTCCTCCGCGATCACGCGGCGCTCGCCGGTCCCCAAGTCGAGCTCGACGATGCGGAAGCGGTCGGCCTCGAAGCCGGGGCGCTGCAGCGCGGTGTAGTAGAGCCTGCTGCCGTCGTGGGAAAACACGGCGCCCGTGTCCCAGGC
>JAEZYE010000037.1 GCA_023419315.1 Pseudomonadota bacterium
AGGATTTGCACAAGAGTTTCAAGACCAAGACCGGCGTGGTGAACGCGGTGGATGCGGTGAGCTTCCAGGCGCGCGACGGTGAAATCACCGGCCTGCTCGGCCCCAACGGCGCCGGCAAGACCACCACGATGCGGATGCTGTACACGCTGATGTCGCCAGACCGTGGCCAGGTTCTGGTCGACGGCATGGATGCGACGAAGGATGCCGTGGGCGTGCGTCGCGCACTCGGCGTGCTGCCGGATGCGCGCGGCGTCTACAAGCGGCTGACGGCACGCGAGAACATCGCCTACTTCGGCGAACTGCACGGGCTTTCGCGCGAGGTCATCGCGGAACGGACACGCGTGCTGTCGCAGGCGCTGGACATGGACGACATCCTCGATCGCCAGACCGAAGGGTTTTCGCAGGGCCAGCGCACCAAGACCGCGATCGCCCGGGCGCTCGTGCACGACCCGCGCAACGTGATCCTCGACGAACCCACCAACGGGCTGGACGTGATGACGACGCGCGCGATGCGCGGCTTCCTGCACCGGCTGCGAGACGAAGGCCGCTGCGTGATCTTCTCCAGCCACATCATGCAGGAGGTCGCGGCGCTGTGTGATCGCATCGTCGTGATCGCCAAGGGCCGCGTGGTGGCCGCCGGCACCGCCGACGAACTTCGCCAGCAGGTCGGCGAGGACAACCTGGAAGAAGCCTTCGTGAAAATCATCGGCTCCGAGGAGGGCCTGCAGGCATGAGCGTTTTCTCGACCGTGATGACGGTGATGCGCAAGGAACTGAAGGACCTCGCGCGCGATCGCCGTACGCTGATGCTGGCGCTGTTCCTCGGACCGCTGCTGTATCCGGCATTGATGCTGGGCATGGGCTCGCTCGCGGAGAAACGCGCCAAGACGCAGATCGACAAGGTGCTCGAGATTCCGGTGGTCGGCCGCGAGCATGCGCCCAACCTGGTCGCGTTCCTCGATTCGTATGGCCTGAAGGCCGTGCAGCCACCGGCCGATCTGACCGCCGCCATCCGCAACCAGGACATCGACGTCGCCCTGCGCATCAGTCCGGACTATCCGAAGGATTGGCGCGCGGGCAAACCGGCGCTGGTAGAAATCATCAAGGACAGTACGCGCCGTGACGCGGAGATTCCGAGCCGTCGCCTGGAAACCGCGCTCGGCCTCTACAGCCAGCAGGTCGGCGCATTGCGGTTGATGGCGCGCGGCATCGATCCTTCCATCGGCCGGGCCGTGAGCATCGGCGCGCAGGATCTGGCGACGCCGGAAGCCAAGCGTGGCGTCATGCTGTCGGTGCTGCTGCCCTACCTGTTGATCCTCACCTCGTTCATCGGCGGCGCCTACCTGATCCTGGACGCCACTGCCGGCGAGCGCGAACGCCAGTCGCTGGAACCGCTGCTCGCCACGCCGGCGCCACGCGGCGCCATCGTCAGCGGCAAGATCGCTGCGGCGTGCGTCATCGGCATGGCGACGTTGATCCTCACGCTGCTCGCGTTCCGCGTCAGCGCGCAGGTTTCGTCGGGCGTGGGCCGGCAGTTGAACGTGACGTTCCCCGCGATGGCGCAGATGCTGCTGGTGCTGTTGCCGATGCTGTTCATCGGTACGTCGCTGCTCACATGGCTGGCCGCCAGCGCCAAGAGCATGAAGGAAGCGCAGAGCCACATGACCTGGCTGCTGCTGCTGCCGATGGTGCCCACGTTCGCGCTGATGGCCAGCCCGGTGAAAAGCCAGTTGTGGCAGTTCGCCGTGCCATTCCTCGCGCAGAACCAGTTGATCCTCAAGGTCATCCGCAACGAAGCGATCACCCTGCAGGTGTGGGGCATCTATCTGTCCTGCGCGTTTGCGCTGGCGGCATTGCTGTGGTTCGCGGCGGTGCGCCGTTATCACCAGGAGCGCCTGGCGATCTCCGGCTGATCCGGCAGGCGGGCACAAAAAAGGGGCGGATATTTCCGCCCCTTTTTCTTTGCAATCACTGAAGGCCTCAACCGCCGGGATTGAACCCGATGGTGCGGCGCGTGGTGACCGGTTCGCTCACCGGCGCGAACTTCCAGCGCTTGGCCGCGTTGACCGCTTCGCGATCGAACACGCGAGCCGGGGTCGCGCGGACTACGCGGGCCGAGGTGACCGAGCCATCCGTGCCGACCGTGAATTCCACCAGCACTTCGCCCGCCGTGCCGGCGCGCAGGGCTTCAGGCGGATAACGCGGCGCCGGGGTACTGATCGGGCGCAGCGCGGTGCTGCCGCTGGATGCCGCGGAAGCCGTCGGCGCAGCCGGCGTCGAAGGCGCGGCCGCGGCCGTCTGTTGCGCGGCGCGGGCGGCGGCTTCGCGCTGTTCCGCTTCGCGACGCGCGGCGGCCTGGCGTTCGGCCTCGACGCGGGCGGCTTCCTGTTGCTGGGCGACCTGCAGGGCCGCGGCCGCTTCGGTCGCGCGTTGCGTTTCGGCCTGCTGGGTCAGTCGTTGCTGGTCACGCAGGCGGGCTTCCTCCGCTGCCTTGGTCTTGGCTTCGCTGTCGAGTGCACGCTGTGCAACGGCTTCCTGCGCGGAGGCGATGCTCTGCTTCAGGCGCGGCAGCGCCGGCGCTTTCGGATCCGCCTTTTCGATGATCGCGGACAGGCGCTGGGCCTCGGTGAACTCCTCGCGCGCGATGCTCTGCTCGGCGGCGATCAGGGTGTACGGCATCAGGTCAGTCAGTGCGCTGGTGACGCCCGGGTCATTCGGAAGTTTGTCGCGCAAGGCGAGGTAGTACTCCATCGCGTTGTTTCCGCCGGGCGCGTAGATGCGGTTTTCACGCAATGCACTGGTGGCGGCGTCGCGGAGCTGATCGACGTTCATCGCCTGCACTTCGGCGGACACCGCCGGCGGCGGGGCTGCGGTGGTGGCCGCGGCTCCGGCGGCCGCATCGGTCGCAGGTGCGGCGGCTTCGTCCTTGGAACACGCGGCAATCGCCAGCGCCAGCAACATCGGCGCAATCAGGCGGGACTTCGCGGCAAGCGTCTTCGACAACATGTGATTTCCCCTGGAAGAACAAAATCAGAAAAGTGCCCCGGCCGATAGCACGCGGGATCGCGTGCCGTTTGTCAATTTTCCGGTCGAGCGATGACGGACGCTGGCGTCCGTGTCCTTCCCCAAGGCACGGGCGGCGCTCGCACCCGCGCATTTTTCGGGTATGTCGTTCGAAAATTTCGTGATGAAACTCACACTTTTTGATCGAGAGGGCGGAGCCACGGAACCGGCGCAAAAAAAACGGGGCCCGCACGCGGACCCCGGTTCCAATTCCTCTTCCTGCGCCCACTCAGGGATGGCGCGACTTCTCTATGGCCTGATTGGCGGAGTCGGTCCCTTCCTGCGGTGGATTCTGTTGCGGCGGCGCCTTGCTGCTGAAGCGCAGGGCCGGCTGGCCTGCTTCTGTCTGCACGCTGGCCACTTCGCCCTGGGCGCGACGCGCCTTGACCTGTTCGATCACCTCGTAGTTGCACGAGCCTTCGATGAAGTCGGCCCGGAACAACTCGCCCTTCTTGATATCGACGAACAGCGAATTGGCGTCGCCGGCGTTCTGGTGGCTGCTGGTGACCAGACGGCTGCGTGTCGGCAGTGTCGTGGCGTCGACCTTCAGCATGTGGGTGGTCGCCCGCAAGCCGGCGAAGCTGTACTTGCCCTCCGAATCGCTGATCAAGTACGTGCCATCTTCCAGGTACATCCTCACGCCGGGGATGCCGAGCTCCTCGGAATCCTTGATCGAGTTGAAGTTGCAGTCGACGAAGATTTCACCGACCAGCACACCCTCTTCCGAGAACACGCCGCCGTCGACTTCGATCTTCCACTGCGCCTGGTTGGAGCAGTCGCTGTAGTCGGACGACATCTGGCACTGCGCATGCGCGCGGTTGATGCCGTCGCCTTCCATCGCACCCACGCCGACACGGACGCGGTAGGTGATGTCCACCGTTCCACCCGCCGGAATGCTGGCCAGCGTCATCGTCAGCACGCTGCCCGGCGCACCTTCAAGCGACGCCAGTTCAGTGCCCTTGACGCGTACCGTGCCATCCACAAGCTGGAAACCGGCCGGCAAGCGGTCGATGATGCGCGGCTGGTGCAGCGCGATCGGATAGTTGTTGCGCACCTTCAACGTGTACGAGACGACATCGCCCAATTCGGCTCGGCGGTTCGTGGAGGTCTTTTCAATCGCAACGTTGCCTTCGGGTTCGACCAGCGGGGTGACAACGCAGTGTGCGCTGGGGACATCGATTGCGCAGGCTTTCGGCATCTCGCGGGTGTTGTCGCTGACCATGTTCATGATCTGCGTGACGCCTGCCGGCAGCTGTCGATCCACCTGCAACTGCACGATGACCTCGGCCGTTCCGTTGCCGCCCGCAATCGGACCTGCCACGTTGATCGTGCACGTGCCCGACTTGCCACCGGCAACGCAGCCGCTGAAGGTCACGCCTTCACCACGGATCGACAGCAGCGAGGTGTGTTCCGGCAGCAGTTCGTAGAACGCGTGATCGGCCGCTGCGACACCGCCCGCATTTTTCAGCGTCAGCGTGTAGGTCAGCGTTTCACCCGGCTCCGCCCTGCCTTCCACCGATCCGGATTCACCGGTCAGCTTCTTGCTCACCGTCACGCGTGCCGGATCCGTCGGCGTCACCACACAGGTCGACGGCAGCGGCGAGGCCGAGCAGTCGGCCGGCGCCTGGCCGGTCGGATGGATGACGTTGACGACCTGCGTCGTACCGGCCGGCAGCACATCGGCCACCTTCACCTGCACGGTCAACACCTGCGTACCGGACGCCGGCACCGCCAGCCCCGTCCACAGGATGTCCTGGCCCGAGGCATTCACGCCGCCATGGCTGGCCGAGACGAACGTGGTGTTCGCATCGAAGTGGTCGGTCAACGCATAGTCGTTCACCGCCGTGCCGCCGCTGTTGGTCAGCGCCAGCGTGTAGGTCAGCGTCTCGCCCGGCTGGGCGATGCCGTCCTTCGTGGTCTCATCGCTCAACACCTTCTGCAGCGTCACCAGACTCGGCGTCGGTGTGACCACACAGGTCGACGGCAGCGGCGAGGCCGAGCAGTCGGCCGGCGCCTGGCCGGTCGGATGGATGACGTTGACGACCTGCGTCGTACCGGCCGGCAGTGTGTCTCTGACCTTCACCTGCACGGTCAGCGTCTGCGTACCC
>JAEZYE010000057.1 GCA_023419315.1 Pseudomonadota bacterium
TCCTTGACGTCGCCGGCCAGCACGCCGCCCTGGATCGCGGCGCCCAGCGCCACGGCCTCATCGGGGTTGACGTCCTTGCGCGGTTCCTTGCCGAAGAACTCGGCCACCGCCTGCTGCACCTTCGGCATGCGGGTCTGGCCGCCGACGAGGATCACTTCGGTGATCTCGCTGGCGCGCAGGCCGGCATCGTTCAGCGCGATGCGGCACGGTTCGATCGACTTCTTGATCAGATCCTCGACCAGCGATTCCAGCTTGGCGCGGGTCAGCTTGATGTTCAGGTGCTTGGGACCGGAAGCATCGGCGGTGATGTACGGCAGGTTCACTTCGGTCTGCTGGGCGCTGGACAGCTCGATCTTGGCGCGCTCGGCGGCGTCCTTCAGGCGCTGCAGGGCCAGCGGATCCTTGCGCAGATCGATGCCCTGGTCCTTCTGGAACTCCTCGACGAGGTAGTCGATGACGCGCTTGTCGAAGTCTTCGCCGCCGAGGAACGTGTCGCCGTTCGTCGCCAGCACCTCGAACTGCTTCTCGCCGTCGACGTTCGCGATCTCGATGATCGAGACGTCGAAGGTGCCGCCGCCGAGGTCGTACACGGCGATCTTGCGATCAGCGCCGTCGCCCTTGTCCAGGCCGTAGGCCAGCGCGGCGGCGGTCGGTTCGTTGATGATGCGCTTGACGTCGAGACCGGCGATCTTGCCGGCGTCCTTGGTCGCCTGGCGCTGGCTGTCGTTGAAGTAGGCCGGCACGGTGATGACGGCTTCGGTGACCGTTTCGCCCAGGAAGGCTTCGGCGGTTTTCTTCATCTTCTCCAGAACGCGCGCGGAGATTTCCTGCGCGGACAGCTTCTTGCCGTCGGCGGTGGCCACCCACGCATCGCCGTTGTCATGCGAGACGATGTCGTACGGCACCAGGCCGATGTCCTTCTGCACTTCGGCGTCGGTGAACTTGCGGCCGATCAGGCGCTTGACGGCGAACAGCGTGTTCTTCGGATTGGTGACGGCCTGGCGCTTGGCCGAGGCGCCCACCAGCACTTCGCCGTCCTTGGTGTAGGCGACGATGGAAGGTGTGGTGCGGTCGCCTTCGGAGTTCTCGATGACGCGCGCCTTGCCGCCTTCCATGATCGCCACGCACGAGTTGGTCGTGCCGAGGTCGATACCGATGATCTTGCCCATGTGGGGTCGCTCCCTTGTATGAATGTCAGTCAGTGCCGGCGCTGCGCCGGCGATGGTTCGGATGTGGGGATGTCCCGGCGCGGTTCAAGCGGTCCGGGACGAGAGGCTTCAGTCGTGGCGCGCCACGACCACCAGCGCCGGCCGGAGCAGACGCTCGTTCAGCACGTAGCCCTTCTGGAACACCTGGACCACGCTGCCCGGCGCGGCGTCGGCGACGTCCGCCTGGCTGATGGCCTGGTGGTGTTCGGGGTTGAATGCCTGGCCGACCGGGTCCACGACCGTCAGGCCGTTGTCGTTGGCGACCTTCAGCAACTGCTTGTAGGTCAGTTCCAGACCGTCGCGCAGCGGGCCGGCTTCGGGGCCGGCCGCGGCCAGGCCGGCGTCCAGGCTGTCGAACACCGGCAGCAGGTCGCCCAGCAGGCGCTCATTGGCGAAACGGCGGGCCATCTCGATGTCGCGGGCCACGCGCTTGCGCTGGTTTTCCAGATCGGCGCGCTCGATCAACGAGGAAGCACGCAGCTGGTCGAGCTCGTTGCGGAGCGTTTCCAGTTCGGCGTGCAAGGGGTTTTCGTCTTCGGATTCGGGCGTCTGGCCCAGTTCGGAATCGTGTTCGTTTTGGTTCATTTCGGTTCCCGTAGCGGCGGATCCGGCCGCGTCCTGCCCAGCTATGGGGCCGGGCTTTCGGGATTCAAGGCGGCCCCGAGCGCATCTGCGGCGGCCTGCACGACCGGGATGACGCGGTCATAGGCCATGCGCGTAGGCCCGATCACGCCCAGCACGCCCAGCACGCGGCCACCGGCCAGATACGGCGCGGTCACCACCGACACGCTGTCGTGGCGCGCCAGCCCGGTTTCCTCGCCGATGAAGATGCGCACGCCCGGCGCCTGCAGGGTGCGTTCGACCAGCTGCAGCACTTCGCGCTTGCGGGCGAAGGTTTCGAACAGCTCGCGCAGGCGCTCCAGATCGGACAGATCCTGCACGCTCATCAGCCGTGTCTGCCCCGCCAGCACGACATCGTCGCCGGGCGGTTCGAACGCCTGTTCGGCCAGGTCCATCGCCTGCGCCAGCAGGTCCTCCATCTCCGAACGCGCCTTGCGCAGTTCGCGCACCAGCGTGCCGCGGATGTCCGACAGCGGACGACCGGCGAAATGCGTGTTGAGGTAGTTCGAAATGCGCTCCAGTTCGGAGCGGTCATACACGCGGCGCGGCTCGATCACGCGGTTCTGCACATCGTTGTCGGCGAACACCACGATGGCCATCAACCGGCGTCCATCCAGCGGCACGAAATCGATATAGCGGAACGCCAGTTGCTCGCGCTTGGGCGCGGACACCACCCCGACGAAGTGCGTCATCGCCGACAGCAGTTCCGAGGCATTGCCCAGCAACGCCTGCGTACCGGCGCCAGACGGCAGCTCCGCGCGCAGCCGGCTGATCTCGCCTTCCGGCAGCGCCTTGACCTGCACCAGGCTGTCGACGAACACGCGGTACCCCTGTGCGGTGGGCACGCGCCCGGCCGAGGTATGCGGCGAACTGAGCAGGCCGACTTCTTCCAGCTCGGCCAGGATGTTGCGGATGGTCGCCGGCGAAACGTCCAGGCCCGCGTGGCGCGCGAGCGTCTGCGATCCCACCGGCTCGCCATCGCGGATATAGCGCGAGATCAGCGCCCGCAGCAGTTGGCGGGCGCGTGGGTCCAGCGAAGCATCGGAAGGCGAAGACGTCATGCTGGCCGCATTGTGTGTGCCAGCGCGGCGCGACCGCAAGCCGCGCGGCAGCCGCCCCCGCGCCCGCATTCGCAGGCCGTGCGACGGTCGCGGGCGAGGCTCGCCGTCCCGCTGGCCGGCCCCGGGCCACGCTTACAATACGTCCATGCTCAGACATCTCGCGATCAAGGATTTCGCCGTCGTCCGCGCCACCGAACTGGAGTTCGGCGAGGGCATGACCGTCATTTCAGGAGAAACCGGCGCCGGCAAATCGCTGCTGGTCGATGCGCTGGGATTTCTGTCCGGGTTGCGCGCAGACAGCGGCGTCGTGCGGCATGGCGCCGAACGCGCCGAGCTGTCCGCGGAATTTGCATTGCAGGCGGGTGCGCCCGCACTGGCGTGGCTCGCCGAGCACGAACTGGATGATGACGGCGCCTGCCAGCTTCGCCGCGTGATCCGCGCCGACGGCGGCTCGCGCGCATGGATCAACGGCCGCAGCGTCACCCTCGGCCAGTTGTCCGAACTCGCCGGCCGGCTGGTCGAAATCCACGGCCAGCACGAACACCAGGCATTGATGGACAAGACCAGCCAGCGGGATCTGCTGGACGGCTACGCGCGCAATGAAAAGGAGCGCTCGGCGGTCGCCAATGCGGCGGCGCGCTGGTCGACGCTGTTGCAGGAACGCGAACAACTGTCGCGGCAGGGCGATGTCTCGGACCGCATCAACTACCTCGAACACCAGCTGGCCGAACTCGCGCGGGAGGAACTCGCGCCCGCCGCCATCGAAAACCTCGTCTCGACCCATCGCCGCCAGGCGCACGCGGCCGGATTGATCCAGGCATGCGACGACGCGCTGTCGCGGCTCGGCGGCGACGAAGCGCCTTCGCTGTCCCGCCAGCTCCAGCAGACGCGCGGCGACCTTTCCCGCCTCACGCAGCACGAGGCGCGTCTCGGCGAAGTGGACGGGTTGCTGGAAGGCGCCCACATCCAGATCGATGAAGCGCTCGCCCTGCTCGGCCAGATCCGCGACGACCTCGACGCGGATCCGGAGCAGTTCGAAGATCTCGAGCGCAAGCTGGGCCGCATCCACGATCTGGCACGCAAGCACCGCACGACGCCGGACGAACTGGCCCGCGTGCGCGACACCATTGCAGCCGAACTCGACAGCCTGCGCGGCGCGGGCGAACGATTGCTCGGGCTCAACCAGGAAATCGAGCAGGCGCGCCAGCAATGGAAGGACGCCGCCGCGCGATTGAGCCGGACGCGCCAGCGCGCTGCCAAGGATCTCGGCAAGGCTACGACGGCACTCATCGCCGAGCTCGGCATGGGCGGCGGGCGTTTCGAAATCGAACTGGAAACCGGCGCGGAAGAGCGGCCGGACGCGGCCGGCGCCGAGCGCGTTGAATTTCTGGTGGGCGCCAATGCCGGCCAACCGCCGCGCCCGCTGCGCAAGGTGGCCTCGGGCGGCGAACTCTCGCGCGTTTCGCTGGCGATTGAAGTGGCCGCGCTCGGCGTGGACGCCGTGCCGACGATGGTCTTCGACGAAGTGGATTCCGGCATTGGCGGCGCGGTCGCCGATATCGTCGGCAAGAAATTGCGTGCACTGGGAAACCAGCGGCAGGTGCTGTGCGTGACCCATCTGCCGCAGGTGGCGGCGCAAGGCCACGCGCACTACCGCGTCAGCAAGGCGCCGGTGGAAGGCATGACCCAGAGCGCGGTTGAACTGTTGAATGCGCGGCAGCGACAGGAAGAACTGGCGCGCATGCTCGGCGGCGTGGAAGTCAGCAAGGAAGCCCATGCGGCGGCCAAGCGGTTGCTGGCGGACGTGAGCTGAGACTTCGGCCCTCCGGCGGATCCGCCGGAGCGTGCATCGCGGGTTTCATTCCCGGCCATTCACGACTTGCCCGACGCGGGGCCCGCCGGGACCGCGCAACGCAGCGCCGGACAATCAGGGCGCTTCCGATTCCGCAAGCAGGCGGATGCCCGGCGTTTCCCGCAGCAGGCGCGCGAGCCGTTGATCGAGCGCGTCGCGTTCCTCTTCCACTTGCGACGCCTTGAACCAGCAGATGGTCCATCCGGGCTCGGCCACGACGAAGCAATGCCAGACGGGCCGGTTTTTGGCCGAGGGACCCTCGGTCGCCACCGGCTCAGCGTCCACGTTGCCGCAACCGATCCACAGCGGAAACGGCTGGCGCCTGCAGATCACCCGCCAGCCCCAATCATCCGGCTGCATTTCGACGTCGGGATAACCGAGTGGCCCAAGCTGTTCAACCAGCCACTGGCCCAACTGTCGCCCGCTGCGTCCGGGATTGGTTTCCGCGTCGTCGCCTGCTTCGACGGCAAAGCAATCGGCGACGAACCGATAACCGTCGGCCACGCGGTCAGCGCTTCTTGCGCACGTACAGCACCAGCGAATGCTCTTCCAGGATGTAGCCGTGCCTGGCGGCGATTTCGCGCTGTAGCTTCTCGATTTCGGCGCTTTCGAACTCGATGATCTTGCCGGTGTCGACATCGACCATATGGTCGTGATGGCCGCCGCGATCCAGTTCGTAGACGGCCTGGCCGCCCTCGAAGTTGTGCTTGAGCACCAGACCGGCGGCTTCGAACTGGGTCAGCACGCGGTACACCGTGGCCAAGCCGATTTCATCGCCGTGTTCGAGCAGTTGCCGATAGATGTCTTCGGCGGTGAGGTGGTGGTGCGCAGTCTTCTGCTCGAGAAGCTCCAGGATGCGCATCCGGGGGTGGGTGACCTTCAGGCCGACCTTGCGTAGATCTTGGGATTCCATCGGCGTCTCCGTTCATTACCGGTTTAATGCCCGCTGCCTGATTCCTGGGTTGCGGCGGCCGCGGGAGTGTATCATCCGGCCTGTTTTCCACCTTCAGCCGACCCATGCGCAAATTCCTGCTGGTTGCCGCCCTCGCCTCCCTGACTGCCGGTTGCGGCATCCTCTACAAGCAACCGATCTACCAGGGCAACCTGCTCGACAAGGCCGCCGTGGATCAATTGCAGGTCGGCCAGAGCAAACAGCAGGTACAGGCGCTCATCGGCAGCCCGTCCATCGCGGATCCGTTCCATGCCCAGCGCTGGGATTACGCGGCCAGCGAGCGAACCAACCGCCGCGGCACGACCGAGGTCAAGACGCTGACGCTGCATTTCCAGGGCGACACGCTGGCGAGCTGGGAAGGCGAATACTTCCCGGAAAACGATCTGCAGCTGTCACGTGATCTGGGCCGCTTCGGCAACCTCGCCAAGGACAAGAAGAAGGGTCGCGGCGGTCGCTGAGGTCAACGGCGCGCCCGACGCCGGCGCGCTTCCTTGGGATCAATCAACAACGGACGCAGCAGTTCCAGGCGATCGCCTTCACGCAGCGCTGCGTCCGCTTCCACCGCTTCACCGAACACGGCATAGCCGCTGATCTCCGCATCCGCGGCGAATCCCGCTGCCGATACCGCGTCCCTGACGCATGCGCCTTCCGGCAACTCCAGTTCCGCCAGTTCATGCCGATGCGGCCAGGCGCGGATGACCTGGACCCGCATCTCAGCCACCCCGATCCGCAACGCGGACGAAGTCGTCCACCATGCGGTCGGCCAACCCCTGGAAGCCCAGCGACAGCGCCGGCAACAGCAATCGGCTCGACGGTTCGAACTCCAGCGTCAGGTTCACCTTGCACGCACTTTCATCCAGCGCGTGGAAATCCCACTGGCCATGCAGCTTGCGGAACGGCCCGTCGACCAGATTCATGTCGATCCGGTGCGGTCGCTCCAGCGTGTTCTCGGTGGTGAACCAGGTCCGCAGCGAGCCCAGCCCCAGATCGAGCCGCGCCACCAGGCGCTGTTCCCCGGATTCCATGATCTCCGCGCCCTTGCACCAGTCGAAGCGACGGGGATAGGCGGCGACATCGTTGACGAGGTCGAACATGCGACAGGCGGAATGTTCGACCAGAGCGCTACGGCGGATGGTGGGCATTTGGCTCGCTTGTGGTTCCGCCTTCGGCGACAATAAACGGATGGGCAAGAAACCGGACAAGAATAAAGCAACTGGCACGATTGCGTTGAACAAGCGCGCTCGCCACGAGTACCACCTGGAAGATCGCTTCGAGGCGGGCATGGCGCTGCAAGGCTGGGAGTTGAAGGCCATCCGCGCCGGCCGCGCCAACATCGGCGAAAGCTACGCGACGATCCGCAATGGCGAAATCTTCCTGTTCGGTTCCCAGATCACCCCGCTGATCCAGGCGTCCACCCATGTGGTGGCCGATGACCGTCGCACGCGCAAACTGCTGCTGCACCGGCACGAAATCGATCGACTCATCGGCAAGGTCGAGCGCGACGGCTATACCCTCGTGCCCACCGCGCTGTACTGGAAGGGCAACAAGGTCAAGACCGAACTGGCGCTGGCGAAGGGCAAGCAGAGCCACGACAAGCGCGCCACCAGCAGGGAGCGCGACTGGGCGCGCGAGAAGGCGCGCGTGATGCGCCAGCACAACAAGGACGCGTAACGCGCCGCTTCGCAGGTGCGACTGCCATCCCCCAGGCGGGTGAAGCCGCGTTGACCCGCCGCAACGGTCGAGCTTGTAAGCGCTCCCCCCCCGCCCCTACACTTGCCGGCGTCAGGAACTTGTTTTTCCCCGGGGGTGCACTGGCTTCGACGGGGGTTGCGAAGTTTCCTGGTGCATGCCGAGGGGGCAGCTTTCCTCGTTAATCCAGCGGCAAAACTCTAGTTGCCAACGACGACAACTACGCTCTCGCCGCTTAAGGCGTAAGCCCCGAAACTGCTTGTGTCCGTGCTCGCAGCGTAGGGTCATTATCACGGAATCGCCGGGAGTCGCCGCCTGTCAGCGCCCGGTCAACCTCTAACAGGCTGGTCCCGCGGTGCGCTTTGCCCTCCGTGCTGCCTCGGGACGAGATCTAACGGCGGGATAAGCATGTAGGACCGGGGATGGAGTGCCTTCGGACGGCGGTTCAATTCCGCCCACCTCCACCATTTTCAGGATGTACCGCACGACGAAACAGGCCGGAATGCCCGCAGGGCTTCCGGCCTTTTTTGTGCCCGGCACCGATTGGCGTG
>JAEZYE010000009.1 GCA_023419315.1 Pseudomonadota bacterium
GGGAGGGCTATGCTCCGCGGCAATCCACAGCGCGGGCCGTCACGTGTTCCCCAGCCTCTTTTTCATCCTCCGCATCCTCGCCGCCTGGGCCGTAGTCGCGATGATTGCCGCCCTGCTCTGGGGCGGAATGCTCAATGTGTTCGGCGACGATCGCGGCCCCGGCCCGGTGTTCGCCATCCTGCTGATGCTGGTCACGGTTGCGGTGGTGATCAGCACGCTCTCGCACATTCGGCGCGTCGGGTTGATTGCCGGCCGGCTGGATCACCAGAGCCTGTCCAACCGCCATCGCCGCCAGATCGAGATTCCGTTCGAGGCCGACGAGGCTTTCCTGCTGGTCGATGCCGCCGTGCGCGAACTGCCGCGCGTGGAGGAAGTCGAAAGTGCGCGCGACAGTCTGCAGGTGCGCGCGAAGCTGCAGCGGCTCGATCCCTACGGGCACGGGCGGCCCGGCCGCTACAACCTGTTCGCGCGTTTCGGCACGCGCCGCAACCAGATTCTGGCGACGGTCACCCCGGGTGCGGGCACGTGCAGTGTGTCGCTGCTGTGCGAGCCCGATGCCAGCGCGTGGAGCGACATGCTGAAGGTGGACGACGGCACCAATCTGGAGAACGCCGAAGCGCTGGCCCGCGCGCTCGCGCGCCGCGTCGGCGAACGGCGTCGGCAGGAAAAAGTCGATACCGCGCAGACCATCACCGAGAAAGAACTGACGGTCGCCCGCCTCAACCTGCTGCAGGCGCAGGTCGAACCGCACTTCCTCTACAACACGCTGGCGAGCGCGCAGGTATTGACGCGAACGGATCCCGCGCGCGCGGATCTGATGCTCGGCCATCTGATCCAGTACCTGCGCCGTTCGTTGCCCCGCGCCGAGGACGCGATGTCCACGCTCGGCGAAGAACTGGAACGCGCCGACGCCTATCTGGAAATCCTGAAAATCCGCATGGGTGCGCGTCTGCAGACGCAGGTCGACATTCCCGAATCGCTGCGCGACGTGCCGATGCCTTCGATGATGCTGCAGACGCTGGTGGAGAACGCAATCAAGCACGGGCTGGAACCGAAGCCGGGCGGCGGGACGATCTGGGTGCTGGCACGCCGGCATGATCGGCAGGTGGCGATCACTGTCGCCGACGATGGACAGGGCTTCGGCAGCCAGAACAGCGGCACCGGAATCGGCCTGAAGAACGTGCGCGAACGCCTGCGCCTGACCTATGGCAACGACGCGTCCTTCTCGATCATTTCCAACTTTCCCCAGGGCGTGGCGGCGACGCTGAACCTGCCGCTGGCGCACACCGGAGCCGGACATGGCTAAGGCCGTCATTGCCGAGGACGAGGAACTGCTGCGCACCGCGCTGGCTTCACTGCTGCGCGACGTCTGGCCCGAGCTGCAACTGGTGGCGCAATGCGAAGACGGCGCGAGCGCGCTGGAAGCCATCGCCGAACATCAGCCGGAGTTCGCGTTCCTCGACATCCGCATGCCGGGATTGACCGGCATGGATGTCGCCGCCGCGCTGCCCGAGGCCAGCCCGGCCACCCAGGTCGTTTTCGTCACCGCCTACGATCAGTACGCCATCGATGCCTTCGAACAGGGTGCGGTCGATTACCTGCTCAAGCCGATCACGCGCGAACGCCTGCAGACCACGGTGCAACGCTTGCGGCAGCGCAGCGGCGCACATCCGGATGCCGATACGCTGGCCGCGCTGCTCAACCAGTTGCGTGCGCAATCGCCGCGCAATGCGCAACCGCCACTGGTGTGGATCACCGCCAGTGCCGGCAAGGAAACGCGACTGATTCTGGTCGAAGACGTCGCCTACTTCCGCGCCGACAACAAATACACCACCGTCGTCACCGCCGAAGGCGAGGCGCTGTTGCGCACCTCGCTGCGCGATCTGCTCGAAGGCCTGGATCCCAATACGTTCCGGCAGATCCACCGCTCCACGATCGTCAACCTGAAATCGGTCGCCTCGGTCACCCGTGACGACACCGGCCGCGGCCTGCTCAAGCTCCGGCAGCGCCCGGAAACACTCACCGTCAGCCAGGCGTTCATGTCGCTGTTCCGTGGCATGTGAAGCCTGAATCCCGCGAGGTCGCCATGCGCCTGCTTACCGTTACCCTGTCAATCGTGCTGTCGCTGTTCGGTTGCGACGATTCGCCGACGTTGACCTCCACCGTCCGCGACAGCGCCGGCTCCATCGATCGCCTGCACAGCCAGGTACGCGTCACCGATGGCAAAGGCCGCTTCGCTTGCCTCGCCAGCGCGAGCGGTCGTTGCCACTACGCCGTCTTCGACGCTGCCTGCGATTCGGCAGCCCGCGGGTGCACGCCAGCGCACACAACCCGCTTCAGCATCGGCGCCGGGGAATCGGTGGTGCGCACGGGATTGCCCAGACATCCGCGCGTCTGCGTGGACGGCGCGCATGCGCCTGCGGAATGCCAGCCGGGCTGAGGGGCTCAGTGCGCGTGTTCGAAGGTCTTCGCGCCGCAGCCGATGCACTTGCGATAGATCTCGCCGCGACGGTTCACGCGGGGACGCGACATCAGTCCTCCGCAGGCGCAGCGCTGTTCGCGCCCGAGCGTCCAGCGATACAGCCGCCAACTCGAATGCAGCGCCCACCCCGTGCCGATGAGGAGCGCCAGCAGGAAACCGATGGACGCAACCCGGCCACTGGTCAGACCGGATGTGCCGACATTCAACCGGCTCACCACTTCGGCGAAAACCAGCCCGGCCCCGGCGATCGCCAGAGCGGGGGTGTAGAGGTGCAACACCATCCGCGACATCAGCTTCATCACGCATTCCCTGTGGACCGGCCAGACGCCGGCAAAGCCCGGCCATTCTCCGGTCTGCACCCTTCGTCTGCCAAGGGCGCGGCGGGACTCAGGTGGTGATGGTCTGGGTCAGCGATTCCCAGGTCGGCGGCAGCGGCCAGTCGGCAATCTGGTTGCCGTCGAGGACGCGGCGCAAGTCGCGCCGATCCACTTGGGGCGCCAGCGCATTCACCAGTTCCAGCGCGTAGTCGCGCAGCACGCGTTCGCGCGGCAGCACTGCCCACGCGATGCATTCCTTCACTTCCTTCGGCGCCGGCCACGCGCGCAGATCGGTATCGGCGCTGCCCACGGCCATTTCCGCCAGCAGGCCCACGCCGAGGCCGGCGCGGACGTAGGTCTTGATCAGATCCGCGTCCAGTGCGGTGACCGCAATCGTCGGTTCCAGCCCGACACTCGCAAACGCGCGTTGCAGCGACGAACCCGGACGCGTCGAGGAGTCGTAGCTGATCAGCGGCTGTTCGGCGAGTTCTCGCATGCCCGGAGCCGGCCCATCGGCATCCAGCGCATGCCCGCGCGGCACGATGACCAGGCGGCGCCAGCGGTACAGCGGCACCGCGATGCCGCCGTGCGGTTCGTCGCCGGCGGTGCTGATGATCGCGATGTCGGCGTCGCCCTGGCTCAGCAGATCCAGCGCAGTGCTTTCGGCCGCGTGCTGCAGGTGCACGCTGACCTGCGGATACGCACGCTTGATGCGCGCCACCGCCGGCGGCAGCACGAAGCGGGCCTGCGTGTGCGTCGTCGCCAGGATCAGCTGGCCCTGGCTTTCGCGGCGCTGGTTGGCGGCGTAGGTGCGGATGTTGTTGGCTTCCGACAGCACGGCGCGCGCGCGCTCGATCACTTCCTCGCCGGCCGGCGTCACCGCTTCCAGGCTGCGTCCCTTGCGTACGAACAGCAGGAAGCCCAGTTCGTCTTCCAGCTGCTTGAGCTGCTTGGACAGTCCGGGCTGGGTGGCATGCACGCGGGCCGCCGCCAGCGTGATGTTCAGATCCGCGTCGGCGATCGCCACCAGGTAGCGCAGTTGGGTCAACGTCATGGAGCGTGTCCGGTAGTCGCTTTGCGGCCTGGGAGGCCATGACTGTAGAGGAATTGCCCGAACCGTAACGCGCGGACCTCATAACCTCAAGGCATGTGCGAGCGGGTGCAAGTTATTTCCTTGTGCCGAGGCGTGGGGGCTACGGTCATGAGCCCTTATCGATCCCGCCGCCGTGGCCCGCGTCCGCCCTCCCCTGTTCCCGCTGTTCGCCGATCTGAAGGATCGCGCCGTGCTCGTGGTCGGCGGTGGCGCAGTGGCCGAACGCAAGATCGAAGCCTTGCTCGAAGCCGGTGCGCGTCCGCGCGTGCAGGCGCCCGCGGTCACGCCGCGCGTGCAGGCCTGGATCGAGAGCGGAGACATCGAACACATCGGGACCGCGTTCGACGAGACGGCGCTCGACGTCGTCTGGTTTGTCATTGCGGCCACCGACGACACGCGCGTGAACCAGGCCGTCGCCGACGCTGCCGAGCGACGACAGCGCTGGGCGAACGTGGTCGATGATGCGGCGCTGTCGAGCATCCACATGCCGGCACGCGTACAACGCGGCGATCTTCAGATCGCGATTTCCAGCGGTGGCGGCGCGCCGATGATCGCCCGCCACCTGCGCCGCCGGCTGGAAAGCTGGCTCGATGACAGCTGGGGCGCCATCACCGATCTGTTCGGGCGCGAACGCGAGCGCATCCGTGCGCGGTTTCCCGACATCAGCGAACGGCGGCGCTTCTTCGAACAGATGCTCGATGGCGCATTGCCCCGCCTGCTGCGCCAGCAGCGCTTCGAACAGGCGGCGCATTGCCTGCGCGATGCGCTCGACGCGCCGGCGGATATCGAGCCGCAGGCCGGATCGGTCGTGCTGGTCGGGGCCGGGCCCGGCGACCCGGGGCTGCTTACGCTCAACGCGCTGCGCGCGATGAACGAGGCCGACGTCATCCTGCACGACCGTCTGGTCAGTGCGGAGGTACTGCAACTGGGACGCCGCGATGCGCAGCGCATCGAAGTAGGCAAATCGGCGAACGGGCACAGCATCCGCCAGGAGCACATCCATGCGCTGATGCTGGAGCACGCGCGCGCCGGACGCCGCGTGGTGCGGCTGAAGGGCGGTGATCCGTTCGTGTTCGGGCGCGGCGGCGAGGAACTGCAGTTCTTGCATGCGCATGGCATCGCCTTCGAAGTGGTGCCGGGGATCACCGCGGCCGTGGCCTGCGCCGCCTATGCCGGCATTCCGCTGACGCACCGCGGCCATGCGCAATCCGTACGCCTGGTGACCGCGCACTGCCGGGAATCCCTGGACACGCTGGACTGGGCCGCGCTGGCGCGGGAGCAGCAGACCCTGGCCTTCTACATGGGCGTGGCCGGGCTTGAACACATCCAGCAACGGTTGCTGACCGAAGGTTGTCCGGCCGCCACGCCTTTCGCGTTGATCGAACGAGGCTCCCGCAATGACCAGCGTGTCATCGCAGGCCGGCTCGACGGGCTCGCTGCCACCGCACGCGCCCACGGCGTTGCATCGCCGGCCCTGCTGATACTCGGCGAGGTCGCGGCGCTGGCCGTGGACCTGCACTGGTTCGGCGCGCCCGTGCTGACCTCGACATTCCCTTTCGATTCCGCGGCGCAGCCTACCCTCCCGCACGCCGCCTGACCTTCTGGAGATTCCCCGCATGGCCATCCATGACAGCATTCTCGACACCATCGGCCGAACCCCGGTCGTCAAACTGCATCGCCTCGCGCCGAAAGGCGTCGAGCTGTACGCAAAAGTCGAATCGTTCAATCCGGGCGGTTCGGTCAAGGATCGCCTCGCGCTGGCCATCGTCCTCGACGCGGAAGCCAAGGGACTGCTGAAGCCCGGCGACACCATCGTGGAAGCCACGTCGGGCAATACCGGCGTCGCACTGGCGATGGTCGCCGCGGCTCGTGGCTACAAGTTCGTCGCAACGATGGCCGAAACGTTCTCCATCGAACGCCGCAAGCTGATGCGCGCCTACGGCGCCAAGGTCATCCTCACGCCCGCGGCCGAACGCGGCAGCGGCATGGTGCGACGCGCGGAAGAACTGGCGAAGAAGCATGGCTGGTTCCTCGCGCGCCAGTTCACCAATCCGGCCAATCCGGCCTACCACCGTCAGACCACCGCCGCCGAAATCCTGCGCGATTTCGCGGGACGCCGGCTGGATCATTTCGTGACCGGCTGGGGCACGGGCGGCACCTTGACCGGCGTCGGCGAGGTGCTCCGCGCCGCGCGGCCCGAGGTCCGCATCACCGCTTCGGAACCCGCCGCCGCGCCGCTGCTGCAAGGCAAGGAATGGTCGCCGCACAAGATCCAGGGCTGGACGCCCGACTTCGTGCCGGAAGTGCTGAACCGGGAAGTCGCCGACGAGATCCTGTCGATCGATGATGCGACCGCAATCGCCACGTCGCGCCGGCTCGCCGCCGAGGAAGGCATCTTCGTCGGCATCTCGGCAGGCGCCACCGTCGCCGCAGCATTGCAGGTGGCGGAGAAGGCCAGCGAAAGCGCTGTCATCCTGGCGATGCTGCCCGACACCGGCGAACGCTATTTCTCGACGCCGCTGTTCGAAGGCGTGAACGAAGGTTCGGACGACGAGTGGCTCGAATCGCTCGGCTGAGCCATCCGCTGCACCGCATCGCGGCACGCCGCCGCGATGCTCAGGCTTCGTAGAGTTCGAGCGGCAGATCGTCCGGATCGGCGAAGAAGGTGAAGCGCTTGCCGGTGTACTCGTCGATGCGGATGGCTTCCACTTCGACGTCGTGCGAAGCCAGATGGTGGACCGCGGCGTCGAGATCATCGACGCGACGCCAGATGCCGCAGCCCGCACGCTTCCGGCCGCGATACGCGTGGCGGCGGATCAGGGAACGAGAAGAGCTCGATCTGCGTCGTCGCATCCACGCGCATATCAAGCTTCCACGACTGGCGCGCCTGGCGATACGACTCGGCCATCACCTGCAGGCCGAGCACCTCGACATAGAAGCGGCGCGAACACGCGTAGTCCGAGGCGATGATCGCCACGTGATGCAGGCCGGCCAGCTTCATTGCCTCGTCGCCCTGTCGCAGGTCAATGCGCGGCGGCCGCGTCGGCGCCCGCGTTGCCGGCGCGCGCGTGCTTGCCGCTCTGCATGAACAACACCAGCGGCATCGACAACAGCGTCAGCAGCATCATCAGCTTGAAGTCGTTGAGGTAACCGATCGCCGCCGATTGCCGCATCACTTCCGCGTTGAGCGCGGCCGCGCCCGCGGTGGTCACCGGATTCCAGAGGGCCGGCAGCAAACTGGTTTCAGCGCCGAATGCGGGAATGCGCGAACCGATTTCGGCGTGGTTGATCTGCCCGGCGCGCGAAAGCAGCGTCATCACCACGGAAATGCCGACCGACGAACCGATGTTGCGGACCAGGCTGAAAAGCCCGGCGGCCTCGGTGCGCTGATGCGGCTCGAGCGTCGCATACGCCACGGTTGAAATCGGCACGAACACGAGGCCCAGGCCGAGCCCCTGCGCGATGCCCAGCCAGATGATGGACGCCATGGAGGCCGTCGGCCCGAATTCGGTCATGCCGTGCAGCGAGTACACCATCAAGCCCATGCCCACAAGGATCGGCCCGCGCGCATCGACACGCCCCAGCAACCGTCCGACGATCATCATGCTGAACATCGTGCCGACGCCACGGGGCGCCAGCACCAGGCCGATGGTCAGCACCGGATAGTTCATCAGCGTGCTCAGGTAGGGCGGCAGCAGCGCGAGCGTCGCGAACAGCACGATGCCGACGATGAAAATCAACGCGCAGCCAACGGCGAAATTGCCGTTCTTCAGCAGGCTCAGATCGAGGAGTGCGTGCTCGCGCTTGCGCCACCACCACAACGCATAGGTGTACAGCGCGAGGAACGCGATGGCCGCTTCCAGCTGGATTTCCAGACTGCCGAACCAGTCTTCGCCCTGCCCGCGATCGAGGAACAGCTGCAATGCGCCGATGCCGAGTGCAAGCAGGCCCAGTCCGATGCCATCGAGCGGTCGCTCGTGCGGCACATCCTTCTTCACGCTGGCCATGATGCCGATCAGCGCAAGGATGCCGATCGGCAGGTTGATCAGGAACACCCAATGCCAGCTGTAGTTCTGGGTGAGGAATCCACCCAGCGGCGGACCGAGAATGGGCCCGACCATGATGCCCATGCCCCACATCGCCATCGCGGCGCCGTGCTTCTCCTTCGGAAACGAATCAAGCAGCAGCGATTGCGAGATCGGCACCAGCGAGGCGCCGAAGACGCCTTGCAGGATGCGGTAGAACACCATCTCGCCAATGCCGGTCGCGATGCCGCACAACAGCGAGGCGACGGTGAAGCCGGCCACCGCGATGATCAGCAGGCGGCGACGTCCCAGGCGACCGGCCAGCCAGCCGGTGACCGGCGTCAGGATCGCCGCGGCCACGATGTAGCTGGTGAGCACCCACGACACCTGATCCTGCGTGGCGGACAGCGAGCCCTGCATGTCCGGCAATGCGACGTTAGCGATGGTGGTGTCCAGCGCCTGCATCAGCGTCGCCAGCATCACCGACACCACCAGCAACGTGCGATTGCCGCCGTTCTCGTCCTGCTTCTTCAATCGGCTGATCATGATCCGGCTTACCGCGAAGCGTCGCGCCTTGATTGCACGACGGGAAATTCAGGTGTCACCCCGAGCGCCGCGAACCGCGGGCGACTCCACCACAGCGCCGCACACGACACGGCGACGCCCGGAATGACGTTAGCAAACAATCAGCGCGCGGCCGTTGCCTTGCTGGCGCCGGCACCGGCGTCGTCGCGCAGTTCGACTTTCACTTCCGCACTCATGCCGGCACGCAACTGGGGCGCGTCCGCACGCTGTGCGTCGTCGATCTCCAGACGCACCGGAATGCGCTGCACGATCTTGACCCAGTTGCCCGTGGCGTTCTGCGGCGGCAACACGCTGAACTCCGCGCCCGAGGCAGGCGAGATCGACGCCACGTGCGCATGCCACTTCACGCCGGGATAGCTGTCGACTTCGATGAGCGCCGGCTGGCCCACGCGCATCTTCGTCAGATCGGTTTCCTTGAAGTTGGCTTCAATCCAGATCGGCGCGGTTGCCACCAGCGGCATCGCACTCTGTCCGACGTTGATGTACTCGCCGACCTGCAGATCGTGCAGGCCGATGATGCCGTCCACCGGCGCGCGCACTTCCGCGTGCGCGAGGTCGAGCTTCGCCTTGGCCAGCATCGCCATGGCGCCGCGATACCCCGGCAGATCCTGCAGCGGGGTGCGCGCGTTGCCGCTCAGCACGGCGTTGGCTTCGGTTTCGGACGCGATCGCATCGGCGAGATCGGTCTTGGCTTCCTCGACCGCATGACGCGCGTCGTCGAGCATCTTGCGCGCGACGAGCTGCTGGCGTGCGAGCTGCTGCATGCGCGCCAGATCGCGTTGCGCCCAGGCGAGGGTTTCGCGCGCCGCAGTCACCGAACTGCCCGCACCGGTGACCTTCGCGCGACTGGCCAACGTGGTGTTCGCCACATAGGCGAGCGTCGCTTCGTTCTGCGCAATCGCCAGTTCGAGCGGCTCGGAATCAATGCGGAACAGCAGATCGCCTTTCTTCACGACCTGGTTCTGGCTGACCGCCACTTCCACCACGCGGCCGCCGACCTGCGGTGCAATCAGGATGCGCTCGGCCTTGACGTAGGCGTTGTCGGTGCTGACTTCGCGACTGGAGATGACGAATTCCCACGCAAAAAAGCCGAGCACCGCGGCAGGCGCCGCGATCCACAGCCAGAGCGGAACGCGGCGACGCTTGGAAACGGGGGCCTGGGCCGTCTGCTCGGCAGCGGGATTGATCTTGGTGGTCATGGGGTGGGGTCAGGTTTTGCGGAGGGAGGACTCGCCGCGACTGGCGCGATCGAGCTGGGAGAGGGTTTCGCGAATCTGCGACAGCACCTTCAGCGTGGTCTGCAGATCTTCATCACCGACTTCGGCGAGGCTGTCCTCGCGCAGGCCGGTGGCGACGGCCTCGACTTCGTCCATCAAGGCGGTCGATTGCGGCAGCAGGTGCAATCGCCAGCAGCGGCGATCCTGTGGATCCGCGCGGCGTTCGACGAATCCGGCCTTCTGCAGGCGGTCCACCACGCGCCCCACCGCGATGGGTTCAAGGTCCATGACATCGGCCAGTGCCGCCTGGGTCAGCCCTTCGTCCTGGTGAATGCGCTTGAGCGCGCGCCATTGCACGCGGGTCAGGCCGAGATGCGCGGCGCGGCGATCGAATACGCGGCCATACAGGCGGCTGAGGTCGGCGATCAGATAACCGAGGCTGGAGGGGGAGCAGGCGTCCGTCATGGCTGCCTATGATATAGATGCCTAGGCAACTATATAAGAGGCCACCAGTTGCCGGGCACGCAGGAGTTCAGCGGGAGTCCAGCCCGGTGGCGCGGTATCCAACGGCGCAAACGAAAAACGCCGGCACGAGGCCGGCGTTTCGCGGATTCCCTGGAAAGACTGCTATCAGCCTTCCCACTTGCCCAGCGCGGCCAGGCCGTTGTCCTTGGCACGCGCATAGACGGTGGACTGCGCCTTGCTGAAGTTGCCCTTGAGGTCTTCGGACCACAGCTTCAGTGCGGCCTGCTGCATGGCACGACCGTACGAGAAGGACAGCGGCCACGGCAGCGCGCCCAGACGGTTCATGGCGTCCAGGTGTGCGGTGGCGTCCTCGTCACTCTGGCCGCCCGACAGGAACACGATGCCCGGCAGAATCGCCGGCACGGTGCTCTTCAGGCACATGACGGTGGATTCGGCGACTTCCTCGACGTCCGCCTGATCGGGGCAATCCTTGCCGGGCACGACCATCGATGCTTTCAGGATGGTGCCTTCCAGCAATACGTTGTGCTCGTACAGCGCGGCAAACAGCGAACGCAACACGGCTTCGGTCACTTCATAGCAGGTCTGGATGTCGTGCTCGCCATCCATCAGCACTTCCGGCTCGACCATCGGCACGAGGCCGGCTTCCTGGCACAGCGCCGCATAGCGCGCCAGCGCATGCGCGTTGGCTTCGATGCAGGTACCGGTCGGAATGTCGTCGCCGATGTTGATCACCGCGCGCCACTTGGCGAAACGCGCACCGAGTGCGTAGTACTCCTTCAGGCGGTCGCGCAGGCCATCGAGGCCTTCGGTGACCACTTCGCCCGGGCAGCCGGCCAGCGGATGCGTGCCCTTGTCGACCTTGATGCCCGGGATGATGCCGTGCTGCGCCATGTATTTGGCGAACGGCACGCCGTCCTTGGTGGACTGGCGCAGGGTTTCGTCATAGAGGATCGCGCCGGAGATGTAGTCGCTCAGCTTCGGCGTGGTCAGCAGCAGCTCGCGATACGCACGGCGGTTCTCTTCGGTGTTCTCCACGCCCACGGCCGCGAAACGCTTGGCGATGGTGCTGGTGGATTCGTCAATCGCGATGATGCCCTTGCCCGCGGCCACCATGGCCTGGGCGGTTTCGGCAAGCTGTTCGATGCTCATGTAAGTCCTGGAGGAGCGGCGGGAAAGATACCAATTATAGCCCACTTGCCGAAGCGGTCAGGCGGGCTTGCGTGCCGGACGCTGCGCTTCGGCTGTGTGGCAACGACCGCAGGCGCCGGATGCCATCGCCACATTCCGATGCGTCCCGGAATGGTGTCGATGCCCGCGCGCGGCCGCATTACAACTCGCCGAGACCCTCGACCTGGCCTTGTTGATCGATCTGGAGCAGTCGCAGCGTGTTCGTGGCGCCGTGCTTTTCCATGTGGTCGCCGCTGGTGAAGATGATGCGGTCCGCTTCGCCGAGCAGCTTGCGGTCGTACAGGCAACGCGTCGCTTCGCGCGCGGCTTCGCGCGGAGCGAGTCCACGGCTGTCGAAGGCAATCGGGAACACGTCGCGCATCAACGCCATCTGGCGGCGCGCCCCATCGTGGCGCGAGAACGCGTACACCGGTGCGCGCGCACGGAACCGCGACAGGTAGCGGGCGGTGCCGCCCGATTCGGTCATCGCGACAATCGCGCGAACACCGATGTGTTCGGTGAGGAACATCGCGGCCATCGCGATCGCCTGATCCGCGCGCGCCAGATCACGCGGCGCCTTCTCGAAATCGGTGTCGGTCTCGAACTGCTTTTCCGCGCCGAGGCAGATGCGGGCCATCGCTTCGACCGCCTTGACCGGATAACTGCCGGCCGCGGTTTCGGCCGAAAGCATCACGGCATCGGTACCGTCGATCACGGCGTTGGCCACGTCGAGCACTTCGGCGCGGGTCGGAATCGGGCTGTCCACCATCGACTGCAGCATCTGCGTGGCGGTAATCACGACGCGATTGCGCGCGAGCGACTCGCGGATGATCTTCTTCTGCAGGCCGGGCAACTCGGCATCGCCGATTTCCACGCCCAGATCGCCACGGGCGACCATCACCACATCGCTGGCTTCGACGATTTCCGCCAGGTTCTCGATCGCCTCGGTGCGCTCGATCTTGGAAACCAGCTGGGCATCGCTGCCATGCTCGCGTGCGATGCGGCGCGCTTCATTCATGTCTTCGGCGTTGCGGCAGAACGACACGGCGATGAAGTCCACGCCGATCTCGGCAACGATCGCGATCAGTTCCTTGTCGCGCTGGGTCAGCGCGCCGAGCGACAGTCCACCGCCCTGCTTGTTGAGGCCCTTGCGATCGGACAGCACGCCGTCGTTGAGTACGGACGTGACGATGCGCTCGCCTTCTACGCGTTCGACGCGCAGTTGCATCAGGCCGTCATCAAGCAGCAGCACGTCGCCCGGACCGACATCGCCCGGCAGCCCCAGGTAGCTGACGCCCACCTGGGTGACGTCGCCGGCCGGTGCATCGGGGCTGGCGACCAGATCGAAGCGCGCGCCGGTCTTCAGCACGATCTTGCCTTCGGCGAAGCGTTCGATGCGGATCTTCGGACCCGGCAGATCCGCGAGGATGCCGACTTCCGCACCCACGCGCCCCGCGGCGGCGCGCACGGCCGCCGCGCGCTTGGCCTGTCCGGACGGATCACCGTGGGAGAAATTCAGGCGCACCACGTTGACGCCCGCACGGAACAGTTCATCCAGTACGCCCGGCGGATCGGTAGCGGGCCCGAGGGTGGCAAGGATCTTGGTGCGGCGCTGGCGTTCGGTCATGGTGCTGTCCGGTAAAAATCGCGCAAACGCTACCACACCCGTCGGACGTGGCGATGCAGCTGCGACGCACGGCGATGAGCGCGTCCGGGGACAACCGGCCGCGATGTCACGAAACCGCTGTTTTCAAGGCATTTCTGTTCAACCAGACGCGTCGGATACTGGTATTTTTTTGGTCTCGTGAACGCGACAGGTGTTGCGTCCGCACACCGGCGATGCGCGGATTCATCGCCATGTTCCGGCACGCACGCGCAGCATGCCGGCGGCGGCTTCAGGCAGCCAGCAGCGTCGGCAGATCGTCGGGAACGCGGGCAAGATTTCCGGCGCCGGCCGCGCGCAGTTCGGCTTCATCGCCGAATCCCCACAGCACACCGACATTGCGCATTCCATGATGGCGCGCGCCTTCGATGTCCATGCGGCGGTCGCCGATCATCCAGCAGTGTTCCGGAGTGACCGACAGGCGATCCAGCGCTTCGGCAATCAATTCGGGCTTGTGGCTGCGGCTGCCATCGGCGGTCGCGCCGATGATGTCATCGAAGCAGTCGCCGAAAGGCAGATGCCCGATGATCTTGCGCGCATGCGGCTCGTTCTTCGCCGTCACGACCGCCAGGCGATGGCCCGCGGCATGCAATCGCTGCACGACTTCACCGATGCCTTCGTAGACGACGTGCTCTGACCAGCCCTCGGATTCGAATCGGACCAGATAATGCGCCACCGCCTGCTCCACGCGTTCGGCATCCCGCAGCAGCGGCGTGAAACTGGTCCGCAACGAGGGACCAATCCAGCCGCGCAGTTCGGCCTCGCTCGGGACCGGGTGCTGCAGTTGCTCCAGTGCATAGGCCACGCACCGCGTGATCCCGACGACCGAATCGATGAGCGTGCCGTCGAGATCGAAGAACAGGGTCGAACGCGTCACTGTCCGCGCGCCTCCAGGGCGGCGACCGCGGGCAGCGTCTTGCCTTCGAGGAACTCGAGGAATGCGCCGCCGCCGGTGGAGATGTAACTGACATCGTCGGCGATGCCGTACTTGTCCACGGCCGCGAGCGTGTCGCCGCCACCGGCAATCGAAAACGCATCCGACTGTGCAATCGCGCGCGCAAGCGTCTGCGTGCCATTGCCGAACGCGTCGAACTCGAACACACCGACCGGACCGTTCCAGACGACAGTCCCGGCATCGGCGATCATCAGTGCGTAGCGCGCGGCGGTGTCCGGGCCGATGTCGAGAATCATGTCGTCGTCCGAGACCTGATCGACCGGCTTGATCGTGGCGGGCGAATCGGCGGCGAATGCCGGCGCCACCACGACGTCCACCGGCACGGGAATATCCGCGCCGCGCGATCTGGCATCGGCCATTATTGCCTTGGCGGTGTCCATCAGATCGTTCTCCACCAGCGACTTGCCGACGTTGTGTCCCATCGCGGCGATGAAGGTGTTCGCGATGCCGCCGCCGACAATCAGCTGGTCGACCTTGCCGACGAGGTTCGACAGCAGTTCAAGCTTGGTCGACACCTTGCTGCCGGCCACGATGGCGAGCAAGGGACGCGCGGGTTCGTGCAGGGCCTTGGCCAGTGCATCGAGTTCAGCCATCAGCAACGGCCCGCCGGCGGCGACCTTGGCGAAGCGGATGGCGCCATGCGTGGAGGCCTGTGCACGGTGGGCCGTCCCGAACGCATCCATGACGAACACGTCGCACAGCGCCGCATACTGCTTCGACAAGGCTTCGTCATCCTTGCCCTCGCCCACGTTCATGCGGCAGTTTTCGAGCAGCACGAGCTGGCCCGGAGCGACATCGACGCCCTCCAGCCAGTCCTTGATCAGCTGCACGTCCTGGCCGAGCAGCGCGGACAGGCGCGCGGCGACCGGCGCAAGGGAGTCGGCTTCGCTCCATACGCCTTCCTTCGGTCGTCCGAGATGCGACATCACCATGACCGCCGCGCCCTTCTGCAGCGCCAGCTTCAAGGTGGGCAGCGAGGCGGTGATGCGCTGCTCCGAGGTGATGCGCCCGTCCTCGATCGGCACATTCAGATCCTGGCGAATCAGGACGCGCTTGCCTGCGAGATCGAGATCGGACATGCGGACGATGGACATGGACGTTCCTTCAGACGGGAAAGCGCCCATTGTCCCGGCTGCATGCCACGGCCGCAAACGCGGCGCGGTTTTCACGATGCCGGCTTGCGCAGCAGGCTCAGCGCGAAACCGGTGACCAGCACGGCGCCGGCAATCAGCACGCCCCACAGCAGCCAGGCTTTCCAGTCGCGTTCCGGCTTTGCGGGGACGAGGGCGATGGAGCCCGCCAGCACATCGCGTGGGCCCAGTGTGGCGAGCGACGGCTCCCAGGCCTGTCCGCGCTGCGCGCGCAAGGCGTCGAACATCGCTTCCACCGACGCTTCCGCCCGCGTCGCGCGCGCGCTGCCGGCGACCAGCACATAGGGCGGCTGCCCCTGCGCGACAAAAGCCAGCGTTTCCGGCCGATAGCCCAACCTGAGTTCCGGTGCTCCGCTGCCCGGGAACTGCGCCGTGCTCAACCGCCATTGACGATCACGGTTGATCGCGCCGAGTTCACGCGCAGGCGATCGGCTGCTGCCGCGCGCGTCCTGCACCTGGTAGGCATCCCAGGGCGCCGTCACCGCCCGCCACGGTGCGGTGTCGCCATCGCGCGATTCAAGCCGCCATTGCTGCGAGTGGTTGCCGGGAAGCTGGACATCGGCGCGCGCAATCGGAAAGCGCCCATCCAGCGTGAACTCGAAATGCACCTGTCCGTCCGTGCTCTCGACGCGACGCCCCTGCAACATGCGCCAGCGCCAGTCGGCTGCATCGGAAGCCGCAGCCGCCACCGCCACGCGTACCGACGTCAGCTTCAACGCCGCAGTGCGCGCGCCTGCCGGCGTCAGCCGGACATAGCGTGCCCGGAGATCCGGCAGCGCGATGCGATCACGCAGCACGCGCTGGCCTTCTTCGTTGCCCAGCTCGATCAGATGGGCGTCTTCCTCGATTTCGCGCCACTCCCGGAGATCATCCGAAACCGACACGCGATAGGCGTGATCGAACGGCGCCTGCCCCGCCGCCCACTGCACTTGCAGCGATTGCAACGGCTTTCCAACCTGGCTGGCGTCGATCAGGATGTCCGGCACGCCGGCTTGCGCGGCCTGCCATTCCACGCGCCGCACGCTGCCGTCGCGCGCGATTTCGCTGATGGCCGCCACGTTGACGGTCGACTGCGCACTGGGGAGCTCGAACCAGGGCGCCGGCTGCCAGTCAAACGCGGGCGACGCGTTCTCCGGGGCGATCAACGCAGCGGGCACCGTGTGACCCTCCGCGTCGATGACGTCGAGGTCACGCAGGTCGGCAGTGCGCAGGTGTTCGTACACCGCGTCGTCGATCACGATGCGGTACGCGCCTGTGTTTTCGGTGGTATGCACCGGCCACTGCCACGCGAAATCCTCGCGCGGCCCGGCGGCGGCGGCGGCGAACGGCAACAACGCAAGCCAGACAAGCTTCTTCATGCGGATGCATCCTGCAGGGGCGCCGGTTCGCCGCGACGCGGCGGCACCGGCGCGAAATAGCCCACCACCGTGCACAGCAGCCCGTAAGCGATGAACGAAGCGATGCCGAGCGCATCGCCGAGATTGCCGCGATCCACCAGCAGCAGCTTCAGCAGCACGACGCCCATCAACACCGCGCCGGCCAGCCACAGCGTGCGCTGTCCGCGCCGCGAACCCAGCACCCAGCCGATCACGCCGAGCACGCTCCACGTGACCGTCAGGCTGGTCTGCGCGAGGCTGGTGGACAGCATCGCGTCGCTCCACGCGATGCCGCCCCAGTGGTGGACGCTGCGCAGCACGCTCGCGGTAATCAGGCCGAATCCGAGCAACGAGATCACCAGCGGACGGCGTTGGCCCCAGCCCTCACGTATGCCGTCCGAAGACAGCCAGACGGCCAGCAGCACGATGAAGGCCAGCTGCGCCAGTTCGACCGGGTTGAGAAGCGGCAGCCACGGCAACGGCGATGCCGCGCCCGACGACAGCAGCGCCATCAGCCACATGACGCCGAGCAGGGCGATGTACACCACTTGCAGCGCGCGGCGCCACCCATCGAAGCGTTCGCCTTGCGGCGCGGACAGCCATGGCCAGCGGTACAGGCTCAGCGCCAGCATCGCCAGCCAGGGCGCGGCGACGCCCAGCAGATGCCAGCCTTCGGCCAGCGCGTAGCGGCGGCCCAGCCAATCGAGCAACAAGGACAACACCATCGGCCAGATCAGCAACCAGGCGAACTGCGCCCATCCCGCCAGCGGATGCTCGCTGCGGCGCAGGCAGATCAGGCTGCGTATGCCAAGCACCGCATAGATAAGCCACGCCCACACGCCATGGCCCGCGAACGGTTGTCCGTGTGCGTCGCTCTGCAGCAGCGCCAGCGGCACGGCGGCGATCAGGGCGAGCAACGTCGTCACGGCAAGCGCCGTCCATTCGCGACGCCGGTGCACTTCCGCCGCCATCCAGCCGGTCACTGCCGCCAGTACGAGCAGGGCATCGGCGCGCGAGACCCAATCGACGAAGCGGCCGATTTCATGGATCACGCTGCCCAGCCACCACGCCATGCCCCACAGGTAGAACGGCAACGCCCAAGGCGTTTCCGCGCGGCGATGCACGGCTGCGGTCGCCAAGCCGGCCAGCGCGATCAGCAGCGCGCTCATGAACATCGGATTGGCGACGGCGACATCGCCCTTCGGCGCGTCACTCAGGAAGAACGCCAGCGCGGCGAGCACTTGCAGCAGCGTTCCGCTGAGTTGCGGCAAGCGACGCTGCTGGCGCAGGCCCAGCCAAATCAGCGCCGCGCCTTCCAGCGCGAAGACGCAGGAGGTGGCGCGTGCAGACAGCGCCAGCGGTACCGACAGCGTCGCAAAGCCCACGGCGAGAATCGCATAGGGGGCGGTCAAGGCGGCGTAGCCTTCGCGACGGCGCAGCCATGCCGCCAGCACGGCGTAAATCGCTGCCAGCGCCAGCGCGTTGAAGGCCAGCGGCAAGCCCTTTCCTTCCAGCAACCCGGCCTGCAACGAGAACGCCACCAGCGGCGTGCCGAACACCAGGCACCCTTCGACGAAGCCGCGCCGGCTCGACGGCATGCGACGTGCGTAGAGCAGCGGAATGATCAGGTAGAAGGCGAAGAACAGCAGCAGGAACGGTTCGGTGCTGGCGAATTTGTGTGGTGCGTAGTCCAGTACGCCCCACAGCGTTCCGATGCCGAAGGTGAATGCGAAACCCAGCAGGTTCAGCACGCGCCACGGCTTCCACCACGCTACGCCCAGGATGGCGACGTTGAGCACCGCGTAGTACGAAAACAGGGCGACATGGTTGCCGCTGCCGGTGGACAGCCAGATCGGGGCGAGGAATCCCGCCAGCAGCGCGAACACCGCCAGGGCTTTCGCGTTCTGCAGTACGGCCAGAGCGCCGGCGCCGAAGATCAGGGTCACGCTGATGGCGAAAGCGGGTGTCGCGTCGATCAAGCCTTCGCGCTTGAACGCAGCGAACACGGTCAGCAACAGGATGCCGATCGCGCCGCCCTGGAGACTGAGCGCGAAGCTGCGGTGGCTCTCGCGCTTGCGCCATGCAAAGACGAGTGCGGCCAGTGACGCGGCGGCAATCGCAGCCAGCCGGAGTTTGATCGGCATGCGCAGCCAGCCCTGGTCGCTGGCGTACTTGAGCAGGGCGGCCACGCCCGCGAACAACACCAGCACGCCAATCTTCACCGGCACGTTGCCCACGGTGAACCAGCGCTTCACCGCACGCATCGCCAGCGTGATGAAGTCCGGTCGTACAGGCGTCGAGGGCGTTTCCCGAGGCGGTGGGACCGGCGTTCGCGGCGGCGGCGTCCGCATCGCGGGCTCGACACGCGGCGAGACCGGCGGCAACGGCGGAGGCGAGACCGCTGGCGGTGGCTGGGGCGCTGCGGCAGGGCGCGAAGGCGGCTCAGGCGACGGCGCGGCCCGCGGCTCCCCTTCGCGCACCAGTTCCGCCAGCGTCGGCGCGTCTGTGGGCGACGTCGCCTCGGCAGCCGCTGCATGCGCGGCGGGCGCGGCGGGCGCGGACGGTACGCCGGCCGATTCCAGCGCGTGCAGCCGCTGTTCGAGCCGGCTCACGCGTTGCTTCACGCCTGACAGCGATATCAGCGTGATGACCAGCAATACCGGCACGGCCAGCACCGCCAGGCCGACCAGCACCAGAATGGCCCCGAACTCATCCATCTCGCCTCCCCATGCGCTTCATCCCCGCTTCGTGCGCGGCGCCCCGATCAGGACGATCGCCGCAGCCTCCGCGAAAGAGCGCGCGTTTGCAACACGCCCCGGCCGGGTGGATGCGGGCGCCACCGCCGGTATCGCCACGCGCTACCGGATCCCGGAAACGACAAGGGCGCCCGAAGGCGCCCCCGTCCCGTCATTCCGGTGGCTTACTTGCCGGCAACGACGCGCACCATTTCCAGGCATTTGTTGGAATAGCCCCACTCGTTGTCGTACCAGCTGACCAGCTTGACGAACGTGCCATCGAGCGCGATGCCGGCATCGGCGTCGAAGATCGAGGTGCGGGTGTCCCCGCGGAAATCCGTGGCGACAACCTTGTCTTCGGTGTAGCCCAGGATGCCCTTCAGGGCGCCTTCGCTCTGCGCCTTCATTTCGGCGCAGATTTCGGCGTAGGTCGCGGGCTTTTCCAGTTCGCAGGTCAGGTCGACCACCGACACATCGCTGGTCGGCACGCGGAAACTCATGCCCGTCAGCTTCTTGTTCAATTCCGGAATCACCACGCCAACCGCCTTGGCCGCGCCGGTGCTGGACGGAATGATGTTCTCGAGGATGCCGCGGCCACCGCGCCAATCCTTGTTCGACGGGCCATCGACGGTCTTCTGCGTCGCGGTCGCCGCGTGCACCGTGGTCATCAGGCCGCGCTTGATGCCCCACTTGTCATTGAGCACCTTCGCCACCGGCGCCAGGCAGTTGGTCGTGCAGGACGCGTTGGAAATGATCGCCTCGCCCTTGTAGGTCCTGTCGTTGACGCCGAACACGAACATCGGCGTGTCGTCCTTCGAAGGCGCGGACAGGATGACCTTCTTCGCGCCCGCATCCAGATGCTTCTGCGCAGTGGTCTTGTCGAGGAACAGGCCGGTCGATTCGATCACGACTTCGGCGCCCACTTCGTCCCACTTGAGGTTGGCCGGATCGCGTTCCTGGGTCAGGCGGATCTTCTTGCCGTTGATGATGAGCGTGTTGCCTTCGACCGCGATGTCGCCCTTGAAGCGGCCGTGCACGGAGTCGTACTGCAGCATGTACGCCAGGTAATCCGGCTCGAGCAGATCATTGATGGCGACGATTTCGATGTCGTCGGCGAAATTCTGCACGGCGGAACGAAGCACGTTGCGTCCGATGCGGCCGAAGCCGTTGATACCAACCTTGATCGACATTGCGGAGAACTCCTGCGGCCGCGCCCGGCGCGGCGGGTTGACGGGGGCGCCCATCTTATCAGGCCGGACCACGGCGATTCCCCGGGGCAAAGCGGCCTCCTCCGGTCACCATTGATCCGGATCAAGGCGAGGTTGGAAAAGGGCGAGGAAACTGGTCCCCGTTCTTTCACGCAACCCCAAAAAAACGAGACATCCATGAAAAAGCCTCTGATTGCCCTGCTGTCCCTCGCCATTGCCGGCGCCGCCGCTCCCGCCTTCGCGCAGTCGAAGGGCGACTTCACCGTGGGCATCGGCGTCCATCAGGTGAACCCGGATTCCGACAACGGCAAGATCATCAACAACACCGTCGCCGTCGACGTCGACAGCGACGTCAAGCCGACCGTGACCTTCGAATACTTCCTGGCCGACAACCTGGGCCTGGAAATCATCGCCGCGCTGCCGTTCAAGCACGAAATCGCGCTCCAGGGCATGGGCAAGGTCGCTGAAACCAAGCAGCTGCCGCCGACCGTGACCCTGCAGTACCACTTCAACAGCAAGGGCAAGGTGTCGCCGTTCCTCGGCGCCGGCGTCAACTACACCACGTTCTTCAGCGAAGACACCAAGGGCGCGCTGGCCGGCGCCGACGTCAAGCTGGGCAATTCGTGGGGTCTGGCCGCGCATGCGGGCCTGGACTTCAACATCAGCGAGAAGGCCGCCATCCGCATCGACGCGCGCTACATCGACATCGATACCGACGTGAAGCTCAACGGCACGAAGATTGGCACCGCCAACATCGATCCGCTGGTCTACGGCGCAGCCTACGTGCTGAAGTTCTAAGGGGAAGTGCCGATGCGATCGGACCATGTCGGATAAAATCGCCGCATGGTCCGATTCGCATCCACTGCCTTGCTGTCTCTCCTGCTCCTGGCCATTGCCGGCCTGCCATCGCCGGCTCTGGCCTGGGGTTTTACCGGTCACAGGCTCGTCGCGCGCCTGGCCGAACCCGATCTGCAGCCGCGCACGCGCGCGCAGATTCAATCGCTTCTCGAAGGCGAATCCGATCCCACGCTCGCCGGCATCGCCAACTGGGCCGACAAGCTGCGCGATACCGATCCCGCACTCGGCAAAGCCACGTCGCGCTGGCATTACATCAACCTCGGCGAACAGGCCTGCACCTACGTGCGCGAACAGTCCTGCGCCGACGGCAACTGCGTCGTCGAAGCGCTCCGTGCACAGACCGCCATCCTCGCCGACACGCAGCGCAGCAAGGCCGAACGACTGCAGGCGTTGAAGTTCGTGGTGCACTTCAGCGGTGACGTCCACCAACCGCTGCACGCGGGCTTCGAACACGATCGCGGCGGCAACGATGTACAGACGAATTTCGAAGGAAAAGGCAGCAACCTGCACAGCGTGTGGGACAGCGGCCTGCTCAGATCGCGGGGCCTGGACGAGGATGCGTACGTGGTGGCGCTGCGTGCGTTGCCGGTGAGCGAGCACCTCGACGTATCGCTGCCGCCGCAGTCGAATCTCTGGGCCGAAGAATCCTGCCGCATCGTGCAGCAGAAGGGCTTCTATCCACCGCGCGCGAAACTGGATCGCAGCTACTACGACCGCTTCCGCCCCGTCGCGGAACAGCAGCTACGCCTTGGCGGTGCACGCCTGGCCGCCCTGCTCAACCGGGCGCTGGCTTCGCCCTGACGGGCGCTCGTCGCTTGTGCTGCGCGGCGGGTGCCGGCCTTCCCGACATGTCATCGCCAGGCTCACGCCATGCGGTTATCGTGTCGCTTCCCCTCGCGGAGCTCCGGCATGATTGACCCCGTTTCGTGGCGTTCGCGCTTGATGCTTCTGGCCGGCCTGGTGTTCGGCCTGTTCTGCATCGGCGTATCGCAGGCGCAGGAGAAAACCGCGCTGACCGTGTTCGCCGCCGCCAGCCTCAAGGAATCGATGGACGAAGCGGCCGCTGCGTACGAGCGCGATGCCGGCGTGCCGGTGCGCGTGTCCTACGCCGCCAGCTCCGCGCTCGCGCGGCAGATCGAACAGGGCGCACCGGCCGATGTGTTCTTTTCCGCCGATCTGGAATGGATGGATTACCTGCAACAGCGCAACAAGGTGAATGCGGCGCAGCGGCGCAACCTGCTGGGCAACCGGCTTGTGCTGATCACGCGCAAGGACAACGCGGTGCGGGTGGATCCCGCGCGCAGCGGATCCCTCTTGGCGGCGCTGGGTGCGCAGGGACGCCTCGCCGTCGGCCAGACCCGCAGCGTTCCTGCCGGCAAGTACGCGCGGGCATCGCTTGAAAGACTCGGTCAATGGGACAGCGTGAAGACGCGCCTGGCCGAATCGGAAAGCGTGCGCGCCGCGCTGATGCTGGTCTCGCGCGGTGAAGCACCGCTGGGCATCGTGTACGCCTCCGACACCCGCGCCGAACCGTCGGTGCGCGTGGTCGCGACGCTTCCTGCCGACAGCCATCCGGATATCGTCTATCCGGTTGCGGCGTTGCGCGGCGCGCGCGAAGCCGAAGCCGCCGCATTCGTGCGCTGGCTGGCGTCGCCGAAGGGCCGCGCCATCTTCGAACGTCGCGGCTTCAAACCGTTGGACTGAGGCAACGCATGGCCGACTGGTTCACGCCCGAGGAACTCACCGCCATCCAGCTGAGCATCAAGGTGGCGCTGACTGCAGCGATCGCCAGCCTGCCGTTCGGCGTCGTGGTGGGCTGGCTGCTCGCGCGGCGGCAGTTTCCCGGCAAGGCGCTGCTGGACGCGCTGGTCCACCTGCCGCTCGTGCTGCCGCCGGTGGTAATGGGCTACGCACTGCTGATGACGCTGGGCACGCAGGGCGCCATCGGCGGATTCCTCGAACGCCACTTCGGCATCGTGTTGGCGTTCCGATGGACCGGCGCGGCGCTGGCCTGTGCGGTGATGGGCTTTCCGCTGATGGTGCGCGCCATCCGGCTTTCATTGGAAAACACGGACCGGCGGCTGGAGCAGGCCGCCTCCACGCTCGGCGCAAATCCGTGGCGGGTGTTCTTCACCATCACCCTGCCCCTGGCATGGCCGGGACTCATCGCCGGCGTCGTGCTCGCCTTCGCCAAGGCGCTGGGCGAGTTCGGCGCGACCATCACCTTCGTCTCCAACATTCCCGGCGAGACGCAGACGCTTTCGTCGGCCATCTACGGGTTGATGCAGGTGCCGGGCGGTGAGAACGGCATCTGGCGACTGGCGGCGGTCGCCGTCGTGATCTCGCTGGGTGCGCTGCTGTTTTCCGAATGGCTGGCCCGGCGCCAGCGCCATCGGGAGGATGCGTGATGTTGCGGATGGATGTACGGCTGCAACGTGGATCGTTCGAACGCACGATCCGCATCCATTCCGAAGCCCGCGTGCTTGCCTTGACCGGGCCGTCCGGCGTCGGCAAGACCACCGTGCTGAACGCCATCGCCGGCCTGGTCACGCCGCGCGATGGGCGCATCGAGATCGACGGCCGCGTGCTGTTCGATCGCCGGCAGCGCATCGACGTGCCGACGCATCGCCGCCGCATCGGCTACGTCTTCCAGGATGCACGGCTGTTTCCGCATCTGGATGTCCGCCGCAACCTGCGCTATGGCCGGCATGGCCGCGATTCACAGGCGCGCTTCGGCTTCGATGCGATGGTCGATCTGCTCGGCATCGGACCGCTGCTGGATCGGCCCACGCGGAATCTTTCCGGTGGCGAGGCGCAACGGGTCGCCATCGGTCGCGCCCTGCTTTCGCAGCCGGAAGTGCTGTTGTTTGACGAGCCGCTGTCCGCCCTCGATCAGGCGCGCCGCGAAGAACTGATTCCGTACCTGCAGCGCGTGCGCGATGAGATCCGCTTGCCGATCGTCTACGTCAGCCATCATCCCGAAGAAGTGAAACGCGTGGCCGATGCCGTCCACGAGATGGCGCCCGCCTGACCCTCCGCCCCCGAAATCCGTCCACCTTCCACCACACCCATGCCCCAGTATCTCGACTCCCTGGATGACGCTGTCGACGTGATCCTGCAACGCTGTCCGCAGGCATTGCGCATGGGCGCACCGCTCGGCATCGGAAAGCCGAACCGGCTGCTCAACGCCTTGTACGAACGCATCGCAGCCGACAGTTCGCGTCCGTGGTTCCTGTACACCGCGCTGTCGCTGGACCCGCCCGCGGGCGGCGCCGGCCTTGAAGCCCGCTTCGTGCGTCCGTTCGCCGCACGCCACTTCGGTGAAGACTATCCACGGCTGGCGTATGTGCAGGCGATGCGGCGCAACGCCTTGCCGCCGCATATCCAGGTCGAAGAGTTCTACATGCAGTCCGGCGCGATGCTCGGTTCGTCGCAGGCGCAGCGCCGCTACGCCAGCCTGAATTACACGATGGTGGCGCGTGCGCTGGGCGAGCGCGAAGTGAACATCATCGTGCAGAAGGTCGCGCGCGAGCCGGGCGGCGGCCGCCGGCTGTCGCTGTCATGCAACAACGATCTCACCCAGGACGCAGTGGACGCCGTACTGGCGCGCGGCCTGCCGCGTCCGCTGCTGGTGGCCGAAGTCGATCCCGAACTGCCGTGGCTGGGCGGCACCGCCGCCGTGGACGAAGATTACTTCGACGTGGTGGTGACGCCGCCGGGACCGTATCCGCGACTGTTCGGCCTGCCGCGCCAGCCGGTGGCCGATGCGGAATACGCGATCGGCCTCTACGCGAGCGCGCTGGTGCGCGACGGTGGCACGTTGCAGATCGGCATTGGTGCGCTGGCCGATGCGCTCTGCCACGCGCTGGTCCTTCGGCATACCGACAACGCCGCGTATCGTCGCGTACTGCACGCACTGGATCCGGATCTCGAACGGCATCCGGCGGTGATCGCCAGCGGCGGGCTGGATCCTTTCGCCATCGGCTTGTATGGCTGCAGCGAGATGATCAACGAAGGTTTCAAGCGCCTGGTCGAAACCGGCGTCATCCGCCGCAAGGTGGTGGATGACGAAGCGCTGATGCGCCGCATCGCCGATGGCACGGCCAACCTCGGCGATCACGCGCGGCTGCAACGCGACGGCGAATATCTCCACGGTGCGTTCTATCTGGGCTCGCCCGCGTTCTACGACTGGCTGCGCGCGTTGCCTGACGAGGCGCGCCGCGGCATCGGCATGCGCCGCATCGGCAGCATCAATGAACTCTACGGCGGCCATGAATCACTGGAGCGCCTGCAGCGTCGCGATGCACGCTTTTTCAACTCGTGCATGATGGCGACCGCACTCGGCGCCGCTGTCTCCGATGGGCTCGAAGATGGCCGTGTCGTGTCCGGCGTGGGCGGGCAATACAACTTCGTGGCGATGTCGCATGCCTTGCCCGACGCACGCTCGGCGATCATGTTCCGTGCGGTGCGCGAACATGCGGGCAAAACCGAATCCAACGTGCGCTGGAACTACGGCCACACCACGATTCCGCGCCACCTGCGCGATCTCTTCATCAACGAATACGGCATTGCCGATCTCTATTCGCGCAATGACGAAGACTGCGTGATCGCGATGGCCTCGATCACCGATGCGCGCTTCCAGCCGTCGTTGCTCGAATCGGCGAAGCGTTCGCGCAAGCTCGACGCCGGGTTCCGTGCGCCGGAGCACTGGTCGCGCAACATGCCCGCGGAACTGTCCACGCGGCTGCGCCCGTTCCGCGACGACGGCACGCTGCCGGATTACCCGCTCGGCAGCGACTTCACGGAAGTGGAACAGCGGCTGGTGAAGGCCCTGGGCTGGCTGCGCAATGAAACTGCGGCGTGGCCGGGCAAGCTGAAGACGGTACTGCGTGCACTGGCATCGCGGCACGGAGCCATCGACACGGAAGCCCTGCAGCGCATGCAACTGGATGCGCCGAAGTCATTCGCCGATCGCCTGCTCGCGCGGCTGCAGAAGCTCGCATTGCGCGAAACCCGCTGACCGGGCTGCAAACAGAAACGCCAGGACGGTTTCCCGTCCTGGCGTCGCATCTGCCCTCGGCCGGGTATCAGCCCAGCGACTTCGCCGCTTCGATCAGCTTCTCGACCGTGATGCCGAAATGCGTGTACAGCGCATCGGCCGGCGCGGAGGCGCCGAAGCTCTCCATGCCGATCACCGCGCCGTCCAGGCCCACGTACTTGCGCCAGAAATCGGTGATGCCGGCTTCGACGGCGACGCGCTTGCGCACCGACTTCGGCAACACCGCTTCGCGATACTCGGCCGGCTGGCGATCGAACACGTCCGTCGACGGCATCGAAACCACGCGCGTCTTGATGCCTTCGGCGTCCAGCGCGGCCTTGGCCTGCGTCGCCAGACCGACTTCCGAACCGGTCGCGATCAGGATGACGTCAGGCGCGCCGGCCGCATCGGCCAGGATGTAGCCACCGCGTGCGATGTCCGCCACCTGCGCTTCATCGCGCGGCTGGTGCGGCAGGTTCTGGCGCGAGAACACCAGGCAGCTCGGGCCTTCGCGACGCAGGATCGCCGCCTTCCACGCCACCGCCGATTCGACCGCGTCGCACGGACGCCACACATCGTTGTTCGGGATGTAGCGCAGTGAGGCCAGGTGCTCGATCGGCTGGTGCGTCGGGCCGTCCTCGCCCAGGCCAATCGAATCGTGCGTGTACACGTGGATGCTGTGCGCCGGAATCAGCGCGCTCATGCGCACCGCATTGCGGGCGTAATCGCTGAACACCAGGAAGGTCGCATCGAACGGCACGAATCCGCCATGCAGCGCCAGGCCGTTGCTGATCGCGCTCATGCCGAATTCGCGCACGCCGTAATAGACGTAATTGGCGTTCGGATCATCCGTGGCCACGCTCTTGCTGGCCTTCCACAGCGTGAGGTTCGAGTGCGCCAGATCGGCCGAGCCGCCGATCAGTTCAGGCAGCAGCGGCGCAAAGGTTTCGATCGCCATCTGCGAGGCCTTGCGCGAGGCGATGACCGGGCCTTCCGCCTGCAGCCTGGCGATGTAGGCATCGGCTTCGGCGATGAAGCCTTCCGGCAACTCACCCGCGCTGCGACGCTGCAGTTCGGCCGCCTGTTCCGGGAATTGCGCCGCGTACGCCTGGAAGCGCTGGCTCCACTCGTCCTCGCGCGACTGACCGCGCGCCTGCGCATTCCATGCGTCGTAGATCGCCTGCGGCACTTCGAACGGACCGTAGTTCCAGTCCAGCGCCTGGCGCGTGGCCTCGAGCTCTTCCTTGCCCAGCGGAGCGCCGTGCGAGGATTCCTTGCCGGCCTTGTTCGGCGAACCGAAACCGATCGTGGTGCGGCAGCAGATCAGGACCGGCTTGTCCGATTTCAGTGCGGTGTCGATCGCCGCCTTGATCTCGATCGGATCGTGGCCGTTGACGTTGCGCACGACCTGCCAGCCATAGGCTTCGAAACGCGCAGGCGTGTTGTCGGTGAACCAGCCGTCAGTGTTGCCGTCGATGGAAATATGGTTGTCGTCCCAGAAGCAGACGAGCTTGTTCAGGCCCCAGGTGCCGGCCAGCGACGCGGCTTCGTGCGAGATGCCTTCCATCAGGCAGCCATCGCCCATGAACACCCAGGTGCGGTGATCGACGATGGCGTGGCCATCGCGATTGAAACGCTGTGCGAGCAGCTTCTCGGCGAGCGCGAAACCGACGGCATTGGCGAAGCCCTGGCCGAGCGGGCCGGTGGTGGTTTCCACGCCGGGCGTTTCATGGCGTTCCGGATGGCCGGCCGTCTTGCTGTGCAACTGGCGGAAGCGCTTCAGTTCGTCCAGCGGCAGGTCGTAGCCGGCCAGGTGCAGCAAGGCGTACTGCAGCATCGAGCCGTGGCCGTTGGAGAGGATGAAGCGGTCGCGGTTGAGCCAGTGCGGATTCTTCGGGCTGTGGCTCAGGTAATCGTTCCACAGCACTTCGGCGATGTCGGCCATGCCCATGGGCATGCCGGGATGACCGGACTTGGCAGCCTCGACCGCGTCGGCGGCGAGGAAACGGATGGCGTTGGCGAGCTGGCGGCGGTTGGGCGTCGTCATGGGGATCTGCGTTCGGGAAGGGCGCGCCGGAATGCGGCGCGGCATTGTCCCATAGACCCGCGGCCGGACTGAAACGCGCGTTTGCGCGTTGGCGGCCGCTTCCCTTTCCGCTCAGGCACTTGCCGGCGCAACGGGCGCACCCTCACACCGCTCCGCGACAGGCGCGGAGCGGCCCGCGGACTCAGGCGCGCGGCGGGTCGCCGGCCTGTTCGGTTTCGCCCTTGGACACCATCGCCGCGATGGCGATGTCGCCGGTCACGTTGAGCGTGGTCCGGCACATGTCGAGGAAATGGTTGACGCCCAGGATCAGGCCGATGCCCTGCGGCGGAACGCCGACCATGCCGCAGATCATCGCCACCACCGGCAGCGACCCGGACGGCACGCCGGCGGTGCCGATGCCGCCGAGGATGCAGACCAGCATCACCAGCACCTGCTGGAACAGCGTCAGTTCGACGCCGAAGAACTGCGCCAGGAAGATCACGGTGACGCCTTCGAACAAGGCCGTGCCGTTCTGGTTTGCGGTCGCGCCGACCGTCAGCACGAAACGGGAGATCCGGCGCGGCAGGCCGAGCTTTTCTTCCGCAACGCGCAACGATGTCGGCAGCGTCGCATTGCTGGACGCGGTGGAGAACGCCAGCACCATCGCTTCCTGCGTGCCCTTGAAGAACGCCAGCGGCGAGTACCCGCCCACCGCACGCAATGCGATCGAATAGACGACGAACAGATGCAGCGCCAGCGCCAGCACCACGACGCCGACATAACTGGCCAGCTTGACCAGCAGATCCCAGCCGAACACGGCAGCGAGATCGAACATGAAGCAGAACACCGCGTATGGCGCAAGGCGGATGACCAGGCCAATCAGCGTCATCGAGACATCGAACAGGCCCTGGATGCCTTCGCGCAAAGTGTCGGTCGCCTTGCCCGGCGTGAGCACCATGCCGATGCCAAGCATCAGCGCGAAGAACATGACCGCCAGGATGGTGTTGTCCGCAGCCGCCTTGATCACGTTGTCGGGCACGATCGACAGCAGCATGTCGAGACCGCGCGGCTGTTCGTGAACGCTGGCGACAATCGTGCTGGCCCGCTGTGCGCCCTCGCTGAGCAGCTGCTGCGCGGTCGCCTGATCGATGCCGACGCCGGGCTTCAGCCAGTTCACCAGCAACAATCCCAGCACCACCGCGATCGATGACATCAGTACGGTGTAGCCAAGCGTGCGCCAACCCACGCGACCGAAGGCGCGGATGTCGCCCATCTCGGACACGCCGACCACCAGCGCCGAGAACAGCAGCGGCACCACCAGCATGAAGATCAGGTTGAGGAACAGTTGCCCGATCGGATCGGTGATGTAGCCGGTGATCAGCTGCACCCAGGACTGGCATTGCCAAGGCTGCACGGCCGCATCGACGGCACACATGGCGGCGTTCGCACCCGCGACGCTGTGATCGCCCAGGCCGGTCGCATAGACCAGCAGCCCCAGCAGGAGTCCGGCCGCAAAGCCGATCGCCATTTTCCAGTGCAGCGGGAGCTTTTGCTTGGCGGTCGGAGCTTCGGTCATCGGGCGCAGCCTGCGAAAAGAAGCGGCGAGCTTAGCAAACCCGCCTGCCGCCTCCGTTGTGCTGCGCAGCGCTCAAGTCTCGGGATACAAGGGCGGCAGCGGTTCCCGATGCACATTCGCGGACTCGCGCCAGCGCGGTCCTTCGGCGAACGCCCGACGCAGGGCCGCTCGCGCGGCGGTGCCGTCGCCGTCGGCCCAGCGCGCGCGACGCAACGCATCCAATGCGTCGCGCTGTTCTCCGGATGCCAGACGTGACATCAAATCGTCCAGATCACGAGCCGGCGGGCTCGCCATGGCGCGGAGGATTTCGGCGACTTCATCGAGGCTGCCCGTGTCGAGCGCACGCTTGAGCTCGACGCGGCTGCGAACACCGGCATGCGATGGATGCCGCGGGCCGGGTTCCGGTGTCGCCAGCACGCGTTTCGTGGCGCGATGGCGTAGCGCCCACAGCAGCGTGATCAGCCAGAGCGCCGCGAATCCGACGGCGATCCAGCGCCACGTATTCGATGCGCCCGCAGCGTGCGAAACCGGCATGCTCAATGCGTCCCCGGCCACGCCGGCGGATGGGCGCGACGGCGCCGCGGCGGCCGGGAGTGAGGGATTGGCCGCGCCCGTGGCATCGACCTGCAGCGGCAGATCGGGAAGGCTGGCCACGCGCGCCTGTCCGCTCTGCACGTCCCACCACGGTACCCGCAGGCCGCGCAGCAGCAGACGACCGGGCTGGTCGGGCACCACCGCATAGCGCTGCGTCCACTTCACCTGGGGCGTGCCATTGACGAAGGTTTCGTCGTACTGCACCGGTTCGGCGAATACCTGTGCGCCTGCGATCGCCGGCGCGGGAATCTGCGGCAACTGCGCCTGGGTCGCGCCGAGCGCCACGCCTTCCACGGTGACGGTGGCGGAGCCGCCGGCCGCCAGCGAAGACGGCGCACTCACGTAACGAAGGCGCAGGTCACGCAGCGGCAGCCACGGCTGCGCCGCCTGCGCGGGCTGCGCTCGGACGGTGAGCGTACGCGCGGGACCCGCCGCACGCAGTTCGCGACCGTTGCCGCCCATCAGATCATCGAACCAACCGCCAGCGCCGCGCCCCTTGAAGCGCGGGCCGGGCAAGGCCAGCGCGCCACTGCGTTCGGGCACCAGCAGATAGCGCCGTTCCACCCAGTTGTAGCGGCGTCCATTGAGGTCGCTGCTGCCCTGTACGTCTTCGCCCACTTTCTGCAGCATCGCGCCATCGGGCGGATCCTGCGTGATCACGCCCGACACCAGCGGCACCGCGTAGAACAGCCGCAAGGTGACGCCGACGCTCTGCTGCACGTACGGACGGCTGTCATCCACTTCCGTTTCCAGGAACAGATCCGCATTGCCGGCCCGCGTTCCCATGGGCGCGGCGGGCCGCACGGTCAACGGAATCGGCAGCATGCGTTCGCCGCCGACGAGCAATTCCGGAATGCGCAGGTTGCCTGCACGCTTGGGTTCAAGCACGAGTTCGAAGATCGTCTGGCTGCTCGATTGGCCATTGACGATCTGCACGGAACGCCGACTGCTCTGATCGACGAGATCGAAATCCGCCATCAGCGGTGTCAGATCCGGGGAGGCGTTGGCGTGAGTCGTGGCAATCGTCAGCGTGAACGATTCACCGAGATCCACTGGGTTGCGATCGATCTTCGCCTGGACCTGCGCCCACAGTGGCGATGCGAGGCAGAGGCCGAGCAGCAATGCGACGCCACGCAGGCGATGCGCGATGAGTGTGATCATTTTCCTTCCCTCGCGCGACGTTCGTGTTCGAGCTGGAACTTGGCCTTCAACAAGCCGCCCGGGTCATCCGGCACGCGCTTGAGCCAGGCTTCCAGCGCTTGCCGGCGCTCGCGCTGTTCCGGCGTTTCCTGCGCCAGTGCCTGCGCTCGCGCCTCTTCCTGCGTCGGTTGTCGTTTGCCTTGCCGTGCAAGCGCCTGGCGCATGCGCTCGCGCTGCGCGGCGTCAGCGGCCTGTTGCGCACCTGCGTCCGGGGTCCGGACCGGTGGCGTCCCGCCGCGCGATGGCGAGGCAGACGGCGGCGTTTTTCCTGGCGGTTCCGCAGCGGGCGGCGATTGCGGAGGATTGGCGGGTGTCGGCGGTGACTCGCGTGCGGGCTTCGCTCCGTTCTCAGGAGGATTCGACGGCGACGCCTGGTTTCCGCCGCTGTTGTTGTTCTGTCCGGATTGGCCTTGTCCCTTGCCTTGCGACTGCGACTGCGATTGCCGGCGCGCACGCTCGACCGCCGTGCGATTGGCGATCGCATCCTGCATCGCCGGCCGCTGCGCGAGTGCGGCGTCGTATGCGGCAATGGCCTCGTCGTAGCGGCCCTGCTTCGCCAGCGCGTTGCCCAGGTTGTAGAGCGCTTCGGGAGTGCGCTGGCCCCGGAACGCCTGTTCCGCCTTCGCGTAGTCGCCTTCGCGATAGGCTCGCGCGCCCTGCTCGATGCGGTCGTGCGCACGCTGGTCTTCGCGTTTCCACCACGTGCTTTCCTGCGCCTGCGACGGCAACGTCCACAACAATGCGCAGCCGGCCAACAGCCATGGCGCGGCGCCGCGGCGGAACGCCAGCAAGGCCAGCAACATCAGCGGTGGCAGCAACCAGAATCCTTCGTCGAGCCAGACCGTCCGCTGGCCCCCACCGCCGGATTCGGCCTGCAGGCTTTGCGGGTCCAGCACGCGCACTGCGATCAGATCGTCGTCTTCGCGCGCCAGCGGTGCGTAGCGTCCGCCGCCGCGCGCGGCCAGTGCACGCAGCGATGCTTCGTCCAGGTTCGCGCGTCCCAGTGATCCATCCGGCCGCTGGAAGGCCGAGCCGGTGACCGTGCCCAACCCGATCGCGGACACGCGCACGCCCTGCGCCGCGGCCTGTGCAGCCGCGGCCTGCGCGGCGCTGTCGGCATGATCGGTCATCAACAACACATCGCCCTTGCTGAAGCCCGCCTGCTGCAGCAACCGGGTCGCGTGTTCGATTGCGCGATCAGCGCGTTGGCCATCGACCGGCATGACGTCCGGCGCGAGTGCGTCGAGGAACAGGGCCACGTTGGCAGCATCGTCCGTCAGCGGCGCGACGGTGAATGCGTCATCCGCGAATGCGATCAAGCCCACTTGTCCGCCCTGCCTGTCACGCAGCAGCGTGGCCAGTTTCGCGCGCGCGCGCAGCAGGCGCGAAGGGGGAAGATCACCCGCGTTTGTCGCGCTCGACAGATCCAGTGCAATCACCAGCGGCGCGCGTTGATCCCACAGGGCCTGTTCGCCGCGCCGCCAGCTGGGACCGGCCAGTGCGATGATCGCGAGCGCGACCGCAAGTGAGGCGACGAGCGCAGGCCAGAGACGGCGCCGGCCCGGCTCCACGAGCAGATGTGGCAGCAAATGCGGATCCACGACGTTGCGCCAGGCATTCGCGCTGCGGCCACGCCGCCACCACCACCACAGCAAGGGCGGCAGCGCGAGCAGGCCCCACAGCATCTGCGGCCGCAACAGATGGAAGGCTTCGATCCACGCGCTCATGCGCGTCGCCTCGGCCACAGGAAGGCAAGCAGCGCCATCAGCATCGCCGCAGCCAGTGCCCAGTGGTAGCGCTCCACGCGCGGGCGCACGGATTCGCCCTGGATCTGCACCGGCTCGATGCGATCAAGGGCCGCGTAGATGCCTGCCAGCTGTTCGATGTCGCGCGCCCGGAAGAACTGGCCGCCGGTCTTCTCGGCAATCCGGCGCAACGTGGTTTCGTCGATTTCGTCTTCGCCGCCACCGGGCAACGGCAAAGGCACACCGAAGATCGATGCGCTGCCGGATCCGCCGAAGGCGATCGTGTGCACACGCACGCCGGTCTGCTGGGCAAGATCCGCCGCCTTGTCCGGATCCAGCAGACCGGCGGTGTTGACGCCGTCGGTCAGCAGGATCAGCACGCGCTGGCTGGGCGGCTGGTTCGACAGCCGCTTCACCGCCAGTCCGATGGCATCACCGAGTGCGGTTTCGCGACCGGCCAGTCCGGCGACGCTGTCGCGCAATTGCTCGCGCACGCTTTCGCGATCCAGCGTCAACGGCGTCAGCGCATACGCACGCTGGCCGAACACCAGCAGCCCGACGCGATCACCGGCGCGCCGATCAAGAAAGTCCGCCAGCACCGCCTTGGCGGCGGTCAGACGATCCACGACGGCCCCGCCCAGCGCCATGTCGGTTTCGCTCATGCTTCCGGACAGATCCACCGCCAGCATCAGATCGCGACCGCTCTGCGGCGGCGAAACGATCTCGCCGAAGCTCTGCGGCCGCGCCGCGGCGACGCAGAGCAGCGCCCAGGCCAGCCAGGCGAGCCAGGGAAAGCCGCGCCGATGCACGACCGAATGCGTCTGCGCGATCTCGTCGAGCCGCGTGCCGTAGGGCACGCGCAACGCCGCGCCCCGGGTGCGTCGTGCTGGCAACAGGGCGCGGGCCAGCCACGGCAGCGGCAATGCCAGCAGCGCCCACGGCCACGCCAGTCCAGCGAAAGCGTCACGCCATGCGAGCAGCCAAGAAGCGTCCGGCATCATCGCTGCGCCGCCATCAATTCGAGGAAGCGGCGTCTGGCGATCGCGCGCACGCGCTCGACCGCATCGGCGTCGACGCGGGTACGGAATGCGCCGTCCAGCAACACGCGTCCATCGCCGTGCGAGAAGCGGCCGGCCTGATCGCCGTCCAGGAATCGCAACCATTCATCGCCCTGGAAGCGATCCGCCTTCGCATCCACGCCACGCGCCGCGCGGCGCAACAGATCCGACATGGCCGCGATCTGTTCGGTGGGAGCCAGCCCCTCCGTTGTCCTGTCGAACCAGCCTGTCCAGCGGCGCAGCCGACGCTTGCGCGCCCCGCGCCACCCGACAAGCATCGCCAGAACCAGTACGAGCACGCCCGCCACGATCCACCAGCCGGGCGCAGGCGGCCACCAATCGGGGGAGGCGGGAACGTGCACATCGCGCAGGACGATCCGGGACGGGTCCATTCACGCCACCTGCGGTTGCGCGCGCGCGATCAGCGGCAGCCAGGCATCGCTCGCAGCATCACCTTGCAATGCATGCACGCGCACGCCACGGCCGGGCAGCGTACTCAATGCCGCTTCGACCGGCGTGCCGAACACCTGCTGCCATCGGTTGCGCTGTGACGCGTCGGCCAGGTCCAGCTCGAAACGGCGTCCGTCGCCCATGAATGGCAACACGGCATGCGGCGGCGATGTTTCCAGAGCATCGACCAGCAGCAGCAGGACGACCTCGTGATGCGCGGCCCAGCGCGTCCATGCGGAGGCATCCATCGATGCGACGCTCTGCGGATCTGCCAGAACGATCATCCGTGAACCCGGCCGCAGCAGGCGGCCGGCGCTTTCCAGCGCATGTGCCAGTCCCGCATCTTCCACCGGCGGCTGGGAGTACCAGCGCACCAGCGCATCCAGCACGCGCAGCGCACCGCGCGGACCGGAGGCCGGCGCAACCGGTGGATCGATGCGGCTGCCGCGCAGCGCGGCGACGCGATCACCGTCGCGCACGGCATTCCACACCGCGACTGCACCCGCCCGCGCGGCCTGCACCGACTTGAAGCGGACGCGGGTGCCGAAATAGAGCGGTGGCGCGGTATCGGCGACGATCAGGCTCAGTCGCTCGCGTTCGGCCTGGAAGAGCTTGGTGTGGGTGCGGCCGCTGCGCGCCGTCAGGCGCCAGTCGATGTGGCGGACATCGTCCCCCGCGACGTACTCGCGCGACTCCGCGTATTCCATGCCGCGTCCGCGCAGGCTGGACGCCGCCGGACCGGTGACGGAATGCCGCCCCTGTCGGGCCGGTGGCCGTCGCTGCGCGGTGGCGCGCAGTGCGATCAACTCGGGCAGAGTGGGCGCGACGCCATTGCCGTCCACCGACATGCTCGCGTTCCTCAGGGCAGCGGCACGGCGTCGAGCAGCGCCGCGACAAGGCGGTCGCCGTCCCAGCCTTCGGCCGTCGCTTCGTAGCTGGGCAGCACACGATGCCGGAGAACATCGGGCGCGATCGCCCTGACATCTTCGGGCGTGACGTAGTCGCGTCCGGCCAGCCAGGCGCGTGCGCGCGCGCAGCGTTCCAGCGCAATCGATCCGCGCGGGCTGGCGCCCCAGGCAATGCGCCGGCCCAGCGCCGGGTCGTAGCGCCTGGCGTCACGCGAAGCGAGTACCAGCTCGATCAGATAGCGTTCCAGCTGCGGCGCAACGTGAAGATCCAGCACCTCACGCCGCGCGGCGAATACGTGTTCGAGCGGCATCTGTTCGATCGCGGACGGCACGGGCGCGAGCGAATCCCTCGCCCGCTCGCGCGCCAGACGCAGGATTTCCGCCTCGGCCGCCGCCTCGGGATAGCCGATGCGCACGTGCATCAGGAAACGGTCCAGCTGCGCTTCCGGCAGCGGGAACGTGCCTTCCTGTTCGATCGGGTTCTGCGTGGCCATCACCAGGAACAACGCCGGCAGCGGATAGGTGTGCCGTCCCACGGTCACCTGGCGCTCGCCCATGGCTTCCAGCAAAGCGGACTGGACCTTGGCGGGCGCACGGTTGATCTCGTCGGCCAGCAGCAGCGGATGGAAGATGGGGCCGGGCTGGAACTCGAAGCGGCCATCCTGCGGACGCCACACTTCCGTACCGGTCAAGTCGGCCGGCAGCAGATCAGGCGTGAACTGCACCCGCGCAAAATCGGCTTCGAGCCGGTCGGCCAGCGCCCGGATCGCGGTGGTCTTGGCGAGGCCGGGCGCGCCTTCGACCAGCAGATGCCCGTCCGCAAGCAAGGCGATCAGCAGGCGTTCGATCAGATCGGCCTGGCCGACAATCGTGTCCGAGAGGCCTTCGCGCAATTGCTGGAAAGCGACATGAAGTGCGCTTTGACCAGCGTGCGGATCGGCGGAAGGAAAGGAATGATCCATGGGCGCTCGCAACCGGGTCGAGGGGCCATTCTGACCCAAGGCGAGCAGATTGGTTCGAGGATTGCCGCGGAGTCGGGGTCGGGATTCATCGAGCACAAAAAAACGGGGCCATCGGGCCCCGTTTTTCCAGCGCGGCAACGGCCACTCAGTTCGCGCGGGCGACCGGCGCCTGCGCCGCGACGCGCAACACCTTCGGCGTCACGAAGATCAGCAGCTCGGCCTTTTCCTTGCTGCGACCCTTCTTCTTGAACAGATTGCCCAGGAAGGGGATGTCGCCCAGGAACGGCACCTTGGAAATGCTCTGGCGGTCGGTGAACTCGTAGACGCCGCCGATCACGACCGTCTGGCCGTCCTCGACCAGCACCGCCGTGTTGATCTCGCGACGCGCCAGCTCCGGAACCTGGCCGAAATCGCCCAGGTCGATGAAGCGCAGCACTTCGTCCTTCTTGACGTTGAGCGCCAGGAAGACGCGGTTGTCGCTGGTGATGGTCGGCACGACCTTCAGCTCCAGCAGCGCTTCCTTGAACTGCACGGTCGGCAGCGCGGCGCCACCGGTGCCCTGCGCGGACACCGTCAGGTAGCCCACTTCACGACCCTGCTTGATCACCGCCTCGCGCTGGTTCGTCGTGACCAGACGCGGATTCGAGATCACTTCGCCGCGGCCTTCTTCCTGCAGTGCGGACAGTTCGACGTCCAGCTGGAAATTGGCGCCGAGCAGCGTGTACGCGATTGCGCCCGGATTGCCCGAGGTGAAACCGCTTGCCGGCAGGTTGATATTGAGGGTGCCATCATCAGTGCTGCCATTCTCGATGATGTCGTGATTGCCCTCGAGCGAGCCGCCGATCACCTGCGTGCGGTCGCCCTCACGCCTGCCGACGATGCCGAAACGCGCGCCCAGATCGCGGGCGAAGGTGTCGGTCGCGATCACGATGCGGCCTTCGATGAGCACCTGGTCCACCGGACGATCAATCACCGCAATCAGCTCGCGCATCTGCGCGATCTTCTTGGGGATGTCATTGATCATCAGCGTGTTGGTGCGCTCGTCGGCCACGATGCGGCCACGCGGCGAGAGGAAGCTGTTTTCCTGCTGGCCGCCACCACCGCCGCCACCGCCGGAATTGCCGATGCCCTTGGCCTCGGTCAGCGCTTTGAAGATCGCGCCGGCGTTGTGGTAGTTGATCTGGATGTAGTCGGTGACGAGGTCTTCGCGGTTCTCGATCGCGATGCGCGCGTCTTCCTTGTCCTGTTCGAACTTGGCCAGCTCGGGCTGCGGCGCGACCCACACCACGCCGCCTTCACGACGCTTGTCCAGGCCCTTAGCCCGCAGCACGATGTCCAGCGCCTGATCCCACGGCACGTTGATCAGGCGGAGCGTCACGTTGCCCTGCACCGTATCCGAGGCGACGATGTTGAGGTTCGATTCTTCGGCGATCAGCTGCAGGACGGTCCGGACCGGGACGTCCTGGAAGTTGAAGGTCACCGGGCGGCCGCTGTAGGACCTGGCGGAGGAACTCGCCGCGACCTTGGCTGCCGCACTGGCGACTGCGCCACTGGCGGTGCCCGCCGTGCCCATTGCGGCTTGCGCGGTGCGTGGCGCGATTTCCACCACGTACTCGTTGCCGCTCTGGTAGGCCAGTGATTCGAAGGCGCCATGTGTGCTCAGCACCAGTTGGGTGCCCTTGCCACTGGCGCGGGCGTCGACGCGATCGACCGGCGTCGCGAAATCCGCCACGTTCAGCACGCGCTGCAACGACGTCGGGATTTCGGCGTTGCCTACATCGACAACCACGGAAGAACCCAGATTGCGCAGATCCGGCGACACACCGCTTCCGTCGAAGCGGAGGATCAGGCGACCCGCGCCGTCATCCCCGCGGCGGAAATCGATGTGGGTGATTGCCACCGGAGCCGCCTTCTGCGAGGCGGCGGCCGGGGCGTTGGGCGAAGACGGCGCGGCCGCGGGCGTCGCTGCGCCGGCCACGCCGGCGCTGGCCAGCAGACCGATGGCGAGTCCGAGGCTGCAGGACCTGAGCGAGGCCAGGTGCCGTGACGGCCGCAGGCGGAAAGCGTTTGAAGCGGTCATCGTGTATCCCCCAATCATTGATCTTCAAGCGCAATCGAAGCCGGCCGTTCCAGCCAACCGCCCGCGCCATCCGGCACTAGTTCGACAAGTTCAATGCCATCTTCACTGACAGCGGTGACGCGACCATCGCTCTGCCCCATGTAGTTGCCGGGGCGGATCCGGTAGGTCACCTTGTCCGGTGCCATCACCAACGCAATCAGGCCCGGACCGCGGCCGATGGTGCCCACCATGTCGAGGCTGTCCAGCGGGTACTGCTCAAGCGTTTCCTTGCGCCGGTTCGGATCGGGTCGGAGACCGCCTCCGTCGGTGTTGTTCCAGGCATCACTGAACGGATCACGCAGCGTCTGCGCGGCGTACTCGAAGGTTTCGAACTGCTGCATCACCGGCAGCGGCTCAAGCGGCGGCGCGGGACGCGCACGCACGTCGGCCGTCCAGTTCACGAGATTGGGGGCATCGCCCGGCGTGCTGGTGATGTCGCGGGCGCAACCGGCCAGCGCCAGCGCCAGGCTGGCCGCCGCGATCGTGCGGATGGCGGGATGACGGCGCATGCTCATTGTCCTTCCGCCTTTGTCGCGTTGGCGACCGCCTGCTCTTCGATTTCCTTCTCGTCCAGATAGCGGTAGGTCTTGACCGTGCCGGACAGTTCAAGCGCACCGCGGCTGCTGATGGCGCCCTGTCCTTCCTTCGGCTTCAGCGAGATGTCGTGCATCGTCAGGATGACCACGCGCGGAAGCGAAGCCACACCGCTGACAAACGCGCCGAACTGGTGGTAGCTGCCCACCATGCGCAGCGAAATCGGCTTCTCCGCGTAGAACTCCTTCGGCGTTTCCGGGCCCGGCTGGAACAGCTCGTTGGAGAGCCCGCTGGAGAGCGCCGTTTGCGAGATGTCAATGATCAGATCCGGCATTTCGGTCTTGCTCGGCAGCTGGCGCAGCATCTGCTGGAGCACCTGTTCCATCTGAGCCAGTTGCTGCTTCAGCGGCTCCAGGTTGGCGGCGCGACCCTGCTTTTCCTCGAACTGGGAGCGCAGCGAGGTTTCCTCGCTCTCGAGCTGTTGCAGGTTCTGACGCTTCCCCTTGATCAGCAGGAAGTACGCCATCGCCAGGATGAAGACGCCGACGAGGATGCAGAAGCCGACCTTGGCGTTCTGCGGCCACGCGCCGATGTTGTTGATATCCAGGTTTCTGAGCGAGGTTTTCTTCTGGCTCATGACTGGCTCCCGGAGGTGGTGGCCGGAGCCGTGGGCGTCGGCGTGCTGTTGGCCGGGGCGGACGGCGCGGGCGTGGTCGCAGGTGCCGGCTGTGCGGCCGGAGCAGCGGTCGGGGTGGCCGCGGGTGCTGGCGCGGCGGCGTCCGTCACCGGCGGAGTGGCGCCTGCTGCAGTGACGGGCCCTTGGCCTTCACCTTCGGTGGCATTGGGGTTGGCCAGGCGCACCTGCAGGTTGAACATGTACGGCAAGGAGCGCGTGGAGCTGCTGAGCGCCGAAGCGGTTTGTCCCTCTTCGGCCTTGGCTTCGATGATCGACAGTTCCGGTCGCGTCATCCAGCCGGAGCTTTCCAGATTCCGCATGTACGCGCTGACGCGCGCGTTGGACTGGGCGCGTCCTTCCAGCGTCAGCACTTCACCTTCCTGCTTGATGTTGGAGAGCGCCACGCCATCGGGAATGGTGCGGACCAGCGAATCGAACAGATGGACCATCTGCGAACGGTTGGCCTGCAACTGCTCGATGACTTTCTTGCGCGCCAGCAGGCGATCCTTCTGCTTGTCGAGCGCCTCGATTTCAGTGATCTGCGATTCGACCTTCTGGATTTCCGCCTTCAGGTAATCGTTGCGGACCATCTGCCCGCTGATCTGGCGGTCGTAATGGAACCAGAGCAGGAACGACAGCGCCACGCCGCCGAGCGCCGCCAGTCCCAGCATCGCGTAGAAGTCGCGCTGCCGCTGTGCCCGCCGTTCGGCGCGCCAGGGGAGTAGGTTGATCCGTGCCATCAGTCGAAGCTCCTCAGGGCCAGGCCGGTGGCGATCATCAGGGCGGGGGCATCCTGCGCCAGCGCATGCGCCTGGACACGGGGTCCGAGCGTCATCTGCGAGAGCGGGTTCGCCACCACGGTCGGCACACCCAGCTGTTCCTCGACCATTTCCGGCAGACCGGCCAGCGCGGCGCAGCCGCCGGCGAGGACGATCTGGTCCACCCGGTTGAACTCGCTGCCTGCGTAGAAAAACTGCAGGAGGCGACTGATCTGCTGGACCGTGGCTTCCTTGAACGGTTCGAGGACTTCGACTTCATAGCTTTCGGGCAGTCCGCCCTGGCGCTTGGCCAGACCGGCTTCCTCGTAGGTGAGGCCGTAGCGGCGCATGACTTCGTCAGTCAGCTGTTTGCCGCCGAAGACCTGCTCGCGGCTGTAGAGGCTGCGGCCACGGCGCAGGACATTGAGCGTGGTCATGGTCGCGCCGATGTCGACCAGCGCCACGACGCCATCCTGGGGAATGGGCAGTTCGTCGGCGATCAGCGCGAAGGCGTTCTCGACCGCGAAGGCCTCCACGTCCATGACCCGCGCGGTCAGACCGCCCAGCTCGAGCGCCGACTGGCGCAGCTCCACGTTCTCGGAACGCGAGGCGGCCAGCAGCACCTGGACCATTTCGGGATTGTTGGGCATCGGCCCGAGCACCTCGAAATCGAGGTTCACTTCCTCGATCGGGTACGGAATGTAGTTCACCGCCTCGAGTTCGACCTGGGCTTCCAGATCGCTCTCATCCAGCTCGGCCGGCATCGGGATGATCTTGGTGATGACCGCCGAACCCGCCACCGCCGCGGCGGCGTACTTGACCTTGGTTCCGGCCCGGTTGACCGCGCGCCGGATGGCCTCGCCCACGGCCTCGACCTCGACGATGTTCTTCTCCACGACCGCATTGGGCGGCAGCGGTTCGACCGCGTAGTGCTCCACGCGATAGCGGTTGCCGACGCGGGAAAGCTGCAGGAGCTTGACCGCAGTCGAACTGATATCGACGCCGATCAACGGCGCCTGGCTTTTTGGGATGAGCCCCACGGTCTTTCCCCTTCCGACGGGCGATGGACGGTACTGCTACCGAATCACATTAATAACCAACTTTTTACGCTTGGCAACCTGAGTTTTCATCGCTGTGCGGCTTGTCACGATTCACGAAGGTTGTTGCCCAAGTCCCTGTTCCCCCAAGGATCGCCGGTAGCGACCCGGTCCCTCATCTATACTCTGCCGTCAAGAATTCTGCAATCGGAAAAGCACTGGATGCCCCGTCTCCGCCGCCTGTTCCGCTGGGCCCTGTTCGCTGGCCTGGCCCTCACCCTCGCGGGCATCGCCGCCTTGGGCATCCTCTATTACGTGGTCTCGGCGAAGGTGCCGGATGTCCAGTCCCTGCGCAATGTCGAGTTGCAGGAGCCGCTGTATGTCTATGCCAACGATGGCCGGCTGATCGGGCTGTTCGGCGAAACCCGGCGCTATCCGGTCTCGATCAAGCAGGTGCCGGAAAAGGTGCGCCAGGCGTTCGTGGCGGCCGAGGATTCGGATTTCTACAAGCACAACGGCATCGACCTCACCGGCATCAGTCGCGCGGTGTGGCAGATCGTTTCACGCAAGGAAGGCCGCGTGGCGGGCGGCAGCACAATCACCCAGCAGGTCGCACGGCAATTTTTCCTCAGCTCGGAATACAGCTACACGCGCAAGCTCGTGGAAATGATGCTGGCGATGCGCATCGAGAAGATGCTCAGCAAGGATGAAATCCTCGAGCTCTATCTCAACAAGAGTTTCTTCGGCAATCGCTCGTATGGTGTCGCTGCGGCCGCCGAGTATTACTACGGGAAGACGCTCGACGAACTGACCCTGGCCGAAGCGGCCACGCTGGTCAGCGCGCTGAAGTTCCCTTCGAGCGGCAATCCCATCAGCAACCCGGTCCGCAACCACCAGCGCAGTGTCTACGTACTGGAGCGGATGCGTGAGGACGGCTACATCACCGCCGCGCAGGCCGCGCAGGCGAAAGCCGAACCGATGCACGCCGCGCCGCATGAGCGTCCGGTCGAGGTCTACGCGCCCTATGTTGCAGAAATGGTGCGCCAGGAGATGATCGCCCGGTTCGGCGCCGATGCGCTGACCAAGGGCTATCACGTCACCACGACGATCGACGCCACGTTGCAGACCGCCGCCGACGCCGCCGTGCGCGACGGGCTGGAGCTGTATGACCGTCGCCATGGCTGGAACGGCGTGGAGCGGCATTTCGATGTACCGGCCGATGCCGACGCCAAGGCGCTGTCCTCGCAGTTGGCGGGCATTCCCGCCCAGGGCGGCATGTTGCCGGCGATCATCGCGTCCACCGCGTCCGATGGCTCGGCGGCGGTCGTGTTCGCCAACGGCCGCGAGCTCTCGCTGCCTGCATCTGCTAGCCAATGGACCGGTCGCAGCCCGTCCAAGCTCTTCAAGCGCGGCGACCTGGTGCGTCTGCGGGCCGGCAAGGAACCGGACCAGTTCGTCGTCACGCAAGTGCCCCGCGGGCAGGCGGCGCTGGTGTCGCTGGATGCCGATACGGGCGCCCTGCGCGCATTGATCGGCGGCTACAGCTTCGCCGGCAACAAGTTCAACCGAGCCACCCAGGCACGTCGCCAGCCCGGATCGAGCTTCAAGCCGTTCCTCTACGCGGCCGCGTTCGACAAGGGGTTCAATCCGGCCTCCATCGTGCTCGATGCTCCGGTGGTATTCCGCGATCGCCGCGGTCACCTGTGGCGCCCGCAGAACGACGGCGGTGGATTCCGTGGGCCGATGCGCATCCGTGAAGCGCTGGTGCAATCGCGCAATCTGGTATCGGTGCGCCTGCTCGACGCCATCGGCGTGGACTTCGCCCGCAAGTACATCAGCCAGTTCGGTTTCGAGGAATCGGAACTGCCGCCCAATCTGTCCATGTCACTGGGCACTGCATCGTTGACGCCGCTTTCGGTTGCGCGCGGCTACGCGGTCTTCGCCAATGGCGGCTCGCGCGTCACGCCCTGGTTCATCGACGAAGTGAAAGACCGCGAGGGCACGGTGCTCTTCAAGGAGAAGCCGGCCGTGGCCTGCCGTGATTGCGGCGGAACTTCGCTCGGAACAGCTTCGGTCTCAGCGAACGATGTCGTGGATGGCTTCAACTTCGGACCGCAGCAGGCCGCCAGCGGGAAGCCGGCGCCGCCGCAACCCGAAAAGAAGGAAGAGCCGCCGGTTCCGGCGGATGCCGTCAGTGCGCCGCGCGCCATCGACGAGCGCACCGCGTATCAATTGGTCTCGATGATGCGCGATGTGGTCCAGCGCGGTACCGGCACGGCGGCCAAATCGCTGGGACGCGAGGATGTCGGCGGCAAGACCGGTTCGACCAACGATCATCGCGACGCCTGGTTCTCCGGCTTCGGTGGCACCTACGTCACCACGGTATGGGTCGGTCGTGACGATTTCCGCTCGCTCGGTTACCGCGAATACGGCGGTCGCGCGGCGTTGCCGATCTGGATCGACTTCATGCGCGTGGCGCTGAAGGACAAACCGATTGCACGCAATGATCCGCCGGCCGGCATGGTGCAGGTCACTTCCAATGGCGCGACCGAATGGGTGAAGACCGAGGACATGGACCGCATCCAGCAGTTCGACGACTTCGGTGACGAGAACGCCATCCCGGATGAGGAAGCGCTCGACATCTTCTGATGTCCCGAATGCGTGCGCGGGCCCGGCGATGAAACGCCCGGGCCTGCGACACACATATTCACATTGCATCGTGTAGAGTCGCCTTCGGTTTCGACGCGGAGGCTCGCCATGCACCACGCCCGTCAGCACGCCGAAACACGCACGCGCGAACGGCGCCATCGCCTCGCTCACGAAGCCGCCCGGCTGATGGCCGAAGGCGGCATCCGCGACTATCACCAGGCCAAGTTGAAAGCTGCCGCGCGCCTCGGCATCCATGACGATGCGTCGTTGCCGCGCAATCGCGAAATCGAAGATGCATTGCGCGAGTACCAGCGCCTGTTCATCGGGGCAGCCCACGCGACCGGTCTTCGCCAGAGGCGCGAAGCCGCGCTGCGTGCGCTGGAGTTCTTCCACGCGTTCTCTCCCAGGCTCGTGGGACCTGTTTTCGAAGGAACCGCGGATGCCAATGCACCGGTCATGCTGCATCTCCACAGCGATGACGCCGATGCGGTCACACGCTTCCTCGACGAGCATGGCATTCCCGGCGAAGCGCGCACACGCCGCCTGCGCCTGGATCGCGAGCGCACCTTCGATGCTCCGGTCATGCTGTTCAGCGCCGAAGATCTCAGCTTCGACCTGACCACGCTTCCGATGGACTCACTGCGCCAAGCCCCGCTTTCGAGCGTGGATGAAAAGCCCATGCGCCGCGCTTCCGCTTCGCAGTTGCGGCAGTTGCTGGCAGAAGAAGAAATCGCGGGATACGAGGCATCGCCCTGACAGGTTGCTGGCCGCGTGATTGACTGTCAGAGCGACTGAAAACGTCACCCGGTCACGGCAATATCATCGCGCGCGGCGAAAGCCGGAATTTTCATGATGGCGATGCATCGCCACCGCCGGGTGGCAATGCAGATTCATCAATTCCATTTCATTGCAGCGCCGAAAGCGGATCACTGACTCGCACGAGCGCGTCCGGGCAGCGCAGTACCCATCTCGAATGCGCCAAAAAAAAGCCCCGCATTGCGGGGCGTTTTCCTGCCGGGATCATGCAACAGCTCAGCGCTGATCGATGCCCTTGTAATCGCGGACGTCGTAGCCCGTGTAGATCTGCCGCGGACGGCCGATCTTGGCTTCCGGATCGACCTGCTGCTCCAGCCAGTGCGCAACCCAGCCGGCCGTGCGGCCGATCGCAAACATCACCGTGAACATCTCGGTCGGGATCTTCAGCGCCTTGTAGATGATGCCGCTGTAGAAATCGACATTCGGATACAGCTTGCGCTGGATGAAGTAGTCGTCCTTCAACGCGGCTTCTTCCAGCTTCATCGCCACTTCCAGCAGCGGATCGTCCACGCCGAGTTCGCCCAGGACCTTGTGGGTCATTTCGCGGATGATCTTGGCGCGCGGATCGAAGTTCTTGTAGACGCGATGACCGAAGCCCATCAGACGGAAACCCGATTCCTTGTCCTTCGCCTTGGCGACGGCAGTCTCGACCTTGTCCGGGGTTCCGATCTCTTCGAGCATCTTCAGCACGGCTTCGTTGGCGCCACCATGCGCCGGGCCCCACAGCGCGGTGATGCCGGCGGCTACCGATGCGTACGGGTTGGCGCCGGTCGAACCGACCAGCCGAACGGTCGAGGTCGACGCGTTCTGCTCGTGATCGGCATGCAGGATGAACAGCAGATCCAGCGCCTTGGCGACCACCGGATTGACCTCCAGCGGCTCGCTCGGCACTTCGAACATCATGTGCAGGAAGCGATCGACATAGGCCAGGTTGTTGCGCGGATAGCGGATCGGCCAGCCGATCGAATAGCGATAGGCGGCAGCGGCCAGGGTCGGCATCTTGGCGAGCAGACGAATCGCGGCAAGGCGACGCTGCTCGGGGTCTTCCAGATCCAGCGTGTCGTGGTAGAACGCCGACAGCGAGGCGACGGTACCGGCGAGCATCGCCATCGGATGCGCGTCGTAGTGGAAGCCATGCAGGAAGTTCTTGAGCGACTCGTGCATCATCGTGTGATGCGTGACTTCGTGATCGAACTTCTCGAATTCCGCCTTGGTCGGCAGTTCGCCATTCATCAGCAGGTAGGCGACTTCCAGAAAGCTTGAGTGCTTGGCCAGTTGTTCGATCGGATAGCCGCGATACAGCAGCACGCCGTTGTCGCCATCGATATAGGTGATCGCGGATTTGCAGCTGGCAGTTGCGGTGAAGCCGGAGTCGTAGGTAAAGAGACCGGTTTCCCGGGTCAACCGGGAAATATCAACGCAGTCGTTGCCAAGCGTGGGTTTCAGGACCGGCAGGTTGACGGACTTGTCGCCTGCGGTCAGCGTGACCTGGTCGAGTTCGGACACAGTGTGCGCTCCTTCGTGGGGAAGCACCGGCCGCTCGCACGGTCGGTGTGTGACGGGGGTCCAAGGATGAACCTGTGGAGAACGGGAATTATCGCATACGCCCGTTTGAGTCGTCGCTCGGATCCAGACCAAACTCAGACCAAAGCATGATATGGATCAAGCGAAAGGCAGCCTTTGCCGCCTTTCATTCGCCCAAATGCAAACGGCCGCGCTCGAGGCGCGGCCGTTCCGGTCGTACCGACAGGTGCAATCAGCGCGCGTAGCGCTTCTGGAACTTGTCGATGCGGCCGCTGGTGTCGATGACCTTGTGCTTGCCCGTGTAGAACGGATGCGAAGCCGAGGAAATTTCGACCTTGATCAGCGGATAGTCGTTGCCGTCTTCCCACTTCGTGGTTTCCTTGCTGCCCAGCGTGGAGCGCGTGAGGAACTTGAAATCGGAGGTCACGTCGTGGAAGACGACTTCGCGGTACTGGGGATGGATGTCGGCCTTCATGGCGGTAACACCGGGTTGCGGGAAGGAAAGAGCGGCATTGTAGCCCTTTCTCCTGTACCGGCGCAACCCGGCCGGTTCCGGCTCACCCGGCGGCCAGCGCCGAACGGATGATGGCCTCGAAGCGCTCCTGGTCGTACCTCAGCAGGATCCGGGTGCGCGCGGGGGCCTCCCCCTCTTCCCGCCAGTCCACCAGGCTCGCGCCGCGGGCGTGCCGGCCCTGCAACTCGATGGAAACCGCGTGTTCAACCACCTCGCGCGCGCCTTCCGGCTCCAGCGCGAAGGCCATGGCCAGTGCGTCGGCGGCATACCAGTGGTCGCCGCGCCGGTCGAGTGACCACAGACGGGTCTTCTCGGAGATGCCGGCGTAGAAGCTGGCCCGTGGCGAATCCGCCTGCAGCCACTCGGCCACCCGATCGTGCAGCAGGCCGTGCGCGATGGTGGCTTCCCAATCGGCCAGATCAATCCGGTCGAAGGCGGCGAAGACCAGGTGCGCCGCTTCGGGATCGAAGTAGAAATTGAACTCCGCCGCCGGCGTGATGTTGCCGTGGCCAGTCACTGCGCCGCCCATCACGACGAGCCGCTTGACGCGTTGCGGCAGGGTCGGGTCGAGCTTGAGCGCCAGCGCGATGTTGGTCAGCGGCCCCAACGCCACCAGCAACAGGCGGCCCGCGTGTTCGTGCGACAGGCGCAGGATGGCCAGCGCCGCGTGCTCCGCTTCCGCGACGCGCGACGGTGCGGGATAACCGACGTCGCCGAAACCGTCTTCGCCGTGCACGTAACCGGCATCCGGCGCTGGATGCAGCAGCGGTTCGGGTGTGCCCGCGAATACGGGAACATCGTCGCGCCCGCAGACTTCGCACAGCTTCAGCGCGTTGCGCACGGTGTGCGCGAGACCGACATTGCCGGCTGCAATAGTCAGCCCGACCACTTCATGGCGCGCATCGTTGAACGCCATCAGCAATGCAAGTGCATCGTCGACGCCGGGATCGGTGTCGATCAGAAGGGGAATGCGATCACTCATCTGTCTTTGTCTTCATCATCTGTCGGCCGCCGAGTCTGGCACCGTTGAGACTATGGCGAAAGTCTCGCTCAGGCCGATGCATAGCGCGCTGCGCCGCCTACCCAGCGCACGACGATGCGATCCGCCGTGGCCGGCGATTCGACGAGCAGGCGTTCAGCCAGATCGCGCACCTGCGGCAGCAATCCTGCATCGCGCGCCAGATCCGCGACGCGGAATGACGCCAGGCCGGTCTGCCGCGTGCCGAGCAGTTCGCCGGGACCGCGCAATTCCAGATCCTTTTCCGCGATGACGAACCCGTCGTTGGTTTCACGCATGGTGGCCAGGCGTTGCTTGGCCATCTGCGACAACGGCCCCTGGTACATGAGCACGCAGGTGGAAGCCGCTGCGCCGCGTCCAACGCGCCCGCGCAACTGATGCAGCTGCGCCAGTCCCAGGCGCTCGGCGTTCTCGATGATCATCAACGACGCATTGGGCACATCCACGCCGACTTCGATCACGGTCGTCGCCACCAGCAAATCGATATCGCCCTGCTTGAACGCGCGCATCGCCGCCTGCTTGTCCGCCGCCTTCATGCGTCCGTGGACGAGCGCGATGCGCAGTTCGGGCAGCGCGGCGGACAGTTGCTCGAACGTGGTCTGCGCGGCCTGCGCGATGACTTCATCGCTGTCATCGATCAGGGTACACACCCAATACGCTTGCCGCCCTTCCGCGCAGGCGGCGCGTATGCGTTCGACCAGTTCCGGTCGCCGCTCCGCGCTGAAGGCGACCGTCTGCACCGGTGTGCGTCCGGGCGGAAGTTCGTCGATGGCCGAGACATCCAGGTCCGCGTAAGCGGCCATCGCCAGCGTGCGCGGAATCGGCGTTGCGGTCATGACCAGCTGGTGCGGCACCGAATCGCTGGAAGCGCCTTTGTCGCGCAAGGCGAGCCGTTGATGCACACCGAACCGGTGCTGCTCATCGACGATCGCCAACGCGAGATCGTGGAAGGCGACGGTGTCCTGCATCAATGCATGCGTGCCGACGACGACTTGCGCGCGTCCGTCGGCGACTTCTTCGAGTACGGCCGCGCGCGCCTTGCCGGTGACCTTGCCCGCCAGCCACGCCACGCGCACGCCCAGCGGTTCCAGCCACGCGCGCAGGTTGACCAGATGCTGCTCGGCAAGCAGTTCCGTCGGCGCGGCGAGCGCAGCCTGCTTGCCGGCCTCGACCGCCATCATCGCGGCCAGCGCGGCGACCACGGTCTTGCCGCTGCCGACGTCGCCCTGCACCAGCCGCAGCATCGGCGATGGCCGCCCGAGATCCATGCGCACTTCGCTGAAGACACGTTGCTGCGCACCGGTGAGGCGGAATGGCAGCGAAGCGAGCAGCCCGTCCACGAGCGTTCCGCGCGCGGACAGCGACGGCGAGCGGTGGCGCTGCATGGCGATGCGCTGCCGGCGCAGGCTCAAGTGATGGGCGAGCAGTTCTTCCAGGGCCAGCCGCCGCTGCGCCGGATGACTTCCCAGCGTCAGCGCCTGCAGGTCTGCATCGCGGGGCGGGCGGTGCATGGTCAGCACGGCTTCGCGCAACGACGGCAAGCGCAGTTCCGTCAGCAAGTCCTTCGGCAGCAGTTCCAGCATCGCTTCGTCGGGCAACTTCTCCAGCGCCTGCCCGATGAGCTTCCGGAGCGTCGCCGGACCGACGCCTTCCACGGCCGGATAGATGGGATCCAGCGCATCGCCGAGCGCACCGTCCTCGTCATCGGCAAGCACGCGATAACTGGGATGGACGATTTCCAGCCCGTGCTGCCCCGGCTTGGGCGTGCCGTAGCAGCGCACACGCGTGCCCGGCGAAAACTGGTTCACCTGCGCGGACCGGAAATGGAAGAACCGCAGCACCAGCGTCCCGCGTGACTCATCGGCCAGCGCGACGCGCAACATCGGCCGGTAGCGGAAGCCACGCTCCACCGCTTCCACGCGTCCTTCCACCTGCGCGGCCACTCCGGGCTGGAGCAGGCGGATCGGGGTCAGCGCGGTGCGATCCTCGTAGCGGAGCGGCAGGTGCAGCCAGAGATCCTGCAGCGTGAGCAGTCCCCGCGCCGCGAGCTTCTCGGCGATGCGCGCACCCACGCCCTTGAGCGAGGCAATCGGAAGTCGGCCAATCTCTTCGGCACCGGTACTGACGAACGACATGCGACAAGCATGCCGGCTTCGGGCGTGCATCGCCAGAGCGCGGTGCAGGAGCGGCCGCCCCGATGCGGCCCGTTGGCGCGCCTGCATCGTGCCCGGCGCGGCCAACCCCTGGAGCAGTCAGCGCAACGGCCGCTCCTGCATAGGCGCCGTCAGAACCTGAGGTTCAGCTCCAGCCCCACCTCGCGCGGGTCGGAAATCGACGCGAACGGCGTGCCGAGCACCGAGGCCGAAATGTTGTTCACGCCCATCACGTACTGCTCGTCAAACACGTTGTTGCCGTAGAGACCCAGACCCCAGACGCCATCCGCCGAGGTCCACTGCACGCGCACGTCAGTGCGGTTCTGCGCCTGCCCGTTGCGGAAGTTGGGGCTGATGCGGCACGTGCCCTGCGTGCGCGATTCGCCGTTGCAGCGGCTCTTGTCGCGATAGGCGTGCAGCAGCGAGAAGCGGATGTCACCGCCATTCGCCAATGCCCAGGTGTAGCCCGCGCCGAGGGAAGCGGAGAAGTACGGCTCGCCCGTCGGTTCACCCGAAAGATCCGTGCCGTTGCTCGAGACCGCATCCTTGTAGGTGGCATCGATGAACGCGGCATTGAGCATCAGGTCCAGTCCCTGCACCGGCCGCCATTGCAGATCCACGTCCACGCCCCACGCCTGCATGTCGCTGGTATCGACGAGGTAGCGCGGCACGCCGCTGCCGGCGGTGTTGAGGTCAAGCGTGATCGCCTGGCGATCCTGGTAGAGGTAGTAATAGGTCGACGCGTTGATCGACAGCTTCTGCTCGGGGAAGACCGTCTTGATGCCGAACTCCGCGTTCCAGACATCTTCGTTGTCGAATTCCGACAGCGGTTGCACGCTGTTGAAACCGCCGGCCTTGTAACCCTTGGCGAGCGAACCGAACACCATCGTGGTGTCGCTCAGCGCGTAATCGACCACGAAGCGCGGGCTGACATCCGTCCACGAATTCTTGCGCTTCACTTTCCGGCCTTCCAGTTCGCCGAAGGCGAACACGAAATCCTGCATGAAAATGTCGGGTGGCAGCTCGACCATCTCGAAGAAGCCCATCTGCGCCAGCATCGCCGTGGTCGCGTCCAGCGTGGGGGCATCGCGCATGCCGTTGTACCAGGAGAACTCCTTGCGATCGTGGGTCACGCGCAGGCCGAACGTCAGATTGAGGCGGTCGTTGACGTGCCAGATGACGTCGCCGAACGCCGCATACGCTTCGGCCTTGCCCGTGTTGACCATGCTTTCGGTCCAGCGGTGGCCCTGCAGGCGCAGCGGAACGTCCGCACCTGCCAGCACCTGATCCAGCAGGCCGAACAGGTTCACGCCATACGCTTCAAGATTGCCCATCGCCGTGCCGATGCTGTCGGTGAACAGGTTGGTCTCGCTGGTCTGGTCGGCCTCTTCCTTGAACCACGAAGCGCCAGCTACCCAATCGAAACTGCCGCTGACGCCGGAGAACTTGAACTCCTGGTAGTAGCTGCGGTTGCTCTCGATGTTGGCGGTGTCGAAGTAGAGATTGATGCGGTTCGTGCCGTCCTCGTCCTCGCGGTTCTCCGTATCGAAGTCGCGGATCGCGGTGGTCGATTGCAGGCTGCCCCACGGGAACGCATGGTCGATCTGGAGCGTCACGCCATTGAAGGTGCGCGACTCTTCATTGCCGACGACATCGTTGAACACCGGCGCCTTGAGCGGATCCCGGTAGGTGGCCGGATTGGCCGGATACGGTGCGGTCGCCGGATACGGATCCAGTGCGATCAGACCGACCGCCGGCCGCGCGAGTTGGTCGATGTTCTCGTAGTCCCAGGACAGATTGAGCGTGGTCGATTCGCCCAGGTCCGAGCGCCACGCCGCACGCACAGCCCAGGTGTCTTCAGGATTGAGCTTGGCGCCGGTCGCCGCATCGCTCATCCAGCCATCGCTGTGATTGGAAAGGGCGCTGAAGCGGAACGCATTGCGCTCGCCGACCGGCAGGTTGAACAGGCCGGACAGATAGCGCCGCCCGTCCTCGCCAACCCGGACCCGCGCATTGCCTTCCACGGTGCTACCCGGCTTGTTGGTGATGATCGACACCGCACCGGCCGCGCTGTTGCGCCCGAACAGGGTGCCCTGCGGCCCCTTCAGTACTTCGATGCGCTCGATGTCGTTGAAGGCCAGCATCGCGCCGCCCGTGCGCGCAGAGTAGACGCCGTCGATGTACACGCCCACGGCCGGATCCGTGCCGATGCCGAAATCGCCCGTGGAAATTCCACGAATCGCATAGCGCGGCTGGGTCGGGCTGCCGTCGCTGACTTCCAGCCCGGGTACGAACATGTCGAGATCACCGATGTCGGTCGCGGCGACATCGTCGATCAGCTGACCGTTGATCACGCTGATTGCGATCGGGACATCCTTCAGTTCCTGTTCGCGGCTCTGCGCCGTCACCTTGATGGTGTCCAGCGTCGTGGCCGTGTCCTGCGCCGGCGACGCCGTCTGCGTCGCATCCTGTGCCCATGCCGCGCCCTGCGCCCCCAACAGTACGCAGCTTCCGAACAATGCGCGGCGCAACCCGAGCACCAGGTGTTTCTGATTCAACTTCATGACTTCCTCTCCCGAAGCGTTCGATTGAATTTCGTTTCTTCTGTTTTCAGAAGGCGCCGGCCAACGCCTCGCCCGATCCGGAACCGTCCCCGCAACTTCCTGATTGCGCTTGAATCCAGGCATTGATCAACGCCACCCCTTCGCGGTGCACGACCGAACGCCCCAGCTCCGGCATCATCACCGCCGGATCCGCGCTGTCCATCCGGAAGCTGAGGATCGATTCATCCGGTTTCCCCGGCTCGATGTCGTGGCGTCGATTGCCGGTGCCCTTGCCCGCCGCGATCGGTTGCTTGCAGAAGCCCAGCTTCAGGCGATCCGTCGTGGGGGCGTCCAGCCACAGGCCGGAGGTGATCGCCGCGCCGGTCGGGCTGTGGCAATGACCGCAATTGATATCGAGATACGCGCGCGCGCGCTCATCCAGGCTTGCCTGCGCGGCATCGGTCCAGTCCGCATCACGCGGCACCTGCGCGGCATCGGGCGTGCCGCTCAGATAGCCCGCCTTCACCAGATGCGCGAGCTGGTTCTCCCGGCCCTGCGCGTAATCGAACTCGCGATTCAGGTGACGCGCCTTGGGGCCGATCGGCGCGAGCTGCCGCGAGCGGTTGTCGGTCATGTGACAGCCACCGCACTGGTTCTGATCCGGAACCTGGTACGAAGCTTCCTCGCGCATGCCATCGGCGGCCACGAGTTCAAGCGGAATCAGGTCGCCGGTGCGCTTGAGCACCGCTTCGGTCTGCGCGTCATTCCAGACATAGGGCAAGGCAATCCAGCCGCTCTCGCGGCGCACCAGCAGGCGCGTTTCCATCAGCCGCACGCGCGACAACTCCAGCGATTCGTTCTGCAGCACACTCGCCGAGGACGGTGTGCGCGCGACCGACTTCCCGTCGCGGATCTGTCCCTCCGGCAGCGGGTAATAGAAGGTCTTGCTGATGATCGTGCCGACGGGAAACTCGAAGGCGGTGTCCGCGCGATACTGCGCGGACGTTCCCTTCGGCATCCAGATCGTCCGCAGCTTGTGCGCGTAGTCGCTGAACAAGGGCGTGTTCAAGTCGTACGGAACGACGCCTTCGTTGAGGACAAGGCGACCGTCATCGATGCGCAGCACATGCCAGTCATCCAGTCGCGTCGGCTGCCCTTCCCCGATGAACGTGACCGGCGCGTGGCCACCACAACCGGCGGCCAGCAGCGCGATCAGCGCAGCGCCGGCAAATCCGAGTCGCCGCATCGCATCAGCCCCGCTTGAGATCGACGGCCGGCAGTCGCGGCAGCGTGCAGTTGAACTGCGCGCCGCCCTTGGACGGATTCTTGTAGCCGCCGGGACCGTCGGCGTTGACGACCCCACTCACGCCCTGCAGGCAGATTTCGGGACCGCGCACCTGTCCATCGACCTTGCGATCCTTGTTGTAGTAGCCGTCCCACAGCACGTCCGGGAAGCTGCCGCCCAGCCCGAACATCGCCATCTTCAACGCTTTCAGATCCAGCCCGTCGGGTGAATCGCCGCCGCCGGACAGCATGTTGTCGTGGATGTAGATGCGCTCCGGATACGGATCGAAGGTCTCCGATTTGCTCGAATCCTTGTAGCCGGTCGAGTAGACGCTGGACACGATGATGTTGGCAGTCGCGTTGTCGCGGATTTCGTTATCGAAGATTTCGATGTCGTCGTTGGAGTTGATCACCATGCCGGAACCGGCCGGCACGCTCGCCACCGGCGTGCCCTTCGCGCCGAAGTTTTGGTGGTTGTTCGCCAGGACCTTGTTCTTGTAGACGCGAATGTTCCCGCCCTGCTGTGACAGGCCCGGCATGTTGAAGACCAGGATGCCGCCCGTGTTGCCCGTCGCTACGTTCTCGTAGACGTCGGCATTGATGGTGTTCTCGATTTCGATGCCGGCCACGTTCTGCTCCGCGCGACTGCGACGGACGATGACGCCATCGGACTGGCCAACGTAGATGCCGGCATCGGAAGCGCCGATCGAAACGGAATCCTCGATCAGCACGTTTTTCGTCAGCACCGGATACAGGCCATAGGCGCCGTTCTTCGTGCTCGGGCCACCGGTCCACTGCACCTTGACCTTGCGGATGGTGATGTTCTGCGATTCGCTGATCTTCAAGCCATCGCCCTTGGAATCTTCGATGGTCAGGTTTTCGATGAGGAAATCATCGCCATTGACGAGCAGGCCCTCAGCGCCGGCCTTCTGCCCCTTGAAGCTCAACACGGTCTTGTCCATGCCGGCACCGCGGATCGTCACGCCGTCGGCGCGCAACGTCAGGCTGCGATCGAATTGATAGCGGCCGGCCGGAATCTCGATGACGTCGCCGGCTTTCGCATCGAGCAGGCGTTCGTGGAGCTGTTGCGCGAAATCCCGGGCCGCCGGATCCGCCGGGGCCGCCTGCTCCGATTTCTGACAGCCGGCCAAGGCCAAGGCCAGTCCCGCGACTACACACATCCGCTGCATCGTCCTCTCCCCGGAATGAGCGTGGCGACCGTCGATCGCCATACGCCTGCGAATCTGTAACAAGTCTTCCCGCGAGATCCCTCACAAAGTAGGGCCGTAGCGGCATACTAGGGGGGGGAAAGCGGTCAAGCTGGAGGGGTCTGGATGCGTCGCAAGACAGGTTCGGGGGCAGGAAACCGCCTTTCGATCGCCAATTTGCCGACCAATATGCTGTGCAGCCTGGTGCTGCTGGCGGGTGAGCTCGGTGTGAACTGCGATTCGTGGTTCGCCGGCCTGCGCCTGACGCCGCGCGAAATCCAGGATCCGCAGGCACGCGTGTCGTACCGGCAGGCCACCGAGGTCATCCGCCGCGCGCTGCCCACCCTGCCCATCGAGGATGTCGGCCTCACGCTGGGCGGCAACCAGAACGGCGGCAACTTCGGCCTGCTCGGGCTCGCGATGCGCATGGCGCCCAACTTTGGCGAGGCGGTCAGCATCGGGCTGGCGTACCAGCGCAATCTCGGTCCGTTGATGGATCTTCAGCTCGTGCAGCAGGAACGCGACGCCGTCACGCTGATCGCCACCACGCCGCTGGATGTTCCGGAAATCCTGCCGTTCCTGTGCGAGGAGCTGTTTTCCAGCGTGCTGATGCTCGCCCGCGAACTGGCCGGGCCGGAATTCCATCCGCTGCGCGTGGATCTGACCTATCCGCCGCCTGCCTATGCATCACGCTACGCGCGCATGTTCGATTGCGAAGTGCGCTTCGGACAGGCGCAGAACCGCATGCTGGTGGATCGCCGCTGGTTGTCGCTTCCATTCGCGAACTACAACCCGGTCGGCTCGCAGCAGGCGCTTGCCATGTGCCAGGCGCAATTGGCCGCCGCCGCCGGTTCGGGCGAAACGACCGCCGCGGTCGAACGCCAACTTCGTCCGCGCCTGCGTGAAAACCCGCAGATGATCGATGTGGCCACCGCGTTGCATCTGAGCGAGCGTACGTTGCGCCGCCAACTGGCCGATGAAGGCCAGAGCTTCAGCGACATCCACGATCGCGTTCGCACGGATCGCGCGCTGTCGCTGCTGCAGGACAGCGAACTGACCATCGCGCAGATCGGCAACCAGCTTGGCTTCAACGATGTGCGCGAATTCCGTCGCGCGTTCAAACGCTGGACCGGGCATACGCCCAGCGAAGCCCGCGAACGCATGGTCTGATCGCATCACGGTGCGCCACGAAGCGCACCGTGTTGAATGCAGGACGGACGACGCGGTTCCGCCCTTCGTCTGGTTGCGCGCAGCTGCGCGGCAGGCTGTCAGTCCAGCACCATCACCGCATCGACTTCGAACGCCGCGCCTTTCGGCAGGCCCGAGACTTCAATCGTCGAACGCGCGGGGAACGGAGCCTGGAAGTACTCCTGCATCACCGCATTGACCTTGGCGAACTCCGAGAGCTGCGTCAGGTAAAGGCCAAGGCGCACGATGCGATCCAGCGAGCCGCCGGCCGCTTCGGCCACGGCCTTGAGATTGTCGAACGCACGGCGCGCCTGCGCTTCGACATCGCCTTCGATCAGGTTGCCCGTAGCGGGATCCAGCGGGATCTGTCCGGAGAAATACACCGTGTTGCCGGCACGCACGGCCTGCGAGTACGGGCCGATGGCGGCGGGCGCGTGTTCGGTATGGATGATCTGACGGCTCATGGCGCAGCTCCTGTTCGGGAAAGCCGGCATTCTACAAGCCGCCTGCGTGCGTCCGCTGCATCGAACGCGCGCGCCGGTTACTGGCGGCGCACGCCGTGCACGACATTGAGCCGGCGCAGCCGGCGCATCACTTCGGCCAGGTGATTGCGATCGCGTACCTGGATCGAGAAACGCAGCACGGCCACGTTGATGTCGCGCTCCAGATATTCCACGCGTTCGATGTTCGATTGACTCTTGGCGACCGCGGCGGCGACCTGCGCCAGAACGCCCGGCCGGTTTTCGACATCAATCAGCAGCGAGGCATCGTAGTCGCCCGCGACGTTCGCATCCCATGCGATGGGCACCCAGCGCTCCGGCGACTTGCGGAATTCGTTGACGTTCGGGCAATCCATGCGATGCACGACGATGCCCTTGCCCGCCGTGTGGTACCCCATGATTTCGTCGCCGGGAATGGGCTGGCAACAGTTGGCGAAGCTGACCACGCCACGCTCGGTGCCATTGATCAGGATCTTTTCCTGCGAATGGCGCGAATGACCGCCACTGCGGAGTTCGGCGAACGCCGTCAGCGCCTGGGCCGCCTGCGACGGCATCCAGTTGCCAAGCGCGACATCGGCAAGGAACGCTTCCAGTCGCGGATAACGGTGCTCGGCCAGGAACGCATCAAGCCGTTGCTGCGGCAGGCGTTCAAGCGAACTGTCCAGCTCTTCCAGCGCGCGATCAAGCATTCGGTGGCCCAGCTGCACGGCGTCTTCGTGCTCCAGTTGCTTGAGCTGGTGGCGGATCGCGGTGCGCGCTTTGCTGGTGACGACGAACTCCAGCCATTGCGGCTTCGGCGCAGCGGATTTGGCGGTGATGATTTCCACGCTCTGACCACTCACCAGTTTCGTGCGCAGGGGGACGAGCCGCTTGTCCACGCGCGACGCCACCGCCTGGTTGCCGACATCGGTGTGCACGGCATATGCGAAATCCAGTGCCGTCGAGTTGCGTGGCAACGCCAGGATTTTTCCCTTCGGCGTGAACAGGTAGACCTCGTCCGGGAACAGGTCGACCTTGACGTTGTCGAGGAACTCCAGCGACGAACCGGCCGCGCGCTGGTTGTCGATGAGCTCGGAAATCCACGCATGCGCGCGGTTCTGCGCACTGTTCGGTGAATCCGTGCCGTACTTGTACGTCCAGTGCGCGGCGATGCCGCGTTCGGCGATCAGATCCATTTCCTGCGTGCGGATCTGCACTTCAATCGGCGAGCCGTACGGCCCGAACAGCACCGTGTGCAGCGACTGGTAGCCATTGGCTTTCGGAATCGCGACAAAATCGCGGAAGCGGCCATCCAGCGGTTTGTAGACCGCATGCACCGCGCCGAGCGCGTGATAGCACGACGGAACCGATTCGACGACAACGCGGAAGCCGAACACGTCCATGACCTGGTCGAAGCTCTTTCCTTCCGCGCGCATCTTGTTGTAGATGCTCCACGGCGTCTTGATGCGCGAAACCAGGCGATGCTCGATGCCTTCCTTGGTCAGGCGCTGCGACAGCTGCGCCTCGATCTGGGCCATCGACTCGCGCCGCATGACCGGCTGGCTGCGGATGTGCTTTTCGATCACCGCGTGCCGCCACGGATGCAGCGCGCGGAAGCCGAGATCCTGCAGTTCCGACTTCACCAGGTTCATGCCGAGCCGCTGCGCGATCGGTGCGTAGATCTCGAGCGTTTCGCGCGCAATGCGGTGGCGCGCTTCGGAGCTCTGCGCGCCCAGGGTACGCATGTTGTGCAGGCGATCGGCCAGCTTGATCATGATGACACGCAGATCGCGCGACATCGCCAGCAGCATCTTGCGGAAACTCTCGGCCGCGGCTTCCTGGCGATCACGGAACTTCAGCTTGTCGAGCTTGGTGACGCCATCGACCAGTTCGGCGACCGACTCGCCAAACTCCCCGGCGATCCCATCGCGCGTGAGCGGCGTGTCCTCGATGGTGTCGTGCAGGATGGCGGCGATCAGCGTTTCGGCATCCATGCCCAGTTCGGCCAGCACGCCGGCCACGGCGACCGGGTGCGTGATGTAAGGCTCGCCGGATTTGCGCGTCTGCCCGGCATGCGCGGCCGCTCCGACTTCCCATGCGCGACGCAACAGCGGCAGTTGTTCCGCCGGCAGGTAACGCGCGGTCCGCTCGAAAGCCGCGACGTAGTCCGGCACGCCATCGGGATTGCGCGATGAAGGGGTGCGGAGCGCCTTGGCAGTGCGGCCTGGGTTCATGCCGCCAGCCTAGTGCAGACGCAGCGCGACGGCAAACGAGCGGACACGAAAAAGCCCGCTCGCGCGGGCTCTTCGGCTGGGTGCGATGCGGGACGCGGTGCGTCGCTCAGTCGTCGCCCTTGGACATGTCTTCGTCGGCGACCACTTCCGCCGCGGCCCATTCCAGCGCTTCGCGCTCGGCGCGTTCGCGTTCGGCCTTCTCGACACGGTCAATCAACTCGTTGTCGATCCTGCGCGCGGCGATTTCACGCAGGGCCAGCACGGTCGGCTTGTCGGCCGTTTCGCTGTTGTCGATGGTCGGCTCGACGCCATTGGCGAGCTGGCGGGCGCGCTTGGCGGCCATGGTGACCAGTTCGAAACGGTTGTTGACGACTTCCAGGCAATCTTCGACGGTGATGCGGGCCATGCGGGCTCCCGGCGACCGCGCGGCCGCCCGAGTGAAGGGGAAAGGGCGGCGATTGTAGGGGCTACGCTCTCTACGCGCAAGCCTTTTCTTATGAATCAATTACTTAAAGCGGATTACGACGGGCTTCGCGAGAGCGCGACCCGCGGATTGCCCCTATTCCGCCAGCAGGGCCCCGATGAGCCCGCCATGACGCTGCTCCTGCGCTTCGCGGCGCAGGCGGCTGGCCGTGAAAATCGCATGCATCTGGTCGCAGGCGGTCTCGAACACGTCATTGACGATGACGTAATCGAAATCGGCGTAGTGCGACATCTCCTCGCGCGCGGCGGCGAGCCGGCGCTGGATGACTTCCTCGCTGTCCTGCCCGCGGGCGCGCATGCGCTGTTCGAGCGCATCGCGCGAGGGCGGCAGGATGAATACGCTGACGGCGTCGGGCACCTTCTCGCGCACCTGTCGCGCGCCTTGCCAATCGATCTCCAGCAGCACGTCCTTGCCCGCGCACAGCTGCGGTTCGACCGACTGCCGCGCCGTGCCCTTCCAGTCGCCGTGAACCAGCGCGTACTCGAAGAAGTCGCCTGCCCGGATCATCGACTGGAATTCGTCGGCGCTGATGAAGTGGTAATGCTGCGCATGCCGCTCGCCGGGTCGCGCGGCGCGCGAGGTGAACGAGATCGACAGCGCGATTTCGGAATCCCGCGCGAGCACGGCATTGACCAGGCTGCTCTTGCCGGCGCCGGAGGGCGCGGCCACGATGTAGAGAGTGCCGCGGCGGCTCATTCGATGTTCTGCACTTGTTCGCGGATCTGGTCGATCAGGACCTTCAGTTCGACCGCCAGGTTGGTGGTCCGCGCATCGACGGACTTGGAGCCCATCGTGTTCGCTTCGCGGTTGAATTCCTGCAGCAGGAAGTCGAGCCGGCGACCGACCGGCTCGGCCTGCTTCAGCACGCGGCGGATCTCTTTGATGTGGCTGTCGAGGCGATCCAGTTCCTCGTCCACGTCCAGCTTCTGCAGCCACAGCACGAGTTCCTGTTCGAGCCGGCCCGGATCGGCGGGCTGCGCCAGATCGGCCAGTCGCACCTGCAGCTTCTGCCGCTGGCCGTCGCGGATCAGCGGAATGAGCGTGCGGACTTCGGCCGCGCGGGCGGCGATGGCATCGACGCGCTCGCGGATCGCGGCGACAAGCTTCTCGCCTTCACGCTCGCGCGCGGCGAGGAACTGTTCAAGCAGCGCATCCACCAGCGCGAGCGCTTCGGCCTGCAGTACCGCCGGGTCCACCGCTCGACTCTGCAGCACGCCAGGGAACTGGAGGAGATCGGTCAGTCCGGTCTGCACCGCCGGGAACCGTTCGGCCAGTTGACGGGCCACCTCCGACAGTTGCTCCACCACGGTGGAGTTGATCTGCAGGTTGGCCTCGCCTTCGGGCGCGCGCAGGCGCAGGACGAAATCGAGCTTGCCGCGCGACACGCGGCCCGAGATGCGTTCGCGCAGCGCCGGCTCCAGCGCGCGCAGTTCGTCCGGCAAGCGGGTGCCCAGTTCGAGGAAGCGATGGTTGACCGCGCGCAGTTCGCCCGTGAGCGTGCCGCCGATGGTGCTGCGCTCCACGGTGGCGAAGGCGGTCATGCTGCGAATCATGGGCGGAACCGGTGGGGACGAAAGCGCGAATGGTACCCTAGCGGCCCCGCAACGAGCGCGGGCGCCAGTCGGCATCGATTGAATCCGCGCGCTGCTTCCTATCCCCACGCTGTCGAGTCCTGCATGTCCACCTCCGTTTCCAGTGGTCCCCGCCCGAGTGGCCGTTCTCCCGATCAGATGCGCGAAGTCCGCATCGAACGCGGCTTCACCCGTCATGCAGAGGGCTCGGTCCTGATCTGCTTCGGGGAAACGCGCGTGCTGTGTACCGCGAGCGTCGACAACAAAGTGCCGCCGTTCCTGCGCGGCAAGGGCGAAGGCTGGGTCACCGCCGAATACGGCATGCTGCCGCGCGCCACGCATACCCGCGGTGATCGCGAAGCCGCGCGTGGCAAGCAGGGCGGGCGCACGCTGGAAATCCAGCGCCTGATCGGCCGTGCGCTGCGCGCTTGCGTGGATCGCGGCGCGCTGGGCGAACGGACGATCACCCTCGACTGCGATGTATTGCAGGCGGACGGCGGCACCCGCACCGCCGCGATCACCGGCGCCTACGTGGCGCTGGTCGACGCGGTGAACTGGCTGAAGCAGCGTGGCGAGGTCAAGCGCGACGCCATCCACGGCGCGGTCGCCGCCGTGTCGGCCGGCATCTATCGCGGCGTGCCGGTGCTGGATCTGGATTACGCCGAAGACAGCGACTGCGATACCGACATGAACATCGTGATGAACGATGGCGGCGGCTTCATCGAGTTGCAGGGCACCGCTGAAGGCCATGCCTTCCGCCGCGACGAGCTCGACGCCTTGCTGGCGCTCGGCGAGAAGGGGGCACGCGAACTGTTCGCTGCGCAGCGCGCCGCGCTCGGCCTCTGAGCGGGCGCAGCCCATGCCCTCGTTGCTCAGCCTGATCACGGTCCTGGTCGATGACTATGACGCGGCCATCGCCCACTACACCGGCGCGCTCGGTTTCGAACTGCGCGAGGACAGCGATCTCGGCGGCGGCAAGCGCTGGGTGCGCGTCGCGCCGCCGGGTTCGACTGAAACCTGCCTGCTGCTGGCGCGCGCCAGCGATGAGGCGCAGCGCGCCCGCATCGGCGACCAGACCGGCGGGCGCGTAAGCTTCTTCCTGCAGACGGACGACTTCGCCGCCGACCACGCACGCATGCGCGCGTCCGGCGTCGAATTCCTCGAAAGCCCGCGCGAAGAGCCCTACGCGACGGTGGCCGTCTTCCGCGATGCGTACGGCAATCGCTGGGACCTGCTGCAACCGCGCACGGGCGCGATCGCTTCTTCCTGATTCCGGCCCATGAAACTCGTCCTGGCTTCCTCCAACCACGGCAAGCTCGAAGAACTGCGCAGCCTGCTCGGCGACAGCGGCATCGAGCTGATCGCGCAATCCGACATGGGTGTAGACGACGCCGAAGAAAACGGCCTCACCTTCGTCGAGAACGCCCTGATCAAAGCGCGCCATGCCGCGCGCCTGACTGGCCTGCCTGCGCTCGCCGACGATTCCGGCATCTGCGTGGATGCGCTGCAGGGCGCACCCGGCCTGTACTCGGCGCGTTACGCGGGCGAGCACGGCAATGCCGGCCGCAACATCGACAAGTTGCTCCAGGACCTGGCCGACGTGCCCGATGATGCACGCGGCGCGCACTTCTATTGCGTCCTGGTTCTGCTTCATCACGCCGATGATCCGCAGCCGCTGATCGTCGAAGGCCAGTGGAGCGGGCGCATCCTCCGCGAACGGCGTGGTACGGGTGGCCATGGCTACGACCCCGTCTTCTTCGATCCCGGATACAACCAGTCCGCGGCGGAAATGCCGCTGTCGTTGAAGAACGGCCTCAGCCATCGCAGCAAGGCGCTGGCGATGCTGAAGCAGCGACTCGACGGCATCGCGCCGCTGCCGCGCGGCTGACAATCGATCAAGATGGCGGACCCGCGTTCCACGACGGCAGGCGCACCGGATTCGGCGACGGAATACCCCCGCGCGCCGCTGTTCAATCCGCCGCTGTCGCTTTATGTCCACTTGCCCTGGTGCGTGCGCAAGTGCCCGTACTGCGATTTCAATTCGCACCAGGGTAAAGGCGCGCTGCCGTTCGACGATTACGTCGATGCGCTGCTGCGCGACCTCGATTTCGATCTGCCGCTGGTATGGGGCCGCACGATCCAGTCCGTGTTTTTCGGCGGCGGCACGCCCAGCCTGTTTCCACCGGAAGCGATTGACCGCTTCCTCCAGGGCGCAGCGGCGCGGCTGCGCATCGCGCCCGGTGCCGAGATCACGCTGGAAACCAATCCCGGCACTGCCGAACACGGGCGTTTCGATCGCTATCGCGCCGCGGGCGTCAACCGCATCAGCTTCGGTATCCAGAGTTTCGATGACGGCTGCCTGGAGCGGCTGGGCCGCATCCATGACAGCAGCGAGGCCGAGGCCGCGGTGAAGCTGGCGCAGGATGCGGGCTTCGACAATTTCAATCTCGATCTGATGTATGCGCTGCCGGGCCAGAGTCTGGCGATGGCCGAGCGCGATCTCGAACGCGCGTTCGCACTGCAACCGGCGCACGTGTCGCACTACCAGCTCACGCTGGAACCCAACACCCTCTTCTTCGCGCGCCCACCGCAGGATCTTCCCGACGACGATATCGCCTGGGACATGCAGGCACACTGCCAGGCGCTGCTCGCCGACGCAGGCTTCGAACACTACGAAATCAGCGCGTATGCACGGCCGGGACGCCAGTGCTGGCACAACCTGAACTACTGGCGCTTCGGCGACTATCTGGGCGTCGGTGCGGGCGCGCACGGCAAGATCACGCTCGGATCGGAGCAGGCCATCCTGCGTCGCTGGAAAGTCAAACATCCGACGCTTTATCTCGGTTCAGCGGGTACGTCCGCCGCGATTGGCGGCGATGAACGCGTGCCGGAGGCGCAGCGTCCGTTCGAATTCATGCTCAACGCGCTGCGCCTGCGGGAAGGATTCCGCACGGGCGATTTCGAGGCCCGCACCGGCCTGTCCGCTAGCGTGCTGGAAAAACCGCTGCATGAAGCGCAAGCGAAAGGCTGGCTACAGCCGCTCGGGAATGGGGAATGGATGCCGACCGAACTAGGACGACGGTTCACCAACGACGTGATGACGCTGTTTCTGGCATAAGCCTTGCAGGCTACGATGGACGGGCGTTTCAAGCGCTCACCCGGTCGCTACGCGACGCGGCCTATCCTTCGAAAATGTGATAATTGTCTCCTTCAGGGGGAGATCCGCAGCAGCGATGACCGCATCGAGACCGCCATTGTCCAGCGTTGCACCGGCGACCATCGCCAGTGCGCCGTTGCCGCCACGGGTGCGCCGGGTACTGCGCGGTTTCTTTGATCACATCTCCACGGATGTCATCCAGTCCTTGAACGCGATGCTGCCGGAATTCGAGCAGGCGTTGTTCAAGCAGGCGGAAGCGGCGCGCAGCAACAACCGGCAAGCGGAATTCTTCGGCAACCTGCGCTCGTTCCAGCGCAACCGCAACGAATTCGTGCCGCACTTCATCTTCGCGCTGGAAGCGGAACTGGCTGCGGTCCGCACGCCGCATGCCGCCAAGCCGTCGCAAGGTCCCAGCCCGGTCGAATACCGCACGCTGACGTTGGTGGAAGACGCGGTCATGGACGAAGAGATCGTCCTGCGCGATATCGCCCGCCGCCATGAAACCCGCGCCGCGCATGCGCTGCTGCTGCTCGGCCAGCGCTTCGGTGCGCTTGGCGGCGCGCCTGCGTTCGATCAGGAACAACTCCCGGTCGGCCCGCAAGGCCTCTGCCGCATGCTCAAGCAGGCGGCGGGCACGCTGGAACTGGATCTGGAAGAGCGTCTGCTGCTCTACCGCACCTTCGATCTGAAGGTGATGAACAACTATCACGAGTGGGCGGAAACGCTGAACCAGTTCCTCTCGCGCGAAGGCATCCTGCCGGGACTGGTGTTCATGCCGCGCCGCACGCGCGCCGTGGACAACGCCGCCGCCCCGCCGACCACGCGACCGGCGCCGGGATCTGCGCCCGCTGCGCCTTCGAACAAGCCGCTGACCGGCTGGCGCGGGCCGTCGACGCCTTCGGCCTGGACCGTCCCGAATCTGGCGGGCGCACAACCCCCGGCCATGCCGGCATCCGCGCCGCCGCCGTTGCCGGGGCCGCCCCCCGGCGCCAACGGCGAACCGAATTTCGAAGCGCTGCAGCAGTTGCTCGCCGCGCGCAGGCACGCGCTGTCGCGTTTCAGCGGCCCGGCGGCTGCACGCCTCGGCGATGCACCCGCCAACGCTCCGGCGGATCTGCCGCGCAAGCTGGTGCCCACGCCTGATGTGCTGCAGGCGCTGGAATCCCTGCAGACCGTCGCCAGCCCGCGCGTGGAAGGCCAACCGCGGCGCAATCTCAAGGACATCCAGCAGGCGTTGCTGGCGCGTGCGAAACAGCAGCACGGCGCCGAAGCCTCGCTCGCCAGTCCCGATGCGGACACGTTCGAGTTGATGGGCCTGCTCTACAACGAGATGGAGCGCGAGGTCCGACCGGACGCGCCCGCTTCCGATCTGCTGGTCCGCTTGCAGGTTCCGCTGATGCAGGCGGCGCTGCGGGATCGCCAGTTCTTCCTGCGGCCACAGCATCCGGCGCGCGAGCTGCTCAATGCGGTCGCCGAATCCGGCGCCACCTGGCAAAGCGAAGACGATCTCGACCCGCAGTTGCTGCACCAGTTGCATCAGGCGGTCGAACACGTCTGCAAGCACTACCACGGCGACGAAGCCGTGTTCGAGCAGGCGAACCAGGAAGTCCAGCGCCATCTGCAGGCCTCCGCGCGCAAGGCCGAGCTGGCCGAGCGACGCCAGGTGGAAGCCGCACGCGGCAAGGAACGGCTGGAAATCGCCAAGCAACGCGCCAACGACACCATCGAGGCCGCGCTGAGCGAGCATCAGCCGCCGCGCTTCGTGCAGGCGCTGCTCAACCAGGCCTGGGCGGACGTGCTGACGCTGACCCAACTGCGCCAGGGCGAAAAATCGGACGAATGGGCCGAGCAGTTGCAGACCACACTGCAGATTGTCGCGGCGACGACCGCGCCGGCCGACAGCGCGAAGGATGCATCGCTGCCGCCGCGGATCGAAAAGGCGCTGCTGCAGGTCGGCTACCACGAGGACGAAGCGCAGGCCATCGCGCGCCGCCTGTCCAGTTCCGATGTCGAGGACGATGCCACGTCCAAGACCGAGCTCACCGCGCGCCTGAAGGCGCGCGCGCGACTCGGCGAGCAGAACTACGTCAAGCGCAAGCCGGCGCAGCCGCGCACGCCCAAGGAACAGGAGTGCTACGACTATCTGCGCTCGCTGCCGTTCGGCACCTGGTTCGAGTTCACCCTCAACCAGCAAGGCGACGTGCAGCGGCAGCGCCTGTCGTGGTTCAGCCCGATCACCGGCAACGCCTTGTTCGTCAACCAGCGCGGCCAGCGCGTCGGCGAGCATTCGCTCGACAGCCTCGCGCTGCTGATGGCCAAGGGCCAGGCCACGGTCGTCACCGAAGACAAGGGGCGCCTCATTGATCGTGCCTGGAACGCGACGCTGCGTGCGTTGCGCAGCCTCACCGGCATGAAGCCGCAGGAAAGCGAAGGAGCCGGCGCATGAGCCACGAATTCCGCCGTGCGCGCCGACGCAGCGTGTCCGAGCCCGTGGCGGTGATGGACACGCTCACCGAACAGCTGGTGGGCCGGCTGGGCAACGTGTCCGAATCGGGAATGCTGCTGATGGCGACTGCGCCGCTGGTCGATGACGCGATCTACCAGCTGCGATTCCACCTGCGCGACGCCATCGGCCGCGAGATTCCCATCGACGTGGGCGCGCACGTGCTGTGGTCCGCGCAGGCGAACACGCCGGGCCAGATGTTCGCCGGGCTGCGCTTCCTGACCATCGACACCGAACCCCTGCGTGCGCTGCGCGCCTGGGTCAACGCGGGCTGACCACGGCGGCCGGCGTGATGCGGCAAAATAGCCGCTTTCCGCAAGAGCCGCCGCCATGAACGTTTCCGCCGCACTCGCCACCGAACTCGTCCCGCTCTACGCGGATCATCTGGCGACGGTGCAGCAGCGCGCGGACGAAGCGCTCGCTCGCGGCGGCTTTGATCACCTCGTGGTGCCCAGCGGCTCCCTGCACTACCAGGTCTTCGACGATCGCGACTATCCCTACGCGGTGAATCCGCAGTTCAAGGCCTGGCTGCCGCTCACCCGCGTGCCCAACAGCTGGCTGGTCTACACGCCGGGCCGGCGCCCGACGATCATCTTCCACCAGCCCTTCGATTACTGGCACGTGGTGCCGGACGCACCGAGCGGCTGGTGGGTCGACCACTTCGATATCCACATCATCCGCAAACCGGAAGACGCGCTCGCCCTGCTGCCGAAGGACGCGGCGCGCTGCGCCATTCTCGGTGAGCCGCAGAGCGCGCTGGGTGGCTTCGCCCCGAACAATCCCGAAGCGGTCGTCCTCCCCCTGGAATACCAGCGCTCGTTCAAGACGCCGTACGAAATCCGCCTGATGCGGGAGGCGCAACGGCTGGCCGTGCGCGGGCATCGCGCCGCCGAAGCCGCATTCCGCGCGGGCGCCAGCGAGTTCGCGATCCACATGGCCTACTGCAGCGCCGTCGGCCAGGATGCGAATGAACTTCCCTACGGCAACATCATCGCCCTGAACCAGCACGCCGCCGTCCTGCACTACACCGAGTTGCAACGCACGACGCCGGATCCGGTCCGCAGTTTCCTGATTGACGCCGGCGCCAGCGCGTACGGTTACGCAAGCGACATCACCCGAACGTATGCCCATGACACCGGCAGCGAATTCCAGGCGCTGATCGATGCCGTGGATCGCACGCAGGTCTCGTTGGGGGAACGCGTGCGTGCCGGCACCGACTACAGACAGCTGCACATCGACGCACATCTGGAACTGATGGGCATCCTGAAGGATTTCGGCGTGATCACCGTTTCGCCGGAAGCCGCGCTCGCCACCGGCGTCAGCTTTGCGTTCTTCCCGCACGGACTGGGTCATCCCATCGGCCTGCAGGTCCATGACGTGGCTGGCTTCGCGGAAAGCGATCGCGGCGGAACCATCCCGCGCCCGCCTGGCCATCCGTTCCTGCGCATGACGCGCGTGCTTGAACCGGGCATGGTGGTCACCATCGAACCGGGCATCTATTTCATCGACATGCTGCTCGATGAGGTGAAGAAGAACGGCCATGCCGACAGCGTCGACTGGGCGCGCGTGGATGCGTTCCGTGCGTATGGCGGCATCCGCATCGAGGACGAAGTGCGCTGCACGGATGGCGACGCGGACAATCTGACGCGGCCCGCGTTCGCGGACGCGGGTTGAAGCAATGGAATGCTGCGCTTCGTGGACGAAGCGCCCCACTTAAGCAGGAGCCCTGGTTCAACATGTTGATCACGATTGCGCGGTACTTCGACCCTTGGGAAGCCCATATCCTACGAGCCCGCCTGGTGGCCGAAGGCATTCCCGCGAGCGTGGCGGGAGAGCAGCACATGATGGCGGATTGGCCGTTGTCGGTTGCCTTGGGTGGCGCGGCCCTGCAAGTGCCCTCCGCGCATCTGGATCAGGCGCGGGAAGTCGTCGCGCTGTATCACTCGGGTGCGCTGATGGCCGAACTGATTGCGGAACATCCGGAGTGCGAGGACCGGTGTCCCGTCTGCGGCCGCACCGATCTCAAGGCAACGGTTCCGCATGGCCAGCGTGCCGCCCTCATTGCCAGCTTCCTGTTGGCGTCCGCCCCTTTCCCGACTTGTGCGTCGCGCATGCAATGCAACTCGTGCGGTCACCGCTGGACGTACGGTTCCGACTAGCCCTCGCGAGGTTAGCTTCGCGCGCCGCGCTGAAGGCGCATCGGGCAAGAGTCGGCTGGCCGTCATGCTGATGCGATGACCTCTTCAGCGGATGCGTGATCCTGCGTCAGCCATGAACGCTTCGATCTCGTCCGCGCTGCGTGCGAGCCCGTCGGTAAGAACGCGATGGCCGTCGGCGGTGATGACGACATCGTCTTCGGTGCGGATGCCGATGCCGCGCCACTTCTCGGCGACGCTGGTGTCATCCACCGACACATAGAGGCCGGGTTCTATGGTGAACACCATGCCGGGTTCCAGCAGGCGCGATTCGCTTTCGATTCGGTAATCGCCGACGTCATGCACGTCCAGGCCAAGCCAGTGCCCGGTCTTGTGGCGATAGAAGCGCCGATAGTGACCCTCGGCGAGGTTGCGCTCCAGCGAACCTTTCAGCAGGCCAAGGCGCAACAAGCCTTCGGTCAGCGTTTGCACTGCGGCGGCATGCCCAGCTTCATACGGAACGCCCGGCCTGGCCTGTGCCAGCGCGGCCTTCTGCGCATCCCCGACCAGGTCGTGCAACGCGCGCTGCGGCGCAGTGAAACGGCCGCTGACGGGAAACGTGCGCGTGATGTCGCTGGCGTAGCCACGGTATTCCGCACCGGCATCGACCAGGACCAGATCGCCCGCTTTTGCGGTGGCATTGTTGGCGCGGTAGTGCAGCACGCAGGCGTTGGCACCCGCACCGACGATGCTGGAATAGGCCGGCCATGCATCGTTGGCGCGGAACACGCGCTCGATATCCGCCTGCAACTCGTATTCGTGGATGCCCGGACGCGCGGCGCGCATCGCCACGCGGTGCGCCTCGATACTGATGTCGGCGGCGCGCTGCATCAGCTTGAGTTCTTCCTTCGACTTGAACAGCCGCAGCTCGTGCAGCAGGTGGCCGAGTTCGCGGAAGTCGTGCGGCGGTTGTGCGCCCTGCCGGACCTGGGCGCGCACGTGGCGCACCCAGCCAATCAGCTTGAGATCGAAATCGGCATCGCGACCGAAGTGGTAGTAGACGCGCGAACGTCCTTCCAGCAGGCCCGGCAGGATTTCGTCCAGATCCTCGATGGGGTACGCATCGTCCATGCCGAAATCCGACACCGCGCCTTCCTGTCCGGCGCGCGGTCCGTCCCAGCTTTCACGCTCGGGATCGCGTTCACGGCAGAACAGCAGCGCTTCGCCGTGGCGACGGCCCGGCACCAGCACCAGCACGGCATCGGGTTCCGGGAAACCGCACAGGTACCAGAAGTCCGAATCCTGCCGATACGGATAATGCGTGTCATGGCTGCGCACGCGCTCGGGCGCGGCCGGCAGCACCAGGATCGCGTCGTTCCCGACCATGCGCATCAACTGCCTGCGACGGCGGGCAAACTCCGACGCCGCGATGCCGGTCAGGGATTTCATCAGTTCAGCCGCTGGCGATGGCGCGGTCCCATGACGCAGTCGCCGTGCAGCAGCAGGACCGCCACGCGCACGTATTCCTCGATCTCGGACAGGGCGTCCTCGTCCTCTTCGTCATCGCCGCTTTCAGGCGATGCCTGTGCGAGCCGGGCCAGATCCTGCAGCGCTTCCTCGCCTTCTTCCGACAGCTTCGGCGCGGCGCCCGCGGCCAGCCCGAAGCCGCCAAGGAAGCCGCGGCACCAGGCGAACAGCGCTTCGGCACGATCGAAGGTGGCGACGCTGGCGTCGGGCAGCAGCAGTTCGAAGGCGAAGCTGCGATCTTCCAGTTGCGCGACGCTCGCCAGGCGCAACCGATCCAGCACATCGCCCGCCTGCGGCGTCGGCAGTTGATCATCCGCCAGCACCCGCGCCGGCCAGTCCCCCACATCGGCGCCGCCGCCGGCCAGCCAGCCGCACAATGCGCCGTGCAGTTCGGCCGGTTCGGAAGCCAGTTGCCACTGGCGCGAAGCCTCGGCGATTTCGTCGTGGCCAGGCAATTCGACGGGGAGTGAAGACATGGGAAAACGCAATCCATGGCGGTGACAGGACAGGCCGCCAGTGTAACAACGAAAAGGTATTTTCCCGCTTGTTGCGCCGGTTGCCGCGCCCCTACACTCGCCTGATTCCCGCCTTCGGACGGCCCGTCGCGCTCATGCCTCCCGCCCTGTTCGCCGCCGTCTCGCCGCTGTCCTCGCGCATGCCGATGCTGCTGCTCGCACTGGTGGTGCTCGCGGCGGTGGTGATCATCGCCACGCGCCGCCAATGGCAGGCCTGGCTGGATCGCCGCCGCGTCGTGCAGGAGCCTCCGCGCAACGAGTCGCTGCGCACGCGCGACGAACGGTTGAAGCTGGCGCTATGGGCGTCCGGCGAACATTTCTGGGATTACGACCTGGTGCAACGCAAGCTCTACCGCATGCGCGCGGACGAGCTCGCGGTGCACTCCTCCGAGATCACCGTGCTCACCCGTCACGGCGAAGTCCCGGCGATTCATCCGGACGATGTCGGACTGGTGATGGAGCGCCTGCGCCTGCACCTCCAGGGCACCGCGCCGCTGTTCATGTCCGAACACCGCATGGACATACGCAAGAACGGGCAGTGGATCTGGGTGCGCGCGCGCGGCCGCGTGGTCGAGCGCGACGACGAAGGCAAGCCGGTGCGCATCGCGGGCACCGCGCGCGACATCACGCTCAGCCGCAATGCCGAGTACGAACACCGCATCGCGGGCGAAGTGATGCGCAGCATGAACGAAGCCGTCGCGGTGCTGGACTGGGCCCACCACTTCATCACCATCAACCCGGCCTTCACCCGCATCACCGGCTACAGCGAAGACGAGGTGATCGGCCAGCCGTCGAGCATGCTCGACAGTGATCAGCACGACGCGGCGTTTTTCGAACGGATGAACGCCGAACTGCTGCACACCGGCCATTGGTCGGGCGAAGTGTGGAAGGCGCGCAAGGATGGCGAGGAAATCCTCTGCCGCATCGAGACCAACGTGGTGCCGGACGCATCGGGCGAGCGTCTGTTGTACGTACAGGTGCTCACCGACATCACCGAGCAGAAGCGCGCCGAACAGGAACTGCGCTATCTCGCCAACTACGACACGCTGACCAGCCTGCCCAATCGCTCGCTGCTGTCCGAACGCCTGTCGCGGGCCATCGTGCGTGCGCGCCGCGAGCAAGGCCACGTCGCCGTGCTGTTCATCGATCTGGATCGCTTCAAGGACATCAACGATTCGCTGGGGCACGCGACCGGCGATCGCATCCTCCGGGCCGCCGCCTCGCGCGTGCAGCAGACCGTCGGCGCGCAGCACACCGTCGCCCGCCTCAGCGGCGACGAGTTCACGGTGGTGCTGGAGGACATCGAATCGCTGGCCGACGCCGAGCAGGTTGCGCAGCGCTTGATCGATGCCTTCCGCATTCCGCTCAATTTCGGCGAGCGGCTGGAGATGGCGGTATCACCCTCGATCGGCATCAGCCTGTATCCGCAGCACGCGCAGGTGCCGACCGAACTGCTCAAACACGCCGACACCGCGATGTACCAGGCCAAGGCGCTCGGCCGCCACACCTATCAGGTGTATTCCGAGTCGATGGACGAGAAGACGCGCCACCGCGCGATTCTCGCCAGCGCGCTGCGCCGGGCGCTCGAGCGCAACGAATTGTCGCTGGTGTTCCAGCCACGGCTGGCGCTGGCCGCGCAGCGCGTCACCGCGGTGGAAGCGCTGATGCGCTGGGACAGCCCGGAATTCGGCATGGTCTCGCCCGCGCAGTTCATTCCGCTGGCCGAAGAATCCGGCCTGATTCTCGAACTCGGCGCTTGGGCCCTGCGCGAAGCCTGCATGCGCTTGCGCAGCTGGCACGATGACGGTCTGCAGGAGCTGACCGTTGCGGTGAATGTCTCGGCGATGCAGTTGCAGCGGGGCGATCTTCCGCATGTTGTCGCCCGGACGCTGGCGGAAACCGGCATCCCGGCCGAGCGGCTGGAACTGGAACTGACCGAGAGCGTCATCATGGCCAACCCCCAGCAGAACGCCGACACGTTGCGCGCGTGCCGCGAACTGGGCATCTCGCTGGCCATCGACGATTTCGGCACCGGCTATTCCTCGCTCGCCTACCTGAAGCGCCTGCCGCTGACCACGCTCAAGATCGACCGCGAATTCGTCGGCGACCTGACCCACGACAGCGAGGACGCCGCCATCACCAGCACCATCATCACGATGGGCCGTTCGCTATCGCTCAAAGTGGTCGCCGAGGGCGTGGAAACCCGCGAGCAGTACGAGTTCCTGCGCGAACACGGGTGCGACGAAGTGCAGGGCCACTGGATCTCGCAGGCGCTGGATCCCGACCAGTGCGTGCGCTTCATCCGCGACGCCTATCCCGAATCGGGCATCCGCGCCGCCTCCTGAGCGCGGCCATGACCTGTCGCCCTTGACCGCCTGTTGACGCCTGCCTATCGTGCCGCCCATGGACAACGCCGAGCTACTGGACCAGATCCGCCGCCTTTCAACGCGCATCGAAGCGCTCGCGGATCGTTGCCAGCAGCTGGCCGACGAGAACCGCAGCCTGCGCCAGCAGCAGGAGCATCTGTCCAGCGAGCGTTCGCAACTCCTGGCGAAGAACGAACAGGCGCGCTCGCGCGTGGAAGCCATGATCAGCCGTCTGAAATCCCTGGAGCAGCACACGTGAGCGAGCCGGTCAGCGTCCACATCCTCGACCGCGAATACACCGTGGGCGTGGAGCCGGAAGAACGCAGCAGCCTGATGGCCGCAGCGAAGCTGCTGGACAGCAAGATGCGCGAAGTGCGTGGCGGCAATCGCATGGCGGCGGTGGATCGCGTCGCGGTGCTGGCAGCATTGAATCTGGCACACGAATTGCAGCAGCTGCGTGACGAACGCCATTCGCGCGATCGCGAACTGTCACGTGCGCTCGAAGACCTGCATCGCAAACTCGACGGTGTGCTCGACGCGCCGCGTTGACGCCACACGCATCGCGGGCAATGCCCGCTGAATCCGACCGACGAACGGACTAGGCAACCTTGGCGTTGCGGCTATACTGTTTTCGCGTCCTCTGCTGTGTCCGACAGCGTGCGCAAACATTCGCCTTGTCCCTTAATGACGACCACGGGATGGCGACGGTAGCCGGGAGTGCAAGTCCGCCTCGCAGCGGGAAGCCCGATGGATATCCAGCCATCCCACTTGAACCCCGGGTTCAAGGTCGTTTCGCGCGCATCGCCATGGCGGAGGACGTATTTTCCTGTTTGCAGCTTCGTGCCATCGCACGAAGCACTCGCCGACCGTTCGAAACGGTTCCGGCCTTCGGTGTGGCTTAGAATTCCGCGATGGAAAACGCCCGCCCCCTTTCATGACCCTTGATCGCAACGCGCTGCGGCGCGAGTTGCGCGCGCGACGTCGCGCCTTGCCCGCCGCCGAACGCATTGCGGCGGCCGACGCACTGGCCGCGCATCTGCGCACCCTGCCGTTCCTGCCCGCTGAAGGATATGCCGCCGGTTACTGGGCCATGGACGGAGAAATCGGCCTGCATGCGTGGCAGATGCGGCTTCCGAGCGGACTCATCTACTGCCTGCCCGTCCTGCGCGCGGACAACACGCTTGGCTTCGCGCCGTGGCGCGCAGGTGATCCGCTGGTGACCAACCGTTTCGGCATTCCCGAGCCCGATGTGGATCCGGCGTCTTCACTCGACCCTGACGCCATGTCGCTCGTGCTGTTGCCGTTGGTGGGTTTTGACGGTCAGGGCCATCGCCTCGGAATGGGAGGCGGCTGGTACGATCGCAGCTTCGCGTTTCGCCGCCAGCGTGGCGCGCCGCCCTGGCTGGTCGGCGTGGGCTTCGCCACACAGCGCGTGGATGCGCTCCCGAGCGAAGCATGGGACGTGCCAGTGGACGCCATCTGCACCGAACGCGAACTCCTGCTTCCCGCTCGCTCTCCCGGAACTCCTGCATGACCGCACGCAAGCGCTACTGGCTGATGAAGTCCGAACCGGACGCGTTCTCCATCGACGATCTCGAGCGTGTGAACGTCGAACCCTGGAACGGCGTGCGCAACTACCAGGCGCGCAACTTCATGCGCGATGGCATGCAGGTCGGCGACGGCGTGTTTTTCTACCACTCCAATTGCGCGGTGCCGGGCATCGTCGGCATCGCCAGGGTCGCCAGCGCCGCGTATCCCGACAAGACGCAGTTCGACCGCAAGAGCGATTACTACGATCCGAAGAGCACGCCGGAAGAACCGCGCTGGATGCTCGTGGACGTGGCCTTCGAGCGCAAGCTCAAGCGCACCATCCCGCTGGACGAAATCAAGCAGCACGCCGACGCGCTGGGCGAAGGCTTCCCCTTGATCGCCCGCGGCAACCGATTGTCCGTGCTGCCGGTGACCGCGGCGCAATGGAAACTCCTCCTTTCCCTGGAATAAACACGTGTCGCAGAACGAATCCAAGCGCCTGGCCGGCGAGAAGGCCATCGATTTCGTCGAGGACGGCATGATCGTCGGGGTCGGCACCGGCTCCACGGTCGCGTACTTCATCGACGCGCTGGCGCGCGTGAAGGATCGGATTGCCGGCGCGGTGTCCAGTTCCGAGCAGAGCACGGCGCGCCTGCGCGAGCACGGTATCGAGGTGCTGGATCTCAATGCCACCGGCGGCCTCTCGCTGTACGTCGATGGTGCCGATGAGTGCGATCCGCACAAGCGCCTGATCAAGGGCGGCGGCGCGGCCCTCACGCGCGAGAAGATCATCGCCGAAGCCAGCCGGAAGTTCGTCTGCATCATCGATCCGGCCAAGCAGGTGCCGGTGCTGGGCAAGTTCCCGCTGCCGGTGGAAGTCATCCCGATGGCGCGCAGTCTGGTGGCGCGCGAAATCCTCGCGATGACGGGTGGCCAGCCGGTCTGGCGTGATGGCGTGACCACCGACAACGGCAACTGGATCCTCGATGTGCATAACCTGTCCATCGTCGATCCGGTGGCGCTGGAGCGCGAACTCAACCAGATTCCCGGCGTGGTCAGCGTCGGGCTGTTCGCGCGGCGTCCGGCCGACGTCGTGATCGTCGGTGGGCAACCGCCGCACGTGCTCTGATTCCCCATCTGCGGCCCGGAGGCCCTATGCGCGCCCGTCATTCCATCTGCGGTCTACTGTTCCTGCTCGTTGCCGGCTGCGCCAACGCCGGCAAGCCCTGGGTGGAAATCGGCGGCCAACGCTACAACGTCGAGATTGCCGACGATGACGCCGAGCGTGCGCGCGGCCTGATGTTCCGCGACCGCATGGACGCCGACGCCGGCATGTTGTTCATCCACGACCGTGAAGAACCCCAGTCCTTCTGGATGAAGAACACCCAGCTGCCGCTGGACATCCTCTATTTCGACAACGACCGCAAGCTGGTCGCGCAACGCCGCAACACGCCGCCGTGTTCGGCCGGTGACGCATGCCCCTCCTATCCCAGCCATGCACCGGCTCGCTACGTGCTGGAACTGAATGCGGGCGAGGCGGATCGCCTCAAGTTGCAGGACGGGGCCGTGCTGACGCTGAGCAAGGACATCACGCCGGCCCGCTGATCCCGATCCGGGGCTTGATTGGCGATCCGATTGGACGCAGGCTGCGCGCATGGGGGACGTACTGACATTGCCGGACTGGAACACGCTGGCGACGCAGGCCGACGAAACCCTGCCGTTGCTGGAAACCGCGTTGCTGATCGCGCGTGACGAGTATCCGGATCTGGATGCCGACCTCTACGACACGCTGGTGCAGGCCCATGTCGCCCACCTGCGCGCGGAGATCGACGCCATCGCGTCGTGGCCGCTGAAGATGGCGGCCATCAATCGCCATCTGTTCGAGGAACTCGGCTACAGCGGGGATCACGAGCAGTACTACGACCCGCGCAACAGTTATCTCAACCAGGTGTTCGAGCGCCGCCTCGGCAATCCGATCTCGCTGGCGATGGTGCAGATGGAAGTCGCGCGACGGCTGGGCGTGCCGCTGGACGGGGTGTCGTTCCCCGGTCACTTCCTGGTCCGCTTGCCGGTCGATGACGGCCTGCTGGTGATGGATCCCTTCAACGGCGGGCGTCCGCTGGGCGCGGACGAACTGCGTGAGCGCGCACGACCGCATCTGGGCGGCGACATTCCCGATGACAACGCCCTGTTGCGCATCCTCGATCCAGCCAGCCATCGCGCCATCCTCGTGCGCGTGCTGCGCAACCTGCATGGCGTGTATGCCGAGCGCGACGAATGGGATCGCGCCGCGCGCAGCGCGGACCGCGTGCTCAAGCTGATGCCCGACCAGGCCGACGCCCTGCGCGATCGCGGCCTGGCATACCTGAAGATGGAATACACGCACGGCGCGCGGCACGACCTGGGCCGCTACATGCAGCTCGTGCCCGAAGCGCGCGACGCCGCGGAGATCCGCGAGCACCTGGTGGAACTCAACGCCGCGCAGCCGCGGCGGATGCACTGAAGCCGCGCGGGGCGGTTACAGCTCCATCATTTCGAAGTCGGCCTTGGTCACCCCGCAGTCGGGGCAGGTCCAACTGTCGGGGATGTCCTCCCAGCGCGTGCCGGGCGCGATGCCGTCTTCCGGCAGGCCGTTGGCTTCTTCGTAGATGAAGCCGCAGACCACGCACATCCAGTTGCGGTAGGTGGTGGCGGTGGTGTCGCTCATCGGATAATGCGTGGACGGGGCGCACCAGTGTCCCACTCCCGTTCCCGCACCGGAAGCAAGTCCGATGAATGCCTCCCGGCCTATGCCCGGCGCCATGCCGCGTGGCCTCTATCTCATTACGCCCGACGAGCCCGATACCGAGCGACTGCTGGCGCGGGTGGCACCGCTGCTGGAGTCGGGCTCCGTCACCTGGCTGCAATACCGGAACAAGAATGCGGGCGAGGCGCTGCGCCATCTGCAAGCACAGGCATTGCAGGCGTTGTGCGCGCGCACCCAGGTGCCGCTGATCATCAATGACGATATACGCCTGGCGAAGGCGGTCGGCGCTGCCGGCGTTCACCTGGGCGAAGACGATGGCGATCCGGCGTCCGCCCGCGCGCTGCTGGGGCCGCACGCGATCCTCGGCGTGTCCTGCTATGACGAACTGGCGCGTGCCCGCGCCGCCGCGACAGCCGGAGCCAGCTACGTTGCCTTCGGTGCCTTTTTCCCGACGCGCAGCAAGCAGACCCACCGTCGCGCCGAGCCCGCACTGCTGCGCGATGCGGCCAGCCTCGGACTGCCGCGGGTGGCGATAGGCGGCATAACCCCGGAAAATGCGCCGGCGCTTGTCGCCGCCGGGGCGGATCTCGTCGCTGTCATCGCCGGCGTCTTCGACGCCCCGGACCCGCTCACCGCCGCGCAGGCCTACCGGCGCGCCTTCCCCTGACGCGCTGATCGCTCCGCGTTGTCATGCCTTTCCGTATCGCTGCCAGGAATCCCGATGAACCACGATCAATCCCACGCCCTGTTCTCCCGCGCCCAGGAACTGCTGCCCGGCGGCGTCAATTCGCCGGTGCGCGCGTTCAAATCGGTGGGCGGCGAACCGTTCTTCGTGCAGCGCGCCGACGGCGCGTTCCTGCATGACGTCGACGGCAATCGCTACATCGATTACGTGGGCTCGTGGGGGCCGATGATCGTCGGTCACAACCATCCGTCCGTCCGCCGCGCCGTCGAGGCCGCCATCGTCAACGGTCTGTCGTTCGGCGCGCCCTGCCCGGCCGAGGTCACCATGGCCGAAACCATCACGCGCCTGGTCCCGTCCTGCGAAATGGTGCGCATGGTCAATTCCGGCACTGAAGCCACACTGTCGGCCATCCGGCTCGCGCGCGGCGCCACCGGCCGCAATCGCATCGTGAAGTTCGAAGGCTGCTACCACGGCCACGGCGATTCGTTCCTGGTGAAGGCCGGCAGCGGCATGCTCACGCTCGGCGTGCCGACCTCGCCCGGCGTGCCGGCCGGCCTGAGCGAGCTCACGCTGACGCTCAGCTACAACGATTTCGACGGTGCGACGGCACTGTTCGAACAGTACGGCGCCGAGATCGCCTGCCTCATCATCGAGCCGGTGGTCGGCAATGCCAATTGCCTGCCGCCGCGCGAAGGCTATCTGCAGCACCTGCGTGAACTGTGCACGCGCCATGGCGCGCTGCTGATCTTCGACGAAGTGATGACCGGATTCCGCGTGGCGCTGGGCGGCGCGCAGGCGCACTACGGCATCACGCCGGACCTCACCACCTTCGGCAAGATCATCGGCGGCGGCATGCCGGTCGGCGCCTACGGCGGTCGACGCGAATTGCTGTCGCAGATCGCACCGGCCGGTCCGATCTACCAGGCCGGCACGCTGAGCGGAAATCCGGTGGCGATGGCCGCGGGCCTGGCGATGCTTGACCTGATCCAGGCGCCGGGCTTCCATGCCGGTCTGACCGCCGCCACGAACGCGCTGTGCGATGGACTGGAATCGGCGGCGCGCGATGCCGGCGTTCCGTTCACGACCACGCGCGTCGGCGCGATGTTCGGCATGTTCTTCAGCGACCAGTATGTCGATACCTACGCGCAGGCCGTCGCCTGCGACGTCGCCGCGTTCAACCGTTTCTTCCATGCCATGCTTGAGCGCGGTGTGTTCCTCGCGCCGTCCGCGTTCGAAGCCGGCTTCATGTCGAGCGCGCACGATGCCGCCATCATCGAGCAGACGATCAGCGCTGCACGCGAAGCGTTCAAGGTGGTCGCCGCCGGCTGATCCGCGATGACGCCGCCGCGCATCCGCCACGTGCTGTTCGATTTCGACGGCGTGCTGGCGCACTACGACCACGAGTTGCGCATCGGGCACCTGGCGCGCCATTGCAGCGCGGCACACGAGCGCGTACGCGAAGTGCTGTTCACGTCCGGGCTGGAAACCGAATACGACGGCGGCGCCATCAGCACCGACGCCTATCTGGCCCGCCTCGGCGAGGGGCTTGCACATGGAATCGATGTCGAGGCCTGGCTCGGCTCGCGCCTGGCGGGAAGCCGCGCGGACGAGGCGACACTCGCGCAGATCCTGGCCTTGGATCCGGCGCTTGCGCTCGGCGTGCTGACCAACAACGGGCGGCTGATGGCGCAGGCGATTCCGCGCATCGTCGCGCCCCTGTATCCGCGCCTGGAAGGCCGCGTGCTGTGCAGTGGCGCATTGTGCGTGCGCAAGCCGGATCCGCGCGTGTTCCGGCTGGCGCTGGATCAGCTGGGCTGGAACGCGGGCGAAACGCTGTTCGTCGATGACGTCTTCGCCAACGTGCAGGGCGCGCGCAGCATCGGCCTGCATGCCGATACCGTGAACGATGCACGCTCACTGCGCCGCGTATTGAAGCGGTTTGGCCTCGCCGCCTGACGGCGGCGCGGCGGCTACTTCCCGGCGAACGTGCGCAGCGCCAGTTGCAGGCGCGACATGCCTTCGGCCAGTTCGGCGTCACTGATGTTCAGCGGCGGCACGAACCGCAGCACATCCGGGCCGGCCTGGAGAATCAGCAGGCCATTGGCGGCCGCCAGATCCAGGATGGCGCCGGCGCGACCGGCGTAATCCGGCCCGAGCACCGCGCCCAGCATCAACCCGCGTCCACGCAGCTGCGCGAACAGGCCGATTTCGGCGTTGATTTTTTCGAGCGCGGCACTCAATGCGGCCGATTGCCGCGACACGTTGCTGGCGATCTGCGGCGAAGCCAGCTTGCGCAACGATGCGCGTGCGACTGCGGCGGCCAGCGGATTGCCGCCAAAAGTGGTGCCGTGCGCGCCGAACTGCATGACCTCGGCCACCTTCGGGCCGGCCAGCATCGCGCCGATGGGAAAACCGCCGCCCAGCGCCTTCGCCAGCGTGACGATGTCTGGCGTCACGCCGTCCTGCCAATGCGCAAACAACGTGCCGGTGCGTCCCATCCCGGACTGGATTTCATCCAGCACCAGCAACGCGCCGTGGTGATCGCACAGTTCGCGCACGGCGCTCAGGAATCCCGGCGCGGCCGGCGTCACGCCGCCTTCGCCCTGCACCGGCTCGACCATCACCCCCGCCACATCGCCGGACGCCATCGCGATTTCCAGCTGCGTGAGATCGTTGAAATCCACATAGCGGAAGCCGCCGGGCAAGGGCTCGTAGCCTTCCTGGTATTTCGGCTGGGCGGTTGCCGTGACGGCCGCCAGCGTGCGCCCGTGGAAGCTGCCGCGGAACGTCACGATGACGCGTTTGTCCGGTGCGCGTCCCTGGGAACAGGCCCATTTGCGCACCAGTTTGATCGCTGCTTCGTTGGCCTCGGCGCCGGAATTGCACAGGAACACGCGACTGGCGAAACGCGAGGCGGTGACCAGTTCTTCGGCCAGGCGCAGCGGCGGTTCGCTGTGGAAGACGTTGCTGGTGTGCCAAAGCTTGCCGGCCTGTTCAACCAGCGCTGCGACCAGATCCGGGTCGTTGTGGCCCAGTCCGCACACGGCGATGCCGGCGGCCAGGTCGATGTAGTCCCGACCCTCGCTGTCCCACAGGCGTGCGCCCTGGCCACGCTCCAGGATGACTTCCCGCTGGCGATAGATCGGCAGGTAGAACTGCTTGCCCTTTGCGAGCAGGTCGGGCACGGGCGTGGCGGGCGTCTGGGTCATGGCGGCGGTCGGACGGCGGAACAGGCCGCGCATTGTCGCCGATTCCGGGCCGGCGGACCCGACTGCGGAAGCGGCTGTCTTTTATCGGCAACGGCGTCCGACGGCGGGCCGCCGGACGCCAGAAAAACCGCGCTCAGGCGAACGCGATTTCCTCGGTGGCCAATGCCCGGATCCGCGGCCCGAAGCTGGTGATGTCCGGCAACGTCGCGTTGTGGTGATCACGGATCTGCGCGGCGCTGGCATGGCGCTTGTCATGCGTGGTGTGCGCGTCGGCGGCCAGCGTCACCCGATAGCCGTGCGCAGCGGCGCTGCGCGTGGTGGTGTCCACGCAGAACTCGGTGGCGTATCCGCACAGCACCAGTTCTTCCACACCGAGGAACGACAGCACTTCCTCCAGGCCGGTGCGCAGGAACGCGTCCGGCGTGGTCTTGCGCAGCCGGCGATCCTCGCCTTCCACGTGCAGCCGGCCGTCGAGCTGCCAGTTCGCAGAACCCGGTTCCATCCCGCCCTCGCGCTCGTGCTGGACGAAGATCACCGGCACGCCGTCGTTGCGGGCCTGCGCGGTGAGGCGGTTGATGCGTTCGATCACGGCCGCTGCCTCCGCGGGCGGAGGATCCGTGGCGAACAACCCGTGCTGCACATCGATCACGATCAAGGCCAGGCTCATCTGCATTCCCCATTCATTCGCGTCGTTCGCCAGCTTCCCCGATTCCGCGCGGGGATCCAAGCAGGACTTTCCGCATACGCATCGACACCGTTCAGCGAATCGGCTGCTGCGTCACCAGGCGCCGGTATTGCCCATCGAAGCCCACGGCTCCTGCGGCGGCAATGCGTCGCCTTTCTGCAACAGTTCGATCGAGATCAGATCCGGCGTGCGCACGAATGCCATGCGGCCATCGCGTGGCGGGCGATTGATGGTGATGCCCATCGATTGCAGGTGCGCGCAGAGGGCGTAGATGTCATCCACCTCGAAGGCCAGATGGCCGAAGTTGCGCGCGCTGCCGTAGTCCTCGTCCGAGCCCCAATTGTACGTCAGCTCCACTTCCGCTTCCGGCGTCTCCGGCGCGGCGAAATAGACCAGGGTGAACTTGCCGGCCTCGCTGTCCATGCGCCGGGTCTGCTTCAGGCCCAGGCCTTCGGTGAAGAATTTGCTCGTCGCATCCAGATCGTGGACGCGGATCATCGTGTGCAGGTATTTCATTTCGATCTCGTTGTTTCAGGAAAACGTGCGGGACCGTCGCGGCCGGTGCGCCCATGCGAGCCCCAGCAGGCACGCCAGGATCAGCACGCTGTACTCGACGCCATTGCGGCCGAGCCCGACGACGAACCAGCCCTCGGATGCGTGCACCAGCCAGATGCCACAGGCGTAGATGACGCTGAAAACCAGCGCAATCGGCGTGACCCAGCGGCCCCATGCCAGTATCGGCGTCGCCATCACTTCGAACAAGGTGATGAACCAGGCGATCACGATGCCGAAGGGAATCCCGCGTGATTCGAGGAAGCCGCCGAAGGGCGTCACGCCATCGGCATGCCAGCGCGCGAGGCCGTAGATTAACAGCAATACGGCGAGGACGAAACGGATGGCGCCCAAGCCCTGCGATGCCGATGTGGGCGTTGCCATGGAATGCCTCCGGGTCAGGATGCGGCTTCGATGCGCGCGCGCAAGGCGGTCGCCAGTTCGTCCAGTCGCGCGCGTGGCGTCGGCGTCGGGACGCCGTTGCGGTGCAGGCGATAGAGGCCATCGTGCGGGCGGCGCGGCTGCAGATGCAGATGGACGTGTGGCACTTCCTGTCCCGCGGCATCGCCGTTCGATTGCCACAGCGTCAGCCCGGGTGCGTCATCGGCCTCGCGCAGGGCCCGCGCAACGCGCACGGCCATCGCCATCAACGCACCGGCTTCGTCCGGTTCGAGATCATGGAGGGTCTGCACATGCCTGCGCGGCACCACCAGCACGTGGCCCGGCAACGGTTGCCGCAGATCCATGAAGGCAACGACCTGCGCGTCCTCGGCCACCCGGCTGTCCGCGGCACGGCCTTCGATGATGGCGCAGAAGATGCAGTCCATCAGGCGTCCAGAAACAGATCCGGCAACAGGGATTGGCCCGGGTCGACCGCATAGTCGTCGAAATCGCTCACGCCGGATTCGCGCAACACAGCTTCATCGATCAGGAACTGGCCGTAAAACGCCTGTGCCGGCCGCGTGAGCACGGCGTGCGCAGCGTCCGCCACGATCGTCGGCTTCCGGCAGCGCGGTATTTCCACGCCCGGGATCATGTTGAGCGCGTCGGTGGCGATGATGGTGCGCGGCCACAGCGCATTGACGGCGATGCCCTGGGGCCCGAACTCGGCGGCGAGGCCCAGTGTCACGAAACTCATGCCCATCTTTGCCAGCGTGTAGCCGGTATGCGGCGCCCACCATTTCGGATCGAGCGAGGGCGGCGGCGCCAGCGTCAGGATGTGCGGATTGGCGGCCTGCTTCAGATAGGGCAGACAGGCCTGCGCACACAGGAAACTGCCGCGCGCGTTGACCTGCTGCATCAGGTCGAACCGCTTCATCGGCGTGTCGAGCGTGCCGGCCAGCCAGATCGCGCTGGCGTTGTTGACGAGGATGTCGATGCCGCCGAACGCGTCCGCCGTGGCCGCCATCGCCGCGCGCACTTCATCTTCTTCCCGGATGTCGCACTTCAACGCGAGTCCCTGCCCACCGGCTTCCGTGACGGCCTGGGCGGCGCTGTGGATCGTGCCCGGCAGCTTTGGATTGGGTACCGAGGATTTGGCGGCGATGGCGACATTGGCGCCATCACGCGCGGCACGCAGCGCGATGGCGAGACCGATGCCGCGCGAGGCGCCGGTGATGAAAAGGGTCTTGCCCTGCAGACTGGCCATCATTGGTTCCGGACATGCTGAAGGCCCCGATGATAGGCCCATCCGGCGTCCGGTCGCTCAATGGTGCGGAACAGCCGCAGCATTCCGGCAGGGAAACTGGAAGCGCGACCCGCCCGGCTCAGAACACGTAGAGATTGCGCAACACCCATTGATCGCCGGCTGCGCGGTTCCGCGCCATGGTTTCGACGTAATAGTTCGTCACGATGCGGTGCGGATGCCGGCGCCATTGCACGCCCGGCCCGACCCCGAGGATGCGCTCCTTCGAATCCGGCTGCGCCTGCCCGTTGATGCGGTCCGCACTGATCTGGGCCAGGTGGTACATGCCCATGCCGACACGCCACCGGGGCGCCGTCGCGTACGACACGCTGAGGTTGTAGTGGAGTGCCTGGCCCGGCTGGAGATTGTCGACGGGCTCGGGAAACCGGGCCGCCACACGGGATTCGGGATCGTCACTCGTGCCGTTCCACAGGTACATCAGCCGGCCACTCAACTCCCAGGCCTCGTCGGGCCGCAGCGTGAACGCGTAATACGGCTGCACGCTGAAGTAATCGGCACCGAGGTTGAGCGGTGCACCCGCACGATATTCACCCCACGGCAGTGATACCGCCATCGCGAGGCGTGACGAGAACGGCTTGTCCAGCCAGGTCTTCCTGTTCCATTGCAGGTACACGCCAATGCTCGGATTTCCGATCCCGCTGTCGGCAAGCGCCGCACCTCCCAGCTGCAGATCCATGTCCAGCACGGGAACAATCACTTCGACGCCCGGGTTTCCGGACATCCATTCCTTTCGGCTGGTGTAGGCGTAGTGCAGCCGGTGCACCCACAGCGTGCGGTCGTAGTCGATATCGCGCCGGTGGCCATCCGCATCAAACGTTCGATCGGCGTCGAAGCGGCTGGCGCTCCATTGAAGCAGCGTGCCGACTCCACCGCCGCCGTCTTCAAAACTGGTCGCGCCCAGATTCACGCCGGGCAGCGTCAGATCAAGCGCAGCCGCCGTGGTGCAGCCGCACCCCAGCGCGAACAACAAAGCGACGCGCTGCCAGCGGTGATTGCAGCGGAATCGAATCCGGACAGACGCCGCCATGACGCGCGTCTTTCCGGTTGTTCGTTGCAGAAGCGACAGCGCCATGCGATTCCAACCTGCGATCGCTTTCATCATCAAACGCGCACTCACGCGCTGCGCTCCGGCAATGCGGGAGGAATCAGGCTTTCCTGGCGCTTTTCCCGGCGCCAGAGCAGCCAACCGCACGCAAACACCACCAGTTGCGTACAGGTCAGCGCGATGAAGCCGGCCTGGAACCCGACGCCCTGGTTGGCCTGGCCCTGCGCGAAGAAGCCGATGGCCCATCCCATGACGAGCGGCATGAACGCGGAGGCCAGCGCCCCCGCGCCGTTCACGACGCCAAAGGTGCTGGCGATATGTTCCGGACGCGAGTGGTACTGCACGGTGCTGGGAATGGCCGGGCTCTGCAGTCCCCAGAAGAAGTTGGCCGCAATCAGGCTGTACGCGGAGGAGTAGGGATCAGCGACGGCGATGGCGACCAGCACCGAAAGCGTGACGCCCAGGCTGCCGAACACGAAGATCAGCGGAACGCGTTCGCGCGGAATGCGATCAATCACAACGCCGCCGATCAACACGGCAAGCACGGTCGCGTACTGGGGCAGAGAAGCAAGCCAACCCATTTCCTTGATCGAGAAGCGAGGTATATGCCGATTTCCTTTCCACCCACCTTGGCGCCATACGGAAAATCAGCTCGCACCTGCGATGTACTGCAGACTTTTTCCCAGTTCATTGCTTCGCCCCTTTAGTTTCATGAGAGAAACTTGGTATCGACATGGAAACTTCGGGAAGCAGGTAAGCAGCGGCTCTTCGGGAGCGTCAATACGACACCCGCTTACCGACAAAAATGCTCAAACACCGGAAATTTCCAGCGGTCGCGCGCAAGGCTTGTTTCCTTGGAATATCAATTCTTTCCGGTGCAATCGGGCTTGCGTCGCAGCGGTGCGCGTGCAATCGGATATTGCGGCGCGGCACGCGTCGCACTGCCTCATGCGGGCTGACGTACGCTCTTGGCCCGCGTTTCAATGCGACGGATCGGTCGCATGTCCGGCCTCGTCGCGAACGCATTCGCAGGATTCGCCCGGGTGTCCGATGCGTGCAGCCGGGTCAGGCGCGCGCGGCGCATGACGAGCGACAGGCGTGGCGCCCGCCTGGCTGCCGGAAGGCCGGCCGCGTCGCATGCACCTGTCGACCGCACCCCCGACCGGTCCGCTCAAGCACGTTTGAGGTTGGCGGTCCAGCCTCTTCCGAGGGGATGTCAGTCACGACGGCCCGCCTATAATCGGCCCCGATGAATTCTTCCTGGTTCGACTCGCTGCTGGCCTGGATCGGTGCGCATCCGGTGGCCGCAGGCGCCGTGATCTTCGCCATCGCCTTCTGCGATGCGGTCATCGTGCTGGGGGCGATCGTGCCGGCGCTGCCGCTGCTGTTCGCCGTCGGTGTGTTGATCGGCCTGGGCGAAATCTCCGGACCGTATGCGCTGGTCAGCGCGGCGCTGGGAGCGCTGGCGGGCGACGGCATCAGCTTCTGGGTGGGCCATCGCTGGGGCCCGCAGCTGCGGGCGCACTGGCCCTTCAGCAAGTATCCGCAACTGCTCGATCGCGGCGAGGTGCTGTTCCGCCGCAACGCCATCAAGAGCATCCTCATCGCCCGCTACGTCGGGCCTATCCGGCCGTTCGTTCCGGCGGTGGCCGGCATGCTGCAGATGCCGATGAAGCGCTATCTGCCCGCAAGCCTGCTGGCGGCGATCTCCTGGGCGGCGTTGTTCCTGCTGCCGGGCTGGGTCTTCGGCCACGCCTACGATGCCGTGGCCGCCGTGGCCGGACGGCTCGGCCTGGTGCTCGGGTTGCTGCTGGTCGTGCTGGCGCTGGCGTGGGCGATCGTGCTCTACGGTTACCGCTGGTTCGCCGCGCATGCCGACGCCCTGCTCGCGCGGGCGCTGGCGTGGTCGCATGCGCATCCGGTGCTGGGCCGCTATTCGGCGGCGCTGTTCGACCCCAAGCGGCGCGAGTCGGTGCCGCTGGCGCTGCTGGCAATCCTGTTGCTGGCGATCGTGTGGGTCTGGTTCGCCTTCCTGATCCTGGTGATCGGGCACGGTGAACCGCTCGGCGTGGACCTGGCCGTGCACGAGATGATGCTGGCGCTGCGCAACCCGCTGGCTGATTACCCGCTTGCCGCGCTGGCCTCGCTGGGCGATGAGCAGGTGCTGGCGCCGGCGAGCCTGCTGGTGCTGCTGTACCTGTGCTGGCGCAAGCGCTGGATGGCGGCGGCGCATTGGCTGGCCGCGCTGGCGTTCGGTCTGGCGCTGACGGCCTGGCTGGGCGCTTCGGTGGATATCCCGAAGCCGCCCTCGGTGAGCAGCGGCTTCGGCTTTCCGTCGATCGCGGTGACCATGTCGACGATCACCTTCGGCTTCTTCGCGGTGCTGATCGCGCGGGAACTGCCGGGCCGGCAGCGCGTCTGGCCTTATCTGGTTTCCGGCTTCGTGGTCGCGCTGATCGGCTTCGCCCGCATCTACCTGGGCGCGCACTGGCTGAGCGACATCATCGGCGGGATGCTGTTCGGCATCGTGTGGCTGCTGATCCTCGGCATCGCGTATCGCCGACGCACGGTGCGTTCGTTCTGGATCACGCCGCTGGGCTGGCTGTTCTACGGCGCGTTCGTGGTCGCGGCGCTCTGGCATGCGCCGCGCAATGTCGAACACATGCTGGCGCAGTTCGAAGCACCCGTGCCCGTACGGATGCTGGCACTGGATGACTGGTGGCAACGGCGCTGGGCCGAATTGCCCGGACGCCGCAATGAATTCGACGATGAACAGCGCTGGCCGCTCGATGTCCAGGTCGCCGGGCCGCTGGCGCCATTGCAGGCGCGACTGGAGGCCGCCGGCTGGCGCGTGCAGCCGCAGGCCGGCTGGGAGGATTCGCTGAACCTGCTCGACACCGATTTGCCGGCGTCACGGCAACCGGTGTTGCCGGCGACGCTGGACACGCGCGCGGAGTCTTTGCTGATGGTGCGTGACGGCGGCCAGCCCGGCATGCGCTTCGTACTGCGCCTGTGGCCGGCCAACACGTTGCTGCAACCGGGCGAGACGCCGCTGTGGATTGGCAGTGCGCAGGTGCTCAAGCACCAGCAGGCGTTTGGTCTGGTCGGCATGTGGCGGCCGCTGCGCGAGGCCGACGCCGCGCTGCTCGCGGTGAGCGCCGCGACCGCTTCGCTTGAACACCGGATCGATACGCATCCGGGGTCGAGGCTGCCGGTATTGCGCCTGCGCACCGACGTGGCGCTGAAAGCGCCCGCCGTGAATACTCCCGCGCGCCGCCCGTCAGGCGACTGATCAGGCAATCGCCGCCAGCATGCGGTCCAGTCGCGCGTGCGGGTCATCTTCCTGCAGCAACTGCACGCGCTGCGCCGGACTCAACGGCAACAGTTCGGCCAAACGCCAGCCCACCCACGACGCACTGTCGATCTGCGCCGGCGAAATCAGCGTCATGTCGGCGCCCGCCTGCTCCAGCAGGGTTTGCAACAGTGTCGCCAGCAGGCCGTGTTCGGGCCGCAGTTCGTCATCGGGATCCGGATCACTCCAGCGCACCTCGCCGACGATCAAGCCGTTGTCGCGAACGCGCGTGCGCATGACGTGGAAACGGCGCGCGCCACGCACGCGCAGCGACAGCAGGCCATCGGTGCCGGTGTCGAAATCCTCGATCAGCGCTTCGGCGCCCCATGCGGCCGGGGTCGCCGGTTGCCCGGCCTCCTGTCCGTCCAGAATCAGGCAGACGCCGAAGCCGCTGCCGCTGCGCCCGCAATCGCGCACCAGATCGAGATAGCGGCGTTCGAACACGCGCAGTCCCAGCGCGGCGCCCGGCACCAGCACGGTGTGCAGCGGAAACAGCGGCAAGGTGTCCATCGGCTCAGGCCACATCCCTCAACGCGGCCAGAAAGCGGCGCGGGGCGCCGTCGAATCCGCCGTTGGACATGAAGACGACGTGGTCGCCATCGCGGACGATTTCACGCAATGCCGCGATCAGCGCATCGGCGTCCGGCACGGTGCGCGCTTCGCCGCGAATCGCCGCCACGACCTTGCCTGCATCCCACGGCAATTCCGGGCGATGCAGGAAGACCACGGCGTCGGCGATGTCCAGCGAAGGCGCGAGCGCATCAGCATGCGCGCCCAACCGCATCGAGTTGCTGCGCGGTTCCATCGCCACCACGATGCGGGCGTCGCCGACCTTGGCGCGCAGGCCTTCCAGCGTGGTGTGGATCGCCGTCGGGTGATGGGCGAAATCGTCATAGATCGTGACGCCGGCCTGTTCGCCGATCACTTCCAGCCGGCGCTTCACGCTGCGGAACCGGGCAAGCGAAGGCGCCACGGCGGCAACGTCGACACCGACTGCATGAACCGCCGCCAGTGCGGCCAGACCGTTCAGCACGTTGTGCCGGCCCAGCAGCGGCCAATGCACTTCCGTCACCGCCTCACCGCGATGCTGCACGACGAACGCGCTGCCATCCTCGCGCAGCAGGCGCGCGCTCCATTCCATCGAGACATCGAAGCCGAAGCGTTCCACCGGCGTCCAGCATCCCATCGCCAGCACTTCGGCCAGGCGGGCATCCTCGCCGTTGACGATCAACCGCCCACGCTGCGGTACGGTGCGCACCAGATGGTGGAACTGGCGCTGGATGGCCGCGACATCGGGAAAGATGTCGGCGTGGTCGTACTCGAGGTTGTTGAGAATCGCCACCAGCGGGCGGTAGTGGACGAACTTGCTGCGCTTGTCGAAGAACGCGGTGTCGTACTCGTCCGCTTCGACCACGAACTCGCGGCCCCCGCCGACACGCGCCGACACGCCGAAATCCTCCGCCACGCCACCAATCAGGAAACCCGGCTCGCGACCGGCCGCTTCAAGCAGGTAGGTCAGGATGGTCGTTGTCGTGGTCTTGCCGTGCGTGCCGGCGACGGCGAGCGTGTCGCGGCCCGGCAGCACCCGCTCGGACAACCATTGCGCGCCGGAAATGTAGCGGCGCCCTTCATCGAGCACGGCCTCGACCGCGGCGTTGCCGCGCGAGAGCGCGTTGCCGATCACGATTTCGTCGCAGTCGGCGGAGATATTCCGCGGCTGATAACCCTGCGCCAGCGCAATGCCGAGCTGTTCCAACTGGGTGGACATCGGCGGATAGATCGCCTGATCACTGCCTTCGACGTCGTGTCCGAGTTCGCGCGCGAGCGCGGCGACACCGCCCATGAAAGTGCCGGCAATACCGAGAATGTGGATCTTCAAGACCGCGTTTCCGTGACAGGTGGCGGCACTTTAGCCGAGCACGCGCGCTTCGGCACGATGCCGCACGCACAGGCCGGCCGCGGCGTGGCGGCGTTCAGCGGGCGAACTCCAGCGCATCCAGGTCCAGGCGGCCGGATTCAGCCCGGATCACCAGCGTGTTGCGGCCGGCTTCGAGTGCGAACGGCGCCGATGCACGGCCGGGCATGAGCTCACCGGCCGGCTCGCCGTTGATTGTCAGCGACAGCCTGCCGTCGCCCTGCGCACGGGCGGTCAGCCGGTACTGCCCGGCCTGTTGTGCGGAGAAGCTGTACTTGAGCCATTCGCCGGGACGCATGTCGGTCACGCGGAACCCGCTTCCCGCCGGTGCAAGATCGACACCGTCGTTGCGATAGGCCTTGGCCGGATTCCAGATCACCCACTCGCCGCCATCGGTGATGTGGTGATCGGCCGGCGTGTCATCGTGATAGGCGACGCCATTGCGCCCCATGTCGAAATCCACCGCTGCGATGCGACCGCCCGTGCGTCCAATCAGATGCGCCTTGAACGGCACCGACTGATCCGAATGCGGCGCGCGGAACAGCGCATCGATGACGTCCGGATGCACGACGTTGTTTTCGTGACGGATGTCGTGGCGCGCGAATCGCATCAGCGCTTCTTCGGCTTCGCGCGCACTGGGCTTCGGGCCTTCACCGCGCCAGTACGCCAGCAATTTGAAATAGCCGGGATTGGGGCGTATTTCCAGCGGATTGTTGTAGCGGATTTTCTTCAGCGGCCACCACGCCCAGCCGATGCCTTCGCCTTCGGCCAGTGCGACGGTGCGTGCGAACCAGTCGTTCGAATTCTCGCCGGTTTCACCGAGCCACAGCGGAATACCGTGCTTCTCGCGCAGGGCCAGAATGTCGGCGATGCTTTCGCGCGTGGTCACCGACCAGTACTTGTGGAAGCTCAGGACGAGGTTGTCGTCCCACAGGCCGGCATCGAGTACGCCGCGATAGTTGCCGCCCCAGCAATTGCCCTCGATGACGATCATGTGCCGCGTGTCCACCTCGCGGATGGCCGCCGTGGTGCGCATCAGCAGTTCGCGCAGCGGCGCGTTGCCGGTTTCGTTGCAGCCGTTCTTGTCGGCGGGGTCGGCGAAGCCCCAGTTGGGCTCGTTGATGATGTCGTAGGCGCCGATGTAGGGCTCGTCCTTGTAGCGCTCGGCCAGCTTGCGCCACAGCGCGACCATCTTGTCCTGATGGCGACGGTCTTCCCACAGTGAAGGGAGCGCCGGATCGCGGTCGGAAATGTTGATGTCGTTGCCCTGCCCGCCGGGTGCCGCGTGCAGATCGAGGATCAGGTAGAGATCGTTCGCCTTGGCCCAGCGCAGCAGTTCATCGGTGCGACGGAAGCCTTCTTCGATCCAGGTCTGTCCGCCGGCCACCGGTTCCTCATCGACCGGCAGCGTGTACAGCGCGTAATGCATCGGCAGGCGGATGGAATTGAAACCCCACTGCGCCATTGCATCGATGTCGGCCTTGGTGGTGTGGTTGTCGCGCCACGCCTGATAAAAGGCTTCGGTCTTCTCCGGGCCGATGAGTTCGTTGACGCGCGCACGGATCACCTGCTGCGTGCCCAGTTGCGGCACCTCCAGCATGTAGCCTTCCTGCAGCATCCATCCGCCCAGGCCCATGCCGCGCAGGATGACCGGACGCCCACTCGCATCGACGATTTCACGGCCTTGCACGCGCAGGAAATCCTTGGCGTGCAATGGCGACACCAGGCACCACAGAGCCAGGAGCAATCCGATGGGTTTCATCATCCGCGTTCCCTCTGCGCCGGAATGGCGACGTGCGGGGATTGTGCGGCATTCATGCGATGGGTTTGCGAACCCGTCGCAGCGACCCTGGCCATTGCGGCCAGGGCGTGATGCACTGCGGCGCTTAGCCGACTTCCTTCGCCGGCGAAAGCGCTTCGATCAGGCGGCTGAAGACTTCATCCAGCGTGCCGACCCCGTCCACGACGGTGAGCTGTCCGTGCTGGCGGTAATACTCGATCACCGGCGCGGTCTGGCTGGTGTACTTGTCCAGGCGATTGCGCACGACTTCCGGTGAATCGTCGTCGCGGCCCTCGGCCTTGGCGCGTCCGGCGATGCGTTCGACCAGTAGGTCCGACGGCACGTCGAGCTGGACCGCATAGTCCATCGGCTGACCGATCTTCTGCAGGAGCGTGCCAAGTGCGTTCGCCTGCGCCTGGTTGCGCGGATAACCGTCCAGAATGAAACCGTTGGCGGTGTCCGGACGGGCGAAGCGATCTTCCAGCATGCCCAGCAGGATCTCGTCACTGACGAAATCGCCACGCGCCATGATTTCCTTCGCCTGCAGACCGAGCGGGCTGCCGGCCGCGACTTCCGCACGCAGCAGGTCGCCGGTGGAGATGTGTGGAACCTGCAGATATTCCTTGAGGCGCGCCGCCTGAGTGCCCTTGCCCGAGCCGGGCGGGCCCAGTAGAACCAATCGCATCGTGTAACTCCCGAACCAGAATTAGCGGCGATGCCGGGCGGCGGGTGGGTCCGCGCCTCGCTGCATCGCGTCATCCGTGGGAAGCTTACCGCATCCAGGCAACCCGGAACGAACGGAAATGGCAGCAGGCACCCTACTTTATGCGCAGTCCGGCGGCGTCACCGCCGTCATCAACGCGACGGCTTCGGCGGTAATCACCGAGGCCCGCGCCCGCAAAATCAAGGTGTTGGCGGCGCGCAACGGCATCCTCGGCGCGCTGCGCGAGGAACTCATCGACACCAGCAAGGAGTCGGCCGCCGCCATCCGCGCCCTCGCCCACACGCCGGGCGGCGCGTTCGGTTCGTGCCGGGTGAAGCTGAAGTCGCTGGAGGCCGACCGCGCACGTTACGAGCGCCTGCTCGCCGTACTCAAGGCCCACGACGTGCGCTGGTTCCTCTACAACGGCGGCAACGATTCGGCCGACACCGCGCTGAAGGTTTCGCAGCTCGCCAAAGCCTTCGACTATCCGCTCACCTGCATCGGCGTACCCAAGACGGTGGACAACGATCTGGCGGTGACGGACACCTGCCCCGGCTTCGGATCCGCCGCCAAGTACACGGCCGTCTCCGTGCGCGAAGCCGCGCTCGATGTGGCCGCGATGGCGGAAACCTCCACCAAGGTATTCGTGTACGAAGCGATGGGACGCCATGCCGGCTGGCTGGCCGCCGCCGCCGGCCTGGCCGCCCAATCACCCGACGAAGCGCCGCAGATCATCCTGTTCCCCGAGCGTGCGTATGACGAGGCCGCCTTCCTGGCGCAGGTGAAGAAAGTCGTCGCGCGCGTGGGCTGGTGCGTGGTGGTCGCCAGCGAAGGCATCCAGCACGCCGACGGCCGCTTCGTCGCCGATGCCGGCGGCGGCAAGGATTCCTTCGGTCACACCCAGCTCGGCGGCGTTGCGTCCTACCTGGCCGGACGGGTCAAGGATCAACTTGGTTTCAAGGTGCACTGGACACTGCCGGATTACCTGCAGCGCTCCGCGCGCCACATCGCCTCGAAGACCGATTGGGAACAGGCGCAGGCCGTCGGCAAGGCCGCCGTGCAGCTGGCGCTCAAGGGCCAGAATGCGGTGATGCCGGTGATTGCGCGCCAGTCGGATGCGCCGTACCGATGGAAGATCGAAGCCGCCCCGCTCGACAAGGTCGCCAATCACGAAAAGAAAATGCCGGCCGGCTTCCTGCGCAAGGACGGCTACGGCATCACGCCCGCCGCACGCAAGTATCTGGAACCCCTGATCCGCGGCGAAGCCTATCCACCCTTCGGCCGCGATGGCCTGCCGAAGTATGTCGCGCTGAAGAACGTCGCGGTGAAGCAGAAGCTGGAGAAGTGGGCCGAATAGCAGGCGTTCAAAGGAAGAACACCCGATGGGCAAGAGCATACGAATCTATCTGGCCGAAGCAGATGTGGCTGGCATTCGGCACGTGGAAATCGTCAATTGGACCGGACAAGCGCTTGCATTTCCTCGTAATCGCATCGCCGAGATAAAAAAATGGCCCGAGATGCAGCGCCAAGGCGTTTATTTCCTCGTGGGAAAAGATGACTTGTCAGGGCGCGACGCGGTCTATGTCGGTGAAGCAGAGGTTGCTGCGGAGAGGATTGCGCAGCAACTCACGGCTAAAGAATTCTGGTCGGAGTGCATCACCTTCACCAGCAAGGATGAGAACCTCACCAAATCCCACGTAAAGTATCTCGAGTCCCGGTTGATCAATCTTGCCGTTGATGCAGACCGCTATGCAGTCAAGAACGCATTTGCGCCGTCTGAATCCGGACTGCCTCGCGCAGATCGGGATGCGATGGATGAATTCGCGGAGAACATTCGAACACTACTTGGTGTTCTCGGACACCGGCTGCTTGATCCCGTACGCGTTCCTTTTGCAAAGGCCAGTGCCCCGGACATCGCCAGTGTCAACGACGAACTGTCCGGCACCGCAAGAACGTTCGACGAAGTGTTCCGCATCAGGACCAATGATGTATCTGCTGAGGCTATTCGCAACAGTGACGGGCTTGTCGTGCTGGAAGGTTCAACTGCATCCAGGACAGTGGCACAAAGCCTGAGTTTGGGATACAGGGCGGTACGCGACGGTCTGATCGCGTCCGGTGTTCTGATCGAGGAAACTTCTGCCTGCCGGTTTTCAAAGGATCATGCTTTCCCGAGCCCGAGTCAGGCAGCTGCCATCATTCTCGGTTATATGGTTAACGGCAGGAACTCGTGGAAAACGGCAACAGGAATGACCTACGCCGATATCGAGAAAGCGGAAGCAGGAGCAGAACAAGCGGATAGCGCTCCGGCATAGTGTTGATCGCCAGCTCTTACTGGCACCTCTCCCCTTCCATCACCATCTGCACCGCGTACGTCGGCAGCGGTGCCTGCGCCAGCGTGCCCGACTGGATCTTTGCCTGTGCGTCCTTCAGGTAGATGCGTGATCGCTGTTGTGCATCGAGGGCGGGCGGTTGCACATCAACCGGCATGCGCCATACACGGACGACGGCCTGCTGTTTCGGGCAGGCGGCATTGGGTACGCGGATGATGTCATTGAGCTTCCAGCCCTTGGCGGGATCCGGCCTTGCCTGGGTGTAATCCAGCAGGCGCGCGCGCGGCTGGCATTGCGCGCTGGTGCGTACGACGGACATGCGGTACGGCTGCGCGGCATCGCCGGTGAATGCGCCTTCGAAACGCGCACAGGCTTCGGGAATCTGGCGAATCGTGTGCGCCACGCCGATCTGTTGCGGCGTGCCGATCGGCCGGGCGATTTCCGGCTTCGGTTCGGCCGCCATCAGTGGTGCGGCGATCAGGAATGCAGACAGCAAGGGGAGTCGGATGGGGGGCATGGCGCACCGGTTGATTTGAATCAGGGCGAAGGCTGGCACGACCTGCCTGAATGCAGCTTCGTGCTGGCGCCCCCTGCCTGCTCGGGTCATACTCGGCCCGCTCCAGGGATTGTCTGAACACGTCGGTATCCGGGCGGCTCGGCCGCTGCGATGTCTCCCGTTCGACAGGCTCCATCGGGAACACCGCTCCTCCCGGATTCGACCGGTCATGCATTGCCGGACGTCATTAATCCACTTGGGAGGGGTCATGCTGGAACAACACGGTTTGACGCTGGCGCTGGTCTGCGCCGCGGTGGCAATCATCTATGGAATCCTGTCGGCGCGATGGATTCTGTCGCGACCGGCCGGCAATGCGCGCATGCAGGAAATCGCGGCCGCCGTGCAGGAAGGTGCGAGCGCTTACCTGCGCAGGCAATACACCACCATCGCCATCGTCGGCGTCCTGCTCTTCCTCATCATCGGATTTGTTCCGGCACTCGGCTGGACCACGGCGATCGGTTTCGCGATCGGTGCGTTCCTCTCCGGCGTGGCGGGTTTCATCGGCATGTTTGTTTCGGTACGCGCGAACGTGCGCACGGCCGAAGCGGCCACGCACGGCCTCAACCAGGCGCTGAAGGTCAGCTTCACCGGCGGCGCAGTGACCGGGTTGCTGGTGGTCGGCCTGGGCCTGCTCGGGGTGGCGGGCTACTTCATCGTGGTGTGGGATGGCCAGACCACCGAAGCGGCGATCAAGGCGGCGATGCAGCCCATGGTCGGCCTCGCGTTCGGCGCTTCCCTCATCTCGATCTTCGCGCGCCTTGGCGGCGGCATCTTCACCAAGGGCGCCGATGTCGGTGCGGATCTCGTCGGCAAGGTCGAGGCCGGCATTCCCGAAGACGACCCGCGCAATCCGGCCGTAATCGCCGACAACGTCGGTGACAACGTCGGCGACTGCGCCGGCATGGCGGCGGATCTGTTCGAGACGTATGCGGTCACCGTGATCGCGGCGATGCTGATCGCGGGCATTTCGTTCGGCATGTACGGTTGGGCCGGCGTGGTGTATCCGCTGGTGCTCGGCGCGGTATCCATCGTCGCTTCGGTGGTCGGCACGTTCTTCGTCAAGGCGCGCGAAGGCGGCAAGATCATGAATGCGCTGTACCGCGGCCTCGCGGTATCGGCCGTGCTGGCGGCCATCGCGTTCTGGTTCGTCACGCAGCAGATGTTCAAGCCGGAACTGGTGATGCCGTTGTTCGGCTGCGCGCTGATCGGCCTGGCGCTTACGGCGGCGATGGTGGTGATAACCGAGTACTACACCGCAACCGAATACAGCCCGGTGCAGCAGGTGGCGAAGGCATCGGAGACCGGCCACGCGACCAACATCATCGCCGGCCTCGCCGTGTCGATGAAGTCAACGGCGCTTCCGGTGATTGCGGTGGCGATCGCCATCCTCGCCAGTTTCTGGATCGGCGGACTGTACGGCGTGGCCGTGGCGGCGACCGCGATGCTGTCGATGGCCGGCATGGTGGTAGCGCTCGATGCATACGGGCCGATCACCGACAACGCAGGCGGCATTGCCGAGATGAGCGAACTGGGCCCGGACATCCGCAGGATCACCGACGCGCTGGATGCCGTGGGCAACACGACCAAGGCGGTGACCAAGGGGTATGCGATTGGCTCGGCTGCGCTCGCCGCACTGGTGCTGTTTGCCGATTACGCGCACAAGCTGGGCGAGAAGTTCGGTGAAGGCGCCATCAGTTTCGCCATCAATGATCCAAAGGTGGTGGTCGGCCTGCTCATCGGCGGCCTGATTCCGTATCTGTTCGGCGCGTTCGCGATGCAGGCGGTGGGCCGTTCGGCCGGCGCCGTGGTGGAGGAAGTGCGCCGCCAGTTCCGCGAAATCGCCGGCATCATGGAAGGCACCGGCAAGCCGCAGTACGACAAGGCGGTGGATCTGCTGACCCGTTCGGCCATCCGCGAAATGATCGTGCCGTCGCTGCTGCCGCTGATCATTCCGATCATCGTCGGCCTGCTGCTGGGCCCGGCCGCGCTCGGCGGCCTGCTGATGGGCACCATCGTCACCGGTCTGTTCGTCGCCATTTCGATGTGCACCGGTGGCGGTGCGTGGGACAACGCCAAGAAGTACATCGAGGAAGGCCATCACGGCGGCAAGGGTTCGGACGCGCACAAGGCCGCGGTGACCGGCGATACCGTCGGCGACCCGTACAAGGACACGGCCGGTCCGGCCATCAATCCGCTGATCAAGATCATCAACATCGTCGCGCTGCTGCTGGTCCCGCTGCTGCCGCTCGATGGCTGGTTCTCCGGTGGCGCGCAGGCGCATGCCGGTGCATCCGGCCCGCACGCGATGCATGCGTCACACGTCACCGATGCGCGGTTGGCCCGCGTGTACTTCGACACCGGATCGGCGGTCGTGCCGGCGGATGTCAGCACGCGCCTGGCCGGCGTACTGGGAGAACTGCATGCGCGTCAGGACAGCCGCGCACGCGTATCCGGCTACCACGATGCGAGCGGTGATCCGGCGGTCAACGCGGAACTGGCCAAACAGCGCGCCGAGGCAATCCAGCAATGGCTGGTCGTCAATGGCGTCACGCAGGATCGCATCACGCTGGACAAGCCGGCGCAGACCGAAGGCACCGGCGATACCGAAGAAGCACGACGTGTTGAAGTGAAAGTGGAATGATCCTGCGTTCGACGCGATGAAAGAAAGGGCGGCCCTGGCCGCCCTTTTTCATTGCGCCGGCTGCAACGCGATCACGCGGACCTCGAACGACGCGCAGGCCGCATCCGTGCAAACGCCGTTGAGCCAGGCTTCGCCCTTGCCGAACATCACGCCCTTCTGGTTCACGAACAGATCCGAATAGCGTTGCTGCACGATCGCATCGGCGATGGGCGGCGTGACGATGCGGCCGTACTGCGCAATGAAAGCGGTGGCGTCGGGGATGGTGATCGGCTTGCCATCGATGCGTGTCTTGAACGGGAAGTCGATCATCGCGGCAACCGTCGCCGCATCCTTCTGCTGCACCGCCTGCTGGAATGCCAGGATCGCCGTTTCGTAACGCGCCGGGTCACCCAGCACCTGTGCTATCCGCTGGTTGACCTGATGACGGTTGTCGGCTTCACCGCTGGCCGCCGGTGACGGCGCCGCCGCGCCGCCGTGGGTCTGTGCAATCGGTTCGACAGGCGTCTTCGCGGGCGCAGTGTCCGATGACGTTTGCGTGGGCGCCTGCGCCGGCGTTGCCGAAGGGGCTGCGTCCGCGGACGTCGATGTTCCATTCGATGAAGACTGCGGCTTGCAGGCGGCCAGCAGGATCAGCAGGCAGGCGATGCTTCGCTTCATCGCGATTCTCCGGACATGTCTGCCTGACATCCTAGTCCGGCGCCGTTAGCGCGATGTCAGCGATGCGCGTTCGGGCGCGCTTCCGAACAAGCGCGCGCCGACCACGCGAACCTCATCGCACGACTTCGGCCAGCACCTTGCGCCCGACCGCCACGGCTGCTTCGACTTCGGCTTCGTTTTCCACATCGCGCTCGGCACGCGCCTTGGCTTCGGCCTGCTGTTTCAGGAAGACCGGGCAGTGTTCCATCATGTAGTCCATGTCGAACTTCAATCGTTCGACGAGGAAATCGACGAACGCACGTACCTTCGGCGACATCATGCGGCCACGCGGAAACACCGCATTGAATTCGAACTCCGGACCGGTCCAGCCGGCGAGCACGCGCTGCAGATAGCCTTGTTCCAGATACGGCTTCACCATCACGTCGGCCGCGACCATCAGTCCTTCGCCGCACAGCAGCGCGCCTTTCAGCGCCGCCGGATCGTTGGCGACCAGAATCGGGTGCACGGGGAAATCGCGATCCTGCGTGCCATCGTTGAGCGTGAGGCTGAAGCTGTTGCCGCGACGATGCTTCGGCATCGCAAGCACACGGTGATGCTGCAGATCCTCTGGGCCGAGCGGTTCGCCATAGCGCGCGAGGTAGTGATGGCTCGCGTATACCTGTGTACGCAACACGCCAAGCCGGCGCGCGACGAGGTTGGAATCGGGCAGGCTGCCGATGCGCAGCGCCACGTCGATCTCGCCGCCGATCAGATCAAGGGGCTCGTTGCTCAGGATCATTTCGACGCGCACTTCCGGATACTGCGCGTGGAATTCACCGAGCAGCGGCGCGATCTTGTCGATACCGATCGAATACGGTGCGGTGAAACGCAACCAGCCACGCGGTCCTCCCTGCAACTGGCTGACGGCGCTTTCGGCTTCGCTCAGTTCGCGCGCGATGCGTTGGCAATGTTCGTAGTAGATGTTGCCCGCTTCGGTCAGGCCCAGCTTGCGCGTGGTGCGATGAAGCAGTTGCGCGCCCAGGCGGGTTTCCAGTTCCTGCACTTTGCGGCTGACCGTGGTCTTCGGCAGTCCGAGTGATTTGGCAGCGGCAATGAAACTGCCTTGCTCAACCACCTTGACGAAGATCAGCGTGTCATTGAGATCGTGGCTCATGGGGGGCTCCGGCGCGATCCGGATTGGACCGCCAGCGGGATGATTATTCCCCTTAATCCGGACTAATCAAGTCCCGATTGCAGGCCTAAGGTAGGCGCCTGTTCCCGACCGGCGTGTCCTGCCCATGTCACGTGACGTTCTCCCTATGCTCGCTTCGGCCTGCCGCCAACCCGCGATGGAGAAGGCGTTCCGTTCCTCCATTGCCCTGATTTCCGCTACGGGACAGGAGTTCGCGCTGCGTTCCCGCCGGGCGTTGCACGCCCAGGACGGTCACGCTGCATGGCGCGTCGTGCCGGGAGCGCTCGGTCTTCCGGACTTGATTGTCCCGTCACCGGGAGTAAACATCCCATGAGCGGGACACTCGCCCTCGCCTCGCACGAACGCCCGGCGCGGCCGCAGCATCGTGCAAGCACGCCGCAGGATCCGGATATCGGCCTGCGCACGTCGGCGCCCAGACTTTCCACCCTGCCGGAATCCCTCCCCGCCGGCATGGAGCAGGCCGCCATGTCCACCACCGCCGCAGTACCGACCTCCCCTTCCGCACGCGGCGGTGCGTGGGCATGGCTGCGCCGCTGGTGGCGAGGTGATGCGCGTGCGCCGCTCTCGATTGATGGATTGTCGATTCCGGCGCCGGCTTCTGCCGCCTCGCTCCGCCACTTCCGCGAGTTCACGGTGTCGCCGCGGCTGCAATCAGGCGGCGGTGCGCTGCGCGCGCGCGCGTTCGGACAACGCGTCGCGCTCGTGCGGTCACGGAGTGCGGGATGAACGGCATCGCGCATCCGCAATCGCTGGTCCTCGGCGCGGGCGGCACCGTCGGTTTCGGTGTGGTTGGCGCGTTGCTGGAGGTCGGCAGCCCGGTGCTCGCGGTCGGCCGCGATGGACCGCGCATGCAAGCCCTGAAACAGCACTTCGGCGATGAACCCGGACTGGAACTGATGCACAGAGGATGCATCTTCAGCGATGACGATGCCGCGACGCTGGCGCGCACCGTGCGCGAGCGTGGCCGTCCGTTGCGCGCGGTATTCGCCAGCCTGACCAGTCCGCTCGACGCCGGCCGCCTGCTCGACAAACCGACGGACGTACTGCGGCACAAGCTGGAGATGGACCTGATTCCACACCTGGCCGCGGCGCGGCATCTGCTGCCACTGCTGTCCGAACATGACGGCGCCGCGAACTACGTGCTGATCGGCGGACCGTTCGCCGAGCGCGGCTGGGCCGGCTACGGACATGCATCCATCGTCGGCGCCGCGATGCGGATGATGGCCCAGGTGTTGCACGAAGAAGCCCAGTCGCTGGGCGTGCGCGTGCAATTGCTGTCGGTCGACAAACCCATCTGCACGCCGTCCAACCAGGTCAACGCTTGCGCCGAATGGCCGACCGCCCTGGCCGTCGGCCGCAGCGCGGTGTCGCTGCTCACCCGTCACGGAACGCCTCGCCCCATCGTCCCTTATTCATCGGACTCGGCGAATGCACCGACGCAAACGCTGTTCAACGATTTCCCGGCCAAGCGCTGGGGGGATGCCGCGTCGGCCTGAGCCTGCGCCATCCGCTGCACCGTTTCCCTTCTCCCCCACCACACGAGATTGCCCCATGAACTTCTCCACGCTCCCCGCTCCGCGCACCCGGCGCTTCATCGCGCTCGGCGCTTTCAGTCTGTTGTCGATCGCCGTACTCAATGCATGCAGTGGCGGGCAGGCCAGCGAAGCCGCCGCGCCGCCGCCGCCCGACGTCAGCGTCGCCGCTGTGCTGATCAAACCCGTCAGCCAATGGGATGAATTCAGCGGCCGCATCGAAGCGGTCGAAAGCGTCGATCTGCGTCCGCGCGTTTCGGGCTATATCGATCGCGTCAACTACACCGAAGGCCAGGAAGTGAAGAAGGGCGACGTGCTCTTCACCATCGACGCGCGCAGCTACCGCGCCGAACTTTCGCGCGCACAGGCCGAACTCGCGCGGGCGCGCACGCAGGCCGAACTCGGTCGCAGCGAAGCGACGCGCGCGCAGAAGCTGTCGGAGCTGCAGGCCATTTCCACCGAAGAATACGAACAGCGCCGTTCCGCCGCCGCGCAGGCGCAGGCGAATGTGGCTGCTGCCCAGGCCGCCGTCGATTCGGCGCGCTTGAACCTGGAGTTCACCCAGGTGCGCGCTCCGATCGACGGCCGCGCCGGCCGTGCGCTGGTGACGGCGGGCAATCTGGTCAGCGCAGGTGACAGCGCCAGCGTGCTGACCACGCTGGTCTCGCTGGACAAGGTGCATGTGCACTTCGATGCGGATGAGCGCGCCTTCCTCCGCTACGCCGAAATGGCCCGCAAGGGCGAGCGTCCGAGTGAGCGCGACGGCAAGGTGCCGGTGCAGGTGGGCCTGGCGGACGAGAGCGACTTCCCGCACGAGGGCACGGTCGACTTCCTCGACAACCAGGTGGATCGCAGCACCGGCACGATTCGCGCGCGAGCGCTGCTTGACAACCGTGATCGTGTGTTCACGCCCGGCCTGTATGCGCGCGTGCGCGTCCTCGGCAGCGGTCAGTTCAAGGCCACGCTGGTGGATGACAAGGCGGTGCTGACCGATCAGGACCGCAAGTACGTGTATGTCGTCGACGCAAAAGGCACGGCACAACGGCGCGACGTGCAGCTCGGCCGCACTGCGGGCGGCCTGCGCATCGTCGAACAGGGCCTCAAGCCCGGTGATCGCGTGATCGTCGAAGGCGTGCAGAAAGTGTTCTTCCCCGGCATGCCGGTCCAGGCCAAGACCGTGGCCATGGCCGGTCGCGGAACGGCACCCGCACGCGCCATCGCCGCGAACTGATCGCGTTCCCGTAATCAGCGGCAGCCGTTCCGCCGCACGCATTCCTTCCCTCCCTGGCGGGGGAAGGCCGCGTTCCCATTTTCTTTTTTCCTGGAAATCCACCCATGGACTTTTCCCGATTCTTCATCGATCGGCCGATCTTCGCCGCGGTGCTGTCGATCGTGATCTTCGCCGCCGGCCTGATCGCGATCCCGCTGCTGCCCATCGGCGAATACCCCGAAGTGGTACCGCCTTCGGTGGTCGTGCGCACGGTCTATCCCGGCGCCAACCCCAAAGTGATCGCCGAAACCGTCGCCGTGCCGCTCGAGGAAGCCATCAATGGCGTCGAGGACATGATGTACGTCAAGTCGGTCGCCGGCTCCGACGGCGTGCTGCAATTGACCGTAACGTTCCGTCCCGGCGTCGACCCCGACGACGCGGCGGTACGCGTGCAGAACCGTGTCAGCCAGGCGCTGGCGCGCCTGCCGGAAGACGTGCGCCGCCAGGGCGTGACCACGCAGAAGCAGTCGCCGGTGTTCCTGATGGTCGTGCACCTGGTGTCGAAGGACGGCAAGTACGACTCGCTGTACCTGCGCAACTACATGCGCCTGCACGTCAAGGACGAACTGGCGCGCATTCCCGGCGTCGGCGACGCGCAGGCCTTTGGCGGTGGCGATTACGCCATGCGCCTGTGGCTGGATCCGGACAAGGTCGCCGCCCGCGGCCTGACCGCCAGTGATGTCCTGCGCGCCGTGCGCGAGCAGAACCTGCAGGTGTCCGCCGGCCAGCTCGGCGCCGAGCCGATGCCCAATGGCAGCGATTTCCTCCTGCCGATCAACGCCAAGGGCCGTCTCGAAACCGCAGAGGAGTTCGGCAACATCGTGCTCAAGAGCGGCGACGAAGGCGAAATCGTGCGGCTGTCGGACGTGGCGCGCATCGAACTGGCGGCCGGCGATTACACCTTGCGCGCCCGCCTCAACGGCATGAATGCATCGGCCATCGGCATCTTCCAGGCGCCGGGCGCCAACGCTCTCGAGATCCGCGATGCCGTCATCGCGAAGATGGCCGAGATCCGCAAGACCTTGCCGCCGGGCGTCGAGATCACCTCGATCTACGACACCACCATTTTCGTGCGCGATTCGATCAAGTCGGTGATTACGACGCTGATGGAAGCCACCTTGCTGGTGGTGTTGGTGGTCATCCTGTTCTTGCAGACGTGGCGCGCGTCCATCATTCCGCTGCTGGCGGTGCCGGTTTCGGTGGTCGGCACATTCGCGGTGCTCTACCTGCTCGGCTATTCAATCAATACGCTTACGCTGTTCGGCCTGGTCCTGGCCATCGGCATCGTGGTGGACGACGCCATCGTGGTGGTGGAGAACGTCGAACGCCACATCGAACACGGCGCCACACCGCTGGAAGCGGCGCACCTGGCCATGAAGGAAGTGTCCGGGCCGATCATCGCGATCGCGCTGGTGCTGTGCGCCGTGTTCGTGCCGATGGCCTTCCTGACCGGCGTCACCGGGCAGTTCTACAAGCAGTTCGCGGTGACGATCGCCATCTCGACGGTGATCTCGGCGATCAACTCGCTGACGCTGTCGCCGGCCCTGGCCGCCAAGCTGCTGCGCGCGCACGACGCGCCGAAGGATCGTCCTTCGCGCCTGATCGATCGCCTGTTCGGTTGGCTGTTCCGACCGTTCAACCGCTTCTTCAAGCGCAACTCGGAACGCTACGAGAATGCGGTCGGACGGGCGCTGGGACGCCGTGGCGCGGTGTTCGCGGTATACGCCGTGCTGCTGCTGGGTGCGGGCGTGATGTTCAAGACCGTGCCGGCCGGCTTCATCCCGGTGCAGGACAAGCTGTACCTGATCGCCGGCGTGAAGATGCCGGAAGGCGCATCCATCGAGCGCACCGATGCGGTGCTGAAGAAAATGGCGGCCATCGCGCGCCAGGTGGAAGGCGTGGAAAGCGAAGTGGCGTTCCCCGGCCTGAACCCGTTGCAGTTCACCAATACGCCGAACAACGGCGTGGTGTTCTTCACGCTGAAGCCTTTCAGCCAGCGTGATCGCAGCGCCGAGGAAATCACCGCGGAACTCAACCAGAAGTTCGCCGGCATCAAGGAAGGTTTCACCTTCGCCTTCATGCCGCCGCCCATCCAGGGCCTGGGCAATGGATCCGGCTGGTCGCTGTTCGTGGAAGACCGCACGCGCCTGGGCTACGGCCAGTTGCAGGGCGCCGTGCAGGCGTTCCAGGGCGCGGCCTCGCAGACACCCGGTCTGGGCTACCCGATCAGCAGTTACCAGGCCAACGTGCCGCAGCTGGACGCGGAGGTGGATCGCGTCAAGGCGAAGGCGCAGGGCGTGCCACTGACCGAACTGTTCGACACCTTGCAGACCTACCTGGGTTCAGCCTACGTCAACGACTTCAACATGTTCGGCCGCACCTGGCAGGTGATTGCGCAGGCCGACGCGCCGTTCCGCGACAACGTCGAGGACATCGCCAACCTGCGCACGCGCAACGCCAACGGGCAGATGGTGCCGATCGGCAGCATGGTCAACATCCGCGAAACCTATGGTCCGGATCCGGTGATCCGCTTCAATGGCTACCCGGCCGCCGATCTTCTGGGTGAAGCGGATCCGCGCGTGCTGTCATCCGGCGAAGCGATGGCCAAGGTCACCGAGCTGGCGGCGAAAGTGTTGCCGTCCGGCATGGGCATCGGCTGGAGCGATCTGAGCTTCCAGCAGGCCACGCAGGGCAAGGCCGCACTGGTGGTGTTTCCGCTGGCGGTGTTGCTGGCCTTCCTCGTGCTGGCCGCACTGTATGAAAGCTGGACGCTGCCGCTGGCGGTGATCCTGATCGTGCCGATGACGCTGCTGTCCGCGCTGATCGGCGTGTGGCTGACCAATGGCGACAACAACGTGTTCGTGCAGGTCGGCCTGGTGGTGCTGATGGGGCTGGCGTGCAAGAACGCGATCCTGATTGTCGAGTTCGCCCGCGAACTGGAACTGCAGGGCAAGGGCATCGTCGATGCCGCGCTGGAAGCCTGCCGCCTGCGCCTGCGTCCGATCGTCATGACCTCGGTCGCCTTCATCGCCGGCACCGTGCCGCTGGTGCTGTCGCACGGCGCGGGCGCGGAAGTGCGCACCGTCACCGGCATCACCGTGTTCGCGGGGATGCTGGGCGTCACCCTGTTCGGCCTGTTCCTGACGCCGGTGTTCTATGTGGCGCTGCGCAAGCTGGCGGGTCGTCCGCTGGTGTCGCATGCGCCGGCCCAGCCGGCGTCCGTGCACGCCTGATTCCTCCCCTTACGTTTTGGAGCATTCCATGAGCAACCAGAAGATCGCCCTCGTCACCGGCGCCACGCGCGGCATCGGCCTGCATACCGTGCGCCAGCTGGCCGAACAGGGCGTGCACACACTGCTGGCCGGACGCGATCGCCAGAAAGCGGTCGATGCCGCACTGGCGCTGCAAGGCGAAGGCCTGCCGGTCGAAGCGATCACGCTCGACGTCACCGATGACGCGAGCATCGCCGAAGCCGTCGCCAGTGTTGAAGCCCGCCATGGGCGGCTGGACATCCTCGTCAACAACGCCGGCATCCTGATCGACGATCCCACGCGCGGCATGGCGGGCCAGCCGCTCGCCACGTGGCGCAAGACATTCGACACCAACGTCTTCGGCCTCATTGCAGTCACCCAGGCCTTCCTGCCGCTGCTGCGCAAGTCGGCGGCCGGCCGCATCGTCAATGTGTCCAGCGTGCTCGGTTCGATCGGGTTGCATGCGGCGCCGGATTCGCCGATAGCCGGCTTCCGTGTGCCCGCCTACAACGTGTCCAAGAGCGCGGTGAATGCCTGGACCGTGCAACTGGCGAACGAACTCGGCGATGGTCCTATCAAGGTCAATACCCTGCACCCCGGTTACGTGCGCACCGACATGAACGCCGGCAACGGCGACATGGAGATCCCCGAAGGCGCGCGCACCAGCGTTCGCCTGGCGCTGATTGGCCCGGACGGCCCGCAGGGTGGCTTCTTCCATCTCGACGAGGTGCTGCCATGGTGATGCGCCCGCTCTTCATCGCCGTGGCGTCGGCGCTGCTCACCGCCTGCGCGACGGTGGGTCCGGATTACCGCGCGCCGCAATTGGCGCCGGCCGAACTGCCGAGTGCGCAGGGAACAGCCTTCACTGGTGCGCGACCCGTCACCAACTGGTGGGCGCAATTCGGTGACCCGGTGCTGGATCAGTTGATCGCCGACGGTCTGGCCGCCAATCCGGATCTGTGGATCGCCGCGGCACGCGTCTCCGAAGCACGCGCCGTGTTCAATGAACGCCGGCTCGACATCGCGCCGCACGTCGCACTCGGGGCGGAACAGACACGCAGCCGCCAGCCGGTCGAAGGCCAGGGACGCGTGGAGACGGAAGTCGACAGTGTCGGTTTCGATGCGGCCTGGGAACTGGATCTGTTCGGTCGCCTGCGTCGCTCGGCAGAAGCCGCGCATGCGGATCTGCAAGCGCAGCGCAACGACATGGCGGCGATGCAGGTCAGCGTCGCCGCCGAGGTCGCCCGGAACTATTTCGAGTTGCGGGGCGCGCAGAAGCGGCTCGACGTCGCCCGGCGCACGCTGGAAAACCTCAGCGATACACAGCGGCTGACCGAGTCGCGCTGGAAGCTCGGCGCCGGCACCGAACTGGAAGTGCAGAGCAGCCTCGCGCGCATGAAGGCCATCGAAGCGACGCTGCCGGTGCTGGAAACCACCGAGGCGCAGGCACGCGTCCGCATCGAAGTACTGACAGGGCGTCGTCCGGGTTCGCTGGTCGCGCAGCTTGTCCCGCGCGAGAGCCCGGCCCTGGTGAAGGCGCTGCCGATTGGCGACACGACCGGCCTGCTGAGGCAGCGTCCGGATGTACGCGCAGCCGAACGGCGACTGGCGGCGTCCACCGCGCGGGTCGGTGTCGCCACTGCGGATCTGTTTCCGCGCGTGAGCATTCGCGGCTTCGTCGGTTTCCTGGCCGGGGATTTCAGTGGGCTGATCAATGGCGACAACAAGGCATGGTCGGTCACGCCCTCGATCAGCTGGGCCGCATTCGATCTCGGCAGCGTCCGGGCGCGATTGCGTGCGACGCAGGCGCAGAGCGAAGGCGCGCTGGCCGAATACGAGAAAGCCGTACTCAGCGCACTGGAGGACACCGAGAATGCCCTGTCCGGCTATGCCAGGCGGCAGACGCAGCTGGTGCGCGTGAGCGAACAGGCGACGGCGGCGCGACGGGCGGCGGAACTGGCCGACGCCCGCTACCGGGCGGGCGCATCGGACTTCCTCACCCTGCTCGATGCGCAGCGCACGCAGCTGGCGGCGGACGATGCGCTGGCGCAGGCGGAAGCCGGAGTGAACGTCGGCGTGGTCGCGGTCTACAAGTCGCTCGGCGGCTGGGGCGAACCGGAAGCGGATCCCGCACTGGCCAGCGTGCGCTGAGCCGCCTGCAGGGACGTGATCGCATGGGCCCGGACGTCGCTGCGACGTCCGGAACGGTCAGGAGGAATGCCACTCCGCACTGGCGACCACATCCTTCAACGTGTCCGCCAGTTGCGAGAAACAATGCGCGAGCGCGGCCGGCGACAATGAGACCGCTTCCTCCCTGCAGCCCGTCGGTTGCGTCAGGCTCGCCAGCAAGGCGAGCCGATCACGCGCCTGCACGAGCTGCAGTTGCGTGTCTTCGTTGATCCGGTAATGCCCCGCATCGTGGTCGCCCATGCGGGATGCTGCTGCCCTGGTCATGTGTGCTCCTTCGCATGCCCGCCTGCGTTGCGGCGGGCTGTCTTCCGTGACGAGCGGATAGCCTTCCACATATCCTCGTCATAGACAATCCTCTTTGCCGCACCGTGCGCGAGCGTTTAGCGTAGCGCCATGGTCAAGAACAGCTCCACGCTGGCAAAGCGTTTGATCCAGGCACGAAGCGCCGCAGGCATGACACAGGGCGACGTCGCGCAAGCGATCGGTATCACCCAGCCCAGCTATTCGTCGCTGGAACGCGGCGTCAGCAAGCGCACCAACTATATCGGTTCACTCGCGCATGTTCTCGGCGTGGATGCGTACTGGCTCGAGACTGGCGCAGGCCAGATGCGAAAGCTCGGCGTCGCGGAACAACTGGCCGAGTACGCGATGCCCACGGAGAAGCGCCGCATTCTCCATGCGTTGGACAAGATGAGTGTCCGCAAGCGCAAGGCGCTACTCGAACTGCTCTCCGAATGAACCCCTCACGTGCAGCCGCGCGGGCGCACGGTTTACTGCAGCGGCGCAGCGACGATCAGCGGGTCGAGGTCATAGCCCATCGCGGTCGCCTTGGCCTTGAGTGTTTCGAAGCGCGTGCGTTCCATGGTCGGTGAGCGCGAGAGTATCCAGAGATAATCGCGACCGGGCTCGCCTACGACCGCCCACTGGTATTCGGGGTCGAGCGCGATGACCCAATAGTCGGCCCACACGAAAGGAATCCACGAAAGCCACCCGGGGGCGAAGCTCACTTCAAGCCGGCCGGGATGGCCTTCCACCGGACGCGCCACGCCTTCGGCGACCTGTGTCGTTCCGTCCTTGGTCTTGCAGGTATTGCGCACCCCGATGCCGTCCGCCTCGAACGAATAGGTGGCGGTGATGTCGCCGATGCAATCGGCCTGGTGGCGCATGGGCAAGTGCGCGATTTCGTACCACTGGCCGGCATAGCGCTGGATGTCCAGCGTCGGCACGGATGTCACGGGCTCGGCGGCCATGCCGCCTCCGGCAAGCAGCAGCGCGGCCAGGCAGGCCATCGGTGACTTTCGCAGGCTCATCGTTCAACACTCCTTTGCACGCGATCGCATTCCGGCACGGAGCGGCGCTTTCGCCCCCGCTCCGTGCCGCCGCTGTTCCGCTGGAATTACTTCTTCTTTGCGACCGTCAGGCCGCTACTGTCCACCTTGCCCACGCCCTTGATGGCGCGAGTCACGGCGACGGCCTTGTCGGCCTGCGCCTGCGTATCGACCTGCCCGCTCAACGTAACCACGCCGTTCACGGTTTCCACCTTGATGTCGAGGCCGGACACGTCTTCGGTCGCCAGCAGATCCGCCTTCACCTTGGTCGTGATCCAGGTATCACTCACCGGCTGATCCGAATCGGACTTGCGATCGGCATCGGAACGGTTCTGCTCTTCCGGTTCGGGCTTGGTGTCAGGCATTGCGACGGCCTGCGCCGCGACGAATCCCATGCCGGCGGACAGCGCCAGGGCCAGAAGGCTGCGGGAAATCACTGGTTTCATCGGAATGGCTCCTGCGTCGGATGACGTGAAGAGTGTTCACAGGACGTCCGTACACCGCGCGTGAAATACGCGAGGCGGGTTCGACGGAGTTCAGCCATTGCAGCGCGGCGTTAAACTGGCGACGTTTTCATCGCCGGTTTTCGTTATGAACGTGTTGAATGTCGCACTCGTCGGATACGGCTTCGTGGGCAAGGTTTTCCACGCCCCCCTGATCACGAACACGCCGGGACTGTCACTGCACACCGTCGTGTCGAGCGATGCCGGCAAGGTGCAGGCGGATCACCCGGCTGCGCGCGTGGTGAGTGAAGCGCACAACGCGTTCGCCGATCCGGAAATCGATCTCGTCGTGATCGCATCACCAAACGACAGCCACGCCCCGCTCGCACGGTCGGCACTGGAACACGGGAAGCATGTCGTCGTGGACAAGCCGTTCACCGTCACGCTGGCCGAGGCCGAGGACGTGGTGGCCTGCGCGCAGCGCGTCGGCCGCATCGTCAGCGTGTTCCAGAACCGACGCTGGGATGCGGACTTCCTCGCGCTGCGGATGCTGGTGGAAGATGGCGCACTGGGCGACATCGCGGAGTTCCACTCCCACTTCGACCGCTTCCGTCCGCACGTGCAGGATCGCTGGCGCGAACGCGATGCGCCGGGCGGCGGGCTCTGGTACGACCTCGGGCCGCATCTGATCGATCAGGCGCTGCAGTTGCTCGGCCCGCCGCAGTCGGTGCAGGCGGATCTCGCGACGCAGCGCGAAGGCGGCCGGGCCACCGACTATTTCCATGTGCAGTTGCATTACCCGCGCACGCGCGTGCACCTGCATGCCGGTTCGCTGGTGCCGGGAAACGGTCTGCGCTTCGCCGTGCACGGCTCGCGTGGCAGCTTCATCAAGCACGGACTCGATTCCCAGGAAAACGCATTGCGTGCCGGAGTCCAGCCAGGCGAGGCGGAATGGGGACGCGATCCCGCGCCCGGACAGCTGATTGCGGTCGATGCGCATGGACGTCCGGAAGCCCGGCAGGTGGACAGTGTCGCCGGAGACTACCGTCGCTTCTATGCCGCCATGCGCGCGGCCATCGTCGAAGGCGCGACCGTGCCCGTCAGCACCGATGATGCGCTGGCGGTGATGAAAATCCTGATGGCGGGAATGGAGAGCGCAGGGCAAGGCCGAACCATCGCCCTCGACTGAACCCCATCGAGGGAGTCCGGCGCGCTCGGCGGCACTGCGACGGCGCCGGCCCGCGCGCTACACTACGCGCCTTCGCCGAGCCGGCGCCCGTCGCGTTTCCCCGCACGGCGCCCGGGCGGACCCGGCGCGTCGCATCCGCCCTCCTTCCCCCGCACGATCCGACCGCATGCCCCCGCATGACGGAAAGGAAATCCCGCATGTTCCGCTTCTTCGAAAAACGCATCGATCCGTATCCGGCCGGCGAGCCGACCACGCCGCCGCGCACGCTGTTCGCGTTCCTGCTGCACTACTCGCGGCCGCTGGTGCCGTGGCTGATCGTGATGTCCGTGCTGACCGGCACGATCTCCGCGCTGGAAATCCTGTTCTTCGATTTCATGGGCGATCTGGTCGATTGGCTCGGCAAGGCGGATCGCGCCACCTTCTTCGACACACACGGCGCCACACTGTGGGGCATGGCCGCCATTGTCGTGGTGGTGTTCCCGCTGCTGGTGCTGGTGCAGTCGCTGATCATCCACCAGACGATCTGGGGTAACTACCCGATGATCGCGCGCTGGCAATCGCACCGGTATCTGCTGCGCCAGAGCGTGTCGTTCTTCCAGGACGAGTTCGCCGGCCGCATCTCGCAGAAGATGATGCAGACCTCGCTGTCCATTCGCGAGACGGTGATGAAGCTGATGGACGTATTCGTGTACGTCGTCGTCTACTTCGTCGGCACCGTCGTGCTGGTCGGCCAGGCCGATATCCGCCTGGTGCTGCCGCTGGTGCTGTGGCTGGGCGGCTACCTCGGCATCCTGTTCTGGTTCGTGCCGCGCCTGCAGCGCATTTCGATGGCCCAGTCCGATGCACGCGCGCAGATGACCGGACGCATCGTCGACAGCTACACGAACATCCAGACCATCAAACTGTTTGCCCATACCATGCGCGAGCAGGACTACGCGCGTGATGCGATGGGTGAGTTCATGGTCACCGTGCACACGCAGATGCGGCTGGTGACGCAGCTGACCGTCAGCCTGCATTTCATCAACGCGCTGCTGCTGGCCGGCATCGGCGGCATTGCCGTCTTCGCCTGGCAGCAGGGCTCACTGTCACTCGGCGCGATTGCCGTCGCGATTGCATTGGTCATGCGCATCCGTTCGATGTCGGACTGGATCCTGTGGGAAGTCGCCGGTCTGTTCGAAAACATCGGCACGGTGCAGGACGGCATGCAGACGCTGGCCCAGCCGCTGGCGATCACCGATGCAGCCGATGCGCGCGAGCTGCAGGTCCCGCGCGGCGAAATCCGTTTCGAACACCTGCAGTTCCACTACGGCAAGAAGCAGGCGAAGGTGATCCAGGATCTGTCGCTGGCGATCCGTCCCGGCGAAAAGGTCGGCATCGTCGGGCGCTCCGGCGCGGGCAAGTCCACGCTGGTGAACCTGCTGCTGCGTTTCTACGATCTGGAAGGCGGCCGCATCCTCATCGACGGCCAGGACATCGCGCAGGTGACACAGGAATCACTGCGCGGGAACATCGGCATGGTGACGCAGGACACCTCGCTGCTGCACCGCTCGATCCGCGACAACATCCGCTACGGACGTCCGGACGCGGATGATGCCGCCATCGTGGAAGCATCACGACGCGCGCATGCCGACGAATTCATCAGCACGCTGACCGACGCCAAGGGCAACCGCGGTTATGAAACGCTGGTCGGCGAACGCGGCGTCAAGCTTTCCGGCGGGCAACGGCAACGCGTGGCGATCGCGCGCGTACTGCTGAAGGACGCACCGATCCTCGTGCTGGATGAAGCGACCTCGGCATTGGATTCGGAAGTCGAAGCCGCCATCCAGGAACAGCTCTACGCACTGATGGAAGGCAAGACGGTGATCGCCATTGCGCATCGCCTGTCCACCATCGCCGTGCTGGATCGTTTGGTGGTGATGGACGAGGGACGCATCATCGAGACCGGCAGCCACGACGAACTGCTGGAACAGGACGGGCTCTACGCCGCCTTGTGGCGTCGCCAGTCGGGCGGCTTCATCGGCCTGGATCTGACCGAAGCCAGCGAGCCGGCATGAAGCCTTGGCCCCGCTTCCCGTTGAACGGAGGCGGGGCGCAGATGCGCGGCGGCTACTGCAGCCAGCCGCGCTCCGCCGCACGCAGCGCGTAGCGCCACAGCAGCAGTGCGATCACGACGACCAGAACCGGCATCACCAGGCCGCCCGCACCGTACGCCTCCCACGCGGGCGTGGTGACGTAGGCGCCGATCATCTGCGCCAGCACCGCCAGCAACGACACGAAGAACATCGTCACTGCCCAGCGCTTCTTCGCGAGCAACCCGATGGCACCCAGCACGCCGCCGAATACGCCGATGGCGAACGCCACGTTCAACCATGCGGGCGTCGCTTCATGAACGCGGCGCTGCGCCTCGGTCAACGCGGCGAGCTGTTCGGCCCCCATGTTGATCTGCATCCAGAAAAACGCGACGCCGACCAGGTTCCAGATCAGCGCGATCAGTCCGACCAGCAGCAGATGCTTCGGACGTGGTGTTTCCGGGATCCCGTTCATGTGGCCTCCCCAGGCACGATGGCGGGACGAGCATACTCCCGCCGATCTGTCATCGGGCTTACGGCCTGCGTCGCATCGGCCGCAGGCCTATCGCGTGGGCGCCGCTGCCGGCGCCAGACGCCAGATCACGTTGCCGACATCATCGGCGACCAGCAGCCCGGCACGATGATCGAACCCCACGCCGACCGGACGCCCACGCGCGTTGCCCTCGTCATCGAGGAAGCCGGTCAGCACATCGATGGGCGTGCCTTGCGGTTTGCCTCCATCGAATCGCACGAACACCACTTTGTAGCCGACCGGGTTGGAACGGTTCCACGATCCATGCAGTCCGATGAACGCGCCTGCGTCGAACGGCGGTGCCCATCCTTGCGCGGGCGCGAACGCCAGCCCCAACGCGGCGACGTGCGCCCCCAGCGCGTAATCGGGCGGAATCGCGCGCGCAACGAGATCCGCACGCTGCGGCTTCACGCGTGTATCGACGTGCTGTCCGTAATAGCTGTAAGGCCATCCGTAGAAAGCCCCGCGCCGCACTTCGGTGAGATAGTCGGGGACGAGTTCGTCGCCGATTTCGTCGCGCTCGTTGACCACCGCCCACAGCGCGCCGGTCTGCGGTTGCCACGCCAGTCCGACCGGATTGCGCAGGCCCGAAGCGTACACGCGACGCTGGCCGGTCGCGATGTCGATCTCCAGCACGGCCGCGCGATCGGTTTCGTTCTCCATGCCGTTCTCGCCGACATTGCTGTTCGAGCCGATGCCGGCATACAGCCGCTTTCCGTCCGCGCTGGCCACCAGACTCTTCGTCCAGTGGTGGTTGATCGGGCCGCCGGGCAGATCCGCCACTTTCACCGGCACTTCGGCGATGCGCGTTTCGCCCTCCCGATACGGCACGCGCACGATGGCGTCGGCATTGGCGATGTACAACTGATCGCCCACCAGCACCATGCCAAACGGCGAATGGAGATTCGACAGGAACACCTCGCGGACTTCGGCGACACCGTCTGCATCGGCATCGCGCAGCAAGGTGATCCGATTTGCGCTGGGCACGCCGGCGCCGGCCTTCTTCATGGTCCGCTTCATGAACCAGCTGCGCAGACCGCCTTTTTCCGCCAGTTTGGGGGGCGCATTCGTCTCGGCCACCAGCACGTCGCCATTGGGCAGCACGTACAGCCAGCGCGGATGATCCAGCCCGTCCGCGAATGCGGTGAGCGTCAAGCCCGGCGCGGGTTCGGGTTGCGCACCGTCGCGCCATCCGACAGCAGGCGCGATGTTGACCGTCGGAATCCATTGACGGTCGGCTTTGGGCAACTGCGGCGACGGGCCGATCTCATTGACGGGCGTCGGCGTCGTCTGCGCGCACGCCATCGGCATCAACAGCAGCAAGCCCAGGACGGCGAGATGGCGCATGGTGATGTTCCGTGGCGGTTCTGCCGCATGCTGGACTGCGCGGCGCGAACGCGACGTCAAGGCAGCTCAGGCATCGTCCTGGCTGCGGACGTGCACGATCGCCGCGCCTTCTTCGTCGATGCGCATGGCGATCTCGATGGGCCGGCAACAGACCTGGCAATCTTCGATGTAGTCCTGATCGCCGGCCGATTCATCGACGAAGAGCGTGATCACTTCACCGCAGTACGGGCAGTCGATGTCGATGGCAGGCAGGTCGGGCATGCGCGTGCTCAGGAAGAGCCGAGTCGCACCACCGAGGCGATGCGATCCATCCACAGGTAATGCGTGCGTTCGTCGTCATTGCGATCCTCGACGCGCACCACCGCATTGAAGCCTTCGTTGCCTTCGGAATCGCGGAACACCTGCACGCTGGGTCGCATGGACACGGTGCCCACCACGACATTGCCATCCACCAGATGCAGTTCCACCACCGCCTCGTCGGGCAACTCCTGCACCAGGGCTTCGACACGCGCGATATCGGCCTGGTGTGTGTAGAGATGATCGGGTGACTGGATCATGGAGCGCTCCTGCATAAGCCGGCTCCACTCTAGTCCGCGGGCGCTAAACCGCCGTGAAAGTGCCAACGTTGGTGTCCAGCAGCTTGAGCAGTTCGCGTGCGGCGGGCTCCGATGATGCCGGGTTCTGTCCGGTCACCAGGCGTCCATCCACTTGCACATGCGGTTTGAACGCAGCGCCCGCGCTGTAAAGCGCACCTTGTGCCTTCAATGCGTCCTCAAGCAGGAACGGCACCACGTCGGTCAATCCCGCCGCCTGCTCCTCTTCATTGCTGAAGCCGGTGACGCGGCGGTCCTTGACCAGCGGCTGGCTCAGCGCACCGTGCGCATTGCGCAACACCGCGGGGCCGTGGCATACCGCGGCCACCGGCTTGCCCGCTGCGAAATTCTTCTCGATGAGTTGCAATGAATCGGCGTCGTCGACGAGATCCCACAACGGGCCGTGTCCGCCGGGATAGAAGATCGCGTCCACTTCGGCATCGACGACGTCTGCGAGGCGTTGCGTCTGCGCAAGCGCCGCAATCGCGGCCGTGTCGTTGTTGAAGCGCAGGGTGGCCGGTGTCTGCGCATCGGCGGCATCGCTCTTCGGATCCAGTGGCGGCTGCCCGCCCTTTGGCGAAGCCAGCAGCACTTCGGCGCCGGCATCCTTGAAAACGTAATAGGGCGCGGCGAATTCCTCCAACCAGAATCCGGTCTTTTCGCCCGTCTCGCCGAGCCTGTCGTGCGAGGTGAGCACCATCAGGATTTTCATGATCACGCCATCTTCGTGGGGAGCGGAGAAGCTAACCACCCGCGCGCTAAGCGCGGGTGATTGCGCTCCCGGGGATGCGTATCAGCCCTGCTTGATGCGGTGGCCGCCAAACTCGTTGCGCATGGCCGAGAGCAGCTTGTCGGCGAAGGAATCGTCCTCGCGCGAGCGCAGGCGTTCGAGCAGCGACATCGTGATGACCGGCGCGGAGACATCGAGATCGATCGCTTCGGCGACGGTCCAGCGACCTTCGCCGGAATCCTCAACGTAGGGCGCGATGCCGGCCAGCGTTGGATTCTTGCGCAATGCATCGGCGGTCAGATCGAGCAACCACGAGCGCACCACGCTGCCATCGCGCCAGATATCCGCCACCTGTTGCAGATCCAGCGCGAAGGCTTCCTTGCGCTGCATGATCGCGAAGCCTTCCGCGAACGCCTGCATCATTCCGTACTCGATGCCGTTGTGGATCATCTTGGTGAAGTGGCCGGCGCCGCCGGGTCCGACGCGTCCCCAGCCGCGATCCACAGCGGGCGCGAGCGTGGCGAAAATCGGGCGCAGGCTTTCCACCACCGCGACGTCGCCACCAATCATCAGGCTGTAGCCTTCCTTCAATCCCCAGACGCCGCCGCTGGTGCCGACATCCACGTAATGCAGTCCGGCATCGCGCAGGCGTTCGCCACGCCGCTGGGTTTCCTTGTAGTTGGAGTTGCCGCCGTCGATGACGATGTCACCCGCGGCCAGCAACGGAAGCAACGTATCAAGCGTGGCATCGACGATGGCGCCGGCCGGCACCATCAGCCAGACGATGCGCGGCGCCGGCAGCGCGGCAAGCACGGTTTCCAGCGATTCGCCGACGGCAATGCCGCGTGCGGCCGCCTGTTCGCGTGCCGATGCCCCGGCGTCATAGCCGTGCACGCGATGACCGCCGCGCACCAGCCGTTCCGCCATGTTGGCGCCCATGCGGCCGAGACCGATCATTGCCAGTTCCATAGTGACTCCTTGGTTGTTCAAACGATTCGATGCAACTCAATGCGGGGACAGCAGCCATTCGCGCAGCAGCGCGGAGGTTTCCTCCGGCTTCTCAAGCGGAGGCAGATGACCACAACGCGTGAAGACATGCAGTTGTGAATGCGGGATCAATGCGTGCAGGCGACGCGATTCCTCGGGCGGGGTCATCCGATCATCCTCACCTACCGCGATGAGCGCCGGCCGATCCAGCGAGCGCAACATGGCGCGCGAATCGGGGCGTTCGAGAATGGCGCGCTGCTGCCGCAGGAATGCTTCGCGACCCACGCGCTGCGCCATTGCCATCACCACTTCGCCGACCTCACCCTCGGCATGATCGGCGTGCACGAGTTGCGGCAGCAGTTTCCGGGTGACGCCGGCGAAGCGGCCGCTTTCGGCCATTGCCAGGCTGGCGCGACGGACAGCCGCGCGTTGCGGCGTATCCACGCTGGCGCTGGTCGCCAGCAGCGCCAGCCGGCTCACGCGCTGCGGGGCCTGGCGCAGGATTTCGAAGGCCACGTAGCCGCCCATCGACAGCGCGGCCAGCGCGAAACGTTCCGGCGCAGCGGCCAGGACCCGGCGCGCCATCGCTCCGATGTCGGCATCGCGTGTCAGGTCGGGCACCTGTGTATCGGCCACATCGGCCAGGGCATCGCGTTGATCGCGCCAGAGCCGTTCGTCGCAGAGCAGGCCGGGCAACATGAGCAGCGGCGTGCGGGTCGGGGAGGAAGCCATGCCGCGAATTTTAGCCGGGCCGGCGCGCCTGTCGCCCAGACGGTCCATTCCACGGGCGCAAGACGTCACCGGGTGTAGGCTGCGCCGGTCATTCCTGGGCGGCCGCCATGCGCATCCTCATCAGCGGGGGAACCGGCTTCATCGGGCGCGCTGTATGCGAGCAGCTGCGTCCGGGCGGGCATCGCGTGACCGTGTGGAGTCGCGATCCGCGCCATGCGGCCGGCATGCCGGAAGGCGTCCACCTCATCCAGGATCTCGCCGAAGCCAACGACATCGACGCCGTCATCAATCTCGCCGGCCAGCCTCTGGTCGGACAACGCTGGACCGCACGACGGAAGCAGGCAATCCGGCAGTCGCGCATCGGCACCACCGAAAAGCTGATGCGCTGGATCGCCACGCAGGTGAACCGGCCGCATGTGCTGGTCTCCGGTTCGGCGATTGGCTATTACGGCTCGCGCGGCGATGTGCCGTTGGACGAGTCCGCCGCGCCTGGCGACGATTTCGCGGCGCGTCTCTGTCGCGACTGGGAGCACGCCGCGATGGAAGCCGAATCGCTGGGCCTGCGTGTCTGCCGGTTGCGGACCGGCATCGTCCTGGGTCCGCAAGGCGGTGCGCTGAAACAGATGCTGCCGCCGTTCCGGCTCGGTCTGGGCGGCCCCATCGGCCGCGGCGACGCGTGGTTCAGCTGGATCCACCGCGAAGACATCGCACGTTTCATCGTGTGGCTGATTGAAAACGACGATGCCGGTGGCGCCTACAACGCAACGTCACCGCATCCGTTGCCGCAGCGCGAATTCGCCGCCACGCTCGGGCGCGTGCTGCACCGGCCGGCCTTCCTGCCGACGCCGCGCTTCGCGCTGAAGTTACTGTTCGGCGAGGGCGCCGAACTGCTGCTCGCCAGCCAGCGCGTGCTGCCCGTGCATGCAATCGCGGATGGGTTCACCTTCCGCCATCCACGACTGCAGCCGGCGCTGGAGCATCTGCTTTGCCGCTGAACCGGCTATCCGTTGCGCTTCGCGCGCTTGCCACGGGCGTCCTTTGCTTTCTGCGCCATGTTTTCGTAATGCTGGCGCAGGCGGTCCAGTTCCTGTTCTTCCATCTCCTCCAGATCCAGCAGTTCGTTGTTCGCCTTGGCGCTGACGTGGATCAGTTCGTCCAGCTTGATCTGCATCGCTTCGGTGTCACGGTTCTGCGTGTTCTGGATCAGGAAGACCATCAGGAAGGTGATTATCGTCGTGCCGGTATTGATGACCAGTTGCCAGGTATCGCTGAACTTGAAAATCGGCCCGCAGATGGCCCAGACCACCACGATTCCGAGCGCCAGCGCGAAGCAGGTCGGACGTCCCGTGAAGGTCGCGGCCTTCTTTGCCAGACGGGTGAAAGCGCTTTGCTGGCCCATGCCACATGCTCCGGTGCGGTGATGCCGGAAATGTGCCGAGCCGGGCATATGCGAGCCGTGAAAAATCCGGCTGCCATCGCGTGTCATGACGGCGCAGCATCGTTGATCCACTGCCGCGGCGCACTGCCGATGCGGCGATGGAACGCCTTCGAGAACGATGGCGGGTCCGCGAATCCCAGTTCCATCGCCACCTGCTTGATGGATTGGCCCGCCCGCATCAGGTTCATCGCGATGCTCAACCGCCAGTCCAGTACGTACAGCGCCGGCGTCGTGCCTGTCGCACTGCGGAATGCCGCGGCAAACGTGCTGCGCGACATCGCCGCCAGGGCAGCCATCTTTTCCAGGGTCCAGTCCTGTTCGGGGGCGCTGTGGACCGCCACGAACATGGGCGCCAGGCGCGGATCCGACAGCCCCCGCATCAATCCACGGGTGACGCCCGCCTGCGCAGGGTGATCGATGATCCAGCGCAGCACCTGCAACAGCACCACTTCGAACAGACGGTTGGCAAGCAGGCGGGAGCCGCAGCGATTCTGATCCGCTTCCGAGAACAGCAGTCCGAGCGCGGGTTCCAATCCATCGATCGCCGCGAGCGGCACCGCAACCAGCGATGGCAACGATTGCACGATCGGATTGCGGTCGCCGCCGTCGAACGCGAGCGTGGCGCAGGTGAAATCCGGTCCATCGCGAGGCGGGTTCACGAACTCATGGTAGCTGGCCTTCGGAAACAGAAGCAGCGTCGGTTCCGTCAGCTGCAGGCGCTTCAGCCCGCCTTCGTCGCGGTGGCGCAATTCCATCTCGCCGCGTCTGAGTACATGCAGGAACGCACGCCCGGGCTCGGCTTCGAATCGCTGCAGCCCGCAAATCGTTCCGGTGTGGAAGAGCGATGCGCGCACGTGGAATCGCTCGAAAACACTGGACAGGCGATCGAGCCCCGCCCCCGCCATGGACGGAGCGGGCAGCTGATCTGATTCGGACGTTTCGACACGTTTCATATACGTATACCCACCTTTCGTCCTGACATCCTACCTAAGATGCGCGTCAGCCGCTCATGAGGCGGCCATCCCCAAACCAACAGGAGTCCACGATGTCACGCATCCCCCTGATCGATCCGACCCAGACCACCGCTGACCGCCAGGTCCTGCTCACCGAAATCCATGCCGCGTTCGGCACCACGCCCAACATGTTCAAGGCGGTCGCCAATTCTCCCGCTGCGCTCAAAAGCATGTGGGGTTCATTCGGCGCACTCGGCGGCGGCGTGATTCCAGCCAAGCTCGGCGAACAGATTGCAGTCGCCATCGCCAACCGCAATGCATGCGAGTACTGCCTGTCCGCGCACACCGCGCTCGGTCGCAAGGCCGGGGCCACCAGCCAGGAAATGTCGGCGGCGCAACAAGGCCAGTCGGACGATCCGAAGACCGCGGCCGCGCTGAAGTTCGCACTGGGCGTGGTCGAAAGTCGTGGCGGGATTGCAGGCGAGGAGGTCGAAGCCTTGCGCAGCGCCGGCTTCACTGACGAGGAAATCGTGGAAATCCTCGCGCATGTGGCGCTCAACCTGTTCACCAACTACATCAACGTCGCGCTGGATGTGCCGGTCGATTTCCCCGGCGTCAAGTTGCGCTGAGATGTCCGCGGTGAGTGGTCGTATGTTGCGCCCGCTCATCGCATATTCCCATCACCAGGGAGACCGCCATGAAACATGCCTACGTGCCAATCAACTGCGAATTCCATGACGTGCTGGAAGCACGTGCGGTGCAGCGCAGGATCGTGGCGCTCCACTATCTGGACGAAGATGGTCAAACACGGTTGACGCATTCGCGCATCGCCGACGTGTATGCGCAATCGTCGATGGAATTCATCCGCCTCGAACAAGGCGCCCCGATCCGCCTGGATCGGATCATCGGAATCGATGGCGTCCGTGTATCCGACTTCAGTAAAGCGAACAGCTGAGAACGTTGCGCCGGGCGCGCAATTGATTTGCCGCCGGACCTCGCGGCCGGCGGCATCCAGATCACATGGCAGGCAGATAAAATGCCTGCGTTTGTTCCCCCCGGCGCCGCGAGGACGCCAGGGGGGATGCGTTCAGAACGAGTTGAAATCGTTCAGCGCAATTCGATGCGCACGCGGCGGTTGACCGCGTTGCACTTGACGCTGGCCGCGTTGCGGCCCTTGCCACACTCGGCGTTCACCGGCGCGCGGTTGCCGGCGCTGCGGGCTTCCACGTTCAACGCGCCGGCTTCCACCAGCACCGCGCGCACGGTGTCGGCGCGGGCCTGGCCCATCGCCTGCGCCGCGGCGTCATGGCCGATGGCGTCGGCATGGCCGGTGACCAGCAGGTCCACCGCCGGGTTCTCGCCCAGTTCCTCGGACAGGCGCTTCAACGCCTGGCGGCCATCGGCGGTGATGCCGTCACGGTCGGAGCGGTTGTATTCGAACAGGATGTCCAGCGGCAGCGCATAGACCAGACCGTTGCTGTTGTCGCCGGTGACCACGTAACCGCCAAAGCGGTTGGCGCACGGCACCACCGTCGAGGCGCGCGAGACCACGTGCGCCTGTTCGCGGTTGTCGGCCAGTTCCTTCTCGCCGTTCTTCAGGTTCACCGGAATGAGCTGGCCGCTGCTGTCCACGTTGCCGGCTTCCAGGAAGTAGGTCTTGCCCGCGTCCATCTCCACCATGCCCTGCACCGAACGCTTGCCGGAGAACTGCGTGCCTTCCTTGTAGTGCACGCCCAGCTTGTGCGTGCCCGGCTTGACGCAGAACACCGTGTAGCCGCCCGGCAGCAGGCCGGTGTGGAATTCGCCGTCGATGTACAGATGCGCCGACGGGCCGGTGCTTTGCGAGGCCGGCGAACCGGCGCGGTAATACACCACCTGCACCTGTTCAGTGCTGGCCTGCACCACCGGACGGTAGGCCTGGCCAAAGAGTTTCATTTTCTGCGAAGACACTGCCAGCCCATGGACCGGCAGCAGGAACAACGCACACATCACACCCAGAAGTTTGGTTTTCACGATAGGACTCCGCGCGGGCTGGCTTGGCAGCCCGCGTCTGTTTGAAGGTTGGAAACTGAAATCAGACGAGGTGGACGCTCACGCCCTGCTGGACGAGCAGTTCGGCCTCCAGGCCGGTGTGCTGGTAGGTGGCGTACGTCACGCCTTCCACCGTCACATCGCCGCCCTGGGCCCAGTCGCCGGCCTGGCCCATCACCTCGTCCAGGGTGACCCGGTCATCGGCATCGCCCTTGACCATCAGCTGCACATCGCCGCTGTCGTGGAACAGGTCCTTACCGCCCTGCGCCAGCACGTCTTCGACCGAGAGCTTCAGCGTGTTGCTGCCCGTGCCGCGGATGTCCACCACTTCCACGCCCGCCAGCAGTTCGCGGTACGAGGACAGGTCGAGCACCGTGTCGGCGCCGGTCAACTTCAACGTGCTGAGGCCTTCGCCCTGCCCGTCAATCACCAGCCCATCGATGAGCTCGGTCGAAGCCGGTTCGCCGTGCGCCTTCGCACCGCGGGCCGTCGGCGACACGATGTCAATCGACCACGCCGTGGAGAGCTCGCTGCGATTGCCCCACTGGTCGATGGCAATGCCCATCACCATGTCGAACCCTTCGGCCATCGGCACCGGGGGGGTGAAGCTCCAGTTGCCGTCGGCATCGACCTGGGTCGAGCCGAGCAGCACCGTGCCCATCTGCGCCCAGATTTCCACCGTGCCGTTGCCCTCGGCGGTGCCCACGAACGTCGGCGTGGTGTCGTCGGTGATGTCACCGTCTTCCAGCACCGCGTGCGTGCCCACGTTGTCGAGCACCTGGTTGATGATCGGAGCGGCCGGCGGACTGGTGTCGACCGTGATGTGGTACGGCGCGGACTTCTCGCTGGTGTTGCCGGCCGCATCGCGCGCATCGACGGTGAAGACGTGGTTGCCCGAGGACAGGTCCACCTCCAGCAGGTAGCTCCAGTTGCCCGAGGCATCGGCCTTGACCTCATCGATGCGGGCGCCGTTGACGTAAATCGTCACGGTGCTGCCCGCCTCGGCCGTACCCTTCAGTTCCGGGCGCGCGTCGTCGGTGGTTTCGTTCGGGTCGACTTTGCCCTGCACCAGCCTGAAATCGTCGATGACTTCGACAATTACCGGCACGTCCGGCTTGGAGGTGTCCTGGATGGTGATCGGATACGGCGTACTCTTGGGACCGGTATTGCCGGCCACATCGGTCACTTCAGCTGACAGGTTGTGCGGACCTTGGGACAGATCCGTCGTCGGCGTGAAGCTCCAGTTGCCATTGGCATCGGTCGGCACCCGGCCGATTTCCACCCCGTTGTCGTAGATGACCGCCGTGCCGTTGCCTTCGCTGGCCTTGCCGCTGTACGTCGGCGTCGCATCGTCGGTCACGGTGCCATTGACAATGGCTCCGGTGACCGCACCCTGGTTGTCCATCAACTGGGCCGTCGTGGTCGGCGCCGTGGTGTCCACCACGATGGACCACACGCCCGTCTTCGGGCTGCTGTTGCCCAGTTCGTTGGTCGCATTGGCGGTGAAGTCGTGCTTGCCCGGAGCCAGGTCCGTGGCCGGCGTGAAGCTCCAGTTGCCCGATGCATCGGCCGTGGTCGAACCCAGTTCCTTGGCACCGTCGTAGATGCGCACGATGCTGCCGGCTTCGGCCGTACCCTTCAGTTCCGGACGCACGTCATCGGTCACGCCATCCTTCTGGATGCCGCCCTGCACGGCACCCGCATTGTCATGGATGGAGGTGATGGCAGGCACCGCCGGCGCATCCGGAGAACCGATTTCCACCGGATAGCTGTCGGAGGCTTCGCTCAGGTTGCCCGCCGGGTCGAGGGCCTTCACCGTCAGGTCGTGCAGACCTTCGCCCATCGGCAGCTCGGGCGTGAAGCTCCACGTGCCCGCCGCATCGGCCGTGGTCGAACCCAGCACGTTGGTGCCGTCGTACACCATGACGATGCTGCCGGCTTCGGCCGTGCCACTGAGGGTCGGGGTCGCATCGTCGGTCTTGCCGCCGGGGACCACATTGCCCGTCGAGGCGCCCGCATCGTCCAGCAGCCCGGTGATGGCCGGCTTGTCCGTTGGCGTGGTGTCCACCACGATGACGTATTCATCGGACGGCTCGGACTCGTTGCCGGCCTTGTCCTTCACCACGATGGTGATGTCGTGCTCGCCCTCGGCCAGCGGTTCGTCCGGGGTGAACGTCCAGTTGCCTTCCGGGTCGACTTCCACCCGGCCGATTTCCTCGTCACCGTCCTTGAGGATGACGGTATCGCCCGGCTCCAGACCGCTGCCGCTCAGCGTCGGGGTGGTGTCGTCGGTGGTGCCACCATCGGGAATCGAACCGGTGACGCCGGGATTGTTGTCCTGGGCGTCGCCAATAACCGGCTGATCCGGCGCAGTGGTGTCCACGACGATGACGTGCTCGTCCGAAGGCACGGAGATGTTGCCGGCCTTGTCCTGTACTTCGATGGCCAGCGAATGCTCGCCTTCGGCCAGCGGGGTTTCCGGGGTGAACGACCAGTTGCCATTCCCGTCCACGGTCGTGGTGCCCAGCAGCTGACCGCCGTCCTTGACGATAACGGTCTCACCCGGCTTCAGCCCCTTGCCGCTCAGCGTCGGCGTGGTGTCGTCGGTGTGGCCGCCATCGGAGATCGAACCGGTGACGTCGGGGTTGTTGTCCTGCACGTCGCCAATGACCGGCTTGTCCGGTGCAGTGGTGTCCACGACGATGACGTAGTCGTCCGAGGGCTCGGACACGTTGCCGGCCTTGTCCTGTACTTCGATGTTCAGAACATGTTCGCCTTCCGGCAGCGCCGGCGACGGGGTGAATGTCCATGTGCCGTCCGGGCCCACTTCCGCCCGGCCGATCTCCTTGCCGTTGTCCTTGACGATGACCGTCTCGCCCGGCTCCAGGCCTTCGCCGCTCAGCGTCGGCGTGTTGTCATCCGTGTGGCCGTCGTTGGAAACGGAACCGGTGAGCGTGCCCTGGTTGTCGAACACGTCGCCGATGGCGGAACTATCCGGTGGCGTGGTGTCCACGATGATGATTTGCGGGTCGGACGGCTCGGACTCGTTGCCGGCCTTGTCCTTCACGACGATCTTGATGTCGTGTTGGCCTTCGGCCAACGGTTCGTCCGGGGTGAACGTCCAGTTGCCTTCCGGGTCGACTTCCACCCGGCCGATTTCCTTGTCACCGTCCTTGAGGATGACGGTATCGCCCGGCTCCAGACCGCCGCCGCTCAGCGTCGGCGTGGTGTCGTCGGTAGTGCCGCCTTCGGGAATCAGACCGGTGATGGATCCTTCGTTGTCGGTGGCATTGCCACCATCCGGCTTAACCGGCGGCTTCGTATCCACGGTGATTTCATGCGGGTCGGACGGCTCGGACTCGTTGCCGTTCTTGTCTTTCACAATGATGGTGATGGAATGATCGCCTTCACCCAGCGGCTCTTCCGGGGTGAATGTCCAGTTGCCTTCCGGGTCGACTTCCACACGGCCGATTTCCTTGCCGTTGTCCTTGAGGATGACGGTATCGCCCGGGTTCAAACCGCCGCCGCTCAGCGTGGGGGTGTTGTCGTCGGTGTGGCCGCCGTTGGAAATCGGACCGGTCTCCGGACCGTGGTTGTCGAGCACCCCGCCAATGCCCTTGTTACCCACCTTGTCTGTCGGCTCGACCGGCGGCTTGCCCTTGCCGTCATCCTTGATGACTCCGCCCACCACGGCCGCGCCACCCAGCGCTGCGGCAGCGATGCCCAGTGCACCCAGTCCAGCCGCCGCGACCATCACCAGCGCTCCGATGCCCAGGTTTTCGCCACCCAGCGCGTAGGCCGCGCTCGCGCCATCGGCCATCTCGACGTAGAGCAGCGTGTAGTCACCATCGCTGGGGACGTAGTGGTAGTACGCGCCGTCTTCGGCCATGCCGATCAGCGAGCAATCGCTTTCGAAGTAATCGACCAGAACCAGATCCGGTTCCTGACCTTCCGAGCCTTCCAGGAAGACCTGCAGATCCTTGCCGACGCGCTTGACCGTGATGTTTTCCGGCGCGAAGCCGCTGCTCTTGTCGGACAGCACGTAACGGGCACCACGCACGGCCTTGAGCCGGACGACACCGCCCTTCAGTGCGTGTACTTTTTCAACACTGGTGCCGTTGGCGACCAGCAACTGGATCTGTTCGGATTTCATTGGATTGCGTCTCAGAGGAAGGAAAGGCTCAAGTGCCGCTCGGGAGCAGATGACTACGGGTCATCGCCCATGGACACGAGGCCCATCGACGCTTGTGGCGCGGAATCCTAAGAACCGCGTCAGGGCCTTCCTATGAGATAACTCTTAACGCACGAACCAAATCACTGACTTCGTCTCGCCCCCTTTGATTGCGTCACGTCGCTTTGCCCGTCGATGCGCCCAAGTCACGATTTCTTCGTGGCGTACGAACCCGACGAAACGCTGATTGCCTTTCGCCACGGAGTGGAAATTCCCACGAAAGCAACAAGACTCACTTTTTCGATTTGCCATCTGGAAGGCTGCAAAGCCACACGGCGCCAGGAATCGAATCACATCGATGCCAGGCGACTCGACGTTCAAGAGAACCGTCGAATGAGCGGCAGCCCATCGTCGTTGTGATTTATGGGCCGCCCACGCCAGAGTCCTTTACGGACAAAACCAGTCAAAAATGGCTCTGTTTCCGCGATTGTTTCGCACAGGGAATGCGACTGCGGGTCTGCAATCGACGTTCCCTGTTCAACCGCGAGTCAAACAAGAACGTGAGTTTGGGATCAGTTTGCGCCCAGATAGTCGCGCTTGCCGAGCGGCACACCGTTGTGGCGCAGGATTGCGTAGGCCGTACTGACGTGGAAGAAAACATTCGGCAATACGAAGCCCAGCAGATAGCCGCGGCCATCGAACTGCAGATCCCCGCGCGTGCGTGTAGGCAAGCGCACTTCGCGCGCTTCAGATCCATCGATCTGTCCGGGCGTGAAGCTGTGCAGATAATCGATGGCGCGGTCCAGTCGCGCGTACAACTGCTCGAACGTCGTTTCGTCATCATCGAAGCGTGGCGAATCCAGCCCGGCCAGGCGGGCCGGTGCAAACTTGGCCGAATCCGTCGCCAGTTGAACCTGCCTGATCAGCGGATACATGTCCGGGTACAGACGTGACTGCAGCAGGATCCCGGCGTCGTAACCCTGGGCCTGCGCATGATCCTGGCCCTTCTGCAGCAATTGCCTGAGATTTTCCAGCGCGCGGATCAGTACCGGCACGGACGCGTGGTACATCGACAGGGAATCGCTCATGGTCATGCTCTCGGACGGAAGGTGACGCAGCATAGCCATACGCAGAAGCGGCGATTAGTCCTTCGTGGCGGGAGAGTCCATCCCGGACAGAGGGACAACAGTGGATCGGTTAGCATCGCCTCCCCCGCTTGCGTCATGACTGCCATGCCCGACTGGTCCGATTTCATCCGCGATGTTCCCGACTTCCCCAAGCCGGGCATCGTGTTCAAGGACATCACGCCCGTGCTTGCGAATGCGGAGGCCTTCGCCAGCGCCATCGATGCGATGGCCAGGCCGTGGCGGGACGTGCCACTCGATGCCGTGATTGGCATCGAATCGCGTGGCTTCATCCTGGGCGCCGCCCTGGCGCGGGAACTGGATGTCGGCTTCGTGCCGGTACGCAAGCCGGGCAAGCTGCCCGCGAAAACGCTGTCGCTGGACTACCGGCTGGAATACGGCAGCGATCGTCTGGAGATGCATGCCGACGCGCTTCCGCCCGGCGCGCGCGTGCTGATCATCGACGACGTGCTCGCCACCGGCGGCACATTGCGTGCCGCCCTGGCGCTGGCCCGCTTGCAGGGCGCGGAGGTGCTCGGCACCGCGGTGCTGGTTGAACTGGCGTTCCTGGCCGCGCGCGAACGCTGGGATGATCCCGCGCCGCTGTTGGCCGCACTGGCGTTCTGATCATCGACGGTCGACACAAGGCACGCAGGTTGAAGCCCCTACACTCCGTGCACCGACGAATCCGAGGATCCTGCACATGCGCCATGGTTTGATCACGTTGCTGCTGGGGCTGGCGATGATATGGCCGGCCTTCGCAGACGAACGCGCGGACGCCGCGCCGCTTCGGGTGATGACATTCAATGTCCGCCTGCCGACCGATGCCGATGGCGAGGACCGCTGGATCAAGCGGCGCGATCTGCTGGTGCAGACGTTGCGGGAAACCCGGCCGGATGTCGTCGGAACGCAGGAACTGTTCGCCGAGCAGGGCGACTACATCGTGCAGCATCTGCCCGGCTATGCGTGGTTCGGGCGCGGTCGCAGTGGCGATGCATCGAAGACCGCGGACGAACACATGGGCGTGTTCTATCGCAAGGATGCACTGCACGTGATCGAGTCGGGCGATTTCTGGTTGTCGGACACGCCGGACGTCGCGGGCAGCATCACCTGGGGCAATCTCTATCCGCGCATGGTGACGTGGGCGTTGTTCGAGCGCAGCGCCGACGGCCGCCGCTTCTATCTCTTCAATACCCACCTGCCGTATCGCGATCAGGACGAACCCATCCGCGCGCGTGGCGTCACCCTGTTGCGTGACCGCATCGCGGCGTTGCCCGCCGATGTGCCCGTCGTGGTCACCGGCGATTTCAACACCACACCCGATACACCGGTGCATGCGCTCATCAGCCGCGATCTGGCTGACGCGTGGTCCGGCTCCGCGCGACGCAGCGGACCCGAAGCAACTTTCCATGCATTCAAGGGGCAGGCGGATCGCCGCATCGACTGGATCCTCGTGCGTGGACTGGAAGCACGCACGATCGAAACGGTGACGCGGAACCAGAACGGTCGCTATCCGTCCGATTGACCTGCCGGGTTTTTTAGGACCACCCATTAGTTGACGATGGCTCGATGGGTGGGTGTTGGTTGCTGCTCTTGCTGCTGATCTTCCTTGAACTGCTTGGGTGTCCGGTAGCCAAGGCTCGAGTGCGGCCTGTCCTCGTTGTAGTGCCGCCGCCAGGTTTCGATGATGACCCGGGCTTCGATCCGGTTCCGGAACCATTCCATGCTCAGGCACTCGTCGCGGAACTTGCCGTTGAGGCTCTCAGCGGTGCCATTCTGCCAAGGCTTGCCCGGTTCGATGAAGGCCGTCTCGATGCCGGCGCTCTGTAGCCACTTCAGGACGGCTCGACTGACGAACTCGGGCCCATTGTCCGACCGCAGGTAACGGGGCGCCCCGTGCTGGCTGACCAGCCGCGACAGCACTTCGAGCACGCGCCTGGAACGGATGCTGCCCTGGACGTCGATGGCCAAAGCCTCATGGGTCCATTCGTCGGTGACGACCAGGCACTTCAGGCCCTTTCCGTTGGCGCAGCCATCGAAGACGAAGTCGTAGGCCCAGACCTGGTTCGGGCCCATGACAGGCAACGGCCGCGGCCGGGAGGCCGCCACGCGCTTGCGCGGCCGCTTCTTCGGCACCTGCAGCCTGGCCCGTTGCCACAGCCGGAACATCCGGTCCCAGCCCATCCGGAAGCCTTCGCGCTCCAGGTAGACATGGATCCGGCGATAGCCGAACCGCGGGTACATGGCGGCATAGTGCTTCATCCGTTCGATCACCGGCGCATCCTTGGCGGGCTGGGTGGCGAGGTAGCCCAGCGTCGAGCGCGGCACGCCCAGAAGCGCGCAGGCACGGCGTTGACTGATTCGGCGATCAACCAGGACCGGAACCAGGGCGCGCCGTGCCGGCGCGCTCACCACTTTTTTGCGGTGACCTCCTTCATGACCTCGATCTCCAGGTCCCGCTCGGCCAACAACTTCTTCAGCCGGGCGTTCTCCTGCTGCAGACCGCGCAGCTGCTTCACGTCAGCCGCCTCCAGCTGGCCATACCGCTTGCGCCACACGTATAGCGTCTGCTCGCTGACGCCATGCTTCCTGGCCACGTCCGCAATCGGCGCCTTGTCGGCCTCGCGGAGGATCTTGACCATCTGGTCTTCGGTGAAT
>JAEZYE010000019.1 GCA_023419315.1 Pseudomonadota bacterium
TGCCGAAGGTGCAGCAGGCGGTGGCCGAGTTCTTCGGCAAGGAACCGCGCAAGGACGTCAACCCCGATGAGGCCGTGGCGCTGGGCGCCGCGATCCAGGGCGGCGTGCTGGCCGGCGACGTCAAGGACGTGCTGCTGCTCGACGTCACCCCGCTGAGCCTGGGCATCGAAACGCTGGGCGGCGTGATGACCAAGATCATCGAGAAGAACACCACCATCCCGACCAAGGCGTCGCAGACGTTCTCCACCGCCGAGGACAACCAGTCCGCGGTCACCGTGCACGTGCTGCAGGGCGAGCGCGATCAGGCCCGCTTCAACAAGTCGCTGGCGCGCTTCGACCTGACCGGCATCGATCCGTCGCCGCGCGGCCTGCCGCAGATCGAGGTGTCCTTCGACATCGACGCCAACGGCATCCTGCATGTGTCGGCGCGCGACAAGAAGACCAACAAGGAACAGAAGGTCGAAATCAAGGCCGGTTCGGGCCTGTCCGAGGAAGAGATCCAGCGGATGGTCGCCGATGCCGAAGCGCATCGCGAAGAAGACAAGAAGTTCCAGGAACTGGTCCAGGCGCGCAACCATGCCGACGGCCTGCTGCATGCCACGCGCACCGCGATCGGTGAGCACGGCAGCAAGGTGCCGGGCGACGTGATCGGCCGGGTCGAAGCCGCCATCGCCGATCTCGAAACCGCGATGAAGAGTGACGACAAGGCGCAGATCGAAGCCAAGTCCAAGGCGCTGGAAGAAGCAGGCCAGTCGTTGTACGCCGCTGCCGCGGCCGGTGCGCAGCCCGGCGCCGAAGCGGGCGGTCCGGCGGGCGGCCCGGCGCAGGGCAACGACGATGTCGTCGATGCCGAGTTCACCGAGGTCAAGGACGACAAGAAGTAAGCAGGAAGGAAAGGAACCGGGAAACGGGGAACCGGACCATCGCCGTGGCGGAACCCCTTTCGCCCGCACGCTGGATCCCGGTTCCCTTTTTTCTCGTCCTCGTCAATCCACACGCCGGCGGAGCCGGCCCACTTCCGATGTGACCGATGTCCAAGCGCGACTATTACGAAGTTCTGGGTGTACAGCGAAACGCCAGTGATGAAGACCTGAAGAAGGCCTATCGCCGCTGCGCGATGAAGTTCCACCCGGATCGCAATCCCGGAGACAAGGCCGCCGAAGCTTCGTTCAAGGAGTGCAAGGAGGCCTACGAGGTGCTGTCCGACAGCGCCAAGCGGCGCGCCTACGATGCGCATGGCCATGCCGCGTTCGAACACGGCATGGGCGGTGGCGCCGGCGGTGCGCCCGACATGGGCGACATCTTCGGTGACATCTTCGGCAACATCTTCGGTGGCGGCGGCGCACGCGCCGCGCGTCGCGGCGCCGATATCGGCTACGTGATGGAGCTGGATCTCGAGGAAGCCGTCGCCGGCATCGAGAAGCGCATCGAGATTCCTACCCTCGTCAATTGCGAGCCTTGCAACGGCTCCGGTTCCGAGGATGGCCAGGTCGAAACCTGCACCACCTGCGGCGGTCGCGGCAACGTGCGCATGCAGCGCGGCATCTTCGCGATGCAGCAGACCTGTCCGGCCTGCGGCGGACGCGGGCAGACCATCAAGAATCCCTGCAAGACCTGCCATGGCGCCGGTCGCGTGGAGGAAGAGAAAGTCCTGTCGGTCAAGATTCCTGCCGGCGTGGACAACGGTGATCGCATTCGCCTGACGGGCGAGGGCGAGGCCGGGCCTCCCGGTACGCCGCCGGGCGATCTGTACGTTGAAGTGCGAGTGCGTGAGCACGAGATCTTCCAGCGCGACGGCGACGATCTGCATTGCGAGATCCCGGTCCGCATTTCGCAAGCCGCGCTCGGTGATACCGTTCGCGTGCCTACGCTCAACGGCGATGCGGAGATCCGCATTCCCGCTGAAACGCAGACCGGCAAGCTGTTCCGCCTGCGGGGCAAGGGCGTGAAGTCCGTGCGCAGCCGCAGCGAAGGCGATCTGTATTGCCGCGTCGTGGTCGAAACGCCGGTGAACCTCACCAACGAGCAGCGCGAACTGCTGGAGAAGTTCGAAGCCACCTTCGTGGGCGACGAAGCACGCAAGCATTCACCCAAGTCGGCCACGTTCCTCGACGGCGTCAAAGGCTTCTGGGATCGCATGACCTCCTGAACCGCGAAAAGCCACGGCAGATCCGTGGCTTTTCTTTGGGCACCCGGCACCTGGCCGTTTGCCAGCCGGGTGCAAGCGGCTTCTACAATGGGGCTCCCCACGGAGTCCGCGCGTGAACCCACCCCTCATCGGCATCGTCGGCAGTGCCGGCGCCTACGGACAATGGCTGCGCCGGTTCTTCGAAACGCGCATGCAATTGCGCGTGATTGGCCATGACCCCGCCGACCCGGACTCGCTCACCGAGGCGGAACTGGTGCAGCGCGCGGATGTCCTGGTTTTCTCCGCGCCCATCCGCCACACCGTCGAACTGATCCACCGCTATCGCGAGTTGGCCGGCGGCAGCGAACGCGATCGCCTGTGGCTGGATGTCACCTCGATCAAGGGCGGTCCGGTGCGGGCGATGCTGGAATCGCAAGCGGAAGTGGCCGGCCTGCACCCGATGACCGCGCCGCCGAAAGCGCCGACGCTGAAAGGCCGCGTGACCATCCTGTGCGAGGCTCGGCTGGAGCGCTGGCGGCCGTGGTTCGACGGCATGCTCGAAGCGCTGCACGGCGAATATGTCCGCACATCGCCCGAACAGCACGACCGCATCATGGCGCTGGTCCAGGCGATGGTGCACGCAAGCCATCTGGCGCAGGCCAGCTTGTTGCGCGAGCAGGCGGGGCAGGTCGGCGACCTCGCCGCGCTGCTGCCGTTCCGTTCGGCCTCGTTCGAAATGGACGCCGCGGTCATGGCGCGCATCCTGTCGCTGAACCCGGCGATCTACGAAGACATCCAGTTCGGCAATCCGCACGCACCCGACATCCTGCGTGATCTGTCGCGCCAGTTCGCGCGCATGGCGGCATTGGTGGGCGAGGGCGACGACGCGGCGCGTACGGCGTTCCGCGAAGAATTCCTCGCCGCCAACCATGATGCATTGGGCGCGGCGGCACTGGCCGACGGCAACTACAGTTACGAACGCATCGGCTACCTGCTGGCGGATCTGGCTTCGGGCAAGGCCATCAGCGTGCATCTGCCGGAAGATCGTCCGGGCTCGCTGCGCGAACTGCTGCACGTGTTCGAGCGCGCGGGCGTCAGCCTGTCGTCGATTCATTCCTCGCGTACGCCGCAGGGCGAAGTGCACTTCCGCATCGGCTTCGAGGATGACGTGGATGCTTCCGCACTCGATGAAGCCACGCGACAGGTCGAGGCGTCCGGACTGGGCCGGGTGCTGCCATGACGCACGCAGTCGGAACAGACGCCGGCACCGACGGACAGGCTGCGCCGCAAGCGCGCGTGGATGCGGTGCTGTGCGGAAAGGCGGTCGAATTCTCCCGCCCCGGAAGCCGCAGCGCGATCGCCAAGTCGATTGTCGAGGGCCGCGTGCGGGTGAGCTTGCTTGGTCTGCAGGGAGACGAGCAGGGCGATCTGCGCGTGCACGGCGGACCGGACAAGGCCGTGCACCACTATCCACGCGATCACTACGCCGCGTGGCGCGACGACATCGGCGACCACGCACTGCTGCAACAGGCCGGCGCGTTCGGCGAGAACATCTCCACCCGCGGCCTGATCGAATCGGACATCTGCCTGGGTGATCGCTGGACGCTGGGCAGCGCTCTGCTTGAAGTCTCGCAGTCACGACAGCCGTGCTGGAAACTGTCGGACCGTTTCGGCGTGCCGGACATGGCGCGGCGCGTGCAGGACAGCGGGCGCACGGGCTGGTATTACCGCGTGATTGAAGAAGGCGACGTGAAGGCCGGTGACGCCATGCGCCTGATCGAGCGGCCGCATCCGCATTGGTCACTGAGCCGGATCATCGGCTTGCTTTACCAGCGTGTCGTCGAAGCGGACATCCTGCAGGAGGTGCTGTCGCTGCCGCTGGTGCCTGGCTGGCGGACGTTGTTCGAGCGGCGCATGCAGCACGGTCGCGCCGAAGACTGGAGCAAGCGCCTGACCGGACACGCACCGGCCGAGTGAAGCGGGCCGGCATCGACTATCGCGCCGGTGCATCGCGCCGCTACCATGCCGGCATGAACACGACACCGCTTCGACTCCTTATCCACGGCGCGTCCGGACGCATGGGCTTGGCCCTGCTGCGACTGGCGGCCGAGCAGCCGCAACGTTTCCAGGCGGTGGCTGCCGTCACGCGGCGATCGCCGCCGCAGCGGGTGGTCGATGGCGTGCCGCATTTCGCCGCCAGTGAACTGGGCGGCGTGCCGGCGTTCGATGTCGCCATCGACTTCAGCCTACCGGAAGGTTTCGATCCGGTGCTGGCGCTGTGCGTGCAGCGCGGCGCGGCACTGGTGTCCGGGACGACCGGACTTTCGGAAGCGCAGCAGCAGTCGCTCGCCGAGGCGTCCGCGCGCATTCCGCTGGCGTGGGCGTCGAACTTCAGCCTGGGCGTGGCGGTGTTGACGGAGCTGGTCGAGCGGGCCGCCGCGGCGCTCGCCGGCTGGGACTGCGATGTCGTCGAAGCCCATCACACGCAGAAGAAGGATGCTCCCTCCGGAACCGCGCTTACGCTCGGCGCCGCGGCTGGCTCGGCGGGCGCCGAAGTGCATTACGCGAGCCTGCGCGCCGGTGACATCGTCGGTGAACATCTGGTCCAGTTCACGGGATTGGGCGAGCGTGTCGAACTGGTGCATCGCGCCACCAACCGCGACATCTTCGCCCGCGGTGCCCTGCATGCGGCCAGCCGCCTGCATGGACGTACGCCGGGCCAGTACCGCGTCCGCGATCTGCTGGATTGATTCCATGCGGGTGCTATAGCGGTGCGCCCACCATCCTGAATACGTGCGCCGCCCTGGTATCACATCGGTATGACCGCCAAAAAAAGGGTGGCGCCGAGGGGGGCTGATACGTACAATTCCCGCTCGCCTGTTACCTGCCGCCCCGGACCGGAAAAACGCCGAGTCCGCGGTTTCTTGCAGCCGCAAGTCGGCGGGACAGGGTTCCTCCACCCCAAGGCGAACCCCGTGACTCAACCCGCAATTCTCGTACTCGAAGACGGCACCGTGTTCGAGGGCGAATCCGTAGGCGCGAACGGACTTTCCGTCGGCGAAGTGGTGTTCAACACCGCGATGACCGGCTACCAGGAAATCCTCACCGACCCGTCCTACGCCCGTCAGCTGGTCACTCTGACCTATCCCCATATCGGCAACACCGGTTGCACCGAGCAGGACGACGAAGCGCGCCAGGTCTGGTGCGCCGGCCTCATCGTGCGCGATGTGCCGCGCCGCCCGAGCAACTGGCGCAGCCAGGTCGCGTTGCCGGAATGGCTGAGCACGCGCGGCATCGTCGCCATCGCCGGCATCGACACGCGCAAGCTCACCCGCATCCTGCGTGATCGCGGTGCGCAGAACGGCGCGGTGATGGCCGGTCCCGATATCGACGCCGACAAGGCGCTTGAAGCGGCCCGCAAGTTCCCCGGTCTGAAGGGCATGGATCTGGCGAAAGTCGTCTCGACCCGCGAACGCTATCAGTGGAACGAGGGCCAGCTGGATCTGGATCGCAATGAATTCGTCGCGGCCGCACCGAAGTTCAAGGTGGTGGCCTACGACTTCGGCGTGAAGCTCAACATCCTGCGCATGCTCGCCGAACGTGGCTGCGACGTGACGGTCGTGCCGGCGCAGACGTCCGCGGCCGACGTGCTGGCGTTGAATCCGGATGGCGTGTTCCTGTCCAACGGTCCTGGCGATCCGGAACCGTGCGACTACGCCATCGAGGCCATCCGCACGTTCGTCGAAAAGAAGATCCCGACCTTCGGCATCTGCCTGGGCCACCAGCTGCTCGCGCTGGCCGCCGGAGCGAAGACGGTGAAGATGGGCCACGGCCACCACGGCGCGAACCACCCGGTGCAGGATCTCGACAGCGGCCGCGTGATGATCACCTCGCAGAACCATGGCTTCGCCGTCGATGAAACGTCGTTGCCGGCCAACGTGCGCGTGATCCACCGCTCGCTGTTCGACGGCACCAACCAGGGCATCGAACTGACCGATGCGCCCGCGTTCTCCTTCCAGGGCCACCCGGAAGCCTCGCCCGGACCGCACGATGTATCGCCGCTGTTCGATCGTTTCATCGCTTCCATGGAGGTTCGCTGATGCGTTTCCCGCGCCTTGCCGTCGTTCCGGTCGCCGTCGCCATGCTGCTCGCCGCTGGCGGCAGTCACGCCGCGCAGCCGACCGAAAAGCAGATCGACGAGTTCACCGACGCCATCGTCAGCCTGCTGCCGCTGGGCACGATCATGGAAACCGCTGCGGCCGCCGATCCGCGGTGGCCGGTGCAGGACGCCGCGCCCGATGCAATCACGCCCGAACAGCTGGCCTGCCTGCGCCGCGAACTCAACGCCGACGGCTTCCGCCGCTACAAGCGCTCGGAAGTGGCCGAATACCTCAAGACCCATGGCGGCAACGTGCAGGAAGAAATTGCCCTGACGCGGCAGGCCGCGCCGCTGCTGTCCAGTTTCATGATGGCCGGTGCGGCGTCGGCGGACAGCAAGCAGGAGGTCGACGTGTCCGCGCTGATCGGCAAGGCCGATGCGGACGAGTTGCTGGCGATGGTCAGCCTGGCGCGTGATCCGAAATACCGCGCGCTGCGCGAACTGACCGGCATGGGTGAAGCCATGAGCGGCGAGGCGCCGTCCGAGGACAACCAGCGCACCGGCGAGATGATTGCCATCAAGGCCATGTTCCATGGTTTCAAGCAGTGCAACGTATCGCCCGGCGCGGTGATGTGACGCGGGAAGCGTCATCCGCATGAAGCACGGATCGCGGCGGCCCTGAAAGCCGCGCGATTCCGCGGCCCCGCAACGGCATCGCCGGCGAGGCAACCACTTTCGAAGAAGCAGACCCCATGCCCAAGCGCAGCGACATAAAGACCATCCTCATCATCGGCGCCGGCCCGATCGTCATCGGCCAGGCGTGCGAGTTCGACTACTCCGGCGCGCAGGCCTGCAAGGCGCTGCGTGAAGAGGGTTACCGGGTGGTGCTGGTCAACAGCAACCCGGCCACGATCATGACCGACCCGAACATGGCGGACGCCGTGTACATCGAGCCGATCAACTGGCAGACGGTCGAGAAGATCATCGCCAAGGAAAAGCCCGACGCACTGCTGCCGACGATGGGCGGACAGACCGCGCTGAACTGCGCGCTGGATCTGGCCGATCACGGCGTGCTGGAGAAGTACGGCGTCGAACTCATCGGCGCGTCGCGCGAAGCCATCCGCATGGCCGAAGATCGCGAACTGTTCCGCGTGGCGATGCAGGACATCGGCCTGGAATGCCCGAAGGCCGAAGTCGCGCACACGCTGGAGGAAGCGCTCGATATCCAGACCCGCGTCGGCTATCCGACCATCATCCGCCCGAGCTTCACCCTCGGCGGCAGCGGCGGCGGCATCGCCTACAACCGCGAAGAGCTGATCGAGATCGTCAACCGCGGCCTGGAGCTGTCGCCGACCACCGAAGTGCTGGTCGAAGAATCCGTGCTCGGCTGGAAGGAGTTCGAGATGGAAGTGGTCCGCGACACCGCGGACAACTGCATCATCGTCTGCTCGATCGAGAACCTCGATCCGATGGGCGTGCACACGGGTGACTCGATCACCGTCGCGCCCGCGCAGACGCTGACCGACAAGGAATACCAGCGGCTGCGTGACGCCTCGATTGCCGTGCTGCGCAAGATCGGCGTGGATACCGGTGGCTCGAACGTGCAGTTCGGCGTCAATGCGCAGACCGGTCGCGTGGTCGTGATCGAAATGAACCCGCGCGTGTCGCGTTCCTCCGCGCTGGCGTCGAAAGCGACGGGCTTCCCGATCGCCAAGGTCGCCGCGAAGCTTGCGGTCGGCTACACGCTGGACGAACTGAAGAACGAGATCACCGGAGGCAAGACGCCGGCCTCGTTCGAACCCAGCATCGACTACGTCGTCACCAAGATCCCGCGCTTCGCGTTCGAGAAGTTCCCGCAGGCCGATGCGCGCCTCACCACCCAGATGAAGTCGGTGGGCGAAGTGATGGCGATGGGCCGCACGTTCCAGGAATCCATGCAGAAAGCGCTGCGCGGGCTGGAGACCGGCAAGGTCGGCCTCGACCCGACCGGCCTGGATCTGGCCAGCGAAGAGGGCCTGACCGAACTGCGCCGCGAACTGAAGGCGCCGGGCCCGGAACGCCTTTTCTACGTGGCCGACGCTTTCCGCGCCGGAATGAGCGTGGAGCAGGTGCATGGCCTGTCGTTCATCGATCCCTGGTTCCTCGATCAGATCGAGGAAGTCATCGAAGCCGAGAAGCAGCTTGCCGCCGATGGCCTGGCGTCGCTCGACGCGCGCCGCCTGCGCAAGCTCAAGCGCATGGGTTTCTCCGATGCACGGCTGGCGCAGCTGGCCGGCACCGATGAGGCGGCCGTGCGCGTGCTGCGCAAGGCGCTGGCGGTGAAGCCGGTCTACAAGCGCGTCGACTCCTGCGCCGCCGAATTTGCCACCAGCACGGCGTACCTGTATTCGACCTATGAGGACGAATGCGAAGCCGAGCCGACCTCGCGCGACAAGATCATGATCCTCGGCGGCGGCCCGAACCGCATCGGCCAAGGCATCGAATTCGATTACTGCTGCGTGCACGCAGCGCTCGCGCTGCGCGAGGATGGTTACGAAACCATCATGGTCAACTGCAATCCGGAAACCGTCTCCACCGACTACGACACCTCCGATCGCCTCTACTTCGAACCGCTGACGCTGGAAGACGTGCTGGCGATCGTCGAAATCGAACAGCCGAAGGGCGTGATCGTGCAGTTCGGCGGACAGACGCCGCTGAAGCTCGCGCAGGCGCTGGAAGCCAATGGCGTGCCGGTGATCGGCACATCGCCGGATTCGATCGATCTGGCCGAAGACCGCGAGCGCTTCCAGCAGCTGGTCGAGAAGCTCGGGCTGAAGCAGCCGCCGAACCGCACCGCGCGCAATGCCGATGAAGCCTTGGCGCTGGCGCGCGAAATCGGCTATCCGCTGGTCGTGCGCCCGTCGTACGTGCTGGGCGGCCGCGCGATGGAAATCGTCTACGGCGAATCCGATCTGGCCCGGTACGTCCGCGATGCGGTGAAGGTGTCCAACGATTCGCCGGTGCTGCTGGATCGCTTCCTCGACAACGCCGTGGAAGTGGACGTGGACATCATCGCGGACAAGGACGGCCAGGTGCTGATCGGCGGCGTGATGGAGCACATCGAGGAAGCCGGCGTGCACTCGGGTGATTCGTCGTGCTCGCTGCCGCCATATTCGCTGTCGGCCGAAACACAGGACGAACTGCGCCGCCAGGTGGTCGAACTCGCCAAGGCGCTGAACGTCATCGGCCTGATGAACACCCAGTTCGCCATCCAGTCCAACGACGACGGCGACGACACGGTCTACCTGCTGGAAGTGAACCCGCGCGCCTCGCGCACGGTGCCGTTCGTGTCCAAGGCGACCGGCATGGCGCTGGCGAAGATCGCCTCGCGCTGCATGGCCGGGCAGACGCTGAAGGAGCAGGGCACCACGCGCGAAATCGTTCCGGACTACTACTCGGTGAAGGAAGCGATCTTCCCGTTCGCCAAGTTCCAGGGCGTGGATCCGATCCTCGGCCCGGAAATGCGTTCGACCGGCGAAGTGATGGGCGTGGGTCGCAGCTTCGGCGCGGCGATGGCGCGTGCGCAGGAAGCCGGCGGCATCCGCGCGCCGCAACCGGGCAAGGCGTTCGTGTCGGTCCGTGATCCGGACAAGAAGCGCGTGCTGCCGGTGGCGCAGGCGCTGATCGAGCGCGGCTTCAGCCTGGTGGCGACGCAGGGCACCGCGCAATGGCTGCGCGAGCATGGCTTCGCCTGCGACCAGGTCAACAAGGTGGTCGAAGGCCGTCCGCATGTCGTCGATCTGATCAAGAACGGCGAGATCGTGTACATCGTCAACACCACCGAAGGACGGCAGGCCATTGCCGACTCCTTCTCCATCCGGCGCGAAGCCCTGCAACATCGCGTCACCTATTCGACCACGATCGCCGGCGCACGCGCGCTGGTGCATTCGCTGGAATTCCGTGGAACCGGCCCGGTATGGGCACTGCAAGAGCTGCATGAGGAGCTGCAAGGGTGAGAGCACCATTGACCATGAAGGGCGCACAGCGCCTGCGCCAGGAACTGGACAACCTGAAGACGGTGAAGCGTCCGGAAGTGATCACCGCGATCGCTGAGGCGCGCGCGCATGGCGATCTCAAGGAGAACGCCGAGTACCACGCCGCCCGCGAACAGCAGGGCTTCATCGAAGGCCGCATCAAGCAGCTGGAAAGCGAGCTTTCGCATTCGGAGATCATCGACGTCACCAAGCTCAACGCGGGCAGCCGCATCGTGTTCGGTGCGACGGTGACGCTGGCCGATGTCGAGACCGAGGAAGAGAAGCGTTACCAGGTCGTCGGCGATCTGGAAGCCGATATCAAGATGGGCCTGATCGCGATCTCGTCACCGCTGGCCCGCGCGCTGATCGGCAAGCACGAAGGTGACGCGATCACCATCGATGCGCCGGCAGGCCAGCGCGAATACGAAATCGTCGGCGTGCAGTACCTCGGCTGACGCCACGATGGCGACCGCCACGCTGCTGTTGCCCGCGCGCCGTCGGCTGTCGGGCCAGCCGCTGCCCGCGGATGTGGGCAAGGCGCTCGGTCGCGCGGATGGCACGACAGCGGCGTCGGGCGAGCGCGAACAGCTGCGTCGCCATTTCCGGCTGGTACCGGATCACTGGCCGGTGGCCGCACTGACGCGGCAGATGGATGCGCGCGATGCGGACGGCGCGACCTGGCTGCGCGCCGATCCTGCGCGGATTTCTCCCGACATCAACGGCGCGCGCATGCTCGCGCATGGGGAAGCGCTCGGACTGGATGAAGAAGACGTGCGGCAGTTGCTGCCGGCGCTGAAGCCGCTGTTCGGCGATGCGGGCATGCTGCTCGATGCGCCGCATCCGTCGCGGTGGTACCTGCAACTGCCGAAAGAATCGCGCCTGCCGGAATTCGCACCGATCGATGACGTGCTCGGCGACGATCTGTTCGCGCACTTGCCCGACGGCGATGAAGGACGCCGCTGGCGCGCCCTGCTGACCGAAGCGCAGATCACGCTGCACAACCATCCCTGGAATGCGCAACGCATCCGCGACGGCAAGGCGCCGGTGAACTCGCTGTGGTTCTGGGGCGCGGGCACGCTGCCGGGCTCCGTCAGCAGTCCGTACAAGCAGATCAAGGGCCAGGACACACTGCTGCGCTCGCTGGCGCTGGCGTCCGGAATTTCCGCCGAAGGTGATGCCGGACAGTCCGTGGATGCCTTGATCGATCTGCGTCATCTGCGCCAACTGGATCTGCTCGCGCGCGAAGCGTTGCAGCCGCTGCTGGCCGCACTCGCGCGCGGCGAACTGCAGCGGCTCAACCTCGACTTCGCCGATGGCGCGCTGTTCGCTCTGGAGCGCGGGCAGCGCTGGCGATTCTGGCGCCGTCGCCTCGAACGCCTGGAGAGCGACGCCTCCGGGCTTCCTGCATGAGCGCGCCGTTGCGCATCGTGCGACGGCCCGCATCGACGGGCACCGACTGGCCGGATCACGTACTTCCCCTGTTGCGCCGCATCTACGCGGCACGCGGCGCACCGGACTACGCGCAGGCGCAGCCGCGGCTGGCGCAACTGCTGAAGCCGGATGCGCTCGGCGGCCTGGATGATGCCGTCGCGCTGCTGCAATCGGCGATGGACGCACAGCGGCACATCGTGGTGGTCGGCGATTTCGATTGCGATGGCGCGACCGCATGCGCGTTGATGGTGCGTGGCCTGCGCATGCTCGGCGCGCAACACGTCAGCGCCAGCGTTCCCAACCGGATGGTGCACGGCTACGGCCTGTCGCCGTCGCTGGTCGAGGAACTGGCGGTATTGCAGCCGGATCTGCTGGTGACCGTGGATCACGGCATCGCCTGCCACGCCGGCATCGCAGCGGCGAAGGCGCGCGGCTGGCAGGTGCTGGTGACCGATCATCATCTGCCGGGCGAACAGCTGCCGCCTGCGGACGCGATCGTCGATCCGAACCTGCGCGAGGATGCCTTTCCGAGCAAGGCGCTGGCCGGCGTCGGCGTCGCCTTCTATGTGCTGCTCGCCTTGCGTCGCGCGTTGCGTGACCAGGGCCGCTGGCCGCAGGGTGAGCCGGATCTGACGGTGCTGCTGGATCTGGTTGCCGTCGGCACCGTGGCCGATCTGGTGCCGCTGGACGCGAACAATCGCGCGCTGGTCGCAGCGGGTTTGCGGCGGCTGCGCGCGGGGCAGGGCTCGGCGGGATTGCAGGCCTTGATCGCCGTGTCCGGTCGCGAAGCCGCACTGCTCAGCGCGGCGGACATCGGCTACGCATTGGCGCCGCGCCTCAATGCGGCCGGCCGCCTCGAAGACATGGCGCTGGGCATCGAATGCCTGCTTTGCGATGAGCCGGCACGCGCGCGAGAAATCGCCGAAGTGCTCGACGGCATCAATGCCGAGCGTCGCGGCGTGCAGCAGCAGATGACGGATGAAGCGACGATTGCGCTGGCGAAAGTCGCGCTGCCGGATGGACAGGCGCCGCTGAGCGTCTGCCTGTACGACGCCGAATGGCATCCCGGCGTGGTCGGGCTGGTCGCCTCGCGCATCAAGGACCGCATGCATCGCCCGGTCATCGCGTTCGCGCCGGCCGAGCCGGGCAGTACCGCGCTGCGCGGTTCCGCGCGCTCGATTCCCGGCTTCCACATCCGCGATGCGCTGGCGGCGATTGACGCGGCGCATCCGGGCGTCATCGTCCGCTTCGGCGGACACGCGATGGCGGCGGGCCTCAGCCTGGAGGCCGAGCGCCTTCCGGATTTCGAAGCCGCTTTCCGCAGCGTGGCCGAACGCCTGCTCGACGCCAGCCTGCTGCAGGCCGAACTGCTCAGCGACGGCGAGCTTTCCGCGGAGGAATTCGATCGCACGCACGCCGAGGCGCTGCGCGATGGCGGCCCGTGGGGACAGGGCTTTCCCGAGCCGGTGTTCGATGGCGAGTTCGACGTGATCGAGTGGCGCGTGATCGGCGAGCGCCATCTGAAGCTGTCGCTGCGCACGCCGGGCCGCGCACAGCCGGTCAGTGCGATCCATTTCGGTGGTTGGAAGAACGCGCCGCCGCCGTCGCGCGTCCGCGTCGCCTATCAACTGGGCACTGATGACTACCAGGGCCGGCACGACATCCAGCTGATCGTCCGCCATTGGGAACACGTGGATGGTCGCAGCCGAGGCGACTTGCTGGACGCGTAGCCCCGTTCTGCGACGCCGTGCGTTGAATGGAACACCTGACTGCAAAGGCAAGGAAAGCATGCACCGCACCCTCCGTTCCCTGATCACTTCGCCGCTGCTGGCTTCGCTGGCCGCGCTCCTGGTGCTGCCGGCCGGCACCGTGTCATCGCAGACGGCGCGGGCGGCGCGCATCGCCGCCGCGCCGCCGTTGATGGAAATCGCCGGTGACTCCGACATGCCTGTGCGCCTGGGCGAAGCGCATGCCGAGACCATCGTCGTCGGCGGGCTGGCGCAGACCACGGTCGAGCTGACGTTCTTCAACCCCGGGGATCGCGTGCTGGAAGGGCAGCTCAATTTCCCGCTGCACGACGGGCAACGGATCACCGGGTTCGCACTCGACATCGACGGGGCGATGCGCGCCGCGGTGCCGGTGCCGAAGGACAAGGGCCGCCGCGTCTTCGACGACATCGAGGAACGCCGCGTGGATCCGGGCCTGCTCGAACAGACGGCGGGCAACCATTTCCGCCTGCGGGTGTATCCGATCACGCCGGGCGGCACGCGCACGGTGCGGCTGGTCTACAGCGAGCCGCTCGGCCTGATCGAAGGCGCCTGGCGCTTGCCGGTGTCGCTGGGGTTCGCGCGTGACGCCGCCTTGATGGACTGGTCGTTGCGTGTGGAAGGCGCGGATGCGCAGCCAAGGGCCACCGGCACGCTGGCACGCGCGCTGCATTTCGATCGCAGCACGGGCGGATGGAATGCGGCGCTGCGCCGGCGCCATTTCGACGGACGCGGCACGCTGGAACTGCACCTGCCGCGCGTCGACGGCCCCCGCGTGTACACGCAGCGCATGCATGACGAAATCTACTTCCTCGCCGAGCAGCCGGTGGGGAAGGGCGCTTCGCCGCGGGCCGTGCAACCGCAATCGATCGCGCTGCTGTGGGACAGCTCCGCGTCCGCGCTCGAACGCAACCGCGAGGTCGAACTGACCGTGCTGTCGCGCTACCTCGCCGCCCTGGGCGATGTGCAGGTGTCGCTGGTGCGCCTGCGCGATGTCGCCGAACCCGCGCGCCGTTTCGATGTGCGCGGCGGTGATGCATCGGCGCTGATCAACGAATTGCGCGCCACCGTGTACGACGGCGCGAGCAAGCTCATCGGCTGGTCGCCCGTACCGGGTGCCCAGGCCTACCTGCTTTTCAGCGACGGCCTGGACAACTACGGCGAACGCCAGCCGCTGCCCGCGCTTGCCGACGGCGTGCCGCTGCATGCCCTGCATGCGGCCGGTGCACGCGCGGACGGCAATCGACTGCGCGTCTGGGCCGAAGCGCACGATGGACAGATGATCGCGATCGATCCTGCCGCGCCGCAGCGGGCGGTGGACGCGCTGCTGCACGAACCGCCGCGGCTGCTGCAGGTGGAACTGAGCGGTGGCGATGACTGGATTGCGCAGGGCGACGTCGTGCGCGACGGCATGCTGCGCGTGGCCGGCCGACTCGTGGGCGAGAAGGGCCGCCTGCGATTGCGTTGGCGTGACGCCGACGGTTCCGTGCAGGAACGCGCGATGGACATCGATGCACGGCAGGCGGCATTGAGCGGCCCGATTCCGCAGAACTGGGCGGCGTACTGGATTGATCGCTGGTCCGCGGATCCCGACGCGCACGCCACGCAGATTCGGCGGCTCGGCGAGCGCTTCGGACTGGTGACCGCGCAGACCTCGCTCATCGTGCTGGAAACGCTGGACGACTATCTGGCCTACGACATCACGCCGCCCGAGCCGCTGCGCGCAGCGTTCGACAGCGTGCGCGTGCAGCAGCGTCGCGATGATGCGGAAGCAGAGCGGGCGCGAATCGACGCCATCGCCGAAGCCTATGCCGAACGCATCCGCTGGTGGGAACGCGATTGGCCGAAGGGCGCGCCGCCGCGTCCGAAACCCAGCCCGGAGCAGGCCCGCGAACAGGCGTTGCAGGCGCAGTCGGCACGGGATACGGCCGCCGCCGCACCGGCACCGGCGAACTTCGCCGAAGCACGCATGTCGGCGCCCGGCGCGCCGGCCTCCGGCACGACACTCGATTCAATCGCCGTTGCCGGTTCGGCCGCACCGCAGGACGAACGCAGCGGCGCCTCGATTGCGATCACGCTTCAGCCGTGGTCCGCCGATTCACCGCTGGCGCGGCGGTTGCGCGAAGTCGATGGCCATCGAGCCTACGCGCTGTATCTGGACGAACGCGAGAGCCAGCGCGACAGCCCGGCGTTCTATCTCGACGTGGCCGACGTTCTGTTCGAAAAGGGTGAGCGCGCGCTGGCGCTGCGGGTGTTGTCCAACCTCGCCGAATTGAACATCGAGGATCGCCGGCTGCTGCGCGTGCTTGCGTACCGGCTGAACCAGGCGGGTGAGGCGGCGCTCGCCGTGCCGGTGCTGCGCCGCGTGCTGGCGATGTCGGAGGAAGAGCCGCAAAGCCATCGCGATCTCGCTCTGGCGCTCGCAGCCAGCGGTC
>JAEZYE010000048.1 GCA_023419315.1 Pseudomonadota bacterium
ATCGAGATGTTCTACAACCCGATCCGCCGGCATGGTTCCGCTGGCGGACTGTCACCGGTAGAGTTTGAAAGGCGCTACGCGCAGAGCGGCGACTGAGTGTCTACAGAACTCTGGCCGGTCCAATGGATTTCCGATGCTCGGGCTGATCCGCCGCCGCCATCCGGACCTGCCGATTCTTCTGCTGAGCATGGCGAACAATCTGGGCATCCTGCGCCTGGCTGCGTCCTCGGGTGTTCTCGGTCTGCTCGACAAGACATCGTCGCTGGATGAACTGCCGATGGCCTTGCAGACAGTGCATCGTGGTGCGCCCTACATCAGCAAGGATTTGCGGGAGCGCGTCGCCGAACTGGACAGTGAAGCTGTGTCGAGTACGGCCAGACAGCCGTCCCCGCGCGAAATGGAAGTGCTGCGTCTGCTTGCGTCAGGCCTGTCCGTGACCCAGATTGCCGCCCAACTGCATCGGAGCGTCACTACCGTCAGCCGGCAGAAAACCAACTCCATGCGCAAGATGGGCCTCGCAATGACGCAGAACTGTTCGAGTTCCTGCGCACGGCGCGGTTCGGAGGTTAACCGCTGCCTCGCGGTTGATGCATTCGCCCGTCATCACCGATATAAAAAAGGCCCGCGGAAGCGGGCCTTTTTTTTTCATGCGTCGCGACCGGCCGATTACCAGCAGGTGGCCACCGGCCCGCTCGATGTCTTGACGCCGGCCTGGTCAATCGCCAGGCCACCGCAGGTGTCCTTGGTCTGATCGGTGCCCACGATGGGGGAGGCCGTGATGCTGAACGTATTGGCGTTGAATGCGCCGCCAATCGTGTAGACACCATTGCCATCGCGCGGGGACGTCGAACTCGGCACGGTGAAGTTGAGATAGCTGTTGTTCGCGGTGTGATAGCGCTCGGCCAGCTGCGCGTATTCCACGAGGTCGGCCTTCGCCTGCGCGCGCCGGCCCTTGCGGACGTGATCCTGGTAGGACGGATACGCGATCGCGCCCAAGATGGCGATCACCACCACCACGATCATCAGTTCGATCAACGTGAAGCCCGCTGCGCGGTTCATGCGCAGGATCTTGGTTCGGGAAAGGTGCATCGTGTGGATCTCCTTCATCGCACTTGACGCCAGGATTGTCGCCCGCAGGGACGTGGCAGGTACATGGGATCCGCGCCGTTAACGCGCACCACCATCGAGCATCGCGACGCCAGCGCATTGGCCACCTCGGTCGCCGAGGCACCCGCACCCAGAATGCCAACGCGTGGCGTGGTCATCACCGCGACATCCTTCACCGGCGCGGAGCCGGTCTGGCGATCGTCGAGCTTGATCGCGCCGGTCGCCGAAGAAGGTTGCGTGCCCGTCGGCGAGCCGAGGCGCACATAGGTCAGCGCAGCGGCGCCGCTGAGCGAGTTCAATCCGTACAGGAAGTTGTCACCGGCCACCGAGCAGTCGTTGCCCGTGCTGGCCGAAGGCACGTAGGTCGGGAAGAACACGATGCCGCTTTCGATGCGCGGATTGCCCACGAAACGCTCGCGCGCGGGCAGGTCGAGGTACCAGCCGCGCAGGCCGACCGTCGTGGCCGTGTTGGTACTCGTGGCGCGGAAGTTGTCGGTCAGCGTTCCGACGGTCTGCTGCAGCAGTGCGCTGCGCCCTGCCACCGTCTCGTTGCGATCGAGAATGCCGTACAGCGTCTGCGTGTTGTTGCGCAGCGCATCGTCTTCGAACGCGAAACTGCCGGTGCCGAAGTAGATCATCATGCCGCCACCCGCACCGACCGAGGCTTCCAGGCCACCGGTGATCGTCTGCCGGTTCGGCGTGCTGGCGGCATCGCGGGCGATGAACAACGGCGCACCGCTGAGGCCGACCACCTCATTGATCAGATCGAATTTCCATATGGCGCCGTTCTGATCCGCGGCATACGCGGTGTCTGCGTAACCATCGCGCACCGCCAGCGTTCCGGTGGAGGTCACCGTGCGGCGATCGACCACGACGACGTTGCCCAGACCGTTGTACGCCGGCGGTGAACTCTCTGCAGCCAGGATGGTGCTGGTGCTGCCTGTAGCGAGATCGACGATGAACAGTCGCGCCTGCTGGTTGGTGCTGTTGTATCCGTTGCCGAAGATGACTTTCCAGCTGACCGTGCCTGACGAACTCTTGACCGGCACGATCACCGGCTTGCTCAGCACATGGCCGATGTTCTGGCTGACGCCGGTGTTGCCGGTGACCAGATTGTTGACTTCCCACAACACCGAGATGCTACCCGGGTTGGTGATGTCCAGCGCGAAGACGCTGCGGCCACCCGCGCCCGACGTGCCCACGGCGACCGTCCTCCAGCTGCCTCCGATGTAGGCATCGGAAATGTTGACCGGGCCGTCAACGTAGTAGCGATGCTTGAATTTCTGATCGTTGCCGTAGGAAGAACGGTACGGGAACAGCAGGTTGCCCATGTGGCCCAGCGCAGTAGCGGGGATGTAGGCGAACAGCTCGTTGCCGCCGGCGGTGGTCGTGCGTGCGTCGAAGACGTGGAACATGCCGTCGTTCGCGCCGACCGCGACGACCGGGCGGTTGGCGGTCTTCTTGCTTTCCAGATAGGTCAGGTAGCTGGTGCCCATCTCCCCGCCAAGACCCGCATAACCGTAGTCGTCGAACGGAGCGGACAGCACCGGGGAGGAGTTGATGATGTCACCGAGAATCGTCGTGCGTGTACGCAGGTTGTTTTCGCCGGTTTCCAGCGAGCGGTCACCGCGCAGGTAGGCGATGGCCTGGGTGATGTCCATGCCCGTGCGCAGCGCCTGGATCTGCGTGGCCGTGCAGAACGAAAGTTCGGTATTCGAGCAGAGATTGGCCAGCGTGACGTTGCTGGCGTTGAACTCGCTGACCGTGGGCACGAGGCTGTTGCTGGTGCGGCCGAACTGGATGTTGCGCGCCGTTGTCCGCTCCGCCAGCTTGGCCGAAGCCTCCCATTCCTCGCGGAACGTCACCTGCCCGGTCACCGCATTGGCGGTAATCGAATCCGCGCGCAGCATGCCGTACCAGTCGGTGCCGTTGTTGGTGGTCTGGTAGCGCGGCTGCACCGACAGCGAGCCCGTGCTGATGCGCGCGCCGCTGACGTCGATGGTGCCTGCCGGCGTGCCCGCGTCACCCACCGCGCCCAGGATGCGGCGCATGGCGGCGGTGATGTCGGCCGGCGTCTTGGCGTTGATGTATTCGCCGCGCGTGTTGATCGCCGCGTGCCAGATGTCGTCCACGGTGTTGGCGCTGTTGTTGACGTGCGCCGGCCAAGTCGGATGCGGCGTCTTGTACGCCAGATCGATCGAGGTTTCATCGGCACCGATGTTCGCAGCGTCGAAGATCTCGCCGCGCGCACCCAGCGTGATGCCGTAGAAGTTCATGTGCAGGTTGGTCTGGCAGTCCAGCTTCTTCCATTCCAGGCTGGACGTGGACAGCGTGCTGCACGCGGCCGGGACGCGGACGGCGCCGGCCGGGAAGTTGGTGCCGGTGCGCAGGTTGGATGTACCGCCGCTGCCGATCGTGTTGTTGGTGTTGAGGTAGTAGCGCGTGGCGATCGCCGCCATGCTGTTGGCGTACGTCGTGTCGAATGGCACGCCCAGGCCGCTGACGGCAGGCGCACTGGGACCGGGCGACTCGTTGGTGAAGCCGTCGGTGAACAGCATGCCGGCGTTCTTCTGGCAGGCCAGGCGGACCGGCGCACCGCTGTCGGTGCGCTGGAACTGCTTGCCCATCGCGTTGACGGCCGACAGGTTCGGAGTGGTGCCGCCGACATCCATCGAGGTGATGCGGTTGAACAGCGTCACGCGGTCGCCGTTGGTGGCAGCGTCACGCATGTTGTACATGGTGACGCGCTCGCCGCTGTTGGTCAGCGGGTCGTCGTAGGAAGCGTTCTCGCTGATGTTGAAATAACCCACGCGCAGGTTGTTGACCGTTGCCAGCGAGTTGGTCATGCCCGCGATCATCGAACGCGTGCGGTTTCCGTAGTAGGTGAACCAGTTGGCGAAATTCTGGATCGCCGCGTCGTAAGCCGCCTGCGTGGCGAAGTTCACGCGCTTGATTTCGTACTTCTTCAGATCGCAGCGCAGCGTGCCGGTCGCACCGGGAAAGCTGCAACCGTTGACGATGGTCGGCGGTGTGACGTTCGTGGCCCAGCCGAAGTCCGCAGGCAGCGCCTGCGCAGCCGGCAAGTAGAACGTGGCCGGGAAATAGGTGATCTGCACCGAGCAGTCACCAGAGATGGTGAGGTTGGTCGCCTGCGTGCGCCACGAACTGGTGCTCGACGTCAGGTTGCAACCCGAACCACGGTAGATGGTGCCCGAGGGCATCACCATGCCGGTGCGCAGATAGAAGCGCGTGTCATCTCCCGCACCAGTCGTCGTGCCCTGGTAGTCGCTGGTCAGATTGATCGCCGGTGTCGCGTTCGACGGATGCACCCGCGCTGCCGTGGCGGAAGCGGCGTCCCAGGAGGTACCGTCCTGACGCTTCCACGGCACGTAGGTCGTCGCCGGATCGAAGTAGGAACGGTTGAAGGCCGGCGAACGCGCGAAACCGTAGGCATCGAACGGCGGAATCGCCGCTTCGCGATCGGCGCTGGAACTCTGGCGCGGTGCGGCGAATGGGGCCACGTAGACGTTGCGGTTGCCGGTGGTGCCGGCTTCGCGCGGCGTGCCGGCGTCGGTGCCGCTGCTGTAGAAATAGCTGTACGGCGCGCTTGAGCTGTCCCGTCCCCACGCAATCGCACCATCGCGACCGGGGAATAATGTCTGAAAGTTCATCGAACCGGAGTCGTCCACCGCCATGATGAAGGCCGGATCGACGTTGCTGGTGATGTTCAGCGGCGACTGCGCCAATACCGGCGCGCTGCTCTGCGCCGTCGCCAGATACAGGCCATAGCCTCCGGCCGCGGCAACGACGGCCGCAATCGCTACGAGAAGTGGAGTGTGGCGGGTCGCCATGGGAAACCTCAGGGCCGGAAGATGGTGTCGACGGCCGCGTCGGCCGAGGGATTGGCGTTGTCGTCGGTGGCGTAGGACGTGATCTGGAACACCGGGTTCGGATCGTCGCTCTTCGGTCCGGTGCCCGTGGCGCTGCTGCCGCCGCCGACGATGCAATCACCGATGGTCCGCAGGATCTTGTTGTTCGCGACGGGATCATCCATCGCGCGGGCCGACGCCCAGCTGGTGGCGTCGAATCCGTTGTCGCAGACGCGTTCGACACTCGGCGTAACCGGGCAGGACGCCGAGACCACGCGATTGACCTGCGCCTCGATCTGGCACTCCGACTCGCGTACCTGCGCCTCCGCGTTCTGGAATGCGCGATTGACGTTGCGGTAGTTGGCGGACATTTTTTCCTGCATGCCGGCGACCTGCATGCCGACGATGCCGATCAGCGCGAGCAGCAACAGCACGATCAATGCGATGTACAGTGCCGCGCCCCGCTGGTTGCCCGGGCCCTGCTGGAAATGGAGAGGATGGCGACGCATGCTGACCTCGCTCAGTTGCCGTACAAGCGATTGCGCAACGCAATCGACGATTCATAGGCGGAGCGGTAACTCGCATCCGCGGGGGGCGTGAAATTGACGCCCGCAATCGGCAGGCCCGCCAGGCTCTGCTCGGCCGCGGCGCCTTCCGGACTGATCGCAATCAAACCCACCTTGATCTGTCCGACGCGGCGCCAGTTCGCTTCCGTCGTGCCCAGGGCCGCCGCCGTCTGGTACGTCGCGATATTGCCGGTCAGTGCGGTGAGGTTGGACGACTGATCCTGTCCGTACAGGATCTGCAGGTTCTGCACGCCTTCGACCAGCTCTTCGCTCGCCGTTGTCAGCGCGCCGCCGGGTGTCGAACCGAAGCGCGCGCGATACAGCGAAGGCACATCAGCGCCATTGCGCGTGCCGATGTAGTACACGATGGCCTCGCCGCGATAGAGCATGGTCTGACCGGCGGGGCTGGCCGTGTAGCGCGTGAAGTCCGGCAGGCTCGCCGCCAGGCCACCGGAGGCCTGCGCAGTGAGCACCCCGGTGGTCGCGTTCGTGCCGCTGGCCTGGAACACGTCCGCGTTCGTGCAGTCACTGATGCCGAAGATGCCCGGATTGGCCACGCCATCCTGGGTCAGCACGCTCCACCGCGCGGGTGCCACGTCGATCTGTCCGGCTGCCGCATTGATCACGGGGACGCCGTCACTGTCGAAGAAGCGGACCACGATGATGTCGCTGCCGGCGTTCGGCGCGGGATTCAGGCCGCTGATGTAGCCCGGCAACGCAGGACTCCAGCCGGTCGTCATGCCCGTCAGGCTCACGGCCGTGTTGCTCGGTGCGGTGCCGGTGGCTTCATAGCCCTGGACGGCCTGGACAAAATCCAGCTGCGCTGTGCCAGAGTTGATGTGGCTGAGCAGCGAACCCGGGGTCTGTTTGCGTGCCTGATCATTGGCGCAGCCGAAGTGTCCGACCATGCGCAGATCGCGTTGCAGGTAATCCATCGCGAAGCGCGCGTTTTCCTGGGTGCGCGCCATGCCCTGAGAGAGCTGGTACGCGGCGCGCGAGGCGCCGAACACCTGCATCAGGCCCAACACCAGCAGCGTGCTGATCAGCAGCGCCACCATCAGTTCGATCAGCGAAAGGCCGCGGCTGAGCTTGCGGGAAGACGGGCTCACAGGCGGCTCCTCAACTCGACCACGCCGGTCCGATGCGCGCCGGAGGTGCGTGAGGCATCACGTTCGAAACGCTGGTCGTTCCAGGTCAAGGTGACGATGGCTTCACCGTTGTTCAATTGCACGGTCGCCGAAGAGCCGTCGCCCAGCGCGCGCCGCACGCCGCACTGCCAGGCGGTGATCTTCTGGGTGACGCTCTGGTCGCCGGTGGTGATCTGGCAGGCGTTTCCGGTGGCGGTATCCGGGAAACTGGCTGCGGCGAACTGCGCAGCGAGCAGACGGTTGGAGCGCATCTGGTCGAGCATGTCGCTGGCCAGATCGACCGCCTTGGTGCGCTGGTTGGCGCTCTGGGTGAAGCGCACGCTCATCGTCTGCAGCAGCGCAAACCCGAGCAGGCCGAACGCCATCACCAGCATGGCGACCAGCACTTCGAGCATCGTGAAGCCGTCGGCGGGCCGGCGGCTCGAGAACGTCCGGCGACGCGGAAGCGGAGAATTCATGGGCAGGAGTCCTTCTGGATGCGGGGCTGGCCCGTGACGTTGACGATGACGCAACGGAACGGCGCGCTCTGCCCTGACGGCTTCACCGCGAAGGTTTCCTGCGCGCCCGTGCGCGAGCGACCGCGCGGATCGAAGCCCAGCGTGTTGACGCTCGCCGTCAGTCCCAGCGCGCCGCTGCCCTGCGTATAGCGGACGACGACTTCACCGGCGTCGAGCGTGGTGTTGGCATTGACGTCGCGCCAGACCAGCCAGCCTGCATTCCAGTCGTTTCCGCAGCTGGTGCCGTTGGCGCTGGCGCAGATGGCGGAGCCGCGCGTGTTGCGGATGGCTTCACTGCGGGCCAGGCTGAAGGCGGTCAGCAGTTCGTTGGAAGCGGTGGTGACCCGGTTCGAGCGGATGGCACTCTGGAAACTTGGCAGCCCCAGGGCGATGAGCGCGGCGAGCACCACCAGGGTGATCATCAATTCGATGAGGGTGAAGCCGGCCGTTCTCGACGTGGCCATGTGGACACCTTTCCCCTGAGTATCAGGCAAGAAGCTAGCACGCGCGTTCGCGAAGCTTCAGCGCTCCCGCGACGGGCGGTCGAATCGGCGGGACAAGTGCAGCGAGGGCGGACGCTTTCGTGACTGGCGCACCGTGAAGACGTGACCGCCGCCGATCTTCCAGACGCGGCGCTCAGGCCAGTGGGACGGCGATTTCGCAGCGGTAGCCCGTCTCGCGCCAGCCGCCGGCGAAGCGAGCGCGCGGCCCGAACTGGTAGCCCAGCCGGTACGCGATGTTGCGCTGCGCGTGTCCGCTGCCGCGATGCAGGCCGGCCTGATCGCGGCCGGGCGCCGGGGCCGGATTCTCGATGACGATGTGCAGAAGTTCGCTGTCGGCGCGAATCTCGATACGCACGGTTCCGCCTTCGGCCACCTGCGATATGCCGTGCAGCACCGCGTTCTCGATCAACGGCTGCAGGATCAGCCGCGGCAAGGGCTGGGACCAGGGCACCGGTTCCTGCAACACCCACTCGGTCTGCAGGCGCTCGCCCAACCGCAGCGATTCGATCGTGAGGTACTGGCGCGCCAGTTCGACTTCCTTGTCCAGCGTCGAACTGCCCTCGCCTGCTCCCAGCGCGGCGCGGAACAGATCCGACAGGTCCAGCACCGCGCGTTCGGCCAGATCCGGATCACGGCGGATGAGGCTGGCGATCATGTTCATGCTGTTGAACAGGAAATGCGGCCGGATGCGCGCCTGCAATGCGTCGGCTTCGGCACGCGCATGCGCACTGACCTGCGCCTGCCAGCGGTCACTGACATTGAAGTACCGCATGATCAGCGCCGTGGTCAGCGTGGCGGTCGCCGCGCTGCCGACGACGAACCGCCAGAAGCTCGCGGCCGGCGGCATGCCGAGCACGTCGTACAGCGCGAACACGACCGCCGCGCCGAAGCTGGTGACGACAGCCGTCAGCGCCAGTGCACATGACCAGCCGGTCAGGGCGGGCAGTCGAACCAGGTGGCGGCGTGCGGCGCACACCGTGCCCGCAACACCGATGGCCATCCACAACGCGAACGCACTGGCGGAAAGAAACTGCTGCGGAGTCACCCGCAGTCCCCCGTGCGGCGCAATCGTCAGCAGGACCACCACCAGTTCCGCGATGCCGAGCATCGCCAGCACGCGGCCGCGCCGGCAGAAGTCGGGAATCCAGGATTCCGGCGAATGCAAAGGCTGCATGGGTTCGCTGATCTCCCGGAAACGGTGGCCGGCTGTCGTGCCGTCAGGTCAGCACGCGGTAACAGGGCTGGTACTGACCGGCGATCTTCATCCGTCGCTGCTCCACGAATGCGCGCAGCAGGCCGTCGAGCGCCTGCATCATGTCGGTGTCACCGTGGATTTCGAACGGGCCGAACTCCTCGATGCGCCGCATGCCGTCTTCCTTGACGTTGCCGGCCACGATGCCCGAGAACGCGCGCCGCAGATCCGCCGCCAGCGCATGCGCCGGACGCCCATGATGCAGATCCAGCGCGGCCATCGCTTCGTGCGTCGGCTGGAACGGACGCTGGTATTCGGACGGAATCTCGATGGCCCAGTTGAAGAAGAACGAATCCTTCTGCTGGATGCGGTACTCACGCACCTTGCGGATGCCCACGCTCATCTTCTTGGCGACGGTCACCGGATCGCCGATGACGATTTCGTAGCGGCGCGTGGCTTCCTCGCCCAGGGTGAGGCGGATGAACTGATCGATCTGCTCGAAGTAAGGCGCGGCGATGGTCGGGCCGGTCAGGATCAGCGGGAAAGGCAACTCGCGATTCTCGTCGCGCAACAGGATGCCGAGCAGATAGAGGATTTCCTCCGCGGTGCCGACGCCGCCCGGGAATACCAGAATGCCGTGGCCAATGCGGACGAACGCTTCGAGGCGCTTTTCGATGTCCGGCATGATCACCAGATGGTTCACGATCGGATTCGGCGATTCAGCGGCGATGATGCCGGGTTCGGTGATGCCGATGTAACGCGTGGTGCGGCGGCGCTGCTTGGCATGCGCGATGGTCGCGCCTTTCATCGGGCCCTTCATCGCGCCGGGGCCGCACCCCGTGCAGATGTCCAGGCCGCGCAGGCCGAGCTCGTAGCCGACCTGCTTGGTGTAGAGATATTCGTCGCGTGAAATCGAGTGACCGCCCCAGCACACGACCAGGTTCGGATCCGCCGGACGCAGGATGCGCGCGTTGCGCAACAGGCCGAACACCGCGTTGGTGATGCCGGCCGAAGACTCGAGGTCCGCAGCGTTTTCCGGTCCCAGCTCGATGGCGGTGTACGCCAGATCGCGCACCACCGCAAACAGCAGTTCCGCGATGCCGCGGATGATTTCGCCATCGACGAACGCCATCGCCGGCGCATTGAACAGATCGATGCGCACGCCGCGATCCTGCTGCAGCACCTGGATATCGAAATCCGGATAGAGATCGCGCGCCGCGCGCGGATCATCGGATGCACTGCCGCTGGTCAGCACGGCAAGCGCGCAACGGCGCAACAGGTCATGCATGCCGCCGGCCGAGGCATCGCGCAACCGGGCCACTTCGGCCCTGGACAACACATCCAGCGCGCCGCGCGGATGAATCTGCGCGTCCTGCACCGGCAGTGCGCGCGTCGCCTTCTCACTCATGGGTCTTCCTGTCTTCTTCTTGTCAGTCCGGCGACTTTATCAGTTGGCCGGAATCCGGGCATTCCCCCAAAAAAAACGGCCGGGGTAACCCGGCCGTTCCTGCGACTGGCGCTGCAGCATTACTCAGAACTTGTACTTCAGGCCCAACATGACCGACCAGCGCGACACGCCCGTGTTGCCCTTGTCGTTGTTGTTTTCCTGGATGGAGGAGTTGTCTGTCGAACCGCTGAAGTTGTAAACGTACTTGCCGGTAGCCGGATCGATACCAGCATAGTTCATCACGCGACGGGTGCTGTTGAAGCCGTAGTCGTCGATTAGACCCCAATCCTTGTTGATGAGGTTGCCGATGTTCATGATGTCCAGCGACAGCTCGGTCTTGTGGCCGGACATGAAGCCCGGGAATTCCTGGCTGATGCGCACGTCGAAGCTGTTGACCCACTTGGCGCGGAAAGCATTGGCCGGCGCAACCTGCCCACGGTAACGCTGCAGTTCCGGATTGTCAGCCAGCCAATTGAAGAACGCCGTCTCCATCGCCGCACCGCCCGTGAAGATCACATCGCCAGGAGCCGCCGGCACGTAGAACAGGTCATTGTACAGACCCGGGTTGCTCGTGCTGGTGGTCGGACCGCTGTCGCCGTTGAGATCGTTCCAGTAGATGTAACTGTATGGACGGCCCGAGCGGCCTTCATAGAACAGCGAGATCTGGGTGTCGTTGTCGCCGAAGAACTGATGCTTCCACTGCAGCGTGCCGGTGATGCGATCCTTGATGGCGTAGCGAGACTTCGTGGCCACGTCGGCATTGACCGTACTCACCAGCGTGCTGCCCCAGTTCGAAGTGTTCTGCGAACTGGCCAACGGGCTGACTTCCGTCGCCTCGGTGTAGGTGTAGGCAAGCGACCAGGCCCAGCTATCGACCATCGGCTTGTTCAGGCCAAAGGTGAACTGAGTGCTGTCGCCCTTGTCGGTATGACGCAGCAGCATCACGTCGCCGATACCGGCCGGACGATAATTGCGCGGAGCCGCGCCGTTGGTGCCGTACAGGATCCCGCGGCTGCCGGCGTTGGCCGGATTCAGGCCGGCGGCGTTCCAGAAAATCGGACGACCGTCCTGGCCATAGGCGGTCGGTCCCTGGCCGGCGGCGTTGTACAGATCCAGGCGCTCGATGAAGATGCCATCCTTGACGTTGGTCTTCAGCAACTCGGCCGAGGCCACGATGCCGTGCCAGGGCAACTCGTGATCAAAGGCGATGTTGGCCTTCCACACCGACGGCAGCTTCAGGCCCGGCTCGACGATATCAACGTTCGCGCGCGCATTGGACGCACCACAGGCGCTCGGGATGTTCGGCGCCGGATTCGGCGAGAACGCCGGGGCCGATGCACCATTGCAGTTGTACTCGACGTAGTTCAGGCCGGTGTTCTGGTAGGTGCCGGCAAGCCAAACGTTCGGCGCGGCCCCACCGAACAGGCCTATGCCACCACGCAGCTGGGTCGGGCGATCCGAGTCAAAGGTGTAGTTGAAGCCGAAGCGCGGCTGCACCAGTTCACCATCCACCGACTGCGTGTTGTCGTAACCGTATGTCTGCTCGATCAGCGGATTGTAGAGACGCTGATCGCTGAAGTCCGGGATGTCCACTCGGATACCGAAGTTCAACGTCAGGTTGTAGTTCACCGCCCAGGTATCCTGCACAAAGACGCCAGTGTTCTTCAGCGTGTACTCGGCTGGAATGTCATCGATGTTGCCACCGACGCGCGGCGCACGGATCGAGTAGCTGCTCGGCGTGCCTGCCACGAAGTCGGCAAGGTTGTTGAACGAGTACACCCCGTTCACGGCACGGCCGTAGAAGTTCAGGATGTCGTTCGACGAGTAGTCGAAACCGAACTTCAGCGTGTGATCACCAATGTACCAGTTCGCCGCGCCGAAACCGGTCCACTCCTTGGTTTCGACGATGTTGACATGGCTGTTGATTTCGCTGCCCATGAAGATGGACGAGTTGTTGGTGCCGAAGCCACGCACTTCGATCTGTGGCATGTTGGAAAACGTGTCACGGATCGCCGAGTAATCCTTGTAACCCACCTTGAATTCGGTCGAGAAGTTCTCGTTCCAGTCGCTGAACAGTTCACCGACATAGCTTTCGAACGTCTTGGGCAGGGCGTACCAGAAGCTGCTCAGCGAAACGCTGTTGTTGTCAATTTCGGGAAACCGCAGCACGCTCTGCTCCAGCTTGCTGTAACGCAACGCGGCACGATGGCTGTCGTTGATGTTCCAGTCCAGTTTGACCGCATACTCTTCAATCTCGGTCTTGTTGCTGTCCGGTACGGTGAAGCTACCGGCGCTGAAACCATGACCATCGGCGGCGTTGATCACATCGGTGATGTTCTGATCGGTAATCTGCCCGGTGCCATACGGGGTACCGGCAAGGCTGGTGCCGGGTGAGCTGCGCTCGTATTTTTCGTAGTTGGCGAAGAAGAACAGCTTGTCCTTGACGATCGGGCCGCCAAAGGTAGCGCCGTAGGTCATTTCGTCTTCGAAACCGTTGAACTCGACGCCCTTGAGCTCGTCACGGACCCAGCTCTTGTCGCGATAGGTGCCATACAGGGTGCCGTGGAATTCGTTGGTGCCCGACTTGGTGACGGCATTGATGACCGCACCGGTACCGCCGACGATGGTGACATCATAGTTGGCCAGATCGATGTTGATTTCCTGGATGGCATCCATCGAGACCGGCTGGCGCTCGGTCGGCAGGTTATTCGATTCCAGGCCGAAAGGATCGGCCACGCTGACGCCGTCGATTCGGATTGCGTTGTAGCGCGAGTTCTGCCCACCGGCGGAAATGGCGCCGTCAGACTTGCTGACCTGCGAGATACGCGGATCGAGTCGGATATAGTCCTGGATGTTGCGGTTGGCCGACGGCAGTGCTTCGATCGTGTCGCGGCTGACGTTGGTGCCCGTGCCCATCTTGTTGGCGCTGAAGAGGTCCGAACCACCGGCCGCGCCCACGGCCACGACGGTTTCCAGGGTGGTGACGTCACCGGCGAGCGCGGTGTTCACCGTGTTCGCCTGGTTGAGGGTCAGGTAGACGTTGTCTTCGGTCTTGGTGCCGGAGCCGGCCTTGGTCACCGTGATCTGGTATGGGCCGCCCACACGCAGGCCGCGGGCGCTGTAGCGGCCGCTGGCGTCGGTCGTGGCGCGGCTGACCGTGCCCGATTCGACGTGGGTGATGACGACTTCGGCACCGGCGACGGGCTGGCCGTCATTGCCGGTCACCACCCCGCCGACGCCGGCGGAGGTGCTCTGCGCGAAGACCGGTGCGGCCGCCAGAGCGGCAACGAGACCAAGCGTGAGCTTGGACATCCGGAGACAACGGGATTGATTCATGGGTGTAAGCCTCGATACGGAGTTGGCGGTGCGAAAACGGGCGGCGACGGACAGGCGAAGATGTCCGTCAGAGTGGCATTGGCGATCGGATTCGGGGTTCCCTGGGGCCCTGCGCGGTGGTCAGCGCTGGTTAATAACAGGTTAACACGATAGGACCAATTTGTGACCGAGGCGTGACAATATTCCGCGCTGCAGCACGCACTCGCAAACGGAGCGAATTCGAGCGCAGTGCGAAGCAAGTCATTGATTAGAAAGACAGTCTCACCATTGAGGCCCAACGCTTGAAATCACGCGGCGCGAAAGCGGCGTGGACAAGCAATGACCATTCGATTTCACACTTGAGAGGGTGCCGCCGGGCGCGTTCCTACCCGTCCGCGTTGCGTCCCGATCCCGGCCCGGGTCCTGAAAATCCGCGCTGCGGCAGGTCAGGTGATCGAGAGGGACAGATAGCTGCGGATGCCGTCGAGGAACATCTGCACCGAAATCGCCACCAGCAACATGCCCATCAGGCGTTCGACCGCGGTCAGCACACGGCGCCCCAGCCACTTGTAGAGCAGTGTCGCGGAGAACAGGATGATCGCGGTCGCGCCCCAGGCGAGGATCAGCGCCAGGCTCCAGTCGGCCAGTCGCTCCGGCTCGTTGCTGCCCATCAGCATGACTGCCGCCATGCCCGACGGCCCGGCGACCAAGGGAATCGCCAACGGCACGATGAAGGGTTCGCCTCCGGGAATCTCGCCCATCAGTCCTTCCGGGCGGGGGAAGATCATGCGGATACCGATCAGGAACAGCACGATGCCGCCCGCAATCGCCACCGACTCCTGACGCAGGTGCATCATCTCCAGGAAGTACTTGCCGCCCCATAGGAAGGCCATCAGCACGAACAGCGCGATCAGCAACTCGCGGATCAGCACTACGCGCTGACGCTGAGGCGCGAGTGGCTTCAGGACGCTGAGAAAGACCGGGATGTTGCCGAGCGGATCGAGGATCAGGAAGAGCAGCAGCGACGCGGAAAGGATGGTCATGCGCGTACCGTCCAGATGTGTCCGCGATGCACCGCACCCGCGGACGACAGCAGCGTGACGCATGCCGCCGCATAGTCGGATGCTTCGCGCACGTGCGTATCGACATCGTCCGCATACGCACGCGACCTCAGACCGGTACGCATCGGGCCCGGCTGCAACGCCGAGACCCGCACGCTCGTGCCCTGCAGCTCTGCGCCGAGCATCGTGACGAGGCTGGCAAGACCATGCTGGGACACGCCATAGCCACCCCAGTACGGCTGGCCGACGCGTTCAAGATCATTCAACGCGAACACCAGTGCAGCATCATCCGACTGCCGCAGCAGCGGCAGACAGGCCTGCGACAACCACCACGGTGCAGTCAGGTTGACGTGCAGGGCGCGCGCGAACGCGGCCGGATCCGTGTGCTCCAGCGGCGTCAGCCCGTGGAATTCGGCGGCGCAATGCAGCACGCCATCAAGTCGCCCGAGTTCGGCATGCAGGCGGTCGGCAAGCTCGGCGTAGTCATCCGGCGACGCGCCTTCGAGATCCAGTGGATACATCAGTGGCTCCGGCCCGACTTGGGTCACCGCGTCGTACAGGCGATTCAACTTCGGCAGTTTGCGCCCGAGCAACACGAGCGTCGCACCCGCTTCCGCGCAGGCGATGGCCGCCGCACTGCCCAGGCCGCCCTGTGCGCCGCTGATCAGTACGACGCGCCCTTCCAGCGCACGCGACGCCCGCACGGGCAATCCGATCAAGCCACTCATCGAAGCGCTCACTGCGTCAGCGCTTCGGACACGATGCGGCGCAGTTCACCGGATTCGTGCAGTTCAAGCGTGATGTCGCAACCGCCAATCAGTTCGCCGTGGATGAACAGTTGAGGGAAGGTGGGCCAGTTCGAAAAACGCGGCAGGTTCGCGCGGATTTCAGGTTCTTCCAGCACGTTGACGGTGTACAGCTGTTCGGCGCCCGCATCGCGCAGCGCCTGCACGGCGCGACTGGAAAACCCGCACATCGGGAACTGCGGCGTGCCCTTCATGAAAAGAACGATGGGGTGGCGTTCCACTTCCGTCTGGATGCGTTCCAAGACCGGCATGCTGAATTCTCCTGCTTTGACGGTAAGCCCACCGCCGTCGGGTACACTTTCGATTCGTCTCGCCCGGCCGCGCCGGCGAGGGCGCCATTGTAAGCCCGGGCACCGCCCGGCGCCTGTTTCCACTGCCTAGCGTAAGGACCCGAGCCATGGCCATTGAGCTTCCCCCCCTGCCCTACGAACGAACCGCCTTGGAACCGCATATTTCCGGCGAAACCATCGATTTCCACTACGGCAAGCATCACAAGACCTACGTGGACAACCTCAACAAGTTGATCGAAGGCACGGAGTTCGCCGATCTGTCATTGGAAGAGATCGTCCGCAAGTCGCAGGGCGGCATGTTCAACAACGCGGCGCAGGTCTGGAACCACACCTTCTACTGGAACTGCCTGAAGCCCAACGGCGGCGGCGAGCCGACCGGCAAGCTGGCCGAGCTGATCAACAAGGCGTTCGGCGACTTCGCGAAGTTCAAGGAAGAGTTCACCAAGACCGCCATCGGCACCTTCGGCTCCGGCTGGGGTTGGCTGGTGCAGCGACCGGATGGCTCGCTGGCCCTCGCGAGCACCTCCAACGCGGCGACGCCGTTGACCGGCGAAGACAAGCCGCTGCTGACGATCGACGTGTGGGAACACGCGTACTACATCGACTATCGCAACGCCCGTCCGAAGTACGTGGAATCGTTCTGGGCGCTGGTCAACTGGGACTTCGTCGCCGGCAACCTGCGCTGATCGAATCCGCCATCGCGTAAAGGAAAAGGCCGGGGAAACCCGGCCTTTTTTCATGCTGGCATGCGCACGCCAGCAACAACGACCTGCCGCGAGCGGTGTCAGCGCAGTGCGGCGATGACGGGTTCGACCTGCTCCTGCCGGCCCAGCGTCTGGCCCACCCGCTCCAGCGATGCAGCCAGCTCCGCGGCCGAATCCGCACGCAACGTCGCGTGTCCGACCTTGCGGCCCACGCGCGGCAACTTGCCGTAGTCATGCCAATGACCGCCCGCCTCCGACAACACGGCACCGGCGTCCGGCATGGTGCCGATCCAGTTGAGCATGCAGGCATGGCCGATCATGCGCGTGCTTCCCAGCGGCAAACCGAGCACCGCGCGCAGATGGTTCTGGAACTGCGAGGTTTCCGCGCCTTCAATGGTCCAGTGGCCCGAGTTGTGCACGCGCGGCGCCATCTCGTTGGCGAGCAGGCGGCCTTCCCGGCAGAAGAGTTCAAGCGCGAAGACGCCGACGTACTGCATGCGCTCGGCAAGCTTGCGCGCATACCCGATGGCGGTCTGTTCCAGTTCGGGGGAAACGCGCGCGGGCGCGAGGCTTGCGGACAGCACGCCGTCGACGTGCCAGTTCTCGGTGACAGGCCACGCGCGGAACTCGCCATCGCGTCCCCGCACCGCCACGACGGAAACTTCGCGCTCGAACGGAACGAACGCTTCGAGAATCAGCCCGACGCGCGCGGCTTGCGTGGACAGTGCGCTCCACGCCGCATCGGCATCGGCACGCGAGCGGATGCGGAACTGTCCCTTGCCGTCGTAACCCAGGCGCCGTGTCTTGAGGATGCAGGGAATGCCCACCGCGTCGAGCGCGCTTTCCAGTTCCTCGCGCGTGGACACGGCAGCGAACTCGGGCACCGGGATGTCGAGCTCGCGGAACAGGGATTTTTCCGCCATGCGGTCCTGCGCGATGGCGAGCGCCCCCGGATTGGGGAACACCGGAATGCGGTCAGCCAACCACTCCGCGCCTTCAGCCGGTACGTTCTCGAAGTCGAACGTCGCGACATCGACCTTCGCGGCGAACTCGGCCAATGCCGTCTCGTCGCGATAGTCGCCCACCAGCAGCGGCGCGAACTGGCTCGCGCAGGCGTCGGGTTCGGTGTCCATGACAAGGAAGCGCAGGCCGAGCGGCGCGCCGGAAAGCGCGAGCATGCGAGCCAGTTGCCCGCCGCCGAGGATGCCGACCGTGGTCATGCGGGCAGGCGCGGGTCGTCGTGCGCCATGACCTCGTCGGTCTGGCGCGCCCGGAACGCCATCAGCGCGGCGCCGATGTCCGGATGTTCACCTGCCAGCATCGCGGCGGCGAACAGCGCCGCATTGGCTGCGCCTGCATTGCCGATGGCGAAGGTGCCGACCGGAATGCCGGCCGGCATCTGCACGATCGAGAGCAGCGAATCCATGCCATTGAGTGCCTTCGACTGCACCGGAACGCCGAGCACCGGCACCGAGGTCTTCGACGCCAGCATGCCCGGCAGGTGGGCCGCACCCCCAGCGCCGGCGATGATCGCGCGCAGCCCACGCTGGCCCGCGGTTTCGGCGTAGGAGAACAGCACGTCGGGCGTGCGATGCGCGGAAACCACTTTCACCTCGTGCGGGACGCCCAGCGCTTCCAGCTTCTGCGCGGCGTGCTGCATGGTTTCCCAGTCCGAACGCGAGCCCATCACGATGCCCACCAGGGGGCTCTTCACGGTGGCGGTCATGGCCGTCCTCTGTCGCAAAGACGTATTCTACCCTCCTTGCCGAATGACGTTGGACTCATGGATCGCAAACTGCTGGACATCCTCTGCTGCCCCGCGACGCGCCAATCGCTGTCGCTGCTTGACGCGCGCGGCCTCGATGCACTCAACCAGGCGATCGGCGCCGGCACGATCGTGCGCGTCGACGGCGCCGAACAGCGCCAACCGCTGGGTGAAGCGCTGATCACGCAGGACCGCAAGCTGGTCTATCGCGTGGACGACGGGATTCCGGTGCTGCTGGCCGAAGAAGCCATCGCCACCGCGCAGCTGGCGGACTTTCCCGTCCGATGACGCTCCCTCTGCCGCCGCCGCACGTCATTGACGAGGATGTCCGCCGCGCCTTGGCGGAGGACGTGGGCGACGGTGATGTCACCGCGGCGCTGCTGCCGGATCAGTCCGACCAGGCGTATCTGCTCTGCAAGGAAAATGGTGTGCTGGCCGGGCGGTCCTGGTTCGAAGCCGCGCACCGCGCCGTCGATCCCGACGTGCGCATCCAGTGGCAGGCGGAAGACGGCGATCGCATCCAGGCGGGCCGCGTGCTCGCCATCCTGCACGGGCGCTCGCGTGCACTGGTCACTGCCGAGCGCACTTCGCTGAACTTCCTGCAGACGCTGTCAGGCACGGCGACCGCCACGGCACGTTTCGTCGACGCGGTCGAAGGCACCGGTACGCGCATCCTGGACACACGCAAGACACTGCCCGGGCTGCGGCTGGCGCAGAAATACGCGGTGCGCTGCGGAGGAGGACACAACCATCGCATCGGTCTGTTCGACGCAGTGATGCTGAAGGAAAACCATGTCCGCGCCGCGGGCTCCATCAGCGCCGCCATCGCCTCGGCACGACAGGCGCAACCCTCGCTGCCCTTGATCGTCGAGGTCGAATCACTCGACCAATTGCGGGAGACGCTGGAGGCCGGCTGTGATCGCATCCTCATCGATGACTTCACCGCCGAGATGCGGCGTGAAGCCGTGCGCATCGCCGCGGGCCGCATTCCACTTGAAGTGTCGGGAGGCGTGGACCTCTCGAGCGTACGCACCATCGCCGAGGACGGCGTGGATTTCATCTCCATCGGCGGCTTGACCAAGCATGTCCATGCCATCGACCTGTCGATGAAGCTGGGTCCTCCGCCGTCTTCCGCACGCTGATTGCAGGGCTGCCCATGCCGACGCTGATTTTCCTGATGATCGCCGGCGCGGCCCTGTTCGCGTACTGGAACGCCACGCGCGCTGCTGCGGAGCGCGCCGTTGCGCTCGGCCGCAACGCATGCGAAGCGGCGGGCGTGATCTGGCTGGATCAGAGTGTGCACGCCAGCGGCCTGCGACTGCGGCGGAATGAAGACGGACGGCTGGGATTCGAGCGGACGTTCCGCTTCGACTATTCCTACGACGGCATCGAGCGCCACAGCGGCCGCCTGGTGCTGCGCGGCGATACGCTGGTTTCGTTCATCGGACCGGTGCGGCCCAGCGTCGTTCCGTTCGAGCGCTGAGCGCCGGACCCTACTTCACCACGCGCAGATGCGGGCGTTTGCCGGCTGCAGGCGCTTCGTCCATACCGCCACCTTCCGGTGAAGGCGGTTCGTCATCCCCGCCGTCTCCGGGACCCGGCGCGTATCCGTCATCGGGGAGCGCCATGCCCTGCCCGGTTTCGCGCGCGTAGATTGCCAGCACCGCCGATATCGGAACCATCACCGGGAAACTGACCCCGCCGAAGCGCGCAGTGAAGCTGACGGAATGATTGTCGATGTGCAGTTGCACGACGGCGCGCTCGGCGATGTTCAACACCACCTTCCCTTCCTTGACTGCACTCGACGGAACCTGCACGCCGGCCTGCGTGGCATCCACGAGCAGATGCGGCGTCATGCCGTTGTCGGCGATCCATTCCACCAGCGCCCGCAACAGATACGGACGATGGCTGGTCATGCGGGGCGTGTTTTCTGTCATGGAGCAAAAATGCCGGCGTCGGGTACTTCCGGAAAAGAGCGTATCACCGGACGCGCGGACAGGATGTCCAAGCCGGCGGCATCCTGGGCAAGGACGCCACGGTGACGCGAATCAGGCGGGAATTTCGCGGAGCTTTCTTTCGGTGTCGGTGAGGCTGCGCAGGAAACCGGGATTGCGGAAAATACGGTTGCCGTAATCCTCGATCGCCTTGCCATCCTTCGGCAGCGGGATGTCGAGCGATGGCAAGCGCCAGATGATCGGAGCCATCGCGCAATCGGCCAGGCTCATTTCGGGATTGAGGAAGAACTTGCTGGCCTTGAACAGCGGCACCGCTGCCGTCAGCAATTCCTTCAGGCGCTTGCGGCCCGCCTCAGCCTGCTGTTTGTTGCCCAGCTGGATCGCCTGCACCTGCGGTACCCAGTCGTGCTCGATGCGCAACATGGCAAGGCGCAGGCGCGCGCGGGAAAGCGGATCCACCGGCATCAGCGGCGGGTGCGGATAGCGTTCGTCCAGATACTCGCTGACGACGGAAGCGGCGTACAGCACCAGATCGCGCTCCACCAATGTGGGCACGGAATGGTAGGGATTCAGATCGATGAGATCTTCAGGCGGATTCTGCGGATCCACCGGAACGAAGTCGTAGCTGACACCCTTGGCCGCGAGCACGAGGCGCACGCGATGGCACAGCACGTCATCGGTGGAAGAAAACAGGGTCAATGTATTGCGCATACGTGGACTCGCAGCCATCAGGCTCTCCGACGATCGGAATCCGCCGATCGCACCGACGCCGCCAGCCCCTTGCCGACGGTCGCCACGGTCCCCGAGTGTGCAATCCCTTCAGCAAAATGCCAAGCGCTTGCCTCGCTCATTCGGCATCTGCAGCCGCCCGGCAATGCGCCGGACGGCGAAGGGAAGCGCCGACGTGTCAGTGCACGTCCTTCCAGTACTCCTGCTTCAGCAGATAGGCCAGGAACGAAAGCACGACCAGGAACAGGATGACCCACACGCCGAACTGCTCACGCTTGAGGGCCGCCGGTTCACCGGCATACTCGAGGAAGTTGGTCACGTCACGCGCGACCTGATCGAACTCCGCGGGACTCAGGCGACCAGGCTGCGCCTTCAGCGATTCGACATGGCGTTCGCCAGTCGCCGGATCCGGCTTGCCGTACTCGGCGTGCTGCAATCCCTGCAGTTCCCAGAACGGATTGGGCATCGAGGCATTCGGGAACAGCTTGTTGTTCCAGCCCAGCGGACGCGATTCGTCGAGATAGAACGACTTGAGGTACGTGAAGATCCAGTCGCTGCCACGTACGCGCGAGATCGTGCTGAGGTCCGGCGGCATCTTGCCGAACCACTTGGAGGCCGGATCGTGCGGCATGGAAACCTGGATCTGTTCGCCGAACTTGGCGCCGGTGAAGTTGAGGTTGTTCATCACCTCTTCTTCGGTCAGTCCCAGATCTTCGGCCATGCGCGAATAACGCAGGAACTTCAGCGAATGGCAGCCGGCGCAGTAGTTCATGTACAGCTGGGCACCGCGTTGCAGCGAAGCGCGATCGCCGAGGTCGTTGCCGGCCTGCAGCTTCTCGCCGCCTTCAGCGGCCAATGCGGAGATCGAGAGCAGCAACCCGCTGGCGAAAATGGCGAGGCGGGTGGTCAAAGTCTTAGTCATGCGTCGTCACCCGTTCCGGCACCGGCTTCGTCTTTTCGAATCCGAAGAATGTGTAGACCCACAAGAACACGAAGAAACCGAAGTACAGCACCGTCAGGAAGCGGCCGATGTAGGTTTCGATGATGTCGGTACCGGGACCGGCGCCGATCTTGCCCAGCCAGACGAAGCTGATGGCGAAGATGCCGATCGCGATCTTGAAGCCGAGGCCGCGGTAGCGGATCGACTTGACCTTGCCGCGATCCAGCCACGGCACCAGGAACAGGACGGCGATGGCGGCGAACATCACGATGACGCCACTGAGCTTGTGCGGCACCACGCGCAACATCGCGTAGTACGGGGTGTAGTACCACACCGGCTTGATGTGCTCCGGCGTCACCAGTCGATTGGCCTCGGTGAAGTTGTCATGTTCCAGGAACCAGCCGCCAAAGGCCGGTGCGAAGAAAATGATGAAGGCACCCACCAGCGCCAGCATGCAGACGTAGAACAGGTCCTTGCCGACGGTGTAGTACGGATGGAACGGGATGCCGTCGGCCGGAGCCGTCGGCGACCAGCGGTTGCCCTTCGGTCCCTTCTTGATTTCCACGCCGTCCGGATTGTTCGAACCGACTTCGTGCAGCGCGCCGATATGCAGCACGACCAGCAGCAGCAGGACCAGCGGCAACGCGATGACGTGCAGCGCGAAGAAGCGGTTCAGCGTCGCGTCGCCCGGCAGGTAGTCACCCATGATCCATTCGGTCAGGCCATTGCCGATCACGGGGATGGCGCCGAACAGCGAGATGATCACCTTGGCACCCCAGAACGACATCTGGCCCCACGGCAGCACGTAGCCCATGAAGGCTTCGGCCATCAGCACGAGGTAGATGAGCATGCCGAGGATCCACACCAGTTCGCGCGGCTTCTGGTACGAGCCGTACATCAGGCCGCGGAACATGTGCAGGTAGACGACGATGAAGAACAGCGATGCGCCGGTGCTGTGCATGTAGCGGATCAGCCAGCCCCACTCCACGTCGCGCATGATGTACTCGACCGAGGCGAACGCTTCCGCGGCGCTCGGCTTGAAGTGCATCGTCAGGAAGATGCCGGTGAGGATCTGGTTGACCAGGACGATCGACGACAGGACGCCGAAGATGTACCAGATGTTGAAGTTCTTCGGAGCGTAGTACTCCGACATGTGCTTGCGGTAGAAGGGCATGAAGCCCGGTGCGCGCGCGGTGAACCAGCCCATCAGGCCATCGGCGGTACGGTTGATGAAGTTCGACATGGCTTACGCGGCTCCCTTCGGATCGACGCCGATGACGATCGTCGTGTCGTTCTCGTAGTAATGCGGCGGCACCACCAGGTTGGTCGGCGCGGGCACGCCCTGGAACACACGGCCAGCCATGTCGAAACGCGACTTGTGGCAAGGGCAGAAGTAGCCGCCCTTCCAGTTCGGGTCATACGGTTCGGGCCGGATTTCCGCGGCCATTTCCGGCGAGCAGCCCAGGTGCGTGCACAGGCCCACCAGCACGGAGATGTCCGGCTTGATGGAGCGCGTTTCGCCCTTGATGTACTCCGGCTGCTGGTCGGTGTTCTTCGACTCCGGATCGCGCAGTTCGCCGTCCAGTGTCGGCAGCGCGTCCAGGATGGCCTTGGAGCGCTTGACGATCCAGATTGGCTGACCGCGCCATTCCAGGATCAGACGCTGACCTTCCTGCAGTCCGCTGATGTCGGCAGTCACCGGAGCTCCCGCCAGTTTGGCGCGGGCGCTCGGATTCCACGACTTGATAAAAGGTACTGCTGCGAATCCGGCCCCGACTGCACCGACCACAGCCGTGGTCGCAGTCAGGAACCGGCGTCGGCCCGTATTCACAGGCCCATTGACCCCATCGTTGGCCATTCCGGCACTCCGCAAAACAAGGTAGCTAAAAGGCTGCCAGCGCCCGCATGGGGCGGGCCGCAAAGACGACAAAGTGTAACGGAAGCCTTAATCGGCCGACAACGGCAGTCGTCAATTCAACCACTTGCGGAGGTCCGGCAGGGCCGGGACCGGGTTCAACGCGCGACGACGGACCCGCGATAGCGATCGGCGAGCACCGAAACACGCTCCACGTAGCGCTGGGTTTCGCGGTATGGCGGGATGCCGCCATGGCGGTCGACCGCACCTTCGCCAGCGTTGTAGCCGGCTGCGGCCAGGCGCAGATCGCCGTTGAACCGCTTCAGCAGCCACGCCAGGTATTTCACCCCGCCGCGGATGTTCTGCCCGGCGTTGAAGGCGTCGGTGACGCCGAAACGGCGGGCCGTCGCCGGCATCAGCTGCATCAGGCCCTGCGCGCCGGCATGGGAGAGCGCGGACGGGTTGTACGAGGATTCGGCATGCATGATCGCGCGGATCACGGACTCTTCGACGCCGAATTCGCGCGAGGCCGCGGCGATTTCGGCCTGATAGGCCGCGGTGTTCAGGCGCAGCGTGCCGAAGTTCAAGCCCGGATTGCCGCAGGCGAAGCAGGTCTCGATGAAGCTGTATTTGATGGTCCGCAGGCTGGCGACCTGGGTGCCGCCCTTCGGCCGCGCGCTGGTGTAGTGGCGCACGCCATCTTTCACGTAGGAATAGACCTGCCCGCTGACGACGCGACGCGTGCCGCTGGTCGCCGGAGACACCGCAGCCGGCGCGCTGACAGACGCAGGCACCAGTCTGGCGGAAGACGTGGACCGGGCGGGCTGCGTATTCACCGATCCCATCGCCGCACCGGCCTGGGTCGGCGGCGTGGCCGGCACGGCCGGGCGCGATACGGACGAGGTACGCACGCCACCACTTTCCGGCGTGTACCGACTGATGATTTCGCACTGGGCGCCCTGGACGCGCTTGCTGACGTAGTTCGGCACGCCATCGGCGCCCGTGCACTTGTACAGCGTGCCCGCGCTGGCAGGCAGCGCGACACAGACGGCCAGCATCCCCAGTGGCAGCAGCATCCCCCTCATGCGGCGCAGTGTCCCGGATTCGCGTGCGGTTGCCAAGTCTTTGTCCAAGAAAGGATTCCTCCAATCTGTGCAGTCGGTCCGGGATCGTGGATCCCGCCAGCGCACGGTCTTTCGGCAACACCCGTGGTGGCCTTCTTCCTCAGCAAACGCAGAAGCGGTCCGGAACCGGACCACCCCGGGTAAAATGCCGCCCCTCTTTCGCTCTACCCGCCTGGAATAAGCGCCATGACCGGGATCTCCGCCCCCGATACCGCCCTGCCCGACCTCGTTCCGTTGCCCGAGGCCCCCGTTCGGCCGGCGGACACGCCGCGCGGCAAGCTCTATATCAAGACGCACGGTTGCCAGATGAACGAGTACGACTCGGCCAAGATGGCGGACGTGCTTGCGGCCGCCGAAGGTCTGGAACTGACGGACAACCCGGAAGAAGCCGACGTCGTCCTGGTCAACACCTGCTCGATCCGCGAGAAAGCGCAGGAAAAGGTGTTCAGCCAGCTGGGTCGCTGGAAATCGCTCAAGAAGGACGGCAAGCCGGTGCTGATCGGCGTCGGCGGCTGCGTCGCGTCGCAGGAAGGCGAAGCCATCGTCAAGCGCGCTCCGTATGTTGATCTGGTGTTCGGCCCGCAAACCCTTCACCGCCTGCCCGAACTCATCCGCGAACGCCGCCAGTCCGGACAGCCGCAGGTGGACATCAGCTTCCCGGAAATCGAGAAGTTCGATCGCCTGCCGGAGCCGCGTGCCGAAGGCGCTTCGGCCTTCGTTTCCATCATGGAAGGCTGCTCGAAGTACTGCTCGTTCTGCGTCGTGCCGTATACCCGCGGCACCGAAATGAGCCGCCCGTTCGAGGACGTGCTGGTGGAAGTGGCGCAACTGGCGGCGCAGGGCGTGCGCGAGATCAACCTGCTCGGCCAGAACGTCAACGCCTATCGGGGTCCCTACGGCGACGGTGAACTCGCCGATCTCGGCCTGCTGATACGCGCCATCGCGGAGATCGACGGCATCGGCCGCATCCGTTTCACCACCTCGCACCCACTGGAATTCAGCGACTCGCTGGTCGAGGCCTACCGCGACATCCCGCAACTGGCGAACTACCTCCACCTGCCCGTGCAGGCGGGCAGCGATCGCATCCTGGCCGCGATGAAACGCGGCTACACGACACTGGAGTTCAAGCAGAAGATCCGCAAGCTGCGCGCCGTGCGTCCGGACATCTCCATCAGTTCGGACTTCATCGTCGGCTTTCCGGGCGAGACCGACGCCGATTTCGACAAGACGATGAAGTTGATCGAGGACGTCGGCTTCGATCAGTCGTTCTCCTTCATCTACTCGCGCCGGCCGGGCACGCCGGCCGCGGATCTGGAAGACGACACGCCCGAAGCAGTGAAGCACGCGCGCCTGGAACGCCTGCAATCGCATATCAATGCGCACACGGCGGGCATATCGCAGGCCATGGTGGGCAGCGTGCAATCGGTGCTGGTGGAAGGGCCTTCGCGCAAGAATCCGAACGAGCTGACCGGCAAGACCGAGAACATGCGCTCGGTCAATTTCCCGGGTCACCCGCGAATGATCGGCCAGTTCGTCGATGTCGTGATCACCGAAGCGCTGACCAATTCGCTGCGCGGTCGCGTCGCGGTCGACGAAGAACGCGGCGCCGCCTGACCGACGCGCCGCATCACCGCCACCGCGCGACGAATCGTCCGTGCGGTGGAGGCATTCAATCCAGCCGCTTGCGGAATCGCAGGATCGCGGCGGTCATCATCACCGACGTGAAAGCCAGCAGCGCGATGACGTCGGTCCACATTTCCCACAGGTTCGCGCCGCGCAGCATGACGCCGCGAATCAGCCGCAGGAAATGGGTCAGCGGCAGTACTTCGGCCAGCCATTGCACCGGCAGCGGCATGCCGGAAAACGGGAACATGAAGCCTGACAGCAGGATCGACGGCAGGAAGATGAAGAACGTCATCTGCATCGCCTGGAACTGAGACTGCGCACGCGTGGAAATGAGCAGGCCCAGCGTCAGGTTCGCCGCAATCAGCAGCACCGCCGCCACGTACACCTGCAGGACGCTGCCATTCAAAGGCACGTCGAACAGCCAGAGGCCGAGCGCGAGCACGACCGTCGTCTGGATCAGTCCGATGGCGACGTAAGGCAGCACCTTGCCGATCATCAGTTCGCTGCGGCTGACGGGCGTGGCGATCAGCAGCTCCATGTTGCCGCGCTCGCGTTCACGCACGATCGCAACGCCGGTGAACAGCACCATCGTCATGGTGAGGATGACGCCGATCAATCCCGGCACGATGTTCACCGCGGAGCGCCGCTCCGGGTTGTAGAAGCTGACCACGCTGATCGGACGCTCGCCGCGCGTGGCCGATGAAGTCCCGTCGACGGGCAACTGCGCCAGCTGCACCGCCGCGCTCTGCACAGCGTTGTCGCTGCCGTCGACAAGCACTTGCATCAGTTCCCGGCCTTCCGCGCGGCGGCGTTCGAAATCCGGCGGAATGACGATGCCCAGGCTGATCTCGCCGCGACGCATCGCCGACATCAGCTGGTCCGGCGTATTTACCACTTTCGCCGGCTTGATCACCGTGGTGGCCACGACATCCATGATCAGTGCGCGCGAGCCGGAGGTATTGGCCTGGTCCGCGATGCCGGCTTTCAAGTCCCGCAGGTTGGTGTTGATGGCGTAACCGAACAGCAGCAGCTGCAGCACCGGAATCGCCACGATCATCGCCAGCGTGATGCGGTCGCGGCGCATCTGCCGGATTTCCTTCAGCATTACGGCACCGAGTCTGCGCAGGTTCATGCCGCACGCTCCCTTTCGCGGCCGCGCGTGGCGGCGACGAACACGTCTTCCAGGTTCGCGGGCGATGCGGTCACGTCGGCACTGACGCCGCGCTCGCGCAGGGATTGCGCGATACGCGTATGCGAATCGCCGTCGCCTGACGTAAGCACACGCAGCAGATTGCCGATCTGGGCGACGCTGATGACGCCCGGCGATCCCGCCAGCACCTTCTGGGCCTGGCGCGGCTGTTCCGCGGCGACGGCCAGCGTGCGCCCTGCGAGATCGCCCGTGAGGTCATCCGGCGTTCCGTCGGCGACCAGCACGCCACGATCGAGAATGGCGATGCGATGGCAGCGCTCGGCCTCGTCCATGTAGTGAGTGGACACCAGAATCGTGGTGCCGCTGTCCGCCAGTTCGAACAGCTTCTCCCAGAAGTCGCGCCGCGATTCGGGATCGACCGCGCTGGTCGGCTCATCGAGGAACAGCAGTTCCGGTGCATGGATCACCGCGCCGGCCAGCGCCAGGCGCTGCTTCTGCCCGCCACTCATGGTGCCGGCCAGTTGCTTCTGGCGATCCTCGAAGTGGTACTGCGCAATCAATTCGTCGATGCGGCGCCGTGCGTCGGCCTTCGGCAGGTTCTGCACGGCCGCGAGGAATTCGAGGTTTTCGCGTACCGACAAGTCCTCGAACAGCGAGAACTTCTGCGTCATGTAGCCGATGCGCGTGCGCAGTTCCTCGGCCTGCTCCGGAATGCGCAGGCCCAGCACATCGATATCACCGGCGGTGGGCGTCAGCAGACCACACAGCATGCGGATCGTGGTCGATTTTCCAGAGCCGTTCGGGCCGAGGAATCCGTAGACGCTGCGGCGCGGCACATCCAGGTCCACCGCATCGACGGCGACCAGCTCGCCGAAGCGCTTGGTCAGCCCGCGGGCGCGGATGGCCGGACCGGTGTCAGCGGCCATCACCGAACTCCACGCGCACCGGCACGCCAGCCGGCAGATCCGCGGCATCGCGATCCAGACTTACCTCGGCCAGATAGCTCAGACGCGCGGCGTCCTTGCCGGTCAGCGCGTAGTACGGCGTGAATGCGGGTTCGCTGCGGATCATGCGCACGCGGCCACGGTAGACCTGGTCGCGACCGTCGACATGCACACGCACCGCATCGCCGACCTTCACGTGCGTGCGCAACGGTTCGGGCACATGGATGCGTGCATACGGAGCGTCGCCGACCAGCATGATCACCAGGGGCGCACCCACTGGCGGCTGGTCGCCGAGCTTGTACGGGAGGCTGTCGATGCGGCCGGCGCGCGGCGCATTCAACGAAAGCTTGTCGAGCGTTACCGCCTGCACGTCGGCCGTCGCCCGCGCAGCCTCGGCGGCCGCTTCGCCCTGTGCGAGTTGTTCGGCACGGGTCCCGTGCTCCAGTTCAAGCAATGCGGCTTCCGCCACGCGCACCTGTGCCGCCGCGTTGTCCGCCGCGGCACGCGCGCGATCGATTTCGGAAGCGGCGACCAGCTGCTGGCGGCCCAATGGCTGCAGCCGGCGGTAATAGGCACGCGTATCGTCCGCCTGCGCACGCGTCGCGGCCACGTTCGCGCGCGCCTGCGCGATGGCTTCGCTGCGCGGCCCGGCTTCGAGTTCCGCGAATGCACCCTGGCTCTGCCGCGTCTGCGCCTGCGCCGCCTGCAACTGCGAACGCGTGCGTTCCGGGTCCAGTTGCATCAATGGTGCGCCCACTGCGACCTGCTGGCCTTCGCGCACATCGATGCGGACGATGCGTTCCGATGCAGGCGCGGGCAGACTGACGCGATCCCACTCCAGCGTGCCGAGCGCTTGCTCCTGCGGCGACTGGCACGCGGTCAGTGACAACAGCACGAGAACGGCCGCGACGGCTTTTTCATTTCGCATGGTCCAACTCCAGTCCACGGTCGAGCAGCACCAGCGTGTGCCGGCGCAGATCGTTGAAATCGATGTCGTCCGCGCCGAACAGCGCGCGCCATATCGGCGCACCGGCGAGCGGGAACAGGGTCAGGCCGACCAGCGACACCATCAGCAGGCGCGGATCGAGTTCGGCATTCAGGCGGCCGTCGCGCTGCGCCTGGCTGAAGCGTTCGGCCATCATCTTCGGCAGCACCGGGCCGACCTGCTGCAGCATCACGTCGCGCAGCGCACCGCCCTCGGACAGGATCTCGCGCACCCACAGGCTCGGCAGCCACGGATGCTCGCTGACCACACGGCCGACCCCGTGCACGAAGCTGGCGATGAGCGCGGCCACATCGTCACCCGCCTGGCTGACCGGCTCGCGCAGTTTTGCCAGCACCGGCAACAGGCGCTCGCCGATGACGGCCTGCTGCAGCTGCGGTTTGTCGCCGAAGTAGTAGTGCACGAGCGCGGGTGTCACGCCGGCCTGTCGGGCGATGTCGCGCAGCGACGCCGCTGCGATGCCGCGTTCCACGAAACAGGCCAGGGCGGCATCGAGCAGGCGCTCGCGCAGGTCGGCCTGATCGGCGGCCGGGCGACCCGGCGCGCGCTTGCGCCGGGACGGCGGGCGGGTTGCGGCCGGGCCGCGGGGAGGAGGCTGGGATGTCATGGCGCGCATAATTAATTCATCAATTAATTAAAGCAACACCCAGCCGACGGACGGTCATCGGCGGTGGCAGCGTCCATGCACCGGCGCTACCCTGCGCGCCTCGACCTCGCCGGAGGACCGCCGCCATGATTCCCGCCATCGGCTGACCTGCTTCGCTTGCAATCACGCCCGACACCCTCAGATCCGGGTCGAACCTTCCCTTCGAATGTCCCGCGCCCGTCCCGTCGAGCGCGCCTTCCTTCCCCGGAACCGCATGACTCCGTCCAGCAAACGCGAATTCACCTTGGAACCCGAAAACACCGAGCGCCTGGCCAATCTGGCCGGTCCCTTCGATGCGCATCTGCGCCAGATCGAACTGCGCCTCGGCGTGGAAATTGCCAATCGCGGCGCCATCTTCCGCGTGACCGGACCTGAAAAAGCGGTCGCCGCCACCGAGAAGCTGTTGCGCGCGCTCTACGCGGAAGCCGAGCGCGAGACCTTCGACAGCGAGGCCATCCATCTGCGTCTCAACGAGGCCAACGTCGAGCACGTCGCCGCCGGCGGCTTCGAGCCGCAGGACGTCGCGATCAAGGTCAAGCGCGGCACGGTGCGCGGTCGAGGTTCGAACCAGGCCAACTACCTGCATGCGATCGCCACGCACGACATCAACTTCGGCATCGGCCCGGCCGGCACCGGCAAGACGTTCCTCGCCGTCGCCAGCGCGGTGGAAGCGCTCAATGAATCGCGCGTGCAGCGCCTGGTCCTCGTGCGCCCGGCGGTCGAGGCCGGCGAGAAGCTCGGCTTTCTTCCCGGCGATCTGACCCAGAAGGTCGATCCCTACCTGCGCCCGCTGTACGACGCGCTGTACGAAATGCTGGGCGTGGAAAAAGTCGTCAAGCTGCTCGAAAAGAACGTTATCGAGATTGCACCGCTGGCCTACATGCGCGGCCGCACGCTTAACGACGCGTTCGTCATCCTCGATGAGGCGCAGAACACCAGCATCGAACAGATGAAGATGTTCCTGACCCGCATCGGTTACGGCAGCACGGCCGTGGTGACCGGCGATCTCACCCAGATCGACCTGCCGCGCCACCAGAAGTCCGGGCTCAAGGATGCACTCGACGTGCTGCGCAGCGTGGATGGCATTTCCTTCACCTTCTTCACCAGCCGTGACGTGGTGCGGCATCCGCTGGTGGCGCGCATCGTGCAGGCTTACGATGCACGCGACGGCAAGGATTCGGAGACAGGTCCGGCATGACGAAGGGTCCGGTACGGCTTGAGGTTTCGGTCAGCTACGCCTTGCCGCGCGCGGGGCTGCCCGCGGCGGTGAGTTTCCGGCGCTGGGTCGCGGCGGCGCTGGCCAGCCGCATCCGTGAAGCGGATCTGGCGATCCGCATCGTCGACGCCAAGGAAGGACGCGCGCTCAACCGTCATTACCGCGGCAAGGATTACGCCACCAACGTGTTGAGTTTTCCCGCCGAGATGGCCGAAGGCGTCAAGCTGCCCAAGGGCGTGAAAATGCCTCTGCTCGGTGATCTGGTGATCTGCGCGCCGGTGGTGGCGCGGGAAGCCCGCGAGCAGAAGAAGAGCCTCGCCGCGCACTACGCGCATCTCACCGTGCACGGCACCTTGCATCTGCTGGGCTGGGATCACGAAGACGATCGCGAAGCCGAATGCATGGAGCAGCTCGAACGCGAAATCCTGGCCGGACTCGGTATCGACGATCCGTACGAGTAAGCCGGCGTTCCTCGTCTACCTTTTGCGCGTGCGGATGGGTACGCTGCGCGGCAATCTCCTACGGTAACGCCCATGCGCCGAAGCCCTGCCCTGTTCCTGCCGTTGCTTGCCCTGGCCATTCCCGCGCACGCGCAGTCGAACGACGGACGGCTTGGCGTCGGCGACGTGGATCTGCCCGCGCTGATCAGCTGCCAGCAACCGCCCGAGAAGTTCATGGCGCTGGCGTCGTCGCTGGTGGATCCGCTGCAGGCCGTGGCGCTGGGCTGGCGGCCGCTGCCGCAGACCAACATGTTCCTGACCGAGTACGCATTGAACCGGCCGATCACCGTGTTCGGCCACACCAGCAGCCACATCGCGTTCGCCGGCTCCAGCGTGATGGCGATTCTGGATCTGGCCGACCCGCGTCCGCTGGCGAAGCAGTTGCAGCTCGAAACCGCGATCGACACACCGGAGAAAGCCATGTTCGGCAAGGAACTGCTGAGCGAGGACGTGCGCGATCCCGATAGCGGCGCGCTGATGGTCCGCTCGACCGTGCTCAACGTTTCCAATGTCGCGTCGCATCCCGGCAAGACGCTGGTCGGCTGCACCTACAGCATCGATCCGCTGGAGGAGGACGGCGCCGATGCTGCGCCGCAACCCGCCTCCCCGGCCGGACCGTCCGCGGCCGTCCCTGAACATCCCTGATAGACTCTCCCGGTCGCCCGCCACGCGGGCGCCCTTTCCCCAGAGATGTCCGAAGACGACAGTATTCCCGCGCCTGATCATTCCGAAAAACGGCGCAGCTGGCTGGAACGCCTGAGTTCGGCGTTTTCCGGCGAACCCACCTCACGCGAAGACCTGGTCGCGGTGCTGCGCGATGCGCAGAGCGATGGACTCATCGCCGGCGATACGTTGCGGATGATGGAAGGCGCGTTGTCGGTGGCCGACCTCACCGTCGGCGATGTCATGGTGCCGCGCGCGCAGATGGTCTCGCTTCCCGTCGATGCGAAGTTCATCGACCTGATGAAGCAGGTCGTCGATTCGGGCCATTCGCGGTTTCCGGTCCACGGCGACAACAAGGACGAAATCCTTGGCATCCTGCTGGCGAAGGATCTGCTGCGCGGCGTCGTCGCCGACAACGGCCCCGGCACCGTGCGCGAGCTGCTGCGCCCGGCCGTGCTGATTCCCGAATCCAAGCGGCTGAACCTGCTGCTCAAGGAGTTCCGTCTTTCGCGCAACCACATGGCGATCGTCGTGGACGAATACGGCGGCGTGGCGGGCGTGGTGACGATCGAGGACGTTCTCGAACAGATCGTCGGCGAGATCGACGACGAGCATGACGAGGCGCAGGACGACGCCGCGTTGATCGCCGTGCAGTCCGACGGCCAGTACGTGGTCGATGCACTGACGCCGATCGCCGACTTCAACGAGCGCTTCGGCGCCGATTTCCTCGATGACGAATACGACACCATTGGCGGGCTCGTTACCGCAGCGATCGGCCATCTACCGGAAACCGGCGAGGAACTCAATCTCGGCCGCTTCGCATTCCGCGTCGCCAAGGCCGACGCCCGCCGGGTGCATGCCTTCCATGTCGGCATTCTTCCGGACGCCTGAGGTGTCCATGCAACGCGCGAGGGTGACGCCGTTCGCACGGCTGCTGTTGCTGTGCCTGCTGTGGACATCGAGCCTGGCGGTGTTCGCCGCGCCGCGCATCGGCGTGGCGACGATGGCGCCGGGGGAGGTCTTCTTCGAACGTTTCGGCCACAACGCCATCATCGTCGCGGATCCACGGACCGGTACAGCGGTCTCGTACAACTTCGGCTACTTCGACCCGGGCGAAGCCGATTTCGTCGGCAATTTCGCACGCGGCGTCATGCAGTACTACCTCGTCGCGCTGCCGCTGGAGCAGGATCTGGCGCAGTACCGCGACGAAGGCCGCGGCGTACGCCTGCAATGGCTGGACCTGCGTCCCGAACAGGCGCAACGGCTTGCCGACGCGCTAGCGCAGCGCGCACGGCCGGAGAACGCGCGCTACCGGTACGACTACTTCACTTCCAACTGTTCGACGCAGGTGCGCGACGCGCTCGATCTGGCGCTTGGCGGCAATCTGAAACCGCAGCTCGCGGGTCGCTCGCGCGGCAATACGTTTCGCAGTGAAAGCGTCCGTCTCGCCTCGCCGGCAACGTGGATGTGGCTCGGGTTCGACATGGGCCTGGGACCGGCCGCGGATCGTCCGATGTCGCGCTGGGAGGAAGCGTTCATTCCGATGCGCCTGGCGGACAGCCTGCGCGAAGCGAAAAACGTCGATGGCCGCCCGCTCGTGCAGTCGGAAGCCGAACTGCTTCCCCACCGCGTCGCACCGGAACCGGAGGAAGCACCGCGCCGCTGGTTCGGCTGGCTGTTCGCGGGGCTGATCATCGCGGTGTTGATCGCATTCGCCGGCCGACGCCATCCGCGTACGCTCACGGCATGCGCACTGCCGTTCTGGCTGTTCTGCGCCATCGCAGGCGGCACGCTGCTTTATCTGTGGGGCTTCACCGAACACTGGGCGGCTTGGCGCAACCACAATCTGCTGCTGTTCAATCCGCTGTGCTGGCTGCTGGTTCCCGGCGCAATCCGGGTGCTGCGCCGCCGCAATCCAGGTCGCTTCTTCCGGATTACGTTGTTCGCCATCGCGGTGTGCGCGCTGTTCGCATGGTTCGTACAGTGGCTGCCTTTCGCGTTCGGCTATCAATTCAACCAGCCCTGGATCGCCTTGCTCATGCCGGTGCACCTGGCTTTCGCATACGTATTCAAACAGCCGCATCACGCTCGCTGACGCAGGATGCGGCGTCCCCGTCGCCGCTCTCGCAGGGTAAGCATGTTGATACGACTGTTTGCATTCGCGCTCCTCTCCTTCCCGTTCACCGCGTTCGCCGCGCCAGGCACGCGCGTCGCTTCGCCCGACGGCCGCATCGTCGTGGAAGTCGGCTCCGATCCGGATGGCAAGCCGACCTATTCCGCCCGCCGCGACGGCACATTACTGATCGCGCCTTCGCGACTCGGTTTCCTGCTGGTGGATGCGCCGAAAATCGATCGCGCCATCGCAATCACCGAACCGCGCACACGCAGCGTCGATGAAACCTGGGAACAGCCCTGGGGCGAGCGCCGCAAGATCCGCAACCACTACAACGAACTGCGCGTCACGCTGAAGGAAAGCGCCAAGACGGCGCGCCAGCTGGATCTGCTGGTTCGCGTGTACGACGACGGGTTCGGCTTCCGCTACGAATTCCCGCAACAGACGCGCCTGTCGCAGGTTCGCATCCGCGAAGAGCTGACCGAGTTCACGCTCGCACAGGACGCCACCGCGTGGTGGATTCCCGCCGGCGAATGGAATCGCGAGGAATACCTCTATCACCGCACGCCGGTGGAGGAAGTCGGCGATGCGCAGACGCCGATCACCTTCAAGCTCGCCGATGGCACGCACCTGTCGATCCACGAAGCCGCGCTGATCGACTACTCGGGCATGAACCTCACGCGCGTCGAGGATCGCCGGCTGAAGGCCCTGCTGACGCCGGGCATCGGCGGCGCCAAAGTCGTCCGCCAGGCACCGTTCAACACGCCGTGGCGCACGGTGCAGATCAGCAGCGATGCCGCAGGGCTTGCGATGTCCAGTCTGATCCTCAATCTCAACGAACCGAATGCGCTGGGCGATGTTTCGTGGGTCAAGCCGATGAAATACGTCGGCGTCTGGTGGGAAATGCACATGGATACCCGGACCTGGTCGTCCGGACCGCGCCACGGCGCCACCAACGAGAACGTCATCAAGCACATCGATTTCGCCGGGAAGAACGGCATCGATGGCGTGCTGGTCGAAGGCTGGAACGTCGGCTGGGACGGCGACTGGTTCGGCAACGGCGAGGACTTCAGCTTCACCCGTTCGTATCCCGATTTCGATCTCGAAAAGCTGGCGGCGTACGCGAAGTCGAAGGGCGTCAGCCTGATCGGCCATCACGAAACTTCCGCCAATGCCGCGCATTACGAATCGCAGATGGGCGATGCCTTCGATCTGTATCAACGGGTCGGCGTGCCGGCGGTGAAGACCGGCTATGTCTCCGACGCGGGCGAAGCGAAGGTCCTCGGCGAGGATGGCAAGGTGCACTACGCATGGCACGAAGGCCAGGACATGGCGCGCCATCATCTGAAGGTGGTGACCGAGGCCGCGAAGCGGCATATCACTGTCAACGCGCATGAGCCGATCAAGGACACCGGCCTGCGCCGCACGTATCCCAATACGGTTTCGCGCGAAGGCGCGCGCGGCATGGAATACAGCGCCTGGGGCAAGCCCGGCAATCCGCCGGAACACGAAGCCAATCTGGTGTTCACGCGCCTGCTGGCCGGACCGATGGACTACACGCCGGGCATCTTCGGCATGAAGACGCGTGCGCCGGATGGCATCGCCACTACCTGGGCCAAGCAGCTCGCGCTGTATGTCGTCATCTACAGTCCGTTGCAGATGGCGGCGGATCTGCTGGAGAACTACGAAGCCAATCCGCGCCCGTTCCAGTTCATCAAGGATGTGCCGGTGGATTGGGCCGACACCCGCGTGCTCAACGGCGAAGTGGGCGACTACGTCACCATTGCGCGCAAGGACCGCAACAGCGATGACTGGTATCTCGGCGCGATTTCCGATGAGCAGCCGCGCACGCTGCAGGCGCGGCTGGACTTCCTCGATCCAGCTCGCCGCTACACCGCGCAGATCTATCGCGACGGGGATCGTGCGGACTGGAAGCAGCATCGCGAAGACATCGTCATCGAGGAGCGCGACGTCGGCGCGCAGGACACGCTCACATTGAAACTGGCGCCCGGCGGCGGCCAGGCCATCCGCTTCATCGCGCGTTGACGCGGTGATGGTGGCGCCATCGCCCGTCACCGAAGGCCGGCACATGCCGGCCTTCTGCTTTCTGCGGTCAGTCAGCGGTGAGCGCTTGCCGTCCCCGCCACGGAAGCGCAGGATCCGCGCATGAATCCAGTCCCCGCGACGTCCGCACATTCCGCACCGTTACCGAGTTGTGTCATCAACTGCTTCGTCTACGACCGGCAGGGCAACAAGCGCAGCATCAGCCTCGACGAGATCAGCGACGTGCTGTCCGTCGATGACGGCAGTTTCATCTGGGTCGGCCTCTACGAGCCGGCAGATTCCATCCTGGAGAAACTGCAGGAGGAATTCTGCCTCCACGATCTGGCGGTCGAGGATGCGCAGAACGCACACCAGCGCCCCAAGCTGGAGGCCTACGGCAACTCGTTGTTCGTGGTGATGCACACCGCACAGGTCGTGGACGACCACATCACCTACGGCGAAACGCATGCATTCCTCGGCCCGCGCTACCTGGTGACCGTGCGGCACGGCGCGTCGCTGTCGTATGCGCCGGTCCGCGATCGGGTGCAGCGCGAAGCGGATCTGCTCAAGCTCGGGCCTTCGTACGCGCTCTACGCGGTGCTCGATTTCATCGTCGACAACTATCGTCCGATCGTGGACGAGTTCCGCATGAACCTGGACACGCTGGAGAAGGACATCTTTTCCGACACCTACCGGCGCGTGACGGTCGTGAAGCTGTACGAACTCAAGCGCGAGCTGACCAAGATGCGACTGGCGGTGGCGCCGCTCCAGGATGTTCTCGCACAGCTCACCCGCAGCCAGAGCGCGTTGATTCCGGAAGAAGTGCGGTTGTATTTCCGCGACGTGCACGACCACGTGTTGCGGGTCAACGAAGCGACCGACACCCTGCGCGAGATGCTGACCACCGCGTTGAGCGTCAACCTGTCGCTGGTCACGCTGGCGCAGGGCGAAACAGTGAAGCGGCTTGGCGCGTGGGCTGCGCTGCTCGCGGCGCCCACCTTGATCACGAGTTGGTACGGCATGAACTTCGAGCACATGCCCGAACTGGAGGCCCGCTACGCGTATCCGTTGTTGATGGTCGGTGTCGGCGCGGTTTGCGTGGGCCTCTATCGCCTGTTCAAGCGCGTGCGCTGGCTGTAGCGCACGCTTCGACCAAAGTCGCATCCTGGAATCAACGTTACGGATTGACCCTCCTGCTGCATGGGAGGACTCTTACGCAGTCATTTGCGGAGGGTTTTCCCCATGAAAGGTCTGTCCAAACTCGGCTGGGGCGCGTTGGCCGTGCTGGGCGCATTCGCGCTGGGTACGGTGGCGCTGCGTCGCGGCGAGCACATCAACGCGATCTGGATCGTCACCGCTGCGGTGTCGATCTATCTGGTCGCCTATCGCTACTACGCCCTGTTCATCGCCAACCGGGTGATGCAGCTGGACCCGACCCGCGCCACGCCCGCCGTACTCCGCAACGATGGGCTCGATTACGTTCCGACCAACAAGAACGTGCTGTTCGGGCATCACTTCGCGGCAATTGCCGGCGCGGGCCCGCTGGTCGGCCCCGTGCTCGCCGCGCAGATGGGCTACCTGCCCGGCATGCTCTGGTTGATCGTCGGCGTGGTGCTCGCCGGCGCGGTGCAGGACTTCATGGTCCTGTTCATTTCCAGCCGCCGGGATGCCCGTTCGCTGGGTGATCTCGTTCGCGAGGAAATGGGCCGGGTTCCCGGCACCATCGCGCTGTTCGGCGCGTTCCTCATCATGATCATCATCCTCGGCGTGCTGGCGATGGTGGTGGTGAATGCACTCGCGGAAAGTCCGTGGGGCATGTTCACCGTCGCCGCGACGATGCCGATCGCGATCCTGATGGGCATCTACATGCGCTACATCCGACCGGGGAAAATCGGCGAAATCTCGCTGGTCGGGCTGGTGCTGCTGCTCGCCGCCATCTGGCTGGGCGGCAAGGTGGCGGCGGATCCGGTCTGGGGCCCGGCCTTCACGTTCTCGAAGACGTCGATCACGTGGATGATGATCGGCTATGGCTTCATCGCTTCCGTGCTGCCGGTGTGGCTGTTGCTCGCGCCGCGTGACTACCTGTCGACCTTCCTCAAGATCGGCACCATCGTCGCGCTGGCGATCGGCATCCTCATCGTGATGCCGGATCTCAAGATGCCCGCGTTGACGCAGTACGCCAGCAGCGGCACCGGTCCGGTCTGGACGGGCGGCATCTTCCCGTTCCTGTTCATCACCATCGCCTGCGGCGCGGTGTCCGGATTCCACGCGCTGATTTCTTCGGGCACGACGCCCAAGCTGCTCGCCAGCGAGCAGCACATGCCGTTCATCGGTTACGGCGGCATGCTGATGGAATCCTTCGTGGCCATCATGGCGCTGGTCGCGGCGTCGGTGATCGAGCCCGGCGTGTACTTCGCGATGAACGTATCGCCCGGCGTGGTCGGCAAGGATGTCGTGGAAGTTGCAGCCAAAGTCAGCGAGTGGGGCTTTGCGGTCAGCCCGGACGTGCTGACGGCGACCGCGCGCGAAATCGGTGAGAAGACAATCCTGGATCGCGCCGGCGGTGCCCCGACACTGGCCGTGGGCATCGCCCAGATCATGCACAACGTGTTGCCGGGCGAGAACACCATGGCGTTCTGGTACCACTTCGCGATCCTGTTCGAGGCCCTGTTCATCCTGACCGCCGTGGACGCGGGCACGCGTGCGGGCCGCTTCATGCTGCAGGACCTGATTGGCAACTTCGTGCCGGCCATGCGCCGGACCGAATCGTGGACCGCGAACATCATCGCCACCGGCGGCTGCGTCGCGTTGTGGGGCTATCTGCTTTACAGCGGCGTCACCGATCCCTTTGGCGGCATCAAGACGTTGTGGCCGCTGTTCGGCATTTCCAACCAGATGCTCGCGGGCATCGCGCTGATGCTGGGCACGGTGGTCCTGTTCAAGATGAAGCGTGACCGCTACGCGTGGGTGACGGCGATCCCGGCGGTGTGGCTGTTGATCTGCACGATCAGCGCCAGCCTGATCAAGATCTTCGACAGCAGTCCGGCGCAGGGCTTCCTGGCGCAGGCGCACAAGTTCCAGGCCGCCATCGCCAGCGACACGATCACCGCCCCGGCCAAGACGATGGCCGAGATGCACAAGATCGTGTTCAACGCCTACGTGAACACCACGCTGTCGGTGCTGTTCCTGTTCGTGGTGGTGTCGGTGCTGTTCTATTCCATCCGCACCATTCTCGCCGCGCGTCGCAGCACCACCCGCACCGATCGCGAAAGCGAGTACGTGAAGGTGGATCCGCAGCAACTGGCGAACCTCTGATGGGCACCGCGCTCGTCCCCATCAGCCACTACCAGGTACACCGGCGGGTGTGGCGCCGGCTGGTGCAGACAGCGCGGCTGTGCTGCGGGGTGCCGGACTATGACAACTACGTCCGGCACATGCTGGAAAAGCATCCTGATCGCGAAGTCATGGATTACAAGACCTTCTTTCGCGAACGACAGGAAGCGCGCTACGGCGGCAAGAGCGGCTTCCGCTGTTGCTGATGTCCGGACGATGAAAACGGAAAGGGCGAAGCCATCGGCTTCGCCCTTTTTCTTTCAGCATGTCCGCACCCGCGGATGATCCGTCAGGCGCCCTGTCCCGCCATGCTCCTCAGCACCACACCGACCACATACGCCGCCACGGTGCCGGTGGCGTAGCCCAACGCGCCCAGGAGCGCGCCGACCGGGGCAAGCGAAGGATGGAAAACGGACGCCACCACCGGCGCCGAAGCAGGGCCGCCGATGTTGCTCTGCGAACCCATCGCGAAATAGAAGAACGGCACGCGCAGCAGCTTGCCCAGCAGCACCAGCAACACAATGTGCACGAGAATCCAGATCAAACCCAGGCCGAGCAGCCACGGTTTGTCCGCCAGTGAACCGATATCCATCTGCATGCCGATGCAGGCGATCAGGATGTACAGGAACAGCGCGCCAATCTTCGACGCGCCCGCGCCATCGAGCGTGCGCGCGCGGGTGAGGCTCAAGCCCAGGCCCACCAGCGTGGACAACACGACGACCCAGACGAATGGCTCGTGCAGGCTCACCTGCCGGGCCCACGACACATTCTGGGCGAACCACGTCGAAGCCGGCGTCGCGATTGCATGCGACAGACCGACCGTGCCGAAGGCGATGCCGAGGATCACCATCAGATCCGGCAGGCTCGTGATGCGCTCGTGTTCTTTCTGATAGGTCGCCAGCCGCTCTTTCAGTTCCTCGATGGCGCGTGTGTCCGCACCGGACCGGGCATCGATGGCTTGCGCGCGGTTGGCCAGAAAGATCAGCACCGCCATCCAGATGTAGCCGACGCTGACATCGACGACGACGAACTGGCCGAAGGTGGTTTCGTCGACCGCGAACACCTCCTTCATCGCCAGCATGTTGGCGCCGCCGCCGATCCAGCTTCCGGCCAGCGCCGCCATTCCGCCCCAGGTATCGCCCGCCACAGTTTCCGGATGGATCAACCCCATCAGCCAGAAGGCGACGAACGCACCGAGCATGATGCTGATCGATGCACCGAAATACATGGCCAGCAGTTTCGGCCCGAGCTTCAGTACGCCGCGCAGATCGATGGTCAACGTGAGCAGCACCAGCGCGGCCGGCAGAAGCACGCGACTGGCGACCGGGTTGTAGAGCTGGCTGGCGTTGCCGTCGATGAGCCCGACGCTGTTGTAGATGCCGGGAATGAAATAGCACAGCAGCAACGCCGGCACGTACGTATAGAACTTCTTCCAGAATCCGCGCTCGCGGGCGGAGGTCCAGAACACCACGCCGAGCGTGGCGGCGATCAGTCCGAACAGGACAATGTCATTCTGGATCAGGGCCGTGGACGCCCCTGCGGTTTCAGCCGCCATGCGATGACTCCATCAAGGTGCAGACAACAGACGACCGCGGCGGCGCGAGCCGCCGCGGCCGGCGTGATCACTTACTGGCCGATGTGCTGCTTCAGCCAGCCATTGACCGTGTCATGCCAGAGCACGCTGTTCTGCGGCTTCAGCACCCAGTGATTCTCGTCGGGGAAATACAGGAACTTCGACGCGATGCCCTTGCGCTGCAGCGCGGTGAACGCCGCCAGGCCCTGCTCGACCGGAATGCGGTAATCGAGCTGGCCATGCACGACCAGCATCGGCACCTTCCAGTCCTGCACGTGGTTGACCGGGTTGAACTTCTCGTAGTTCTTCGGCACGTCATATGGCGTGCCGCCCTGCTCCCATTCGGTGAACCACAGTTCCTCGGTGGAGTAACCCATCATGCGCTGATCGAACACGCCGTCGTGGTTGACCAGGCACTTCCATGGCTGGCTCCAGTTGCCGGCAATCCAGTTCACCATGAAGCCGCCATAGCTCGCGCCGAGCGCGCAGGCGCGATTGCCGTCGAGGAAGCCGTACTTCTGCTGCGCCGCGGCCCAGCCCTTCTGCAAATCCTCCAGCGGGCGATCGCCCCAATGCTGGCTGATCGCGTCGGTGAATGCCTGGCCGTATCCGGTGGAGCCGTGGAAATCGATCATCACCACCGCGTAGCCTTGGCCGGCGTACGTCTGCGGATTCCAGCGATAGCTCCAGCCGTTGCCGAAACTGCCCTGCGGGCCGCCATGGATCAGGAAGGCGACCGGATACTTCTTGCCGGCTTCGTAGTTCCAGGGCTTGACCACGTAACCGTGGACGGTCTCGTTGTTCCAGCCCTTGAAGTTGAACTGTTCGAAATCACCGAAGCCCACATCCTTCAGCATCTCCTGCGCGCTCGGCGTGATGGCGCGCTCGGGTGCGCCGGTCAGCGAAGTGGTGAACAGTTGATCGCCGCTCTTCAACGAATTGCGGGTGAAGGCCAGTGTGTCGCCGGCAATCTCGAAGCTGGAAACGCTGCCGTTGCCGATCACCTTCTCCGCCTTGCCGGACGCGATGTCGATCCGGAACAAGGGATGTTCGCCCAGATCCTGCGCCGTGGTGTAGATGGCGTTGCCATCCGCGGACAGCGTGATGCCATCGGCCGAACGATCCCACGCGGCCGCGATTTCGCGCGGCGTGCCACCGGCCGCGTCCACCGCCATCAGTGCGAAACGATCCGCCTCGAAACCGGGCCGCTTCATCGCGCGGTAGTACAGCGTCTTGCCATCAGCGCTGAACACCGGGCCGGTGTCCCATGCAGGATTGTTCGCCGTCAGATTGACCGGCGCGCCGCTGCCATCGGCATTGAACCGGTACAGATCGAAGTTGGTCGACCACGGCTCGCCGCGCGGCTGCACGCGCACGCTCGCGACGACGCTCTTGCCGTCCGGCGACCACGTGTATTCATCACTGCCACCGAATGGCTTGGACGGCGCATCGCCGTGCAGGCTGTCGGTCAGGCCCACGGCGCCCGCGGCCGGCTTGCTTCCCGCAGCCGGCACCGCGGCCACGAACAGACGGCTGCGACGGCCGTCCGCCCACGTATCCCAGTGGCGCGCGAACAGGTTGTCGAACACCACGCCGGACGTCTTCTTCGCGGCGGTGTCGGCGAGTTGCTTCGTGGTGCAGGCGAAATCGGCCTTGCAGTCGGCGAAGGTCTCCGCACTGAACAACACGCGCCCGCCATCGGGCGACAGCTTGTAGCTGCCGACATCGAGCGCGAACGCGGTGATCTGGCGCGGCTCGCCGCCATCCAGCGCGATCGAATAGAGCTGCTGCGTGCCGGACTTGCCGCTGAGGAAGTAGATCGTCTTGCCATCGGCCGAGAAACTCGGCGAATTGACGCTCCAGCCTTCCGGCGTCAGCCGCTTCGGCGGCGCCATGTCACGCGTGCGCAGATTGCGGAGCCACAGGCCGGAACTGGCGCGGGTCAGCGCCTTGTCGATTTCGCGCTTGGCGAACACGACCTGCGCGCCATCCGGTGAAAGCACCGGAGACGACACACGATCGAGCGCGGCGAGGTCGCGGATGTCCAGACCGCGTTGCGCGGCGAGCGCCGGCAGCGTGGCCAGCAGGCAGAAAGGCAGTACAGCAAGGCGGAACGTCATCCGGGGCTCTCCGGCAAACAGGAAAGCCCCGATGTTAGGCGCTAAACGCGCGGCGGCGCAAAGGCGTCAGGTCACGCCGCCGACACGATTACTTCGGACCGGGCTCCACGTCGCCCAGCGCCCTGGATTTCGCGCCGGTGCGGTAGAGCAGCCAGCCCACGATCGCCAGGATGACCAGGCCGACCATCTCGCCCTGCTGGAACGCTTCCGGCAGGACCAGCACATCGCGATCCTTGGAGGCGTAGATGGCGACGCCCACGCCGATGCCCATCAGCGCTTCGCCCGTGATCAGGCCCGCCGCGAACAGCGTGCCGGGACGATGGATGCGATCGCGCGCGGCTTCATCCTTCGTGCCGACCATGCCGTGGCGGCGTTCGACGAAGTAGGCGAGCAGGCCGCCGAGGAAAATCGGCACCATCAGCTCCAGCGGCAGATAGATGCCGATCGCCGCCGCCAGCACCGGCACGCGGAAGCTGCTCTGGCGCGCCTTCAGCATCTCGTCAATGGCGATGATGATCGCGCCGATCACCGCACCGATGCCGATGATGCCCCAGGGCAGTTCACCGCCGAACAGGCCCTTGGCCACCGACGCCATCAACGTGGCCTGCGGTGCGGACAACGGGTTGGGATGTTCCGCCGTGGGCGCGCCGATGCCGTAGGCCTCGGACAGGATGTTCAGGACCGGCGCCATGATCAGCGCGCAGGAGAACGCGCCGATGCCCAGCATCAGCTGCTGCTTCCACGGGGTCGCGCCGACGAGGTAACCGGCCTTGAGATCCTGCAGGTTGTCGCCGCCGACCGCTGCGGCGCAGCAGACCACCGCGCCAATCATGATCGCGGCCACCGCGCCCAGCGGCGCGCCCGCCGAGCCCACGGCCATGCGTCCGCTTTCGCCCAGCAGCAACAGCAGCACCACCGAAGCGAACAGGATGGTGGCGATGGTGATGCCCGACACCGGGTTGTTCGACGAGCCGACCAGGCCGGCCAGGTAGGCGGACACGGATACGAACAGGAATCCCGCCACGATCATGATGATCGCCATCGGGATGCTGACGTGCCACACGCCGACGATCGCCTGGTACAGCAGCAGCAGCGGGAGCACGAAGACGACGAGGGCGACCAGCATCCACTTCATCGGCAGGTCGCGTTCGGTCTCGGCGACATCGCTGCCGCCGGAGCCTGCACGCGCGGCGGCGATGCCGCTCTTCACGCCCGACAGCAGCGACTTGCGCAGCGAGAACAACGTCCAGACGCCGCCGATCAGCATCGCACCGACGCCGAGATAGCGAATCTTCGCCGACCAGATCGCGCCGGCCACGTCTTCCGCGCCCGCGCCGGCCACGCTCTGCGCCAATGCCGGATCGGTGCCCATGAAAAACATGTGGTACAGCGGAATGGCGATGTGCCAGGACAGGATGCTGCCCGAAAGCACCACGATGCCGATGTTCAGGCCGACGATGTAGCCCACGCCCAGCAGCGCCGGCGACAGGTTGGTGCCGAGGTAACCGAGGTACTTGCCGAAGAAGCCCGCGCCGGCGGCCGTGTCCGGAATCAGCCGCATGCCGCTGTGGGCGGCGACCTTGAGCACCGCCCCGATGGCCGCGGAGAACGCGAGGATTTTCAGGCCCGGTCCGGGATTCTCGCCGGCCTTCAGCACTTCGGCGGCCGCCTTGCCTTCGGGGAATGGCAGCGGCTCCTCGACGATCATCGAGCGCCGCAGCGGCACCGAGAAAAGCACGCCCAGCAGACCGCCCAGGCCCGCGATCGCCAGCACCCACGAGTACTGGAAGTCCTGCCAGTAGCCCAGGATGATCAGCGCCGGAATCGTGAATATGACGCCGGCGGCGATGGACGAACCGGCCGATGCGCCGGTCTGGACGATGTTGTTTTCGAGGATGGTGCCGCCGCCGAGCAGCCGCAGCACGCCCATCGAAACCACTGCGGCGGGAATCGCGGTCGCCACGGTCAGGCCGGCGAACAGTCCCAGGTACGCGTTGGCGGCGGAGAGCACGACCGCCAGCACGATGGCCAGCACGACGGCGCGGAAGGTCAATTGAGGCGTCGCAGCCTGATTCATGGGGAGGCGTCCCGGAAATGACGGTAGCCCGACAAGCTATCGGCAACGCCCCGGCAAGTCCAGCCGCCGGAGCCGCTCGCCTATACTCCGCCGACGTTTCCAGCCGGACCGTCCATGTCCCGCGCCACCTCCGCGACACCCCGCGATTCCGCGCCCGCCCTGCCCGCCCGCGAAGATTTCCTCGGCCATCCGAAGGGCGTCTACGTCTGCTTCTTCACCGAGATGTGGGAGCGCTTTTCCTTCTACGGGATGAAGGCCCTGCTGTTGCTGTACCTCACCAAGTACCACTTGTTCGGCGACAAGGCCGGCCTGGATCTGCTGGGTGCGTATGGCGGTCTGGTGTACTGCATTCCCGTGATCGGCGGCGTGCTGGCCGATCGCTGGCTCGGCATGCGCAAGGCGGTCATCTTCGGTGGACTGCTGCTGGTCGCCGGGCATGTGGGCATGGCGTTCGAAGGCCGCGCCGCGACGCAGGTGGCAGGCGAAGTGATGCGCGATGAGGGTTCGCTGCGCATCACCTATCTGTCGCTGGCGCTGATCATCATGGGCGTCGGTTTTCTCAAGCCGAACGTCTCGACCATTGTCGGTCGCCTGTATGCACCGGATGACGCGCGCCGCGATGCGGGCTTCAGCCTGTTCTATGCCGGAATCAATCTCGGTGCGCTGTTCGCCTCGCTGGTATGCGGCTACCTCGGCGAAACTCTGGGCTGGAAGTACGGCTTCGGCGCAGCGGGCATCGGCATGCTGCTCGGTCTGGCGTTGTTCCTGTGGGGACAGAAATACCTGCACGGCCATGCCGAGCCGCCCGCGCCCGATCGCTTGCGCGAGCGCGTGCTGGGCATGCCGCGCGAATGGGTGATCTATGCCTGTGCGCTGGTCGGCGTTCTGCCCCTCGCGTGGTTGATGTGGGCAGCGGCGAACGGCGCGTTCGCACTCGGTGGCGAAATTTCGCTGGCGCTGATGCTGATGCTGGTCGTGCTGGCGTGCGTGCTCGCATGGTTCGCGTGGTTCCTGGCGACGCAATGCACGCCGGTGCAACGTCAGCAGATGCTCGCGTTGATGGCGCTCATCGTGATGGCGCTCGTGTTCTTCACGCTGTACGAGCAGACCTACGGATCGTGGGTGACCTTCACCGATCGCATGATGACCAAGGATCTGGCGCCCGCCTGCGTGCAGGCGCAGCCCACCGTAACGTGGAGCGGCCAGTGGATGGCGGATGCCGCGACCTTCATCGCACGCGCGCCGTGGTCGACCTGGTCGTTGCTGATTGCGCCGCTGGCATTCGTGATCGCTGCGCAGATGTCGGACCGCCAGCCCGCCTCACGTGCCCCGCGCGCTGTCTTCATCGCCGTGGTGGCACTGATGCTGGTGTTCCTCGTGCGTGATTCGCTGGTGCTGCCGCAAACCGCCGGTTCGCTGACCTATCTCGGTGCGTTGTTCCTGGTCTTGCTGGCTCCGTTGTTCGCCGCGCTCTGGGCGTGGCTCGGGCGTCGCGGCCGCGATCCATCCAAACCGTTCAAATCGGCATTGGGCCTGTTGATTGCGGGGCTGTCGTTCGTGCCGCTCGCGCTGGCGGCGCAGCAGGTCGGCCTGGATGGTGCACTCGCCAGCGTGTGGTGGCTGGTGCTCGCCTACCTGATTCTGGAAGTCGGCGAGATGTGCCTCTCGCCGGTGGGGCTTTCCGCGGTCACACAACTGTCGGTACCGCGCGTCGTCAGCCTGATGATGGGTACGTGGTTCCTGGCCACTGCATTCTCCGAAGCCCTTGCCGCGCTGTTCGGAAAAATCGCGGCCATCGAAGTTCCCGAAGGCACGACGATGAATGTCGCCGATGCGTCCGCACGCTATGCCGAACTGTTCTGGATTATGACCGGAATCGGCATCGGTTGCGGCGTACTGGCGCTGTTGGCAGCGCCGCTGTTGAAGAAGATGATGCACGGCGTGCACTGATCACGCCGTACCGCAATTTTGCCGCGCTGCTCAGGTCGCGCGTACTTCGGCCCATTGATCGAGCACGTGATCCAGGCCTTCGGACCAGTCCGGCAGCGCGTGTCCGAGTTGCTGCTGCAGGCGCGTGATGTCCAGCCGCGAGTACGCAGGACGCTTCGCACGCGTCGGATAGTCCGCCGTCGCGATTGCAGTGACGCGCGGCTTCCGCTCCAGCAAGCCGCGCGCATGTGCGCGGTTGATGATCGCCTCGGCAAATGCATGCCAGTTCGTTCCGCCCGCGGCGGTGAGATGGAACGTGCCGTGTGCTTCGGGATGCCGCAGCAGCAGTTCCGCCGTCACGTCGGCGATCAACGAGGCCGGCGTCGGCGTTCCGCTTTGATCCGCGACGACCCGCAACTCCTCGCGTTCCGCAGCCAAGCGCAGCATGGTCAACATGAAATTGCTGCCGCGCGCGCCGTACACCCACGCGGTCCGCAGGATGAGATGCGATGCGCCGGCGGTGCGCACGGCCTGCTCGCCCGCGAGCTTGGACGCGCCGTACACGCCGAGTGGCGACGTGGCTTCGTCTTCCCGCAGCGGACGATCGGCGCTGCCATCGAACACGTAATCCGTCGAGTAATGCACGAACTTCGCGCCCGCACGCGCACACGCCTGCGCAATCACGCCGGGCGCTTCGGCATTGATGCGGAATGCGGCGGCCTGGTCGTCTTCGGCCTTGTCTACCGCTGTGTACGCGGCGGCGTTGACCACGACGCCCGGCGCAATGGTCTCGATCAGCGTGGCCAATGTGTCCGGTCGATCGAAATCGGCCATCGGCATGGACCGGGTGGCATTGCCGTGACGCGTCGCCGCGATCACCTCACCCAGCGGCGCCAGGCTGCGTCGCAATTCATGGCCGACCTGGCCGTTGGCGCCCAGCAGCAGAACCTTCATGCCGTGAACTCCGGCAGGCGCCCGGCTGCCACCTCACCCAGAAACGGCGCGCGCAGATCCTTGTCGGACAGCAGCGGTGCACTGATCGGCCAATCGATGGCGATGTCACCATCGTTCCAGCGAATCGCGGCGTCGGCCTCGCGGTCGTAGACCTCGGTGCACAGGTAGCTGAAGAGCGCGCGTTCGGACAACACCGCGAATCCATGCGCGAAGCCTTCGGGAATCCACATCTGGCGTTTGTTCTCCGCACTCAGGATGGCCGCGGTCCAGCGGCCGAAATGCGGAGAACCGCGGCGGATATCGACGGCGACGTCGTACACCTCGCCTTCCAGCACGCTGACCAGCTTGCCCTGCGGCTTTGGCCACTGGTAATGCAGGCCGCGGACCACGCCGCGCGCGGACGAAGACACATTGCTCTGCACGAAACGCGACGGCAGTTCGTGCTGCGGGAACCGGTCGGCATTCCAGCCCTCATAGAAGAAGCCACGCTCATCGCCAAACACGGCCGGCTCGATGACACGGCAGCCGGGCAAACCGGTTTCGATGACTTTCATGAGCAAACCCGCCACATCTTCACTCGCATCCTTCCCGATCCATGGCCCCAAACGGCCGCGGATCAGGATAGCGCAGGACTTCGGCGCGACGGGTGCGGCTATTCGCGATCCAGCGTGACAGTCAGGCCTTCGGCCGTATTGCGGATCACCACCAGTTCGACCTTGGGCTGGACCGGCCAGAGTTCTGTAGACACTCAGTCGCCGCTCTGCGCGTAGCGCCTTTCAAACTCTACCGGTGACAGTCCGCCAGCGGAACCATGCCGGCGGATCGGGTTGTAGAACATCTCGATGTAG
>JAEZYE010000027.1 GCA_023419315.1 Pseudomonadota bacterium
TCCAAGACGTCTTAGATGAGTACGGTATCGAGATCCCAGAATTCCTGCAGCATCACTTCTCATGAATAATGATGGTGACCTCCTCGCGGCGTTGGACCCTTGGACTAGTGCCAGTACCGTCCTGCCCTAGCTGGGGGAGCTGTACAGCTGGGCCGGAATTCGCAGTGAAGCGAGCCGACGCTGGTCCCCTCGTGCACCGCCACTTGCCTAGCCAACCCGACGTGCAAAAACTCTCGCAACCGACCAATACTCTCCACCCACCTCATGCCCCCCATCCTCTACTACCACCCCCTCGCATCTTTCTGCCACAAGGTGCTGATCGCGTTGTACGAGAACGGTACGGAGTTCGAGCGGGAGTTCATCCGGCCGGAAATGCCGGAGGAGCGGGCGCGGTTGCTGGAGTCGTGGCCGGTGGGGAAGATGCCGGTGCTGCGTGATGAGGCGCGGGATGCGACGGTGCCGGAATCGACGATCATCATCGAGTATCTCGATGCGCATTATCCCGGGCCTGCGCCGTTGATTCCGCGCGATTTCGATGCGGCGTTGCAGGTGCGGTTGTGGGATCGGTTCTTCGACCAGTACATCCATCAGCCGATGCAGAAGCATGTGCTGGATCGGTTGCGTGCGGAGCCTGCCCGGGATGCGCAGGGCGTGCAGGAAGCGGCGGCGACGATCGATGTCGGCTACGCCATGCTGGAACGGCATCTGGCGAATCGGCAGTGGATGACCGGCGATGCGTTTTCGCTGGCGGATTGTTCGGCGGCGCCGGCGTTGTTCTACGCGGGTGTCGTGCGGCCGTTCCCGCACGACGCTTCATCGTTGCGCGCGTACTTCAACCGGTTGATGGCGCGCCCGTCGGTGCGCCGCACCTACGAGGAAGCGCGGCCCTATTTCCAGCATTTTCCTTATGTGGATGAAATGCCGGAAGGCTGGGGCTTTGCGGAGTAAGTACGCAGGCGCGCCTCAACGCTTCGCGGCTTCCACGTAGATGTCCAGCAGCCCGGTGACTTCGCTGTCACCGTGGCCGATGTCGAGTTCTCCTTCGCGGATCTTCTCCGCGTAGCCATCGCACACGCGGATGCGTTCTTCGCTGCCCATGCGCCCGAATTCCTCGGCGAACGAAGCGATGACTTCCCGGGGCGCTTCATCGAGCATCGTGCCCATCTCCGGGCGCATGATGCCGTGGCGTTCGCCCATGATCAGGACTTGCTCGCGCAGGGTCGTAGTCAGGCCGACATAGTCGAGGTTGCGTTCCTTCCAGTTCGGCAATGCGCTCGCGCTGCGCAGGATGAAGTCGTCGTCCTGCTCGGCGCAGTATTCGAAGACGTGCAGGACAATCGCGGTCTTGTTGGAGACCTCGGCCGCGCTACGCAGCAGCAGGTGATCGGCCTCGGACAGTTCGCCATCCTGCGCGTGCGCGGCGAAAACGCACACCAGGCCGAGGCTGGCCAACGCCAGCCGCATCGCGTTTGCTTTCATGCAGTTCCCCAGTGGCCGGCGTTGCGCCGGCCAGATGCGGGCCACTCTAGCGCAGCTCAGGCGGGCGGGAACAGTGCGTTGAGTTCGCCATATGACATGGCGAGCGGGTCGGCTTGCAGGCGCGGTGCGTCGAGGAAAGTCTGCGCGCGTTGACGCAGATAGCCGGCGACCGATTCGGCCAACAGGCTGCCTGCGCTGAGGCGGCGCACGCCGAGCTCCTGCAGCGTGGCGTGATCGGGCAGGCTTGCGCGCCAGAGAATATTGAGCGGCAGGCCAGCTTGCGACGCGATCGCCGCAATTTCGTCCGGTTCGGTGACGCCGGGGACGAACAGGCCATCCGCGCCGGCGTCGCGATACAGATGCGCGCGCTCCAGTGCGGCGGCCACGCGCGGCGCGCCCGGTTCGGCCAGTTGGCGCAGCCACACATCCGTGCGGGTGTTGATGAAGACATCGACGCCGGCTTCGCTGCAACGCGCACGAATGCGCGCGATTTTCGCCGCGAGGGCGCGAGGCGGCAGCGCGCCGTCTTCCAGGTTGATGCCCGATGCGCCGCGCGCGACCAGTTGCAGCACGGTGTCGGCCACGTCGTCGGGATTGTCGGAATAGCCGCCTTCGATATCGACCGTCAGCGGCACGTTGATGACACGCGCGATGCTCTCGACGGTATCGAAGAGGCGCGACACCGGCAGTTCATCGCCATCGCGATAGCCGTGCGCCCATGCGACACCCGCGCTGGTGGTCGCAATGGCGCGGCTGCCGAGCGATTCCATCAAGCGTGCGGTGCCGGCGTCCCACGCGTTGACAAGCAGGAGCAATCCGTCGGCATGAAGGTGGCGGAACTGCGCGGTACGTTCGGCGATGGAGGTCATGTCGGGGCGTCGGCGGGAGGAAGCCGCATCCTGCCATGCGCCGGGGTGATCCACTCGCCGTTTCCGGACGCCATCAAGAGACGCCGGCGACCGTGGCGGACTTCGGAAAGTAAAAGAGGTTCGATGCCCGGCCGCGACCTGGCCGGAAGAGGCGGGCTTGCAAGCGCAGGGGGACGTGGCTGCCGACTGCCTCGATCAAACGCGGTTGAGGCGGCTCATCCGATGGAAGAGCCGCCACTTTCCGTCGCCACCTTCCACATTGATGGCGTAATCCAGCCCCTGCTGCTCGCGCTGGTTCGCCAACTGGTTGGCATATGCCAACGCCTCGGTCCGCGAGGGGAAATGAAGGGGTTCGGATTCGTTGATCGAGAGAAGGAAGCTGCCGTCGTTGCCTGGGGCGTGGGGTATATCAAACGTCATCATGGCGGGGGCGGGCGGATTCGCTGGAGTGAATGTACCTGCCCGGATGTCATCACCGTGCAAAGATTCCATGCCCACAAACGACGAATTCTGTCTTCTTCTACACACGGCCTTCGCAAACCTTTCCGACGGCGGCGCGCTGTTCATGCGTTTTCCGTTTGGCGCAAGTGCGTGTGGATCTCTCTTCGGCACGCGGGTTGCGCACATACAATATGAGTTGCGGTATCCGACGCGCCGGATCTAGGCTCGTTGAGCCTTGGAGTTGCGGGAGTGGTAATGGCGATACGTGTTTTCCTGATCGACGATCACGCGCTGGTGCGGACCGGCATGCGGCTCATCCTGTCCCAGGAAGTGGACATCGATGTGATCGGCGAAGCCGAGAGCGGGGAAGAGGCACTGCCTCGCCTTCGCCATCTGCAGCCCGACGTGGTGATCTGCGACCTGCATCTGCCGGGTTACAGCGGTCTGGAAGTTACCGAGCGCATCGTCAAGGCGGATCAGGCGTCACGCGTCATCATTGTGTCGGTGCTGGAAGACGGTCCGCTGCCGAAACGCCTGCTCGAAGCCGGCGCTTCCGGTTATCTGGGCAAGGGCGGCGATGCGCAGGAGCTGATTCGCGCGGTGCGCGAAGTGGCGCGCGGCAAGCGTTACCTGGGCAGCAGCGTCGCGCAGAACATGGCCTTGTTGAACGTCAGCGGCGAGCGCTCGCCGTTTGACGCGTTGTCCCCGCGTGAACTGGAAGTGGCGATGCTGCTGATCCAGGGCTTCCGCCAGGAGGAAATCGCCAAGCGCCTGAGTCTCAGCGCCAAGACGGTCAATACGCACAAGACGCGCCTGTTCGACAAGACCGGCGTCGGCGACAACATCGCGCTGGCCCGGCTGGCCGCGCAGTACGGCTTGCTGGATCCTTCGCGAACGCTTTGAGACACGGTTCCACCGCACCCGTCGCGCGGGCGCATCAGGCATGAAAAAACCGGCGGTTTCCCCCCGGTTTTTTTGTTGCCGCTCGGGTCAGGCGCTGCGTTCGCTGTCCGGCTTGTCGTCCGTTGTCGAATCGTCCGGCGCCACATCATCGTTGTTCGCGACGCTGGCTTCGGGCGCCGGCTTCGGCGCGGGCACCGGGTCGAACAGGCTGCGGGTGACCGAAGGCGGCGTGTTGGCGTCGAGTGCGAAGAACAGCGAACCCGTCGTACCGCGCGCGGCTTCCGGCTTGCTCGCCGGGGCCGTGACGGGGGCGGGCGCCGCCTCGGGAGCAGCCGCGGTCGCCGTCGCAGCCGCCTCGGCCGGCGTGGCGGCTTCCGTCACTTCGGCCGGTTCCTGTGCGACTGCCACGGCAGCATCGTCTGCCGGGGTCGCCGGTTCGATGGCGGCGGCTTGGGCGTGCACGGTCTCCACGTTCACGTCGGGCGCCAAGGCGCTTTCCGCGACCGGGGCGGGCGTTGTTTCGACCTGGACCGCGGCAGCCTCGGCTTCGGCGACCTCGCGGCCCGCCTGCGATTCCTGCTGCACCACCTGCGCGATGGCTTCCTGCGCCGGTGCGCTGTCCGCAATCCCGGCAACTACGGCCTTGGCTTCCGCAACCACTTCCGCCGGAGGTTCGACGGCGCGCGGCTCGCTGGCCGGGGCCGGCGAAGAGGGGGCCGGCGTGGCGGCCACGATCACGGGCGCGACGGCTGCCGCCGTCTGGCGCACCGGTTCCGGCTGGCGGGCCGGCTGCGAAACAGCGCGTGCGGGTGCGACGGCGTCATCGTCGAAGTCGAACTCGGGCTGCGAGCGATTGCCCACGCGCTGCTCGGTCGGCTGTTCGGCGACGTCGGCCGTATCGGACGCGTCCGTGGAATCGCTCGGATCATCGCCGTCCAGGTCGAGCTGATCGTCCGTCAGGTTGCCGGCTTCCGCTTCGGCTCCACCGCGACGACGGCGACGGCCACCGCGGCGACCGCGACGGCGGCGACCGGTGCTTTCACCTTGGGCTGCTTCGGACGACACACCATCCTGCGGCTGGGCAACCGCGCCCTCCACCACATCGACCGTCTTTTCCGCGGCTTCTTCGCTGCGGGCGGGAACGGGCGCACGCGGCGCTTCGGTCATCGGAGCGGGCGAGGGTGTCACGCTGACGGCTTCGGCCGGTGCAGCCACCGGAGCGATGACCGCAGCCGCCGTTGCCGGGGTTTCGGGCTTGGCGTTCTGCGGCTTCTGCTGCTGCGAAGGCTGTTCGTTGCGCGGCTTCTGCGCGTTCGGCTGGCCCTGCTGCTTGCCGGCGTTCTGCGGCTGCTTCTGCGAGGCGTTCTGCTGCTTCGGCTGCTGCGCCTTCTGGCCCTGCTGCTCACCGCGCTTGGCGTTCTGGGCATTGCCCTGCGCATTCGGGTTGCCGGTGTTGCCTTGGCCACCTTTGCGGCCTTCCTCGCGACGCGGGTTGTTGCCGCGCCCCTGACCGTTCTGCTGGCCACGGTTGTCACGGCGCTGCGCGTTGCGATCGCCGCGCTCATTGCGCGACGGACCGCGACCCTGATCCTGGCGCGGCGCAGCGGCGGGTGCGCTGTCGCCACCGACCAGGCGCTTGATCCAGCCGAACAGGCCACCACCAGATGCAGGCGCCGCCGGCTTCGCGACCGGCGCGGCAGCCACGGGCGCTGGCGCCGGGGCCGCCTCGCGTTCCTCGCGGACCGGAGCCGGCTGCGAATGCTTGACGTGGGTGACGGCCGGCGCGGCCGGAATGTTCAGCTGCGCCTTGGTCAGCGCATGCACCGGCAGCTTGCGCGGCGTACCGCGCTGGTAGCTCGGCTTGGCGGTTTCTTCGCCCAGCTCGTTCTCGCGCACGCGGGTGACTTCGTAGTGCGGCGTGTGCAGGGCTTCGTCGGCAACGATGATGATCGGCGCGTCGTGGCGGGTTTCGATCTCGCGCAGGGCGCTGCGCTTTTCATTGAGCAGGAAGTTGGCGATCTCGACGGGGGCCTGCACCAGCACCTGTCCGGTGTTCTCCTTCATCGCGTGCTCTTCGGCAACGCGGATGATCGACAGCGACAGCGATTCGACACTGCGCATGCGGCCGTGGCCATCGCAGCGCGGGCATACGATCTGGCTGGATTCGCCCAGCGACGGACGCAGGCGCTGGCGGCTCATTTCAAGCAGGCCGAAGCGCGAGATGCGGCCGAGCTGCACGCGCGCGCGGTCGTACTTGAGCGCGTTCTGCAGGCGGTTCTCGACTTCGCGCTGGTGCTTGTTCGACGACATGTCGATGAAGTCGATGACGACCAGGCCGCCGAGGTCGCGCAGGCGCAACTGGCGGGCCACTTCCTCGGCCGCTTCCAGATTCGTGTGGAACGCCGTTTCCTCGATGTCGCCCCCCTTGGTGGCGCGCGCCGAGTTCACGTCGATGGCGGTCAACGCTTCGGTCTGGTCGACCACGATGGAGCCGCCGGACGGCAGGCGCACATTGCGTTCGTACGCGCCCTCGATCTGGGATTCGATCTGGAAGCGGTTGAACAGCGGGATGTCGTCCTTGTAATGCTTGAGCTTGCGCAGGCTTTGCGGCATCACCTGCTGCATGAACTCCTGCGCCGTCTCGTACAGCTCTTCCGTATCGACAAGGATTTCGCCCACGTCCGCGCGCAGGTAGTCACGCAGGGCACGGACGATCAGACGGGATTCCTGGTAGATGAGGAAGGGCGCGGCCTTGGCGAGCGCGGCCTCGGCAATGGCTTTCCAGACCTGCAGCAGGTAATCCAGATCCCATTGGAGTTCTTCCGCATCGCGACCGACGCCGGCCGTGCGGATGATGACGCCCATGTCTTCCGGGATGTTCAGGCTGTCCAGCGCCTTCTTGAGCTCGGCGCGGTCGTCACCTTCGATGCGGCGGGAAACGCCGCCCGCGCTGGGCGAGTTCGGCATCAGCACCATGTAGCGGCCGGCCAGCGAGATGAAGGTGGTCAGCGCGGCGCCCTTGTTGCCGCGTTCGTCCTTGTCGATCTGGACGACGACTTCCTGGCCTTCGCGAAGCAGTTCGCGCAGCCCGGCCTTGTTCGGGTCGACGCCGGCCTGGAAATAGTCGCGGGAGATTTCCTTCAGCGGAAGGAAGCCGTGGCGATCGGCGCCGTAATCGACGAAGGCGGCTTCAAGCGATGGTTCGAGCCGGGTGATGCGGCCCTTGTAGATGTTGGATTTCTTCTGTTCCTTGGACGGCTGTTCGATATCGATGTCGTACAGCGTCTGTCCGTCCACGATTGCGACGCGCAGTTCTTCTGCCTGCGTCGCATTGATCAACATGCGTTTCATTGTTTGCGTTCCTCGCGCGCTACTACCGCGCGGAACGCCGTGGCGTTTCGCCTCTGGAACGTTGGCCGTCCCTTGCGCACGCGCAGCGGGTCGGATTCGGGTTTCCAGCGCTACGACACCACGGCACGCCGCGGGAGCGCTTTTTACTTGGGTGTTGCGGGCCGGCGGCAGCTTCCCACGAGTGGTGGCGCCGCGCGGGACATGTTCAGCACAACGGATGCGGTCATGCATCCGGCGGTATCCGGGCCTGCCGACAAGCCGCTAACATGGCCGCCCCTGGGGCGGTGGCCGCGCACTGATCGGAATCGCGGAAAGCTTGGCTTCTGGCCCGCAGCCTGCTTCCAGGCTGGTCAACTTCCAGCGAAATCAAACCCTTATCTCGCTCGCCGAGTGTATCAGAATAATAGTGACGATGACCGCTTCGCCCCCCGCTCCCGGCTCGAAAGCCACTGTCCGCCTGGTGCGTGTTCCCGATGATCGCGCGGGCCAGCGCCTGGACAATTTCCTGCTCGGCCAGTTGAAAGGCGCTCCACGCAGCCTGGTCTACAAACTCGTGCGCAGCGGGCAGGTGCGCGTCAATGGCGGGCGGGCCAAGGCGGAACGCAAACTCGATGCCGGTGATGAAGTCCGGATTCCCCCGGTCAATCTCGCGGAGACGGGAGACAAGACCCCGCCGCCCAGCGGATTCCTGCAGAAGATGGAAGCGGCGATCCTGTTCGAGGATGCGCGCCTGCTGGTGATCAACAAGCCTTCCGGCGTGGCCAGCCACGGCGGCAGCGGGATCAGCCACGGCGCCATCGAGACCATGCGCGCGTTGCGCCCCGGCCAGCCGCTGGAACTGGTGCATCGCCTGGATCGCGACACGTCCGGCCTGCTCATCCTCGCCAAGAAGCGCTCGGCGCTGACCGAACTGCAGGCGCTGATGCGCGAAGAGGGCGGCATCGCCAAGCGCTACCTGACGCTACTGGTCGGGCGGATGCCCGATGGCGTGATGACGGTCGATGCGCCGCTGCATGTCGGCCTGCGCCAGGGCGGCGAGCGCCATGTGCAGGTCAACGCGGCCGGCAAGGCCTCGCTCAGCCATTTCCGCGTGCTGGAACGTCGCGGCGGACATTCCTACTGCGAAGTCCGCATCGAAACCGGCCGTACGCATCAGATTCGAGTCCACGCGCAACACATCGGCCATGCCGTCGCGGGCGATGACAAGTACGGCGACGATGCCGTCAACAAGCGCCTGCGGGATCAGGCCGGACTCAAGCGCCTGTTCCTGCACGCCGCATCACTGGAGTTCGCGCTCGACGGTGGCAAGGTGCCGTACGTGCTCAATGCGCCGCTGGCGCCGGAACTGGTGGACGTGCTGAATCGACTGGGCTGACCGCAAGCGTGCGGGCAGCGGTGCACCGTGGCAGGTCTGTCAGCCCGGATTGCCTTGCGAATCCAGGGCAAAGCATTCCTGGGGACGTTCCGCCGGAGGCTGGAAATTCACCGGCACCTGGATGGTCGTCGATACCGGCTGGCCATTGCGCGTAGCCGCCTTGAACTGCCAAGTGCGCACGGCCTTGACCGCCAGATCGTCCAATTGCGGTTGGCCGCTGCTTTTCACGACCGACACATCGGTGGGCTTGCCGGCGGTGCCGATGACCACCTTGAGCGTGGACACGCCGCCGACGCCGTCGCAGGCGAAACGGATCGGATAGTCGGGGGGCGGGGTGTCCACGGCGGCGACTTCGGTCGGTGCGATGACGGGAGCGGACGGCGTGCCGGATCCGCCACACGCGGACAACGCCGTTGCCAGTGTCGCCGGCAGCAGAACACGCATGGAATGGGCTTTCATGGTCAGGCTCCTTGGGCCAGCGCGTCGGCGCGAGCCGCGCAGATGAAGTCGTTTTCGCTCAGGCCGCCGACATCGTGTGTCGAATAGCGCACGACGGCGCGGTCGTAATGGACCCCGAGATCCGGGTGGTGATCTTCCCGGTGCGCCATGTAGGCGAGTGCGTTCACGAAGGCCATCGTCTCGTGGTAATTCGCGAAACGGAACGTGCGGCTGAGCGCGTGGCCATCCTCGACGAGCTCCCATTCGGGCAACTCGGGCATGAGTTCTGCGATGCGTGCCTGCCCCAGCCGATGTTCGCTGCCACGCAGCGGGACACAGTGGGCGCGGGCAAGCGGAATGAGATCGTTCATGGAGTGCTCCGTCCCGTCGGCGGACCGCCTGCACGGGTTACTATGGCGGCAATGAGCCCCTCACGCGGGGACGTCTAGAATACCTGCATGATCCAGATATCCGACAGCGCACAGGCGCATTTCCGCAAACTCATCGAACGCGAGGCGCTGCCCGGCCTGGGTGTCCGGTTGAGTGCGGTGCATGCGGGTACGCAGCGCGCTGATGCACGACTGGAATTCGCGGAGCCGGCGGATCTCGCGGGTGACGAATGGGCTGTGGATTGCAATGGCTTCACGCTGTACGTCGCGGCTGACAGTGTTGCGTGGCTGGACGGCGCCGAGATCGATTACGTCCAGCAGGGCGCGGGCACGCAGCTGACCATCAAGGCGCCGAAGATCAAGGGCGAGGCCCCGGCTGATTCCGCATCGCTGGTCGAGCGGGTGCGCTGGGTCGTCGAGAACGAAGTCAATCCGCAACTGGCTCAGCACAAGGGCCGGGTTTCGGTCGAGGAAGTCACCGGCGAAGGCGTGGTCTATCTGCGCTTCGGCGGCGGCTGTCACGGCTGCGGCATGGCGGACGTCACTCTGAAACAAGGCATCGAGAAAACGCTGATGGCCCGCGTTCCGGGCGTGACCGCGGTGCGCGACGCCACCGATCACGACACCGGCGACGCGCCCTACATTCCGCGCGGCAACGCGGCCTGACCCGACGCCCGCGCCGGTGACGCGAGCCGCCGAACTCATCATCGAAGCGCTGCTGCCGCGCAAGCCTGCGCCCGTTCTGGAGCGGCACACCGGTCTGCCTTACGGCTGGGGATTGTGGCTCCGCGCCGCGCCGACCCGCGAAGGCGTCATCACCCGTGACAAGTCGGAAGGGATCGTCGGCGATCTGATGGGGCGTTCGCCGAGGCCGGGCGAAGGTGTCGCACCGGCACTGGGTTTCTGGCGCGCGCTGCGTTCGCTGTTCTATCCGGACTGGGATCCACCGCCGAAAGAAGAGCGCGCTTTGCGCTGGTTTGCGTCGGCAACCAGTGTGTTGATGCATCTGCTGTTCGTGCTGCTGCTGGTCTGGGTCGCGGTGGTGCGCCTGCCGCCGGCACCAGACGAAGCGGGCGAGGGCAGCCGCGTGCAGGTCGAATTCATCGGCAGGGGTACGCCCGCCGAAGAAGGCGGCGGCCCGCCGGATGCCGCGGCCGCACCTTCCGCGCGTGCGACCGCCGAAGCGTCCGCCGCTGTATCGGCTGCGCCTGCCGCCAGCGGCGAGCGGGAATCGCCGACCACGCCGCGCGTCGCGGAAACGTTCGTCCCGCCGACGTCCGCAGCGAGCGCTGAAATTCCTCCGGTGCGCGAACGCGAGATTCCCGAACCCGTGCCGCCTGCCGCACAACCGGTGCAGGTCACGGAAACCCCGGTTCCGCAAACCGACTATGTATTGCCGCCGCCTACGCTTCGCACGGAGACGGTCAGCAGCGCCACCGTCGCACGCGACGTACAGGTGCAGGAACGGGAAGTCGTCGTATTGCAGGCGCCGCCGGTGCCCCGCGTCACCCGCGACATTCCGGTGCCTTCGCCGAGCATCCAGCGGCCCGTGCAGGAAGTGCAGGAACGCGAAATCGCCGCGCCGTTGCCGCGCGTGCAGATGGCCGACGTGCCGTCGCGAATCGCGCCCACCCGGGATCTGTCGACGCCCTCGGTCAATGTGCGCGAACGCGAAATCGCCGCGCCACGCCCTTCGCCGCAGACCGGCAATACGGCAGCTGCCGATACAGGCGCATCGTCGAGCGCGTCCACGTCATCTGCAGCCGCATCGACCCGGCGTCCCGCCACGGGAAACGCATCGGGTACGGCGGCGACGCCTGCGCCGAGTGGCGGCCAGCAACCCGGTGCGAATGCAACCGGTCCGGCGCGCGCCGATCAGAGCGGCGGTTGGGCAACGCCCACGCGGGGCGTCGATTGGGGCGCTTCGAACCGAAACGTGGCCGGCGACAGTGGCGCGGATGCCGGTCGCACGCCGGGCCTGTTCAACGCGGACGGCAGTGTGCGCCTGCCCGGTTCGTCCACCGGCGACACGACGGCATCGCGCGGTGCGCCGGGTGGTGAAAGCGACCAATGGACGCGTGAGCGGATTGATCAGTCGGGCACCTGGTTGCAGCGTCCGCCGTACGACTACGAGCCGACGAAATTCGACAAGTACTGGGTGCCGAACGAATCGCTGCTGGCCGAATGGGTTCGCCGCAACATCCGCGAAACCACCATCGCAATCCCCGGCACGAACAAGAAGATTCGCTGCGTGATCTCCGTGCTGCAGTTGGGCGGCGGCTGCGGCCTGTTCGATCCGAATCTCAACGAACAGCCGGCCAGCGCGCGTCCGCCGCCGGAGATTCCGGTCAAGCGCACGCCGATTCCGACGGATTCCTGAGCGGGCAGTCCGCGCAAGACCGTGCGCGTGCGGGTGTCTTCCAGAACGCGCTTCACGTTGTGGCGCCAGTGAAGCGCAGCACGGTCAGTCGGCGCGTCCACACGCCGCAATTCCGCTTCAACGCCGCAACAGAAAACGGAGCCTTGCGGCTCCGTTTTTCAGATGACATTGCGAGGGCGCTGGCGGCTCAATGCACGCCGTGCAGATCGCGCAGCTTGCTCGGACGCGAACCGAAGTAGGCGGCCAGATCCGAGATGTCCTGATCGCTGAGCGTCGCCGCCTGCGGGGTCATCAGCGCGTGCTGGCGATCACCGGCACGGTAGGCCTGCAAAGCGTGGGCGAGGTAGTCGGCGTACTGGCCCCCGAGCTTGGGATACGTGCCATCGATCGGCGCGTTGCCTTCGGCACCGTGGCAGTCGATGCAGCTTTGGCCGGTCGCCTTGCCCTTGGCATTGGCGAGGGCTTCACCCGCGGCGATGCGTCCGTTCGGCAAACCGGCCGAAGAGCTGGAACCGTGTTCGCCGCTGGCGTGGCCCGGATTGGCGGCGGCGGTTTCGTTGGTTTCGACCTTCGAACATGCCACCAGGGCGAGGGCAGCGAACAGGGCGATGGCTAGACGCTGGGCGTGCTTGGCGTTGGGCATGAGCGGATTACTTGACGGTGGAAAGGAAGGCGGCGATGTCGGCGATGTCCTGATCCGAGAAGCTCTGGGACTGCGCCTGCATGGTCGGGTGCTTGCGGTTGCCGTTCTTGTATTCGGTCAGCGCGTTGGTCAGGTATTCCGCCGACTGGCCGCCGATGCGCGGCACGTGGTAGTTCGGGTACGCATTCTTGTAACCCTCGATGCCGTGGCAACCCTGGCAGGTGTAGGTCAGCGTGCGGCCCTTGTCGGCATTGCCGACCGGCTTGGCCGGTGCGGGCGCCGGCGCGGCTTCGGCTGCGGGTTGCGTCGTCGCGGGGGCGGCGGCCGAAGCCGCCTCGTTCGCAGGTGTCTGGGCGGTCAGGGCGGCCATCGGAAGGGCGGCGGCCAAAGCAAGGCAAGCGGCGAGCGGAAGCGGTCGCATCATGTCGTAATCCGGGACTCTCATTTGCGCGCGCTGGGTCCAATCCGCAGCGCTTGGCTGGGCGGAGTATAGCGTGAGGGCAAGAACGGTCGCCATCCGCTGAACGGTCAACGCACCGCAGCATCGAGTTTGCAGGCTGTCGGTCGATCACGCAGACGTGATTGATAGCGGTCATTACGGACGCAGGTCACCATGACCTTCGGCGCATGAGACGCGTGGGCATGGTGATATACCTTGATACAACACCTAAACAACACCACCACGGTCCACCCCCATGTCTCGAGCCCTCGCACATTCCGGTCGCTCCTACCTGCGCCTTGCGCTGCTGCCCGCCCTGTGCGGCATGTTGGTCCTGTCCGCCTGCAAGGGAGGCGGGCCGGCTGCGGAAGCCCAGGCCAAGAACGGCGAAGCCAAGGAAGTCGACGCGATTCCCGTTGAAGCCGTAGCGGCGACGCGACGCGCGGTGGCCGCCAGCTACACCGGCACGGCGCCGCTCGAACCCCGCGCGGAGTCGCAGGTGGTCGCCAAGACATCCGGCGTCGCCTTGAACGTGATGGTCGAGGAAGGCCAGCACGTGACCGCCGGCCAGGCGCTGGTCCGGCTGGATCCCGACCGCGCCCGCCTGGGACTGGCGCAGGCCGAAGCCACCATGCGCAAGTTGGAAAACAATTACCGCCGCGCGCAGCAACTGGTGGGCCAGCAGATGATCAGCGCCAACGACGTCGATCAGATCAAGTTCGATCTGGAAAACGCCCGTGCGCAGTACAACCTGATGAAGCTGGAACTGTCGTACACGACCGTCATCGCGCCGATTTCCGGCGTGATTGCGTCGCGCTCGATCAAGACCGGCAACTTCGTGCAAATCAATACGCCGATTTTCCGCATCGTCGATACCTCGCGCCTGGAAGCCACGCTGAGCGTGCCGGAGCGCGAACTGTCCACGCTCAAGGCCGGCCTGCCGGTGCAGCTGCGCGTGGACGCGCTGCCGGGCAAGACTTTCGAAGGCAAGGTGGATCGCGTGGCGCCGGTGGTCGATTCGGGCAGCGGCACGTTCCGCGTGATCTGCGCGTTCGAAGACGGCGGCATCCTGCAGCCGGGCATGTTCGGCCGCATGAAGATCGACTACGACCAGCGCGCCGATGCACTGGTCGTGCCGCGCGTCGCGCTGCTGGATGACGGTGACCCGGCGGTGTTCGTCGTGCGCGACAAGAAGGCCGCGCGCGTGCCGGTGAAGCTGGGCTACGCGGACGGCGAATGGGTTGAAGTGCGCGAAGGCCTGAAGCCGGGCGAGCGCGTCGTCACCGCCGGCAAGGTCGCGCTGCGCGACGGCAGCGTGGTGCAGGTCATCGGTGATCCGGCGCCGAAGGCCGTCGCCAAGGCGGACACCAAGCCGGCAGGTAACGCCAAATGAGCCAACACGACGAGCTGGATCCACAGGCGCCGCCTTCGGGCGGACGCCTGGGCGGCGGCCTCGTGGAGTTCTCCACCCGCCGCCGCGTGACCATCGCGATGATCACGCTGACCATGCTGCTGTTCGGTGCGATTGCGCTGGGCAGCCTGAAGGTCAACCTGCTGCCTGACCTGAGCTATCCCACGCTCACCGTGCGTACCGAATACACCGGCGCTGCCCCGTCGGAAATCGAGACGCTGATCTCCGAGCCGGTGGAAGAAGCGCTGGGCGTGGTCAAGAACCTCCGCAAGCTGAAATCCGTCTCGCGCACCGGCCAGAGCGATGTGGTGCTGGAGTTCGCCTGGGGCACGGACATGGACCAGGCCAGCCTGGAAGTCCGCGACAAGATGGAAGTGCTGACGTTGCCGCTGGAAGCGAAGGCGCCGGTGCTGCTGCGCTTCAATCCCTCCACCGAGCCGATAGTCCGCCTCGCGCTGTCGCCGAAGGATGCGCCGCGCACCGATGCCGACGCCGTGCGCCAGCTGATCGAGTTGCGCCGCTACGCCGATGACGATCTGAAGAAGAAGCTCGAACCGGTCGAAGGCGTGGCCGCTGTGAAGATCGGCGGCGGCCTGGAAGATGAAATCCAGGTCGATATCGATCAGCAGAAGCTGGCCCAGCTCAACCTGCCCATCGACACCGTCATCCAGCGCCTGCAGCAGGAAAACATCAATATTTCCGGCGGCCGGCTGGAAGAAGGTTCGCAGCGTTACCTCGTGCGCACGGTGAACCAGTTCGCCGACGTCAACGAAATCCGCGAAATGCTGGTCACCGCGCAGAGCGGCGGCAGCGACAGCGCGGCGCAGTCGGCGGCGCAGCAGATGGCGGCGATTGCCGCGTCCACCGGTTCGGCGGCCGCGATGGCGGCGGCGGCATCGGTGCAGAGCGCCTCGTCGGGTTCCAGTGGCGCGATCGCCGGCGGCATGCCCGTGCGCCTGAAAGACATCGCGGTCGTGCGCCAAGGCTACAAGGAACGCGAAGCGATCATCCGCCTGGGCGGCAAGGAAGCGGTCGAACTGGCGATCTACAAGGAAGGCGACGCGAACACCGTGGCGACGGCCGATGCGGTGAAGAAGCGGCTGGAGGACATCAAGGCGCAGATTCCGCCGACCGTCGAACTGACCACCATCGAAGACCAGTCGATCTTCATCGAACACGCCATCGCCGACGTCAAGAAGGACGCCGTGATCGGCGGCATCCTGGCGATCCTCATCATCTTCCTGTTCCTGCGCGACGGCTGGAGCACGTTCGTCATCAGCCTGTCGCTGCCGGTGTCGATCATCACCACGTTCTTCTTCATGGGCCAGTTCGGCCTGAGCTTGAACGTGATGTCGCTCGGCGGCCTGGCGTTGGCGACCGGCCTGGTCGTGGACGACTCGATCGTCGTGCTGGAAAGCATCGCCAAGGCGCGCGAACGCGGGCTGGGCATCCTTGAAGCAGCCATCGTCGGCACGCGCGAAGTGAGCATGGCGGTGGTCGCGTCCACGTTGACCACGATCGCCGTGTTCCTGCCGCTGATCTTCGTCGACGGCATTGCCGGCCAGCTGTTCCGCGATCAGGCGATGACGGTGGCGATTGCAATCGCGATCTCGCTGGTCGTGGCAATGACGCTGATTCCGATGCTGAGCTCGTTGAAGGGACGGCCGCCGATGGCGTTCCCGGAAGAGCCGTCGCATCCGCAGTGGCGTCCGGATTCGAAACTGCAGCGTCCGCTGGCGGCCGGCGGTCGCGTGATCGGCGCGGCCAGCCGCGGCGCCTCGTTCGGCGTGTTCTGGGTGTTCGTGCGCGCATGGCGTGGCATCGGAGCCATCGTCGGGCCGGTGATGCGCAAGCTCAGCGATCTGGCGATGCTGCCGTACCACGCGCTCGAAAACGCCTACCTGCGCACCTTGCCCGGCTCGCTCAAGCGGCCGTGGCTGGTGCTGGGCCTGGCCGCAGCGGCGTTCTTCGCCACCCTGCTGACGGTGCCGATGCTGGGTGCGGATCTGATTCCGCAGCTGGCGCAGGATCGTTTCGAAATGACGGTCAAGCTGCCGCCGGGAACTCCTTTGAAGGAAACCGACGACCTCGTCCGCGAACTGCAGGAAAAGCACGGCAAGGACGAAGGCGTGCATGCGCTGTACGGCGTCAGCGGCAGCGGCACGCGTCTGGACGCCAGCCCGACCGAAAGCGGCGAGAACATCGGCAAGCTGACGATCGTGATGGCCAACGGCGGCAACGAGAAAATCGAGTCTGCCGAAACCGAGCGCCTGCGCGAAACCATGAAGGCGCATCCGGGCGCACAGGTCGACTTCGCCCGGCCGGAGCTCTTCAGCTTCTCCACGCCGTTGGAAGTCGAACTGCGCGGGCAGGATCTGGCGAGCATCGAACAGGCCGGACGCAAGCTGGCCGCGATGTTGCGCAAGAACCCCCACTACGCTGACGTGAAGTCGACGGTGGAAGAGGGCTTCCCGGAAATCCAGATTCGCTTCGATCAGGAACGCGCCGGTGCGCTCGGCCTGACCACGCGCCAGATCGCCGATGTGGTGGTGAAGAAGGTGCGCGGCGAAGTGGCGACGCGCTACAGCTTCCGTGATCGCAAGATCGACGTGCTGGTGCGGGCGCAGGAAACCGATCGCGACAGCGTCGACAACATCCGCCGCTTGATCGTCAATCCGGGCAGCAGCCGTCCGGTGACGCTGGACTCGGTTGCCGACGTGGTCGCCACCACCGGCCCGAGTGAAATCCACCGCACCGATCAGATCCGCGTGGCGATCATCTCGGCCAATCTGCGCGATATCGATCTGGGCGGCGCGGTGCGCGAAGTGCAGCAGATGGTGTCCGATGATCCGCTCGGTGCGGGCGTGGGCATGCACATCGGCGGCCAGGGCGAAGAGCTTGCCGAGTCGGTGAAGTCGCTGCTGTTCGCCTTCACGCTGGCCGTATTCCTGGTCTACCTGGTGATGGCGTCGCAATTCGAATCGCTGCTGCACCCGTTCGTCATCCTGTTCACCATCCCGCTGGCGCTGGTGGGCGCGGTGCTCGCTTTGATGATGACGCGCTCGCCGATCTCGGTGGTGGTCTTCATCGGCTTGATCCTGCTCGTCGGCCTGGTCGTGAAGAACGCGATCATCCTGATCGACAAGGTCAACCAGTTGCGCGAAGCCGGCGTCGCCAAGCGCGAAGCGCTGGTGGAAGGCGCACGTTCGCGTCTGCGTCCCATCGTGATGACCACGCTCTGCACGCTGTTCGGCTTCGCCCCGCTGGCCATCGCGCCGCTGCTGGGCAGCCCCGGTGCGGAAGTGCGCTCGCCGATGGCGATCACGGTGATCGGCGGCCTGCTGGTGTCGACACTGCTGACGCTGGTGGTGATTCCGGTGGTGTATGACCTGATGGACCGCCGCAGCGACGAGTACTACCGCGAACGTGGCCGGCGTGCACGCGCCGCCGCCCACGGTATCGATGGCAACAGCGAAGGCGGCGAGGCCGCTCCGGAGCACGCATGAGCGTCGCAGAGTTCAGCATCAAGCGGCCGGTCACGACGATCATGTTCTTCGTGTCGTTGTTCGTGATCGGCCTGATCGCGGCCATCCGCCTGCCGCTGGAGGCGTTCCCCGACGTCTCGCCGCCTTTCATCATGGTGCAGTTGCCGTACAGCGGATCCACGCCGGAAGAGGTGGAACGCACGGTGCTGCGCCCGGTGGAAGAGGCGCTCTCGACCATGACCGGCATCAAGCGCATGGATGGCAGCGCGCGCGCCGACGGGGCCAACGTGTTCATCCAGTTCTCGGACTGGAACCGCGACGTCGCGATTGCCGCGTCCGAGGCGCGCGAGCGCATCGACGCCATCCGCGATGATCTGCCGGACGATCTGCAGCGCTATTTCGTCTTCAAGTTCTCGACGACCGACGAGCCCGTGCTGCGCGTGAGGCTGGCCAGCGCCATGGATCTGACCGGCGCGTACGACATGATCGATCGCGAGTTCAAGCGCCGGCTGGAGCGTATTCCGGGCGTCGCACGCGTCGAGGTGTCCGGCGCGCCGGCCAACGAGGTCGAGATCGCCATCGATCCGGATCGCCTCACCGCACACAACCTGGGCCTCAATGAACTGACCACGCGCCTGCAGTCGGCGAACTTTTCCGTATCCGCCGGGCAGATTTACGACGGCGGCCGCCGCCTGCGCGTGCAGCCGGTGGGCGAACTGAGCGATCTGGAACAGTTGCGCGGACTGGTGCTGAACAACACCGGTCTGCGCCTGGGCGATATCGCCGAAGTCCGCCTGAAGCCGGCGCGCATGGACTACGGACGCCGGCTCGATGGCCGCGCGGCCGTCGGCCTGGACATCTTCAAGGAACGCAACGCCAACCTGGTGGATGTCTCCAGCGCTGCATTGAAGGAAGTCGAGGCCATCAAGGACAACCCGGCGCTGAGCGACGTGCAGATCCTGGTGATGGACAACCAGGGCGACAACGTCACGTCTTCGCTGCTGAGCCTGGCCGAAGCCGGCGGCATCGGTCTGGTGTTGTCGATCGCGGTGCTGTTCTTCTTCCTGCGCCACTGGCCGTCCACGTTGATGGTGACGCTGGCGATTCCGATCTGCTTCGTGATGACGCTGGGCTTCATGTATTTCGCCGGCGTCACCTTGAACATCCTCAGCATGATGGGCCTGCTGCTGGCGGTCGGCATGCTGGTCGACAACGCCGTGGTGGTGGTGGAGAGCATCTACCAGGAACGCGAGCGGATGCCGGGCCAGCCCATCTGGGCCTCCATCGTCGGCACCCGCCATGTGGCGATTGCCTTGTCGGCGGGCACGCTGTGCCACTGCATCGTGTTCGTGCCGACGATGTTCGGCGAGCGCAACATGCTGAGCATCTTCCTCTCGCAGATCGCCATCACGATTTCGGTGTCGCTGCTGGCTTCGTGGCTGGTGGCGGTCAGCCTGATCCCGATGCTGTCGGCGCGGATGAAGACACCGCCGGCGGTCGCCAAGCCGGGCGGCCTGATTCCGCGCATGCAGAACGGCTATGCGCGCCTGCTGCGCTGGACGCTGGCACATCGCGGCTGGAGCGTGCTGGGCATCATCCTGGTGGTCGTGGTCAGCTTCATTCCGGCCACGCAGATGAAGACCAACATGTTCGGCGGCGAGGATGCCGGCGAAACACGCGTGTTCTATCAATGGAAGGGCGCGTACACCAAGGAACAGATGTCGTCCGAGGTCGCGAAGGTCGAGCAGTATCTGGAAGCCAATCGCAAGCGCTTCAAGATCACCCAGATCTATTCGTTCTTCAGCGAGCAGGGCTGGGGTGGCACGAACATCAAGTTCGACACCGCGGATCTGGACGAGAGCAAGCAGCTGGTCGAAGCGATCCGCAAGGATCTGCCCAAGTCGGCGCGCGCCAACATCGGTATCGGCAACCAGGGCGGTCCGGGTGGCGGCGGTGGCGGGCAGGGGCCGCAGAGCGTCTCCGTGCAGCTTGTGGGCGACTCGACCAAGACGTTGACCGAACTTGCCAACGACATCGTGCCGATGCTCGCCAAGCGCAAGGAACTGGCCGACGTGCGCGTCAACAGCGGTGACCAGAACAGCGAACTGGCGGTGCGCGTGGATCGCGAGCGTGCGCTGGCGTTCGGCTTCAGCGCGCAGGAAGTGGGCCGCTTCGTCGAGTTGGCGTTGCGCGGTGCGCCGCTTCGCGAATTCCGGCGCGGCGAAACTGAAGTGCCGGTCTGGATCCGCTTCGCCGGCGCCGAGCATTACGGCGCCGAAGATCTGGAAGCCTTCACCGTGCGGGCGCCGGACGGGCGCAGCGTCCCCTTGCTGAGCATGGTGCAGGTGGCGGTCAAGCCGTCGGCGACCGAAGTGCAGCGCGCCAACCGGCAGACCACGCTGACTATCCAGGCCAATCTGGTGGACAAGGTGTCGATGCCGGAAGCGCGCAAGGCGATGGAAGACACGCTGAAGGCCGTGGCGTATCCGCCGGGCTACAGCTACACCTTCGAGGGCGGCAGTTTCGAGGAAGACGAGGAGGCCATGCAGCAGATGATGTTCAATCTGCTGATCGCCTTGATCATGATCTACGTGGTGATGGCGGCGGTGTTCGAATCCCTGCTGTTCCCGTCGGCGATCATGAGCGGCGTGCTGTTCTCGGTGTTCGGCGTGTTCTGGCTGTTCTGGCTGACCGGAACCGAGTTCAACATCATGGCGTTCATCGGCATCCTCGTGCTGATGGGTGTGGTGGTGAACAACGGCATCGTGATGATCGAGCACATCAACAACCTGCGACGGCGCGGCATGTCACGCACTGAGGCGCTGGTCGAGGGCAGCCGTGAACGCCTGCGGCCGATCATGATGACGATGGGCACCGCCATCCTGGCGATGGTGCCGATTGCGGTCAGCAATACGCAGCTGGCCGGTGACGGTCCGCCTTACTTCCCGATGGCGCGCGCCATCGCCGGTGGCCTGGCGTTCTCCACCGTCGTCAGCCTGTTGTTCCTGCCGACCATCTACGCATTGCTGGATGATCTGCGCAACGGAACGGTGCGCACCATCCGCCGCGCCCGCGGCAAGCCGGCGCAGCCGGTGGCGGCCAGCCTCACTGCGCTCAAGGCGGAGTAAGCAGCGCCGGTGGAACGGCGATGGCTCCAATGAAGAAAGGCCGGCGAAAGCCGGCCTTTTTCATGCGTGATGACGTGCTGGGAACAAGTGCGTCATCGGGCTGCGGGACGTCGCAATGACGCCGCGATCGCCAGCCTCAGCCGACCAGCTTCCCGAGCATCCGCAAACCGCCAGTCCACACGCCAATCGCCGTACCGAGACTGGTCAGGAAGAAATTGAGCAGCACGCGCGCGACGCGGTTCTTCCACCAGCCGCGCACGGTCTGCACGTCATCGCGCAGCGCCAGGAAGTCGGCATAGGTCGGCTTGCGCAGGCTGGCTTCGACCAATGCGCTGACCGTGCCCGACGCCAGCGCCGGATGCAGCGGCGTGAGCGGCGAAGAAATGAACGCGGCCAGGATGCTCAACGGATGACCGCCGGCAATCGCACAGCCGATGGCGCCGAGTACGCCGGTCGCCAGTACCCATTGCACGATGAGGTCCGAACCGACGTCCACGCCGCCACGGTAGAAGCCCCACGCGAATCCGCCCAGCACGAACACCGCGAGGAAAATCGTGAACCACGGAATCTTGCTGGCTTCCGGAACGTGTTCCAGTTCCGCCAGCGTGGACGCCGGATCGCCACTGTCTTCGCGAAGGTGGCGTTCCAGCCCTTGCAGGTGGCCCGCGCCGACCACCGCGAGCATGCGATGCGGTGCTGCGCCCGGATTTCCGTCGAATGGCGCGCCGGCCTGGCGCAGGCGCGTAGCCATGTAGCGATCACGTTCGGCGATGACGGTTTCGTACAGGGCGGGGTTGTCCTGGGCGAATTCACCGAAGCTGGATTCGAGCATGTCGCCCTGCTTGAGCTTCTCGATTTCCGCATCACCGACTTCTTCGTCGGCAAACATGCTGGCCATGATGCCGGCGCTGATTTTCGTGCGCCCCCACCAGCTCAGTCGACGCAGCGCGCGCTTGAAGGTCAGGCCGACTTCGCGATCGATCAGGTGCACCGGCAGGCCGCGCTCGCGGGCGTCGAGCGCACCGGCCTTGAGTTCGGCGCCCGGTTCGACATCGAGTTGTTCGGCCAGCCGGCGCTGATAGGCGGCGAGCGCGAGGTTCGCCGCAAACAGATGCGTCTTGCCCTCGCGCAGCACCTTGACGAGATCCAGGCGCGCAAGCGCGTCCGGATCGGTCAGGGATTGCAGGCGTCCGGCATCGAGTTCGACGGCGACACTGTCGTATTCGCCGCTCGCGATGGCGGCACGCACGGCTTCGACGCTGGTGCGCGAGACATGCGCGGTACCGAGCAGGGTGTAGCGCACGCCGCCGCGTTCGACGATGCGATGCGGTTGATCGGCGATGGGATCGGCCACGCCATGCGCGCCGGAGGAAGGAACTTCGTTCATGGAGTCATTCATTCGTGGGAGCGTCCGCATCGCCGCTGCCAAGCGCGCGCTGCATCTGCACGGTGTCCAGCCAGCGGCCGTGCTTGCGGCCCAGCCCCTGGAAAACGCCGACGGTACGGAAGCCGAGTTTTTCGTGCAGCGCCACCGAAGCCCCGTTCGCGGGCTCGCCGATGACCGCGATCATCTGCCGATAGCCGCGCGCCTCGCACGCTTCGACAAGCGCCTGCAGCAGTTGCCTCCCGATACCCCGCCCCTGGAAGCGTGGCTCGATGTACACGGTGTCTTCCACCGTCCAGCGATAGCCGATGCGGCTGCGGTAGCTGCTGGCATAGGCGTAGCCGGCGAATTCGCCATCGACTTCGGCCACGATGTAGGGATAGCCGGCCGCCGTGATGTCATGCAGGCGCCGCAGCATCTCGGCTTCGTCGGGGACGTCGTATTCGTAGGTGGCAACGCGCTCTCGCACTTCGTCGGCATACAGCGCGGTGATGGAGGCCACATCCGATTCGGTGGCTTCGCGGATGTGGGCGGGCACGCGGTGGACCTCAGTCGATGTAGCGCTTGAGCAGATCGCCGTAGGCGTCGATGCGGCGGTCGCGCAGGAACGGCCAGATGCGGCGCACGTGTTCGCTGCGCTCCATGTCCACTTCGGCGGTGAGGATGGTCGCTTCGGTGCCGGCTTCGGCGACGAACTCGCCCTGCGGGCCGAGGATGTGGCTGTTGCCCCAGAACTGGATGCCCGAAGCGCCCATTGGCGAGGGTTCGTGGCCGATGCGGTTGCAGCTCAGGACGGGCAGGCCGTTTGCGACGGCGTGGCCGCGATGGCTCAACACCCACGCATCGCGCTGGCGGTTCTTCTCCGCCGCTTCGTCGTCCGGATCCCAGCCGATCGCGGTCGGGTAGAGCAGCAGTTCCGCACCGGCGAGCGCCATCAGCCGCGCCGCTTCCGGATACCACTGATCCCAGCAGACCAGCACGCCCAAGCGGCCGACCGAAGTGTCGATCGGCGTGAAGCCGATGTCGCCCGGCGTGAAGTAGAACTTTTCGTAGAAGCCCGGGTCGTCCGGGATATGCATCTTGCGGTACTTGCCGGCGATGCTGCCGTCCTTTTCGAATACGACGGCGGTGTTGTGGTACAGCCCGATGGCGCGGCGTTCGAACAGCGAACTGACCAGCACCACGTTGTGCTGGCGCGCCAGCTGGCCGAGACGTTCGGTGCTCGGACCGGGAATCGGTTCGGCGAGATCGAATTCGTGCACGGATTCGTGCTGGCAGAAATACGGGCCGTTATGCAGTTCCTGCAACAGCACCAGCCGTGCGCCGCGACGTGCCGCTTCGGCCACGCGTTCTTCGATCACGGCCAGATTGGCCGCGGCATCACCGTGGTTCTTTTCCTGGATCAGGGCGACGGGCAGGGACGTCTTGCGGGTCATGGCATGCGGGGAATTCAAACGGACGCGCATGGTAACGCGTATGGCCGGGCGCGGCGCCGACGCCGCGTGAATGGATCACGGCGCCTGCGTGATGGCGGCTTCACGCCGCCGCTGTGCACGCCCGAGCCCGGCGCCGGTGCCGGCCCAGAGCACGGCCAGGCCCGCGCCGATGATCATCGCCAGCGCCGGATGTTCGGCGATCAGATCCAGCATCCGCTTCACCCACCCGCTGAGCGCATCGGCGCCGCGGTAGACGACCGTGTCGATGAAGTTCTTGGCCTTGTACTTCTCCTCGTTGCCGGCCACGGTGTAGAGCATCTCGCGGCCTGGGCGGACGAAGGCATATTCGCCCGCGCGCCGCACCACCATCACCACCGCGAACACGGCAAAGGTCGGCGCGAGCGCCAGCCACAGGAAACCGGCGGCGGTGATCAGCGGAACCGCCACCAGCAACACACCCACGCCCAGTTTCCTCGCCACGCGGCCGGTGATGAAGATCTGGGTCAGGATCGCCAGCCCCTGCACGAGGGTGTCGATGAGCCCGAACACCTGCGTCTGCCGGGTGCGATCCGGGAAATAAGCCTCCACCAGGCGCGCCTGCTCGAAATAGAGGAAAGTGCTGACGCTCGCCAGCAACAAAACGAATACCGCGATGCCGAGCAGGAACGGGGAACGGAATACCGCGGTGGCGCCGGCGAACGGATTGCCGCCCAGCGGCCGCCCGCGCGCCGCCTGATCATCGACACGCAGCGGATGGTGATCGCGCCACCGTTGCAGCCATACCGCGCACGCGATGCTGCCGACGATAAAGACGGCCGAGAGCAGGACGAGTCCGGCGTGGCCGAGCGGTTCGACCAGCAGGGCGCCGAGCAACGGCCCGACCAGGCCACCCAGGCTCGCGCCGCCGGCCATCAATGCGAACAGGCGCTTGGCCTGGGAAACCGCGAACAGATCCGCCAGCACGCTCCAGGCCAGCGAAATGCTCAGCAGATTGAACACCGACAGCCAGATGTAGAACGCGCGCGCAATCCAGACATCGTCCTCGTTGCCCAGGAACAGCAGCGCGAACACGACGAGGTTCACCGCGAAGAACCCGAACGTCCACGGCAGGATGCGGCGGCGTGATGCGCGCGCGGCCACCCATCCGAACAGCGGCATCGCGATCAGCGTGGCGATGAACGTGCCCATGAACAGCCATTGCAGGTTGTCCACGCCGCCGGCGACCCCCATTGTTTCGCGCACCGGACGCAACATGAAGTAGCCGGTGAACAGCATGAAGAACATCGACAGCCCGGCGGTGACCGCACCGCTCTCCTTCGGTTCGATGTTGAGCAGGCGGGCGATCAGCGGCGCACGTTCGGGAGTCGGGTTCATCGGGCCGTCGAGTCAGGCAAACAGGGCGGTCAGCGCGTCGCGCTGGGTGTTGTCGAGATCCGGGCCCACGCCCGCGCGCAGGTTGTCGCTCTGCCGCTCCGGCTTGCCGGTCGCGGGAATGACGACGGTAACGGCGGGATGGCTGAGCGCGAACTTGAGGAAGGCCTGCGCCCAGCTGGTGATGCCGACTTCCTTCGCCCAGTCGGGGAGCGGCTTGTCCTTGACCTGCGCGAACAGGCGGCCGTCCTCGAATGCGCGGTTGATCATCACGGCGACGCCCAGATCCTGCGCCAGCGGCAGCACGCGCTTTTCCGCGCCGCGCGACACCACCGAATAGTTGATCTGCAGCCAGTCGGGCTTTTCCGCCTGCACGATGTCGGCCAGTTCGTCCTGCGCGCTTTCCACGTAGTGCGTGACGCCGACGTAGCGCACCTTGCCTTGTGCCTTGAGTTCGCGTGCGACCGCAAGCTGGGTCTTCAGATCACGCAGGTTGTGGACCTGCAGCAGTTCGACCTTGTCGGTCTTCAGGCGTTGCAGGCTTTCCTGGAATTGCGCCATGCCCGCTTCGCGTCCGCTGACGCCGGACAGCTTGGTGGCAAGCCAGGCATTGGCGCGCAGGTTCTGTTCGGTGACCAGCGCACCGACGACGTCTTCGGCCGTGCCGTACGTCGGCGCGGTGTCGATGACGCTCGCGCCCGCAGCGAAGAAGCGCCGGATGACTTCCCGCAACGGATCGCGATCGGCAGCGCTCTCGCCGACCTCGAAACTGCCCGAGGTTCCCATCCCGATGACAGGCACGCGCTCCTGCGTGCGTGGGATCAGTCGGGTATTGAGCGGTCCTTGCAATGCCGGAGCGCCCCCAGCGGCAGGTGCGGCGACTGCGGCATGTTGCCCCGCAGCGCCCATTCCGGCCTGTGCGGAATCGCGGCAGGCAGCCATGCCCAGGCCCGCGGCGAGCGCGGCGGTGGACGTCAGGAACTTGCGTCGTGTGTACACGGCGGACTCCTCGCGGGAAGTGGTCCGCCGTTATCGATCATCGCTGTCGGGCGTGTGTAAACGAAGCGTTCAACCGTCGCCCAACCAATGACCTATACGCCCGCACGCGGTGGGCGGGCGCATGGAATCACTGCGAAAGCAGACCTTCAGGCAGTTGCATCGTGATGCAATGCAGGCTGCCGTTCTGCCAGATCAACGCGCGGCAGGGTACCTGCACGATTTCCCGATCCGGATACGCTTCGGCCAGCACGGCCGCAGCGCGTGCGTCGGCTGCATCGCCGTAGGCCGGCATCAGCACCGCACCGTTGACGATCAGATAGTTCGCGTAGGAAGCCGCGAGCCGGCGATCGCCGTCATGGATGGGTTGCGCCCATGGCAGCGGAAACAGGCGGTACGGCTGGCCATCGCGCGTGCGCAGCGCGGCGATGTCGTCGGCCATGGCGTTCAGTTCGGCATGGTGCGAATCGTGGGGATCGTCACAGGCCTGGAACACGATGGCATCGCCCGGCGCGAAGCGGGCGAGGGTGTCGACGTGGGCGTCCGTGTCGTCGCCTTCCAGATAACCGTGATCCAGCCACAGGACGCGTTCCTGCTTGAGCCAGCCGGCGAGTCGGGCGGTGAGTTGCTCGCGGCTGCTGTCCGGATGCCGCTCGTGGAGGCACTGCCACGTCGTCAGCAGCGTCCCCTCGCCATCGGTGTCGATGGCGCCACCTTCCAGTGCAAAATCAATGGATTGCACGAAATAGTTGTGAAACACGTTGAGGCCGGACAGTTCACCGACCAGCCGGTCGTCGCGACTGGCTTCGAATTTGCCGCCCCAGCCGGTGAACCGGAAATCGAGCAGCTTGTAGCGCTGGCCGTCCCGCAGGGTGATCGGGCCGGAATCGCGCAGCCAGGTGTCGTCGTATTCGGCGGGGACGAAGCGGACCTTCTCCATGTCCACCCGGGCCGAACGCAGGCGGGCCTCGGCGTAGATCTGGAGATCGTCGTCGGCCACGCAGATGACCACCGGCTGGAAGCGTGTGATCGCGGCCACCAGCGCGACGTAGGTCTCCTCCACTTCGCCCAAGCGCTCGGCCCAGTCGGTTTCGGCATGCGGCCAGGCAATCAGGATGGCGGACTGAGGTTCCCATTCCGCCGGCAAACGAAAAGCGTCGGTCATCGTATCCCTGCGAGATTCAGCGGATCGCCGGCTTGGGGCCGACTTCGTCGGCGCCGGCACGGTTGGCGACCACGTCGATGACGCGGTCACGTTCGAAATAGACGGTGAAGTCCGGATAGACCCAGCGATGGATCACGGGCCACTGCTGCTTCTGGCCGCCGCGGGGCTCCAGCTTCTGCTGCGGGGTGCCGAAGCGTTCGGCCACCTGCGCCGATGTCCAGCCGCGGACCGGCGCCGCCTGTCCCGCGGTCTCCTGCACGCGCTCGATGAGCAGCGTATCGCCCGCCCGGGCGACGGGAGCCAGACCCAGAAGGACACCCAGGCCGATGACGAAAACGCGTGTGTTCATGGCATCGCTCCGCGGAAAGAGGCGCCTGTTATAGCAAAAGCGTCCCAACAAAAAACCGCCCGAAGGCGGCTTTTCATTCGTGCCGGCAGCGCACGCGGACGCGCGTCGCCGGACTTCGCGAATCAGCGCTGGCGCGCCTTGAAACGCGGGTTGGACTTGCAGATCACGAAGACCTTACCGCGGCGGCGGACCACCTTGCAGTCGCGGTGACGGGCCTTCGCCGACTTCAGGGAGGACAGGACCTTCATGATGAAACCTCGGCTAAAAAATGATTGGGACGAAATTAAGCCCGCTATTCTAAGGGAGTTTCCCTTGGCGCATCAAGTGGTTGCCAAGCGCGGGCCTGCGGCCGCCAGGCGGGCGTGCGGGGGCAGGCATAATGCCGGCGAACTTTTTCAGGGAAAAGCCATGTCCGACGCCACGCCCGTGCTCACCATCGATGGACCTTCCGGGGCGGGCAAAGGGACCGTGAGCCGTATCGTGGCCGACCGCCTGGGCTGGCACTACCTGGATTCCGGCGCGCTGTACCGGGCGGTGGGCGTGGCCGCGAGTTGGGCGGATCTGGATGTCTCCGACCCGGCCGCGCTGGTCCGCTGCACCTTCGATACCCGGGTCCGCTTCGCCGAGACGGAGCAGGGACTGCGCGTTTTCGTCGATGACGTCGATGCGACCGAGGAACTGCGTCTGGAGACCACGGGTGCGCTGGCCTCGGCCATTGCAGCGATTCCGGAGGTGCGGTCGGCATTGAAGGAGCGGCAGCGGGCTTTCCGGCAGCCGCCCGGCCTGGTCGCGGACGGACGTGACATGGGTACCGTCATCTTCCCGGATGCGGCTCACAAGGTCTTCCTTACGGCCAGCGCCGAGGAAAGGGCCGAAAGGCGCTATAAGCAGTTGAAAGAAAAAGGGGTTTCGGTTACCTTAGACGGTCTGCTGCGCGAGATTCTCGCCCGCGATGCCCGTGATGCCCAGCGAACGGTGGCGCCGCTGCGGCCGGCCGACGACGCCGTCCTCATCGACACCAGTGGACTGGACATCGAAGCCGTCGTCGAACGCGTGCTGGCCCTGGTGCCGGCGCGCAAGGGCTAGTTTCCTGCACAGCAGCAGGCCCGCCGGAATCCTCCGGGCGGCTTTCCAACCACAACACTCACGGCCATACGCAATCCCGCGCAGGCCGACAACGGGTGGACCGTTGCGCATTGACTGCGCCGGTCTGTGTCATCAACCGAGTAATCAACAATGACCGAATCATTTGCCGAACTGTTTGAACAGAGCCAGACCCAACTGGCCAAGCTGAAGCCGGGCGCCATCGTCACCGGCGTCGTCGTGGAAGTCCGCAACGACGTGGTGGTGATCAACGCCGG
>JAEZYE010000041.1 GCA_023419315.1 Pseudomonadota bacterium
AACCGGAGGTGAGGATTCGAACCCTGCGGCGCGACGCGATCACGAGGTCGGGAGAAGGGCCCTGCACTTCGCCGGGGAACACCTGCAGAGCGACTTTCTTTCCTGCAGTATTGCCCGTGCACCGCCCCGGAAAAAACAGAAAAACAACCTGTCCCCGCTGCGTGATTCCACCTATCCAACGGTTGAAGTACCCGGTTGTGGATTCGCGCGAACCGTCGCGCAGAAGCAACGCGGCGCTCATCGCGTGAACCAGCATGCGCTCGTGGCTACTGTTGCGGGTGTTCGGGTCACCGCCGCGATCCAACAGCCACTCCGGGCAGATCGCAGTGGGGTTGCATCTTCCGTCGAAACGCTCGATGTCCCGCGCTAGGTCAGGCGCGGGCGGCAGCAGACAACCACCTGGCGTCAACGTCATCAGCGCGGCGAAGAGTACCCAGTCTGTTCCGCTCCCTCCTGGAAGACGCATGTGCATGGCGTCCGATTCATTCGAGCCCACTGGATACCGCGGAACACCGCTGTGACAGCACCTGCAAAAATTGCTGCCTCGCCATTCATCCGCAGCGTTTCATCACCTGCGGGGCGCATCGTTGACGCTCGCCGATCCGCGGCAGACCGGAACACAGAACCGCAAAGACCGTTTTTCCCACTTCGCCGTCCCGCGAACTTCGGCGACAATCCGCGGATGCCGATGACCGACCACGCCCACGCGCAACTGCAAATCCATTTCTGCGTTCTGCTGTGGGGGTTCACCGCCATTCTCGGCAAGCTGATCACGCTCCCCGCGCTGCCGCTGGTGTGGTGGCGCATGCTGATCGTGGTAGTGGCGCTGGCTTTGCTGCCGCGCGTGTGGCGCGGGTTGCGCCGGTTGCCGCCGCGACTGGTGCTGGCGTACGCCGGCATCGGCGGTCTGGTCGCGCTGCACTGGCTGACGTTCTATGGCGCGATCAAGCTGGCCAATGCCTCGGTCGCCGCAACCTGCATTGCGCTCGCGCCGGCATTCACGGCGGTGGTCGAGCCCTGGCTGGCCAAGCGGCCTTTTTCCCCGCGCGAACTCGGCTTCGGGCTGGGCGTATTGCCCGGCGTGGCACTCGTCGTGGGCGGCGTCCCGGATGGCATGCGGCTGGGCGTCGCGGTCGGCGCGCTGTCGGCCTTGCTGGTGGCCCTGTTCGGCTCGCTCAACAAGCGCTGGGTCGAACACGGCGATCCACTCACCGTCACCGCACTGGAACTCGGCGCCGGTACGTTGCTGCTGACGCTGCTCGCACCGCTGATGCCGCTGCTGTTGCCGTCCTTCGCCGGATCGCTGTTGACGCTGCCCGGCGCGAGCGACGCTGCGTACCTGCTTGGCCTGTCACTGTTGTGCACCCTGCTGCCGTTCGCGCTGTCGCTGGTGGCATTGCGCCATCTGAGCGCTTACGGCGTGCAACTGGTGACCAATCTGGAACCGGTCTACGCCATCGTGCTGGCGGTGCTGCTGCTGGGCGAGCAACGCGAACTGACGCCGCAGTTCTACCTGGGCGTGGCGATCATCCTCGCGGCCGTGTTCCTGCATCCGCTGCTGGAGAAGCGTCGCGGCACGAAGGTGCAGCATCCCGAAGCGCTGGGCACATCGGAAGCCAAGAACCTGATCGATTGAAGGCGCGCGCTGCGATGCCGCGCGTCAGTCCGGCGATGACACCACGCGATCACGCCCGTTGCGCTTGGCCGCATACAACGACTCGTCCGCACGCTTGAAGAGATCTTCCGGTGTGTCGCCGCGCTGGTACCCGGTCAATCCGATGCTCACGGTGATCGGCAGGCCAATCGACATCAGTCCGACGCTCTGGCGCAGGAACTCGCATTGCAGGCGCGCCTGCTCGATCCCGCTGCCGGGAATCAGGATGACGAATTCCTCGCCGCCGTAGCGGGCGGCCATGCCGCGCCCGGAGAACTGCGCGCGCAACAGATCCGCCAGCGCGGCGAGCACGCGATCGCCTTCATCGTGTCCGTGCAGATCGTTGACCAGCTTGAAATGATCCACGTCCAGCACCGCCACCGTGAACGTTTCTCCGCTCGACAGCGATCGCTCGATCGCCGAGCCGAGCGCAGCTGCGAATGCGCGCCGGTTCGGCAGGGCCGTGAGCGGATCGGTGCGGGTCTGTTCGGCCAGGTCGGCGTTCTGTCGCTCCAGTTCGCGCTGGTAATGCTGGAGTTGCTGTTCGTACCAGTCGCGCTCGCGAAGTTGCAGGCTCAGTTCGCGACTGACCCGCCGCAGTTCGATCAGATGGCCGAGTTGGCGTGACAGCGCCTTCAGGGCATCCAGCTGGAATGGCTCCAGCTGGCGCGGCTGGTTGTCGACCACGCACAGCGTGCCCAGCGCGAAACCATCCGAAGACACCAGTGGCGCGCCCGCGTAGAAGCGGATGCCGCCTTCGGCCAGCACGAGCGGGTTGTCGGAGAAGCGCGCGTCCTGCGTGGCGTCGTTGACCACCGTGATGACGTCCGGCGTCAGGATGGCGTGGGCGCAGAACGAGGTGTCCAGCGGCGTTTCCGGATCGTCCATGCCGACGCGCGCCTTGAACCACTGTCGTTCGCGATCAATCAAGGTGACCGACGCCATCGGCACTGCGCAGATGCCGGAAGCGATCGCCACCAGATCATCGAACGCCACTTCCGGCGCGGTGTCGAGGATGTCGAAGCTCCGCAACGCAGCCAGGCGGGCTTCCTCGTTGTCGGGCTTGGCAGGTCGGCTCATGCCGGAACAGGCCTCGTGGGACGCGTCATTATGCCCGCGCGATCCACGCGCCGTACAACCGTGACCGGCTTACCAGTCCGTGTGCTGCGGCAGCAGGCCACGCAGTTCGGCATCGGTGAGATTGCGCCACTGGCCGGGCTTGAGCGCACCCAGTTTGACGTTGTCGATGCGCACGCGGCGCAGCTGGGTCACCCGGTATCCGAACTCCGCCGACATCAGGCGGATCTGCCGGTTCAAGCCCTGCGTCAGCAGGATGCGGAAACCGAACTTGGCGATGCGGGTGGTGCGGCACGGCAAGGTCATCTGCCCATGGATGCGCACGCCGCGCGCCATGCCGCGGAGGAATTCATCGGTGACCGGCTTGTTGACCGCGACCAGATATTCCTTTTCGTGGCGGTTTTCCGCCCGCAGGATCTGGTTGACGATGTCGCCGTTGCTGGTCATCAGGATCAGGCCTTCCGAATCCTTGTCCAGCCGGCCGATCGGGAAGATGCGCTGTTCGTGGCCGACGAAATCCACGATGTTGCCCTTGACCGCGCTCTCGGTCGTGCACGTGATGCCCACCGGTTTGTTGAGCGCGATGTAGACATGCCGCCGCTTGCCGCACTTCGCCGGGCGGGCGCGCAATGGCTGGCCGTCGACCTTCACTTCGTCGCCCTCGCCCACCACGCTGCCCATGCCGGCCGGCTGGCCGTTGACGGTGACGCGCTTTTCGGAGATGAGGCGATCGGCTTCACGCCGGGAACAGAAGCCGGTTTCGGCGATGTGCTTGTTGAGGCGTACGGTCATGCCGGCATTATCGGCGATTCGCCGACCGGATGGCGGCGAAACGGCTCAGCCGGCCGCCATCGCCAGCGGATCCGGGCGATTGGCCTTCCACTCGCGCATCAGGGCCGACAGCGGCGCCGGCGCATGGATCGCGTAGCCCTGGACGTAGTCGATGCCGACCTCGTTGAGCTTCTTCATCGCCGCTTCGTTCTCGACCCATTCGGCGATGGTGCGCTTGCCCAGTGCGTGGCCGACCTGGCTCATCGAACGCACCAGCGCCAGGTCCACGTTGTCCTTGCCGAGATCGCGGATGAAGGCGCCATCGATCTTCAGGATGTCGACGTCCAGGCTCTTGAGGTACGCAAACGAGGACAGCCCGCTGCCGAAATCGTCCAGCGCGATGCAGCAACCGCGCGCGCGCATGGCCTCGATGAAGAGGCAGGCATCGGTCAGGTTGCCGATCACTGCGGTCTCGGTGATCTCGAAGCAGATCTTCTTGGCGATGCCGGGATGGCGATCCAGCTGCTCCACCGCGAACTGGCGGAACTGCGGGTCGGCGATCGACTGCGCGGACACGTTGATGTGGCAGAGATCCAGCGACAGCAGGTGGCGCGTATCACGGCTGATCTGCTCCAGCGTGCTCGCCAGCACGTAGCGGTCCAGGATCATCACCTGGCCGTAGCGTTCCAGCGGCGGCAGGAAATAGCTCGGCGGATACAGCCGGCCATCGCGATCGATCATGCGGACAAGCACCTCGTACTGCAGGCGATCCTCGCCACGCAGCGCCTTGATGCGCTGTGCGTACAGCAGCAGGCGATCCTCGGCGATCGCCAGTTGCACGTGCGCCACCCAATCCAGTTCGCTCTGCCGGCGCGCGAAAGCTTCGTCGGTTTCGCGATAGCAGCGGATGCGATTGCGGCCTTCTTCCTTGGCCAGGTAACAGGCCGTGTCGGCGGCACGGAGCAGCCAGTCCGCATCGTGGGTGTCGCGGTTGATCTCCACGACGCCGATGCTGCAACCCAGCCCGAACTTGCGATCGTTCCAGTGGAACGCCGACTGGCCCAGGCGCGCGTGGATGCGCTGCGCCACCCGCTCCGCATCTTCCAGCGAGGCATCGGCGAGGAAGACCGCGAACTCGTCGCCCCCCAGTCGCCCGACCCAGTCATCGCCACGCAGCTGCGAAGACAGCGCGTGCGCGAACTGGCGCAGGAAGCGATCACCGGCCGCGTGGCCGCAGGTGTCGTTGACCAGCTTGAGCTGATCCAGATCGACAAAGCACAGCGAATGCCGCCCTTCGTCGCGCTCGACGCTTTGCGTGACATGGCCGAGCCTGCGTTCGATTTCGCGCCGGTTGATCAAGCCGGTCAGGTCATCATGGCTGGCCTGGTGCGCGATCTCGCTGGCCAGTTCGCGTGCTTCGGATACGTCTTCCACCACGGCGAATATCCGCGCGTTGCGTCCGCCGGAATTGATGTTCGACGCGCTCCAGCGCACCCAGCGGCTGCTGCCGTCGGCGCGCCGCAGGCGGCGTTCGGCCGGTTCGATCATCGTCGCCCAGTCGATGCGTCCCTCTTCGTCGTAACGCATGTCTTCCGGAGGAAGCACATCCGCCAGCCGCTGCCGTCTCAGTTCTTCCAGCGGATAGCCCAGGATCTGCGCCAACGCTTCATTGGCCTGGGTGAAGCGGCCTTCGTGGTCGAGCTTCAGCATGCCGACCGAAGCCTGGTGGAACGCCGCGCGGAATTCGGATTCGGTCTGGCGGATATGCACCAGCGTGCGGCGCATGATCGACAAGGCATACCAGGCCAGCGCGAAGAAGGCGATCACGCTGAGGATGGTCAACGCCACGCGCAGGAAGCGCGAACCATCGACCAGCGAACGCGAGAACTTCAGTTCCGATCGGCGCAGGCGGTCATCGAGTTCGACCAGCATCTGCTGGTACGCGCCGATATCCTCGTCATCCAGCGTGCCCAGGCGGCGACGCTGTTCGATTTCATCGGTGAGGGCGCGCAGGCGCAGGATGTCCGCATCGGAGCGGCTCCACTGCTTCACCGAATCGCGGAAGTACGGCGCGTGCGAAAACACGCGGTACATGCGGATCATGCGATCGACATCCACCGGTGCGTTGCCGCCGTCGATGAATCCGCGGCGCGCGGCCTGCAGATCGATGGGACGGCTTTCCAGCGCCAGCCGCGCGGCACGATCCCCCAGTGGAACGCGCAGGGCTTCGCGCGCGCCCTCCAGATCCTCGGCATGGCCGTGGCGGGTGTAGCGATAGAGACTGTAGACCGCGGTCTGTTGCGCCTTGGACCAATGGCTTTCGCCGACGATGTACGCGGTCGCACCGGCCTGGATTTCCAGAACGGTCGCGGTGAGCATCGCGCCGAGTGCGGAGAAAATGATGAGCGCAGCCACGCGCGTCGGCAGGCGACGGCCACCGCCTTCCCGAGCCAAGTCCGCTTGCGTGCCGCGCTCTGTATCCACCCGGTTCCCCTACGAAGCCGGCAGATCCCCATCTCCCCGGCACGCACAACAACGATGGTCCGCCGGCGCCCTGCATGCCTTCGCCAGCGGCTTTGTCGCCAGCCGTATCGGCCGTTTCGCGGTGGACTTTAGCGGGTCGGAGGCAGCGCCGTCAGCCTGTCGGAAGGGCGCCCGGCCCGCGGCAGACACGGGGGGCTTCTCCGGCCACGATCAGGTTCGCCTCGCCGGCGGCACTGCTGTGGAATGCGTTGCCGGCCGCATCCGCGTAACGGGCTCCTTCGGCCGCGGAAACATGCGGCAGCGTGAGGATGCGTCCGTTGAAACCGATGTCGGCATCGCCTTCACCATGGAAGTGGGCGGTGACATCCAGTTCCCCGCATTGGTAACGGTACGAGGTGGTCTGTCCCTGTTTCGTGGGAATGTCGGGCTCGGTCGGGGCCGCGGCGGTGCCGGGTGCCGGCGGAGTCTGCGCCTGGTCGGGGGGCGTCTGCGGACTGCATGCCGCCAGGGCAAGGCTCAACACGAACGGAAACAATGGCCGGTGCGCCATGCGCTTTCCTGGAACGGGGGGACGACACGATACGACGTCCGGGCGGACGTCGCGTTTGTCGCGGGTGAAGGCGCGCCGTCAGCGCGGCAACTTCTGCTTCAGTGTGTCGATGCCGTCCCAGGGATGGCGCTTCAGCCGACGCAGTCGTGCGGGGGCGGTACGGATATCGAACGCGTTGCCGCCCTTGATCCTGCCGAGTTCCTCCCAGCGCAGCGGCATCGCGACGGGCGCGCCCGGCCGTGCCCGCAACGAGAACGACGCCACGCTGGTCGCGCCGCGTCCATTGCGCAGGTAGTCGATGAAGATGCGACCCTTGCGCAGCTTCTTGCTGGAGGTGGCGACGTACTTCAACGGATCCATCTGCGCGGCCGATTCGGCGAACGCATGGGCGAAGGCCTTGACCCGTCCCCAATCGATCGCCGGCTTCAGCGGCACCACCACATGCAGGCCCTTGCCGCCAGACGTGCGCACGTACGACTGCAATCCCGTCGCATCCAGCAGACTGCGCATCTGGCGCGCAGCCGCGACCACTTCATTCCAGGGAACATCCGGACCGGGATCGAGATCGAACACGACACGGTCGGCGCGATCGGATGTCTTGGCCTGCGCACCCCAGGGATGGAATTCCAGCGCATTGAACTGCACGAGTTCGCGCACGCCCAGCGCATCGCGCACGACGAGGTAGTCTTCGACCTGCCCGCTTTCTTCTTCCAGGGGCACGCTGTCCACGTACTTCATTCCCGGTGCGAGATGCTTCTGGAAGAAGCACGGGCGCGAGGCACCCTGCGGGCAACGGATGATGGAAAGCGGCCGTCCGCTGATTTCCGGCAGCAGCCAGTCCATGACCGTGTCGTAGTAATCGGCGACATCCTGTTTGGTGACGCCTTCCTCGGCGAACACCACGCGCTCGGGATGCGTCAGCTCGATGCCTTCACCGGCTTTGCCGCCGCGCGCCGATTTTGCCGCGCGCGGCGCGGCGGCCGCGGCCACTTTCTTTCCTGCCATCTTCGTATCCCGGTCGGAAGAAGAAACCAGATCCGCCGCGGTCTTGTCCGCGCGCAATCCTTTCAGCGACGGCTGGCGCAACAGGCCCTGATTGCCGATGCCGCGGTAGAACACTTCGACCACGGCCTGCGGCGCGACCCAGCGCGCGCCACGCAGATCCGTATCCATGTCGTCCGGCACGTGGACCGTCGGTGTCGTGCGCACGCGTTTCCCGAGCATGGCTTCCAGCTCGGTGAGCATCGTGTGGCTGAAGCCGGAACCGACGCGTCCGGCGAAATTCCAGCCTCCCGCGCCGTCGGGCCGCGCCAGCAGCAGTGAGCCGAATCCGGTGCGCGAACCACGCGGCGGTGTCATCCCGACCACCGCGAACTCGTCGCTTTCCAGTCGCTTGGTCTTGCGCCAGTCGTCACCGCGTCCGCCACGATACGGCGCCGACGCGCGCTTGGAGATGATGCCCTCCAGCTCGCGCTTGCCCGCCGCTTCGAACGCGCGATCACCGTGCCCTTGCACATACGAACTGTAGGCGAGCGGCGAGCCGACGCCTTCCATCAACTGCTCCAGCAACGCTTTGCGCTCAATCTGCGGCGCGCGTGCGATGTCGACGCCTTCCAGATGCAGCAGATCAAACATCACGTAGGACAGCGGCGCATTGCGTTCGCCGGACAACGTGGCCTGCAGCACGCCGAAATCCGCCTGCGTTCCCGCCCCTGCAATCAGCTCGCCATCCAGCGCGGCCTCCTGCACGCCCAGGGATTCCAGTGCGGCGACAATCTCGGGCACCTTGCCCGTCCATTCGATTGCGTTGCGCGACCAGATGCGCGCCTTGCCGCGATGGATCACCGTCAGCAGGCGATAGCCATCCCATTTGGCTTCATGCAGCCAATCGTCGCCCTGTGGCGGCGCGCTGCCGAGCACGGCCAGCTGCGGCGCGAACGGCGCATCGACCAGCTTCGCCCGTCGCGCAGCGGTGAGCGCGGATGCGCGCGTGTTCCAGTCCACCTTGCGCTTGCGCGTTCGCCCAACCGAAGCGGATGCCGCCGCTGTCTTCGAAACACGCGCGCGCGTCGCCTGCTTCTTCGTCACCTTCCGCGCCGTCTTCTTTGCGTCCTTCGAGGCGCGTCCTCCCGCGTCGCTGCGGGAGCGGCCCGCCGTCGGTGCGGGCACGTCGTCCAGAAGATCATCGGCTTCGATCCGATCCGCATACTCGTCGTCTTCCTTGAACAGCAGCCATTGCGGCTTCGCCGACGGTCGATGCGTGCGCACCAGATGCCACGCACCGCGAAGCTTCTCGCCGAACAGTTCGAAACGCAGGTGTCCCTTGGCCAGCTGTGCTTCCGGGTCATCACGCGTGGCCCACAGCCCGCGATCGAACAAGGCGACATGACCCGCGCCGTATTCGCCCTCGGGAATCTCGCCTTCGAACTTCGCGTAGGCGAGCGGATGATCCTCCACCTCCGCCGCAAGGCGCTTGACCTGCGGATCCAGGCTCGGTCCCTTCGGTACGGCCCAGCTCTTGAGCGCGTCGCCGACCTGCAGGCGGAAGTCGTAATGACGGTGGCTGGCATGGTGCAGTTGCACGACGAAGATGGCGCGCCGTTCCCGCGGGCCGCCTTTTCCGGGCGGCGGCTCGCGCGTGCGACCGAAATGACGCTTTCGTTCGTATTCCGCCAGACTCATCCGTCAACCCGATCATCACGTGCTTCCCACTATGGTCGGATTTCCGTCAACGGGATGTATCGAAGATGACCCCTCTGGACAAACCGCTCCGCCGCGAACTGAGTGTCAACGACGTAACGTACACGCTGGTGATCGACCCCACCGGGCTGAAGATCACCGAGAAAGGCCGCCGTCGCGGCGTGGAATTGCGCTGGGTGGATCTGGTGTCCGGCGATGCCGGTCTTGCCGCCGCATTGCAAGCGTCGGTGGAATCCGGCCGCGAGTGATCGCCGCCGCGTCCATCCGGCGCATCCAACTTTCGAACAGACGCGCGCGGGTATGCCCCGCGCGTTCGATCGGCCCGATGAAGCGAGGTTGATCAGGCCGATTTGCGCTTCCTGGCAGTGTTCTTCGTGGCGGCCGTCTTGCGCGCCGTCTTGCCTGCCTTGGTGGCGGCTCCCGTCTTCCTGGTGGCCTTGGTGGCCTTCGTGGCCTTTGCAGCCTTCTTCCCGGCCGTCTTCGCCGGCGTACGCTTCTTGTCCGCCAGGCTCTTCTGCAGCAACGCCATGAAGTCGACCACATTGGTGGTGGTCTCTTCTTCGCGTTCGCTTTCCTCGACCTTCGCCGTCGCTCCCTTGGATTTGATGCGCTTGCGGATGATGGCCTGCAGGCGCTCGCGGAACTCGTCGTGATAGTCGTCCGGCTTCCATTCGCCGGCCATCGATTCCACCAGCTGCGCCGCCATCTCTTCCTCCTTGCTCGATATGCGGTAACTGGCAGCCGATCCGCTGGGCAATTTGTAGTCTTCGGGATCGACGACTTCCTGCGGGTAACGCAGCAACAGCAGGACCAGCGCATCGCCCAGCGGCATCACCGCCGAAAGATACTCGCGCGTGCGGATCACCACGCGCGCGATGCCGATCTTGCCGGTCGTCTCCAGCGTCCTGCGCAGCAGCACGTAGCCCTTTTCGGCCTTCTTTCCCGGCACCAGCACGTAGGGCTTTTCGAAGTAGCGCGGGTCGATGCTCTCGCGATCGACGAAGGTTTCGACCTCCACGGTCTCGTGGCTTTCAGGCGCGGCCGCCTTGATGTCGCTTTCCTCGACCACGACGTAGTTGCCCTTGTCGTATTCGTACGCCTTGATGATGTCCTTCCACGGGACTTCCTCGCCGGTGTCGGCATTCACGCGCTCGAACCGGATCGGTTTGCGATCACGCGAGTCGAGCATGCGGAAATGCAGATCGACCTTGCGTTCGCCCGACATCAGCGAGACGGGAACGTTCAACAACCCGAACGACAGAGTGCCGGTCCAGATGGGGCGCGCCATGACGGATCCTGTTGCATGCGGAACGATCTTCGTAGCCTCAGCGCGATGATGGCGAGGTGAACGCCGGCTGGCCGTAGCGTGGCCTAAAACCGCGATCGGGTTCGCGTCTTAATGCTTTCTCGATGCGATGTTTACATTCGCGGGACATCGGCCGGGGATGATGTGCGCTCGTCGAAAACAGGAGGAATGGCATGGGCAATACGCAACGGCACCCCTTGCATGCGAGCCAGCCGGCAAAGTGCGAAGTGGTGGACCTCGCCGCCGAACTCGATGATTGGCGCGAAGCAATTCCCAAGCATGGTTTCTACGAACCCGGCACCACGTTCAGTGACTACGAACCGAGCCTGGTGTTTGCCTACGACAGCTACCTGCAATACCACCAGGTTCCGCTGGAAGAGTTGATGCAGACACTGGAACGCAAGTACGACGAACGCTTCGACCGCTTCTCCCGCTTGAACTGGCACCGGATGGAAGCGCTGCTCGAACAGGTCTGGCTGCGGATGGGCGGCCCGCGCGGCAATGCCCCGGCCGACCTTGGACGGCATCCTTCCATGACGCAACGCCGCGCATGAAGCGCGGCGTTGTCGTGGTGCTGGAACTGCGGGAGACGTTTACTCGCCGCGTTCCGGCGGGCGTCCCTTGCGATGCGGTTTGGCCGGCGGGCGACCGGCGCCGCGCGGACCGGGTTTCGGTCCGCTCTTGAATCCACCGCCAGGCCGCGTGTTCCGGCGCGGCGCGGATTGACCCGCTTCTTCGCCCGCCTTGTGGATGCGCAACTGCTGGCCCGACACCCACACTTTCTTCAGGTGCGACAGGATTTCCGACGGCATGCCTTCGGGCAGATCGAGGATGGAGTGATCGTCGTGGATGTCGATGCGGCCGATGTAGCGGCTTTCCAGCCCGGCTTCGTTGGCGATGGCGCCGACGATGTTGGCCGGCTTCACGCCATGCATGTGGCCGACTTCGATGCGGAAGGTCTCCATGCCGAACTCCGGCTTCTCGCGCGGCGGCTTGTCGAATGAACGCGCGCGCGGCGCGGCATCACCCTCTTCCCGCTTGAAATCGAACTCGCGCGCCGGACGTTCACTGCGCACCTTGTGCGCGGGCGCATCGCCGCCGGTGACCTGCATGTGTGCGCTGCGCGGCGCCGGGCGCGTGGCCGGCCCCGATTCGCGCGCATCGCGCTCGCGCGGCGCGCGGCGCTGTTCGGCCAGCAGCAAGGGCGTGTCGCCCTGTACCAGCTTGGCGAGGGCGGCGGCGATTTCGATGGCCGGCACATTGCGTTCGCGCTCGTAGGCTTCGATCAGCGGACGGAACTCGTTGACATCACCCAGCGCCAGCGTGTCGGTGATACGGGCGAGGAACTTCTCCACGCGACGGTCGTTGACCGCTTCCACGCTCGGCAGCTGCATTTCCTGGATCGGCTGGCGGGTGGCGCGTTCGATGGCGCGCAGCATGCCCTTCTCGCGCGGCGTGACGAACAGGATGGCGTCGCCGGTGCGACCCGCACGGCCGGTGCGGCCGATGCGGTGGACGTAGCTTTCGGTGTCGTACGGGATGTCGTAGTTCAGCACGTGGCTGATGCGCTCCACGTCCAGGCCGCGCGCGGCGACGTCGGTCGCCACGAGGACGTCCAGCTTGCCGTCCTTGAGCTGCTGGATGGTCTTCTCGCGCTGCGCCTGCTGCATGTCGCCGTTGATGGCGGCGGCGGCGAGACCGCGCGCCTGCAGCTTCTCGGCCAGTTCTTCGGTGGCGGCCTTGGTGCGCGCGAAGATGATCATCGCGTCGAACGGCTCGGCTTCGAGGATGCGGGTCAACGCGTCCAGCTTGTGCAGGCCGCTGACGAACCAGTAGCGCTGGCGGATGTTGGCCGAGGTCGTCGTCTTCGCGGCGATGGTGACTTCCGCGGGGTCTTTCAGGTACGTCTGCGCGATGCGGCGGATGGCCGGCGGCATCGTCGCCGAGAACAGCGCGACCTGGCGCGTTTCCGGCGTTTTCTTCAGCACGGTTTCGACATCGTCGATGAAGCCCATGCGCAGCATTTCGTCGGCTTCATCCAGCACCAGCGTGGTCAGGCCGGACAGATCCAGCGAACCGCGCTCGAGGTGATCGATGACGCGGCCCGGCGTGCCCACCACGACGTGGACGCCGCGCTTGAGCGCCTGCAACTGCGGGTAGTAGCTCTGGCCGCCGTAGATGGGCAACACGTGGAAACCGGGGATCTTCGCCGCGTAACGCTGGAAGGCTTCGGCCACCTGGATCGCCAGTTCGCGGGTCGGCGCCAGCACCAGCGCCTGCGGCTTGGCCGCATCGAGGCTGATCCGGGACAGCAGCGGCAAGGCGAACGCGGCGGTCTTGCCGGTGCCGGTCTGGGCCTGGCCGAGCACGTCGCGCGCGGCCAGCATCGCCGGGATGGTCGCGGCCTGGATGGGGGACGGCGTTTCGTAACCGACTTCGGAAATGGCCGCCATCACGGGGGCGGAAAGGCCGAGATCGGCAAAAAGCGGCGTCGGGGCGGGAGAGGTTTCGGGGGACATGGGAACTCCGGGGCGTCGCGGAGTGCGCACGCAAGCAGCGTATTGTGCGCGCTTTGGCCCCTCCCTGTCCCGTGAAGGCTGAACGCCGGGCGCGGCCGGGCCCGCCCAAACGGCTGATTGCAGAGGGTTTCGGACCCGATGCGTCCGGCCTGTGATTTTCCGTCTGCTCCCGCGAATCACCTCTCCGAGGGCGCAACGCACAATCGCAGGGAACCGGGATGGACATGACCGCCACCATGGCAACGGAAACACGGCAGTGGTTCGCCGAACAACTGGAGCGGCATCGCGGCATCGTGATCAAGGTGGCGGCCAGCTACTGCCGGCATCCGGATGACCGCGCCGAGCTTGCGCAGGAGATCGCCGCACAGTTGTGGCAGGCGTTTCCGCGTTATGACGAGAGCCGCCCGTTCGCGACCTGGATGTATCGCATCGCGTTGAACGTCGCGATCTCCTCGCTCCGTCGCCAGCGCATGCCGGCGCCGCTGCCGCTGGACGACGCCATGCACGACATCGCCGATCCGCAGGCGCGCGATCCCGCGGTCGAGCAGCAGGTGCGTGCGCTGCATCGCTTCATCCACTCCCAGGCTCCACTGGATCGCGCCTTGCTGCTGCTTTACCTCGAGGATCGCAGCTACCGCGAGATGAGCGAAATCCTCGGCCTGAGCGAAACCAATGTCGCCACCAAGATCAATCGACTCAAGCAACGCATCCGCGAAGCGCTTTGAGTCCTCCCAGGAGCACACCCATGGAACCCGATGAAATGAAAGCCGCCTGGCACGTACTTGAGCAACGGATCTCGCAGGACAGCCGCATCCGCTTCGAACTGCTGCGCGACAGCAAGCTGCGGCGCGCGCGCAAGAGCCTGCGCCCTCTGTACGCGGGACAGGTCATCCAGATGCTGTTCGGCCTGCCTTTCGTGCTGCTGGCCTCGTGGCTCTGGATGCGCGCCGGTTCGGTGCCGCTGGATCTTCCGGCACACGTCATCGCCGCCGGTGTATTCGTGCATGCCTACGGCATCCTGACGATCGTGATGGCCGGCTGCACGCTCGGCCAGATCTCGCGAATCGACTACACCGCGCCGGTGCTCTCGATCGAGAAGCAGTTGTCGAAGCTGCGCAGCCTGTACATCGTCAACGGCATGCTGACCGGCTTGCCGTGGTGGCTGATGTGGGTGCCGGTGCTGATGGTGCTCGCGGCGCTGGCCGGCATCGATCTGTACGCGCGTGCGCCCTCGATGGTGTGGATCGGATTGGGCGTGGGCGTGGCCGGATTGCTCGCCACGTTCTGGTTCCATCGCTGGTCGCGCAGTCCGAAGCGGCCGCAACTGGCGCGGAAGATGGAAGACAGCGTCACCGGCAGCAGCCTGCGCGACGCGCGCCGGATACTCGCCGAGATCAGCCGTTTCGAACAGGAATGAGCGATGCGGGGCCCGTCACCGCTACACTGGCGCCCATGCAGACGCTCACTTTCGAACTCGACCGCGATCACGTTGAACTCAACCAGTTGCTGAAGCTGGTTGGCCTGGCCGACAGCGGCGGCGCCGGCAAGGCGCTGGTGGCCAGCGGCGCGGTATCGGTGGATGGCGAAGTGGAATTGCGGAAGACCTGCAAGATCCGCGATGGGCAGGTCGTCGTGGTGGACGATGTGGAAATCCACGTGCGCGCCATCGACTGACGCGCGCGCGGGGGACGATCAGGGCGCGCCGGACGCGTCGCGATCGAACTCGGCCAGCGGGCTTTCGTTCGGGCAGGTGGTGTCGGGGAAACCGAAACTCTTGCGCAGTTCCAGGCCGCACGCGTTGATGTCTTCCAGCGCGGTGTCGGTCCGGCCGCACTGACTGTCGAACGCCAGCATGAAATCGTCCTTGCGGCGGACGAATTCCTCGCCGCACTTGCGCGTCAGCTGGATGCGATCCAGATCGTCCTGCGCCGCGTTGGCGCCCTGCAATCCGTATTCCTGCAGTTCGGTTTCGGTCAGCAGGCGCAGGCGGCGGTTGGGGACGGTCATCATCAGGTCGGCCACCGTCACCGCCGCGCCGTTGCGCTCCAGATAGTCCTTGAGCTGGCCGTACACCTGGCGCAGTTCTTCGGCCAGTTCGGCGCGCGAATTGGCGCTGGAGTTGATCCGCATCATCCGGTGGATGCCGACCTTGCCGGCGATGATCCGGTTGTCGCCCGCGGCGAGAATCAGCAGGCAGGAGCTGTGGCAGATCGCGCCGTCGCGCACCCACAGCGTCCAGTGCGACGCGCCGATGATGTCGCCGGCGCGGATGCCGTCTTCGACGCGGCCGCCGGAGGAATCGATGTCGAGGATCCGCTTTTCAATCGCCAGCCGGTTGGCGACGTTCGACAGCCGTTCCATCAGCGCCGTGAACTCGGCATTGATCTTGCCGGTGTAGCGCAGCCGCATGACGCCGGAGGCCTGGCACGGCCGCACGGCTTCGCTGAGCGAATCGAAGTCCATCGCTTCGAGCGGCTGGCCGTCGCCGTGTTCGACAAAGTCGAGGTCGCAGCCGATCCAGCTGACGCCCGGCGTCAGCGTGACCTCCGGCCAGCGGGCGGTGTCGTCCAGGTCGACCTTGCGTGGCGCCGGCTTCACCGGGCCTGCGCTGATGGCGCCGTTGTCCTCGCTGCTGGCGGTGGTTTCCGTGCGCGGCGGCGGCGGCGCGGCCGGCGCGGGCGCCTCGGCGCGACAGCCGGCGAGCAGGACGCAGCACAGCAGGGAAAACCGGCGGAAGGAGTGAACGCGCATGGAAGGCGACAGCGGACCGGAAAAAGAAGGACCGCCAGTCTAGTCGTCGCGCCGCGCGCCGTGCCCAATCCCCCGTGAACCGGGCACACATTCAGCCGCAAAGGCCCCATAGCAGCATCACCAGCCCCACCAGCCCGACCGACCACACCAGCGAGCGCACGTACGGAATGCCGGCCGCGTAGAGCGGCACGTAGATCAGACGCGACCAGAAGTAGAGCTGGGCGCCGAGTGCGGACAGGGCATCGCCACGTCCGGTCACCGCGACCGCCAGCACCAGCGCCGCGAAGAACGGGAACGTCTCCATCAGGTTGCGGAAGGCGCGGTCCATGCGGCCGGCCACGCCGCGCAGGGGCTCGGACTGTCCGTCGCGCGCGCTGACGTTCCACTGCACGCCGCGCTGCGCGGTGGACAGCATGGCGGCGCTCAGCAACTGGGCCAGGCCCAGCACGACGGTCCAAGCGAGAAACTGGATTTCGGTCGGCATCATTCGCTCCTTCGAGGGTGGTCAGGCAAACGTGACGGCGAGCACGGGCGGCAGGCGCGCGGCGAGCAACTGCCAGTGATCACCTTGATCGTCGGTAGTCCAAAGCCCGCCGGTGGTCGAACCGAACGCGAGGCGGTCGCCGCTCGCATCGATGGCCAGCGCGTGCCGGTAGATCAAATCGTAGGAAGGCGTTTCGGGAAGACCCCGCGTGAGCGTTTCGAAGCTGCGGCCGCCATCGCGCGTGCGCGCGACCTGCAGGCAGGCATCCACGGGATAGCGCTTTTCGTCCTTGATCGCCGGCACGAACCAGGCGATGTCGCCGTTGCGCGGATGCACGGCGACCGCAAAGCCGAACACCGAAGGCGGCACGTTCGTGATCTCGTGCCATTCGCCCGCGCCCGCGGTGCTGCGGAACACGCCGTTGTGGTGCTGCGCCCAAAACACATCCGGCATGTCGCGTGTCTGCACCATCCGGTGCACGTCCTGCTGGTTGGGCTCGTGCTGCTGGCCTTCCGGCATGTAGCGCGCAATCATGCCGTGCGCCGTCTGCCGCCAGGTCTCGCCGGCGTCATCGCTGCGCCACACGCCTCCGGTCGAAATCGCCACCCGCACGCAGCGCGGATCGCGCGGGTCGACGCAGATCGAATGGATGCCCGGTTGGTCATAGCCGCCGCCGAACCATCCCTGGCGCTCGGGCCGGTCCCACAGGCTGCGGACCAGTTGCCAGCTGTCGCCACGATCATCCGAACGGAACAGTCCGCCGGGAATCGTCCCGGCCCACAGGCGGCCCGGCTCATCGGCGCCGCCGGGCTCCAGCGACCAGATCAATCGAAGCGCAGCCGGTTGCGGCGGCTTGCCATCGCCGGTCACGACTTCATCGCCTTCGCCGAACGCGGGCACCGCAATCTCTTCCCAGTTCGCGCCCTGATCGGTCGAGCGGTGCAACTTGGCGCCGAAATGGCCCAGATCCAGCGCCGCATACCACGTGCCATCGCGCGGATCGGCCAGGCTCAGCGCAACGTTGTCGCCGAGGAACGCAGTCCGCGCGATCCGCCAGTGACCGTCCGCGCGTTCGAGCACGAACAAGCCCTTCCGCGAAGACACGAGCAACCGTTCTGACATGTCAGCCTCCGGACAGTGCCTGCATGACGTAGATCTCGGAGGCGTCCTCCACCGGCTGGCGCAGATCGCGCTTGTCGCGCATCGGCTCGCCGTCGATGAAGATCGCCACGTGATGCCGCACCGCGGCGTGCTCGTCGAGCACGTAGCCGCGCAACACCGGATAGTGCTGGAACACCGTTCGCAGGGCGGCGTCCACGTCCGCCCCCGCGGCCTGCATGCGCAGTTCGCCGGACGGACGTTGATCGGGCGGCAACCAGCGCGTCAGCGCGGGCGCGAGTACGACTTGGGCCATGCCGATCCCTGTGGAGTGGGTCGGCCGGAGGATAGCGCCCTGCCCGCGGCGCTGCATGCGGCAGCGCCGCGAGCGGGCGGACTGCTTACTGCGTGGACGCGTTCGAAGCGGTAGCCGCGGGCGCGGCCGACGGTCCGGCGTAATCCACCACCAGCGCAACGCGCCGGTTGTCGCGTCCGGCATCACCGGTCGCGCCCTCGCGCACCTGGCGATTGCGATCCTCGCCATAGCTCACGGCGCGGACCTGCGCGGCATTGAGTCCGCCGCTGGTGATCAGGTGATTGCGCACGGACTCGGCGCGGCGCTGGCCCAGGCGCTTGTTGAAAGCGGTCGAGCCGGCCGGGTCGGCGAAGCCTTCGACGGTGATGATGGCTTCGGAATGGCTTTCGCGTACGACGCGTGCGAAATCGTCCAGCAACGGCTTGTCCTGATCCGAAAGCATGGCGTCGCCGGTGGCGAAGTGCGCGCCGGTCTCCACGCGCGTGCGACCGGCCAGTTGCGTCACCAGCGCGTCGTGCTTCTGCGACAGGCTGTCCAGCTGTTGCTGCAGCCGCTGATCGGTGGCACGCAGTTCGGCGATGGTGCTGTCGAACTCGTCGCGCTTGATGTACTGCGAGCAGCCGGTAAGGGCCACGACCATCAGGCCGGTGGCGAACAGGACAGTGCGGGAAGTGCCGCTTGCCATGGGAAAGTCTCCTAGCAGGGATCCGACGCGGCAGCGTTCGCGTGGGCTCTTGATTCGTTATCGAGTGGTCGCTGCCGCGTGAACGTCCTCCACGCGCTGCATGCGCCGCGTGAAATTCCGGAACGCCCGGTTCAGCTTTCGGGTGAAGAGCATGCCAACCAATTTCACGCTTTAACGACGGGCTCACCGGCATGAATGGGGCGCTCAAGAAGCCGGTGGGGGAGTCGATATCCTCCTTGACCGTCCGAGGGAGATCCCATGCGGCCTTTGCCTGCCGCCAGAGCACGGGTGCTCCGTCACGTCATCCGCGGACGTGGGCATCCTCCGTACCCGCACCGTCGCCCGACAGAGGCGCGCGGCAGGCAGGGTGCGTGCCGGGCATCGGGATCGCCGCGATGAAGCAACCGATCGACGCTTCGCCCTGGGAGCCCGCGGCGCGCCACGATGACGGGCCCGATTTCCTGCTTGGTTTCCCGCCGTTCGCGTGGGCGATGGCGGTGCTGTTCATCGGGCTCGGCTTCACCGTGTGGCTCGTTTCGCGCGAGTGGAACGACATGCAGGCACGCGCGCAGAGCTATCAGCGCGAAGTGGCCGATGATGCTTCGCGCCAGTTGCGGGTGCCGCTGGACGCCGCCGCCGCCGAATTGCGTGCGATGCAGACCGTGTTCCTCGCCAACGACCACATGGATCAGGAGCGTTTCAGCCAGGTCACCGCCAATCTCCAGCGCCAGCGCCCGTGGTCAGCGCGGCTCGCCACCGCGTTCGCCAGCCGCGAGCAGGGCGCGGACGGACGCACCCATTACCGCTACCAGTACGTCACGCCGCTGCGCGGCAACGAAGTACTGCTGGGCCTGGATATCGCCTCGCAGCAGGAAAACCTGATCGCACTGGAGCACGCGCGCGACAGCAACTGGACGACCCTTTCGGCGCCATTCCCGCTGCGCCAGGCGCTGCCCGACGGTGAAGTGAATCCACTCGGCATCACCATTCGCCTGCCCGTCTATTCCAACGGAAAACAGCCCACCTCGCGTGCGCAACGGCGTGCACGGGAAATCGGCGCCCTCGCGGTGAGCCTGCGCCTTGCGCCGATGATCAACGAAGCGCTGCGCGGCGAAGTGCTCGATACCTTCCGCGTCAGCGTGCGCGACACGCATGCGCCCGCCACGCAGCCCTTCTTCGATTCCGGCGCCGATACACAGGCCGATGCGTCCACGTACACGCAATACCTGGACTTCGGCCAGCGACGCTGGGAAATCCGCATGGTGCCGCGGCCGGCCGCCTACGACAGTGAGCGCCTGCAGGTGGTGCTGACCACCGGCAGCGCCATCAGCGTGCTGATCGCCTTGCTGCTGTGGTCGTTGACCACCACGCGCAGCCGCGCGATTGCGCTTGGCAATGAAATGAGCGCGCGCTTCCGCGAGAGCGAGGCGCGCTTTCGCACGCTCAACGAACTGCTGCCGGCACTGGTGCTGGTGTCCGATGGCGATGGCCGCATCCTGCACGCCAACCAGGCAGCGCGCATGCGGCTGGGCGACGTCGTCACCGCCGGCGTTCCTCTGACCGCCTTGTTCTCGGATCCGCAACTGCGCGAGCGCGTGCGCCAGCCGGTGCAATCCGGTGAATACTGGGACAGCGTCGAAGCGCAGATGCTCGGCCTGGGCGGCGCTGAGTTCTGGGCCGCCACCTCGATCGCGCGCGTGGAAGTGGGCGGCGAGCCGCGCCTGCTGATGGTCGCCACGGATATCTCCGAACAGCGCGAACTGACCGAACGCCTGAGCTACCAGGCCACGCACGACGCGCTCACCGAGTTGTACAACCGGCGCGAGTTCGAACGCCGGGTCGAGCAGGCGCTGGCGGATCGCCGCGACGGCGGACGCCCCTGCGCGTTGCTGTACATCGATCTGGACCAGTTCAAGCTGATCAACGACATCTCCGGCCACACCGCCGGCGATCAATTGCTGGCGCAGCTCGCGCTGGCGATGCGACTGCAGCTGCGCGGCGACGACATGCTCGCGCGCCTGGGCGGCGACGAATTCGGCTTGCTTGCGTTCGATCTGGACATGGCGGGCACGCGCGCGCTTGCCGAACGCCTGCGCGCCGGCATCGAATCGCAGATGTTCGTGTGGCAGGAACGCACGTACACGGTGAGCGCGAGCATCGGCGTCGTGGTCGTCGAACAGGGCGACCCGACGTTGAAGGACGTGCTCGCCTGGGCCGACACCGCCTGCTATGTCGCCAAGGAAAACGGCCGCAACCGTGTGCACGTCTATCGCGAGGATGACGAAACCACGCGCCGCTACGGCGAGATGGAATGGGCCAATCGGTTGCGCTGGGCGCTGGACGAACAGCGCCTGCTGCTGGACTACCAGGAGATCGTGCCGCTGGACGGACGTCGCGGCGAAGGCGCGCGCGTGGAGCTGCTGTTGCGTCTGCGTGACGAGGATGGCCGTGTCGTATTGCCCGGCGCGTTCCTGCCGGCGGCCGAACGCTACGGCCTGATGCCGATGGTGGATCGCTGGGTCATCCGCACCGCGCTGGCGCATCTGGGCGAACTGCATGCGCAGGGCCGTGATCTGCAGCAATGCGCCATCAATCTGTCCGGCGCCAGCATCGAGGACGATGATCTGGCGGATTACATCCTCGGTCTCATCGAAGAGCACGGCATCAAGCCATCGTGCCTGTGTTTCGAGATCACCGAAACCGTCGCCGTGCGCAGCCTGCTGAAGGTGGTCGGCGTGGTCGAGCGCCTGCGCAGCGCCGGCTGCCGCATTGCGCTGGACGATTTCGGCGCGGGCATGTCCTCGTTCGGCTACCTGAAGAATCTGCCGGTGGACGTCATCAAGATCGACGGCAGCTTCATCCGCGATCTGGAAACCGATCCGATGAGCCGCACCATCGTCAGCGCCATCGTGCAGATTGGCCACCAGCGCGGATTGAGCGTGGTGGCCGAATGGGTGGGCAGTGCTTCGGTCGCCCTGGCGCTGAGCGAACTCGGTGTGGACTACGGGCAGGGCATGGCCCTGCACACGCCGGAACGCGTCAGCTTCCAGCGCGTGCGCGAGGCGGCCTGATCCGCGCGCACTCCCCCTGATGCACTTCTACAGTCCGTGTCCTTCGGCCGGCACCGGCACCGGCTTGATGCGCACCGCCCACAGCACGCCCGCGATGAGCAACGCGATGCCGGCCAGCGTCAGCAGCGGCGGCATCGATCCACGCAGTACGAACGCATAGCCCAGTGCGGCGAGCGTTTCGAACACGATCAGCTGTCCCGCCAGCGCGGTCGGCAGGCGCTGGCTGGCCTGGTTCCAGCACAGCGTGCCGAGCCACGACGCGAGCAGGCCGATGAGGATCATCAGTGCGATGAAATGCTCCGGGCGCGGACCGGCCGGCATCGGGAAGGTATCGCCGCGCGCGCTTTGCCAGGCCCACAGCAACAGATAGCCGACGATCGCCAGAGGCAGCGTCGCCACGCCCTGCGCCGTGGCCCACGCACGCGGATTGCGATCCGGATGCGCGCGCAGCCAATCGGCATTGCGCAGCGGATACCACGTCCAGCAGGCCACCGCGATCACCGCCAGAAGGCCACCGGCCAGGTAGCGCCCGACATCGATGTCGGCCGAATCCATGGCGGCCAGCTCCGCACGATTGACGCAGGCGATGCCCGCGCCGATCAGCAGCAGCGACGGCAGCAGCCGGAACCACGGCAGGCGGCCGTCACGACGCGCATTGCGCAGGTTGGCGCTGATCGCGATCACCACCGGCAAGGTGCCAATGATCATCGTCGGCACGGGCGCGCCGGCACGCTGGATCGCGCTGGCCAGGCAGAAGTAGTACAGCAGGTTGCCGATCAGGGAGAGTTTCAGCGCTTCACGCCAGTCGGCCCCGCGCAGGCGCCGCAGCTCGGCGCGATCGAACCAGGCCAGCGGCAAGGCGATCAGCCCGAAGGCGACATAGCGTCCGACCGATTGCAGTGCGGCCGGATACTCGGGCAGCAGCAAGGGTGAAACGAAGACGAGGCCCCACAACAGCCCCGCCGCCAGTGCATACAGAACGCCCACCCACATCGCCGCCGCCATCGCCTGCCAGGGAAACCGCGCAATCTAGGCCAATGCGCCGCGGATGTCGCCTCACAGTGTTCGCTCGCGTGGCCGCCACGCTGCCCGGCCTGCGTTTTTCTGAAGGACAGGGGTTGCCAAAGCACAGCGGCAGGCACGGGCCGGCCGGGAGAGTTCCGCATGAAGACTTGTTACGCACGCCCGCTGCACTGGCTGGCGATGCTGGGGTGCACGCTGCTTGGCGCAAGCATCGCCATCAGCCTGAGCGCCGTGTTCGGTTGAAGCCGCGCCGGCCTTGATCCGGCCGCGGCGCCGGATCCCGTACCATCGCGACTCCTCCGACGGAGCCCTGCGCATGGCCGGTACGACTTCGAAAGCCGCAAGGAAGAAGCCCGCCCCACCCGCCAGCAAACGCGCCGGTGATTCGCCGCAACCGGGAACGTCGGCGCCCGTGCTGCTGTCCGGCGGCAATCCGCAGATTCCGAAAGGCGAAGGCGATGCGCCCGTGCAAGCGTGGATTGCCGCGGCGCCGGGATGGAAAAGCGAGGCCGGCAAGCGCATCGATGCGCTGATCGTCCGCGCCGTGCCGCATGTCCACAAGGCCGTGAAGTGGAACTCGCCGCTCTACGGCATCGAGGGCGATGGCTGGTTCCTGAGCATGCATTGCTTCAATCGCTACATCAAAGTCGCCTTCCTGCGCGGCGCGGATCTGGATCCGCCGCCGCCGGTCGCATCCAGGACCCCGCATACGCGCTACCTCCACGTGCATGAAGACGTGGCGCTCGACGAAGCCCGCTTCACCGATTGGGTGAAACAGGCCAGTCGCCTGCCCGGCGAACGCATGTAATTCCCTTCCACCCTCGCCCCTCATCCCATCGCCATGAAGAAGACACCGGACACCGCCGGCACCGCGCCGCAGGAGAGCGCTTCCCGCCTGATCGACGCACGCATCGCCGCGCTCGATGACTGGCGCGGCAGGACACTGGCGCACGTGCGCGAGCTGATCCACCAGGCCGACCCCGAGGTCATCGAGGAATGGAAATGGCGCGGGGTTCCGGTGTGGTCGCACGCCGGCATCCTCTGCACCGGTGAAAGCTACAGACAGGCGGTCAAGCTGACGTTCGCCAAAGGCGCTTCGCTGGATGACCCCGCCGGCCTCTTCAACGCGAGCCTCGACGGCAACACACGTCGCGCGATTGATCTGCACGAAGGCGATCGGCTTGACGCGAAGGCATTCCAGACGCTGATCCGCGCAGCGGTCGCACTCAACCTGTCGAAGCCCGCGCGCCCGCGCGCGAAAAAGCCGGCGTGATCCGGCCGCTTACGCCGGTACGTCGTCCCGATCCTCGGCACGCAGTTCAGCGGCCCATGCCAATGCGGCGTCCGCTTCATTCGAGCTGAAAGCGCGCACCTCGGTGGACGGCAGCACATGGCCGGCCAGTTCCGAAATGCGGCCCAGCCATTCCTGGTCGGTGACCACCGCCGCGCGCGCGAAGCGGGAGTATTCGCCGAGCTTGGACAGCGCGTAACGCAGGTCTTTCCCCATTGCTTCGGCGCTCAGGCCGTTCATGGCGCTCAGGTCGGCGAGCACGGCGATGCGGCGGTACTCGGCCAGCCGCGATTCCATCTCCGCGATGCAGCGGTCGTAGTCCTCGCCGGTCAAGGTGCCGGAAAAGCGGAACGCCGCCACATGCGGCGGGGCGGCAATGGGTTCAATCATGAGTGGACTCCGTTGTCATGGCGCCCGACGCTAGCCATGCCGGCGTCGCGGCGCCGTCAACGCGCCCGTGCGCCACTCAATCGATGCGGTAGACGCGCGCTTTCGGCGCGTCTTCGTGCACTTGCAGGAACCATCGGCCGGCGACACCCGGCACCACGACGACTTCCGGATCCTGCAATGGCTTCGACAAGTGCATCTGGCCCTTCAGGACTTTCCATTGCTGGCCGTTGGCGAGCACGAACACGGTGCCCGGTTCCCAGCCGGCAACCGTGCCGGCGAGCCGGCTGCGGATGGGCTCGTCATTGAATCCGATCAGCGATTCGGAACGCGCCGGATCCTCACGCCCGGCATCCGCGGCGTTCGCGGACGGACGCCCCACGGTTTCCTGCGGCGTCGTTTGCGGCGTGGTCTCGGCCAGCAGGCGGTTGAGCAATGCAAGCTGTTCGGCCGTCAGCGTATCGAGCCCCGTCGCCTTCATCTGTTCGGCGCTCAAGCGCTGCTCGATCGCGCGATAAGCGGGCTCGGCCGCGTGGCCGGATGACACCAGCGCGGACAACAGCAGCACACACCCGATTGCGATTCTCGACTTCATGCTGCGCTCCGGCGCGTTGGGCCGCACATTGCGGTTCGATGAAGATCCTGCGTCGCCACGATGACACGGCGATGACAGCGGACGTCCGGCCGTTGCGGGCCGCAAGGGTCCTGCGCGGGTCATGACACGGGCATGACGGTGCTGTTCCATACTGCGCGGCCAGTGAGACGGCCCGATGGAATCGCGCGTGCCGCGCCGACATCGCTGAATACGCGGCAGGCCGTTGTCGATCCGCGGCCCGCCCGATCGTCGTATCCATGAAAGCGGACATCCCGTCCGCCATCCCACCGGAGTGGACCATGGCTTACATCGACGGTTTCGTCCTCGCCGTTCCCACCGCCAACAAGGACACCTTCATCAAGCACGCCACGCTCGGCAATGCGGTCTTCATCGAACACGGCGCCACCCGCGCATTCGAATGCTGGGGCGATGATGTGCCGGACGGGCAGCTGACCGATTTCCGCCGCGCCGTGCAGTGCACGCCGGACGAGACCGTCGTGTTTTCATGGATCGAATGGCCGGACAAGGCCTCGCGCGATCGCGGCATGCAGGCGGCCATGGAAGATCCGCGACTGAACGATGGAAGCAATCCGATGCCGTTCGACGCGAAACGGATGATCTACGGCGGCTTCCAGCCGGTGGTCGTCCTGCCCAAGGCGTGAACGCGCGGCGCGCATCCTCGCGATGCGCGCTGTCCGCAACGATCAAGGCAACGACAACGTGTGGCGACCCGCCGCAATCGTGCGCTTGCGCGTGCGCGGCGGCTCGCCCGGCCGTGACGGTTCACTCCACGTGAGGAAAACGTCGGGGCCGCGATTGACGATATCCAATCGCGTACCGCCGGCCGTGCGCCGCCAGTGCAGATCCACGCGGCTGTCGCCGACGCGCACGCGCGACACCTGCAATTCGTTCCAGTCCATCGGCGGTCGCGGCGCGAACTGCAGCGTGTGTTGCGACGCATCGACGTCAAGCCCGAGCATGCCGGTCACCGCCGCCGACAGGAACGCGGCCGACGACCACATCTGCTCCGGCACCGATTCGCGCTGCGGCGTGAAGCGATCACCGCGCATCACTTCATGCATGTGGCCCGGCGAATCGATGCCGGCCCATGCCACGAGACTGCGCCACAGCGCGTTCGCCTGTTCGGCACGTCCGGCCTTCCACAGTGTTTCCGCGGCCGATGCGGTGCCCAGTCCCCACACACTGCCGCGCGAATACGCTTCGGGATCGTAGTCGCGTGCGCTCATCGGCTTGCTGCGCAATCCCCACGACGTGACGTAGTCGGGTGAACCGAGCTGGTCCAGCGTCAGTGCGGCCTCCTCCGCCGTCGCTGCGCCGGACGAAATCGCCGCCAGATCCGCCGGCGAGGTGCTTTCGCCCGCCGCGCCCGCATGCGTGAAGCCGCTGATCCAGCGCTTTCCCTTCTCGTCGCGATAGCGCGCACGCAGACCGGTGCGCGCATCCTGGCTGTAGCCCGCGGCCTGCCATGCCAGCTCGGGATCACCCATGCGCGAAGCCATCCGCGACATCGCGTCTGCCGCATCCACCCAGGCCGCGGAGAGCGTCAGTTCGTCGGTCAGGCGGTCCTGTTCGTTCGCGCTCATCTTGTCGGCAGGCACGCGCGGCAGGTGATCGCGCTTGTCCAGCGTTGAAACGCAATACCGATACGCCTTCAGCACGGCGGGCCAATGCCGGCGCAGGAACGCGTCATCGCTGCTGGCGCGCGCGTATTCGGCGAGCACGGACAGGAACGAAAACGCGATGTCCACGTGCACGTACATGTAGTGGTAGTCGTTCGCCCAGTCGACGAAGCCTGCGCTCTGCGACATCTCGTGCCAGATGTTGCCGTTTTCCGGATGCTGGTAGCGCAGGATGAAAGCCAGTTCGTCGGCGGCGCGCGCATACTCGCCGGCATGGATCAGCGCACGCGTGCCGACCAGTCCGTCGCCGGCGAAATACCAGGCGTATTGCGGGCGGCGCGAACCATGCGAAGGTCCGTACCCGGCCACCAGCCCGCAGCCCAGGCGCGCATTGCAGGTCCACGCCTGCTCCAGCGCAATCTGCGCCCAGCGCAGCGCGCGGTTGGTGTCTTCGTCGGGCGTGCGGATCTGCAGGCGATCCGCGTGGTCGTAGCGTTCGCGATCCGATGCTGCCGGCCCGCTCACCTCGCGCAACGCGCGCGTAGTCGCCTGCGTGGATTCGGTGGCCTCACTCTGGCCGGCGAACACCAGGCTGGCGCAGCGTTGCGCGCCGCATCGCTGTGGTCGCATCTGCAGGAACACCGGACGATCGAACCGGCTGCCGCGCCGGTCGTTGTTCGGTTCGGTGTGGTCGCTGGCCTGTTCGGACGACACCAAAGCCTCGAACACATGGCGTGGCTCGCTGAAACGGAGGCCGCGCATGCGTTCGTCCCACGCCATCTCCTGGCCACCCGTGCCGACCGGCCACATCAGGTTCAACGAGGGCCGGAACTGCGCACGCAACTGGATATCCGCGCGCCCTTCGATTTCGTAGCGCACCTGGACACCGGGCAGTTGCGCATGCGTGAAGATGTGCTCGCGCACGCGATAGTCAGGGCCGCGGTAATGACGCGTGACGCCGACCGGATCCACGTCCACGCGCTCCAGCAGGCCGAGGCCATCGACAATCCCCGACGGGGCGACGAACTGCAGCCGATAGTCCGACACGATCTGGAGCGGAAACGCCCAGAACTCCAGTCCGTCTTCCGAATAGCCGCCAGCGAAGGCACGCAAGCCGTGGACCGCGAGATAGCGATCCTGGCGTGCGTCCTCGATCGTCCATGCCGGCAGCGCCGCCGTTTCGTCCGCATGCGCGGGCCATGCACCCGCGCCCAGCCACAACAGGAATCCCAACACGCACTGACGCATGAACGCCCTCCCCTGCATGGGTGCTTCCGTGCGCACGAACCACTCCCGTCCCGCACCCTATCATCGAATCGCGCCACGACTGCGGCGCGATCCGGAAGGGACGATCACGCGGGCAGCATTGGCAGATTCAGGCCCTGCTCCCGCGCGCAGTCGCGCGCAATCTCGTATCCCGCGTCGGCATGGCGCATGACGCCCGTGCCCGGATCATTCCAGAGCACGCGGGCGATGCGCCGGTCCGCATCCGCCGTACCGTCGCAGACGATGACCACGCCGCTGTGCTGCGAATAACCCATGCCGACGCCGCCGCCGTGATGCAGCGACACCCAGGTCGCGCCGCCGGCCACGTTGAGCATCGCATTGAGCAGCGGCCAATCGCTGACCGCATCGCTGCCATCGCGCATGGCTTCGGTTTCGCGGTTCGGTGAAGCCACGCTGCCGCTGTCGAGGTGGTCGCGGCCGATCACCACCGGCGCTTTCAGTTCGCCATTGCGCACCATTTCGTTGAACGCCAGGCCCAGCTTGTGACGCAGGCCGAGGCCGACCCAGCAGATGCGCGCCGGCAATCCCTGGAAGCTGATGCGATCCCGCGCCATGTCCAGCCAGCGGTGCAGGTGCGGGTCGTCCGGAATCAACTCCTTCACCTTCGCATCGGTCCTGTAGATGTCTTCCGGGTCGCCGCTCAGCGCGACCCAGCGGAACGGGCCGACGCCGCGGCAGAACAGCGGGCGCACGTATGCCGGCACGAACCCGGGGAAGTCGAATGCGTTCTGGCAGCCTTCGTCCTTCGCCATCTGCCGGATGTTGTTGCCGTAGTCCACGGTCGGGATGCCTTGCGCATGGAAGGCGAGCATCGCTTCGACATGCACGCGCATCGATTGCTTGGCCGCATCGCGCACGCGTTCGGGTTCGACCTTCTGCTCGGCCAGCCACTGATCGATTGTCCAGCCGATCGGCAGGTAACCGTGTACCGGGTCGTGCGCGGAGGTCTGATCGGTCACGCAGTCCGGACGCACGCCACGGCGCACGAGTTCGGGCAGGATTTCCGCGGCATTGCCGAGCAGCGCGATCGACTTCGCCTCACCGGCCTGTGTATAGCGCGCGATGCGGGCGAGCGCGTCATCGAGATCGCGCGCCTGCTCGTCGACATAGCGCGTGCGCAGGCGGAAATCGATGCGGCTCTGCCGGCATTCGATGGTCAGCGAGCTGGCGCCGGCCAGCGAAGCGGCCAGCGGCTGTGCGCCGCCCATGCCGCCCAGGCCGGCGGTGAGAATCCACTTGCCGGTGAGGTCGCCGCCGTAGTGCTGGCGCCCCATCTCGACGAAGGTTTCGTACGTGCCCTGCACGATGCCCTGCGAACCGATGTAGATCCACGAGCCTGCCGTCATCTGGCCGTACATCATCAGGCCCTTGCGATCGAGTTCGTTGAAGTGCTCCCACGTCGCCCAGTGCGGAACGAGATTGGAATTGGCGATGAGCACGCGCGGCGCGTCGGCATGGGTCGGAAACACGCCGACCGGCTTGCCCGATTGCACCAGCAGCGTCTGGTCGTCCTCCAGCTCGCGCAGCGCGGCGAGGATGGCGTCATAGCAGGCCCAGTCGCGCGCGGCGCGGCCGATGCCGCCGTAGACGACGAGCGAAGTCGGGTCCTCGGCCACCTCGGCATCCAGATTGTTCTGCAACATGCGGTACGGCGCTTCGCTGAGCCAGGATTTGCAGCTCAGTTGCGGACCACGCGGGGCGCGGATGACACGTGAGGAGTCGTGACGCGGATCGGACATGAAGCTGCACCCCTGGATTTCGATGCGGCATTATCGCAGGCACGCTTCCCGACCTGACAGGACATCGAATGCGTATTCGCCGTGCAGTGCAGCATCTGGCTTCCGGGCTGTTGGCCCTGGCGCTCGCCGCGCCGGCCATGGCTTCCATGCCGACCGTGCTGGTCTTCAGCAAGACCGAGGGCTTCCGCCACGATTCCATTCCCGTCGCGGTTGCTGCGGTGCAGCGCACCGCGATGGACGAATCGATCTACAGCAACGCCACCGAGGACGCGTCGGTGTTCACCGATGACGGTCTGCGCGGCTATCGCGCGGTGATCTTCGTCAATACGACGGGCGATGTGCTCGACGATGCGCAGCAGCGGGCGCTGAGGCGCTTCATCGACAACGGCGGCGGTTTCATGGGCGTGCATTCGGCCGCCGACACCGAGTACGACTGGCCGTGGTATGGCGAGCTTGTCGGCGCCTGGTTCAAAAGCCATCCGCCCGGCCTGCAGACCACGCGCGTGAAGTTCGAACGGGACGGCGCCGTCATCGAAGCTCCGGAATGGCGCGTCATCGACGAAATCTACAACTACCGCAGCAACCCGCGCGCGCAGGTGCGCGTGCTCGCCACGGTGGTCGAAGCCGACTACGAAGGCGGCACGATGGGCGCCGATCACCCGATCAGCTGGTGCCACGAACAGGGCAATGGCCGCGCCTGGTACACCGGCCTGGGCCACGACGCGCGGATCTACGAGGACGCGACGTTCCTGCAGCAGCTTGCGCGCGGCCTGGCGTATGTCGCGCGTCGCGGGGACGAGTGCTGAGAAACATGCCGTCGCCTCGTTTGCTTCATGCGGGCGGGCACGCCTCCCGCCGTCCGGCCTCGAAAGCCTTGACGCCCTCGTCGTCGGTGGCCACGGGCGCGATGCCGTCGTCGAAGATCACGCGCCACTGGCCGTCGCGATCGATTTGCCAGACCGAACCGAAGCGTCCGAGTCGATAACTTCCGTCCTTGCGGCTCCGGTAAAGCGCCGGCCCGCTCGAATAGGCAGTGCGGCCATCGCCGCCCATACTCACCGTGTCCGGATACCAGCGCAGTTCCAGGGCGGTGCCATCGATGAGTCCGGCCCATTGGCGGGTGATCGCGTCTCGGCCACGCAGCGGCTGGCGGCCCACGCCGAACACCGCGTCGACATGCAGGAAGCCGGCAAATGCCTGGGCGTCATGCGTGGCAACGCTCTTCGCGAAGGCCAGTTCGCGCGCCCACACCGCGCAACGCCCGTCCTCGCCCGCAGTCGCCTGCGGCTCTGCCGCGGATTGCGCCGCCATCGCGTGCGCGCTGGCCAGCAGTGCGCCCATCGCCCAAAGTCGCAGTGCCTGTGTCATGCGAAATTCTCCGGAACCTGCCAAGCTTGCCGGCATTCCAACGCTCCCCGTTCGCCCATGCCTCTGCCATTGGTCAGGGCTGCGTGGCTGGCCCTGGCCCTGCTGCTGGCCGGCTGCGCGTCCCATGCCCCGCGCCCTGCTTCTTCCGGTTCGACCGCAGACGCTGCGGCTCCGCTCCCCGCCGCCGCTTCCCCCGCCACGCTGCTGCTGGTTTCGCTCGACGGCGTGCGCGCAGGCTATCTGCACCGGGGCCACACGCCCAACCTGGATCAGCTGGCGCGCGAAGGCGCGAGCGCCGACGGCATGCGCCCTTCCTATCCGTCGCTGACCTTTCCCAACCACTACACGCTGGTGACCGGCCTGCGTCCGGACCATCACGGCATCATCAACAACACGATGCAGGACGACCAGTTGGGCGGATTCGCGCTGAGCAACCGCGACGCCGTGGCCGACGCGCGCTGGTGGAGCGGCGAGCCCATCTGGGTGGGCGCCGAACGCGCGGGCCTGCGCAGCGCAACGATGTTCTGGCCGGGCTCTGAAGCCGCGGTGTCGGGCGTGAGGCCCGGTGCGTGGTATCCGTTCGACAAGAACCTCGCGATCGACGAACGCATCGGCCGCGTCATCGCGTGGCTGGATCTGCCGCCCGCGCAGCGCCCGCGCGTGATCACGCTGTACCTGGAACAGGTCGATACCGCCGGCCATGATCACGGTCCGGATTCACCGGAAGTCGCCGCGGCGCTGGGCGCGGTCGATGCCGCCATCGGACGATTGCGCCAGCACATCGCACTTCATGCCAACGCGTCGCCGGTCAACCTGATCGTGGTGTCCGACCACGGCATGGCGGCCACGTCGCCGGATCGCCTGATCGCGGTGGAATCGATCGCGCCGCCGGATCTGGCTACCGCGATCGCACCAGGGCAGGTGGTGGGTTTCGTGCCCCGCGCGGGACAGGCTGCGGCCGTCGCCGAGCGATTGCTGCGCACGCACGAGCACTTCCAGTGCTGGCGCAAGCAGGACATGCCGCCGCGCTGGCACTACGGCAGCCATCCGCGCATTCCTCCGTTCGTATGCCAGGCCGATGAAGGCTGGCTGCTGGTGCGGCAGAGCAGCATCGACGCGTGGCGCGCGAAGGGCTGGATCGGCGGCGGCGCGCACGGTTACGACCCGGCGCTGCCCTCGATGGAGGCCATCTTCCTTGCGAGCGGGCCGGCGTTCCAGCCAGGCGCACGAATTGCCGCCTTCGACAACGTCGATGTCTATCCCTTGCTCGCCCGGTTGCTGGGCATCCCACCCGCGCCCCACGATGGAAACCCGGAAACCCTGCTTCCGTTGCTGAGGCCGACGCCGCAACGTTGATGTCCGAAAACGGTGAGTCGGTGGGTTTTGCCGGTGCTAGCCTGCACGCATGACGCCCCCGCTTTCCCCTGACGGCCTGCCCGATCCGCGAATCTGCGAACAGGCGCGACTGAGCCGCGATGCGCGCTTCGACGGCCTGTTCTTCACGGCGGTCACCAGCACGCGCATCTATTGCCGGCCGGTCTGCCCGGCGCCCACGCCGAAGCCGGCCAACGTCACCTATTACGCAAACGCCGCGGCAGCGGAAGCCGCCGGCTTCCGCCCGTGCCTGCGCTGCCGCCCCGAGTTGTCGCCAGGCGATGGCGCGTGGCGGCGCGGCGACGAGACGGTGGCGCGCGCACTCAAGCTGATCGAACAGGGCGCGCTGGCGGACCAGCCGCTGTCATCGCTGGCTGATGCGGTCGGCCTGGGCGAACGCCAGTTGCGACGCCTGTTCAACGACCGCCTCGGCGCCAGCCCGGTTGGTGTGCACGGCACGCGTCGGCTGTTGTTCGCGAAACAACTGCTCACCGAAACCCGCCTGCCGATCACTGAAGTCGCACTGGCGGCAGGCTTCGGCAGCCTGACGCGTTTCAACACCAGCTTCCGCGATGCCTATCGCATGGCCCCGCGCGATCTGCGCAAACAGCATGGCGAAGTCGCGGGTGAATCCATCGTGCTGCGACTGGGCTATCGGCCGCCCTACGATTTCGCCGCGATGCTGGAATTCCTGCGCGGGCGCGCACTGCCCGGTGTCGAGGCCGTGGACGCACACGGCTACGCGCGCGTCATCGGGGATGCACATGCGCCCGGCTGGCTGCGCGTCACCCGCTGGAGCCCGCGCGCGGACGACCATGCCCTGAAGCTGGAACTGCATGGCGCGGCGCCGACGCAGTTGCTCGACATCGTCAATCGCATCCGGCGCATGTTCGATCTCGACGCCGACCCGCGCACGATCGCTGCGGCGCTGGGCGAAGACGCACGGCTGCGTGCGCTCGTGCGCAAGCGTCCGGGCCTGCGCCTGCCCAGCGGCTGGGACGGTTTCGAGATCGCGGTGCGCGCGGTCGTGGGGCAGCAGGTCAGCGTCCCCGCGGCCCGCACGGTGACGGCGCGCCTGTCGCAGCAATACGGAACGCCGCTGCATACGCCGTTCGCGAACGGCATTTCGCATCTGTTCCCGACGCCCGCCGCACTCGCTGATGCGGATCTGGGATCCGTGGGCTTGCCGCGTGCGCGCGCCGCCACCGTCAACGCGGTGGCGCGCGCCCTGCTCGATGGCCGGGTCGATTTCCGCAGCGAACGCACGCTGGAAGATTTTGTTTCGCGCTGGGTCGCGCTGCCCGGCATCGGCCCCTGGACAGCGAATTACATCGCGATGCGTGCGCTGGGCCATCCCGATGCGTTTCCCGCCGATGACCTGGTATTGCAGAAGGCCGTGCCGCAGGACGGCAGCCGCATGACCGCCAAAGCGCTGACCGTGCGCGCGGAAACGTGGCGTCCGTGGCGCGCCTACGCGGTAATCCAGCTTTGGCGCGACAGCATGCCCGCACCTGCCTCCCCTTCCCCACCGACGGCCGCGACGAAGAAGCCGCGCCGAGCGCCCGCATCGCCATGAACACCGCCATCGACACCCCCCTCCTGTACTCGCGAATCGAAAGCCCGGTCGGCGAACTGTTGCTGGTCGCCGATGACGCGGCCTTGCGGGTCATCGAATTCCGCAATCCACGGCATCCGATAAAGGCTTCACCGCAGTGGCGCGAAGGCGACAACGCGGTGATGCGCGAAGCGGCGCGACAACTGGCGGCCTATTTCCGCAACGCGTTGCGACACTTCGATTTGCCGCTGGCGCCGCAGGGCACCGCGTTCCAGCAATCGGTGTGGCGCACGCTCGCCGGCATTCCCTATGGCGACACCATCAGCTACGGAGAACTCGCGCGACGTGTGGGCAAACCCACCGCGATGCGTGCAGTCGGTGCGGCGAACGGACGCAATCCACTGCCTATCGTGCTGCCGTGCCACCGCGTCATCGGCGCCGACGGCTCGCTGACGGGCTTTGGTGGCGGGCTGCCGACCAAGCAGTTCCTGCTGACGCTGGAGGGCGCACTGCCCGCCGGTGATCTGTTCGGCTGATCGCCTCAGGCGTCGGCGAGCAACGTCCGCAACGTGCGCTGGTACTCGCGACCGACCGCCTCGTGGTCGCGGTGGCGCCCTGCTTCGACCACCCGCTTCCCGGCCACATGCACTTCGCTGATCACTGGCCGGTTGCCCGCGAAGATCCAGCGGTCCACGACATCATTGGCGTGCGCACCGGCGAACGCCGGCGCCTGACCATCCAGCACGACGATGTCGTCTTCGGCCGCTTGGCCCGTGGACGCGGACGCGCTGGCAACGACCCCGTGCAGCAACGATTCGCCCACGCTGATGCTTTCATTGACCGCGATGTTGCGGTGATGGGTCAGCAAGCGCTGTCCGTATTCGAGCCAGCGCAGTTCTTCGACGGGCGATACCGAGACATGCGAATCCGAACCGATGCCCCAGCGTCCACCTGCTTCCAGATAGTCGGCCAGCGGGAACAGGCCGTCGCCGAGGTTGGCTTCGGTGGTCGGGCAAATCGCCACCGTCGCGCCGGCATCGGCGATGCCCAGGGTTTCCGCCTTGGTGAGGTGCGTTGCATGCACCAGTGTCCACCGCTCATCGACGGGCGCATTGGCCAGCAGCCATTCGACCGGCCGTGCTCCGCGCAGCGTCAGGCAATCCTGCACTTCGCCCAGCTGCTCGGCGATGTGGATGTGCACGCGCATGGTGCGCGGCAGCGCCGCCAGCACCGCCTGCATGGCGGTTTCCGGTACGGCGCGCAGGCTGTGGAACGCCGCGCCCACGCGCAGTGTTTCGTCCTGTTCGCCCTGCAGGATGTCGAGCAGGGCCAGGAAACTGTCGATGGTGTGACCGAAGCGGCGCTGCCGTTCTGACAATTCGCGCCCATCGAAACCGCCGGTCATGTACAGCACCGGCAACAGCGTCAACCGGATGCCGGTATCGCGCGCGGCCGCGATCAACGCACGCGACATCGCGGCCGGATCGGCATAGGCACTGCCATCGGGCGCGTGATGCAGATAGTGGAATTCGCAGACGGACGTAAAGCCGGCTTCCAGCATCTCGACATACAACTGGCGTGCGACCGCGTAGTTGCTGTCCGGATTCATCCGCGCAGCAAAGCGGTACATCGTTTCACGCCATGTCCAGAAGCTGTCTTCCGGATGCGACTGGCGCTCGGCCAGTCCGGCCATCGCGCGCTGGAAGGCGTGCGAATGCAGGTTCGCGATGCCGGGCATCGCGTAGCCGTCGAAACGGGAATCGTCGGTCCAACCGACGGGCGTCCACAACTGACCGGGAATCGTGTCCATGCGGCGCATTCTCGCGCCTCGTCGCGGCAAAGGCGAGCCACGCCTAGAATGCGCGCATGAGCACTTCCTCTTCTCCCGACGGCCGTGGCGTACTGGTCAACGCACGCCTGGTCACGCTCGCCGACGCGCAGGGTTACGGCCTGATCGAAGACGGCGCCCTCGCGTGGCGCGATGGCGTTTTCGACTACGCGGGTCCCGCTGCGGCCTTGCCGGCTTCCTTCCACGAACGGCCGCGGATTGACGCCGCGCGCCGCCTGGTCACGCCGGGCCTGATCGATTGCCACACGCATGTCGTGTTCGGCGGCAACCGCGCCGGAGAGTTCGAACAACGATTGCAGGGCGTTTCCTACGAAACGGTCGCACGCGCAGGCGGCGGCATCGTGTCGACCGTGCGGGCGACGCGCGCCCTGGATGAGGAGGCACTGCTGGCAGCTTCGCTTCCGCGCGCACGCGCCTTGCACAACGACGGCGTGACGACGCTGGAGATCAAATCGGGCTACGGGCTGGATTTCGACAGTGAGCGCAAGATGCTGCGCGTCGCGCGGCGCATCGGTGAAACGCTCGGCATCACCGTACGCACGACGTTCCTCGGCGCGCACGCCTTGCCACCGGAATACGCCGGCAATCCCGACGCCTACATCGACGCCGTGTGCGAATGGCTGCCGCGCCTGCACGAAGAAAGACTGGTGGATGCCGTCGATGCCTTCTGCGAACGCATCGGCTTCGATGCCACGCAGACACGGCGCGTGTTCGAGGTGGCGCGTGCGCTCGGATTGCCGATCAAACTGCACGCCGACCAGCTCAGTGACGGCGAGGGCGCTGCGCTCGTCGCCGAGTTCGGCGGGCTCTCCGCCGACCATGTCGAATACACCTCCGATGCCGGAGTCCAGGCCATGGCGAACGCGGGTACGGTCGCGGTCCTGCTGCCCGGCGCGTTCCATGTGCTGCGCGAAACCCGGCTGCCGCCAATCGAGGCGTTCCGTTCCCATCGGGTGCCCATGGCGATCGCAACCGACTGCAATCCCGGCACGTCGCCACTGCAGTCGCTGCGGCTGGCGATGTCGCTCGCCTGCACGCACTTCCGCCTGACCCCGGAAGAAGTCCTGCGCGGGGCCACGGTTCATGCTGCACGCGCTTTGGGTTTCGATGATCGCGGCCAACTGGCGATCGGCAAGCGTGCCGATTTCGCCATGTGGCAACTGGATCATCCGGCGGAGTTCGCCTACTGGCTGGGGAATCCGTCCCTGGACAGCCTCTACGTGGCAGGCCAACGCACGATCTGAGGTCCGGTTCGCGCAAAGAAAAACCCCGGCGCGGGCCGGGGTTTCGATGCAGACCGGAAGACCGGTCGCGGCTTACGCCTTGCCGACGGCCTTCTTGGCGACAGCCTTCTTCACCGGCGCCTTCACCACGGCCTTCTTGGCGGTGGCGGTCGCGGCAACACCGGCCTTCGACACCGTGTGCTTGCGCGCATTGCCGTAGCTGGCGACGTAGCGCTTGCCCTTGGCCGTCTTGCGATCACCCTTGCCCATTGTCGTTCTCCTGATTCATTTAGATAGGTCAGCGCAGCGGACCGACGCCCCTCTGGCGTCGCGCGCGAGGCCGCAAAGCCTACCACAGCAAGGGCTCTCTTCGGCTGCCGCGCGATTCAGTGCGCGCAGCTGGCGTCGTGGATGTGCCAGTGATTCAGACGCAGGTTCAGCAGGTGGGCCAGCCCGACCAGCGTGCCGCCCAGCGTCATCACCACGGCATGCACCACCACCGGTTTGTGCAGCGGCGGATAAAGCACGCCCGCCCACAACGCCAGCAGCCCGACGAGCAGCAGGCCGAGCGCACGAAAGGCGCGATGGCGGCGATAACCCCAAAGAAGGCTGAACAATCCGAGGATGGTCACGAAGATGACGAATGCCCGTTCAAAGCCATCACCCAGCCAGACCGACAAGCCCAGCGAAGGGATCGCCGCCAGCAGCAGGGGCGTCAGCGCGCAATGGATCGCGCACACCATCGAACCGGTGGCGCCGAAACGGTCGAGGAATTGGCGGAGGCGTTCTGACATGGCGCAAGTATGACTTTCGGGAGGGGTGCCCGCTCAGTGATGGTATATTATAACATCAGTGCTTCCACTACCACCGCTGGCCCCATGACCTATTCCGCTTCCCGCCTCTCACCCGCCCGACGTCCGCTGGCACGCGCCCTCGCGATCGCCCTGCTGACTGTCAACGCTGGCGCGTTCGCCGATGAGGCCGCTACCCAGCCCGATCCCAAGGATCTGGATGCGGTCATCGTCAATGCGTCTCCCCTGAAAGGCAGCGCCGAATCCCTGGCCCGTCCGGTGGAAGTGCTGAGCGGCGAAGACTTCGACCGTGCGAAAAGTTCCAACCTCGGTGACACCGTATCGCGCCTGCCGGGCGTGCAGTCCTCGTACTTCGGCACTGGCGTGGGCCGACCCGTGATCCGCGGGCAAGACGGTCCGCGCGTGCAGGTGCTGTCCGGCGGCATCGGTTCGATGGACGCTTCCACCGTCAGCGCCGACCACGCCGTCAGCATCGAACCCTTCCTGGCTGATCAGATTGAAGTGCTGAAGGGTCCGGCCACCTTGCTGTTCGGCAGCGGCGCCATCGGCGGCGCGGTGAATGTCGTGGACGGCCGCCTGCCGGATGCGCTTCCGGAGCAACCGTTGAGCGGTCGCGTCGAATTGCGCGGTAACACCGTCAATGACGAGCGCAGCGGCATGTTCCGGCTGGACGGCGTTCAGGGCAATTGGGTCCTGCACCTGGACGGCTTGATCCGCGACACCGACGACTACGAGATTCCCGGCTACGCGATCGCGCCACATCACGAAGAAGAAGGCGAAGAAGGCGAAGAAGACCACGCCCACGAGGAAGAACAGATCAAAGGCCTTCTGCCGAACAGCGCCGTGAAGACGCGTGCAGGCGCCGTCGGCGCAACCTGGCTCGGCGATCGCGCCTACTTCGGTCTCGCCGCCAGCACCTATCGGACGAACTACGGCATCCCGGCAGGCGCGCATGTCCATCATGATCACGACCACGAAGGCGAAGAGGAAGAGGAACACGAAGAAGAAGGCGCGGTGCGCATCGACATGGTGCAGAACCGCGTCGATGTGAAGGGTGGCGTCTACGATCCGCTGCCCTTCCTGGAAGCCATCAATGTGCGCGGTGCGTACAACGACTACGAGCATGTCGAACTGGAAGGCGGCCTGCCGGCCACGCGTTTCAGCAACGAAGGCAAGGAAGTACGCATCGAAGCCGTGCAGAAGGCGTTCAACGGTTGGCGCGGTGCATTCGGCGTGCAATACGGAACGAGCGATTTCGGCGCGGTGGGTGAAGAAGCCTTCGTCCCCTCCACCGTCACCGACACGCTGGGCCTGTTCGTCGTCGAGGAGAAGGAGTTCGGCCCGCTGAAGCTGGAACTGGGCGGCCGCCATGAAAAGGTGTCGCTCGATCCGGTTGATCGCGCCAGCCGCGATTTCAACGTGACCAGCCTTTCCGGCGCTGCGATCTGGCGCATCAATCCCGCGTTCGATCTGCGTTTCGGCCTGGACAGCGCCGAACGTGTGCCGACCAATGAAGAGCTCTATGCAGGCGGCACGCACGTGGCTACGCAGTCGATTGAAATCGGCGATGCGGAACTCGACAAGGAACGCAGCCGCCGTGCCGAGATCGGCCTGCACGCGCATACCGAGCGGCTGGAATTCAAGATTGCGGCGTACCAGACGGATTTCGACGACTTCATCTATCTGGCCGACACCGGCGTCGAAGAGGGGCTGCCGGTCCGCCTGTGGACGCAGCAGGACGCGAAGTTCAAGGGGCTGGAAGCGGAAGCGAAGGTGCATCTTGTCGACTCCGCGCAGGCCGGCATGTGGGATCTGCGCGTGTTCGGCGACACCGTGCGCGCGACGCTGGAAGGCAGCGGCTCGCGCGAAGTATCTTTCGACGTTCCGCACGGCGACCATGCCCATCACTACACGGTCCAGATCGCGCAGGGCGGCAATCTACCGCGCATTCCTGCCACGCGGCTTGGTGCTTCGTTCGACTGGTCGTTGGGCGGCTGGAGCGCATCGCTGGGCGCAGTGCGCTACGGCAAGCAGGAGGATGTGGCAGTGAATGAGGAAGCCAGCGACGGTTACACGCTGGTGGACGCGCAGCTGTCCTATCGCTGGGATCGTCCGCAAACCAGCTGGGAAGTCTTCCTCGACGGCAGCAACCTGACCGACCAGGAAGCCCGTCCGCATACGTCGCTACTGCGGGATTTCGCCCCGTTGCCAGGCCGTGCGGTTGCGTTCGGCGTCCGCGCGTACTTCTGATCGTTGCAGCACATGAAAGACGCCTGCCGCAACGCGGGCGTTTTTTATTGCCGCCCGTGCATGCCCATGCGGCGTGCTTGGGGGAAAGGCAGCGACAACGGGCGGATCATCCACGCGGACCTGAAGCACCCTTGATTGCTACGACGGCGGTTCGTCCGGTTCGCCCGGTAGGCGGGCGGATGGAAGGGATACTGCGTGGGCCTGGCCGCAGTCAGGCAGCGTCGGCGCAGCGCGCGCAGAGGCCATGCACTTCCAGCGTCTGCGCCTGCGGCTGGAAGCCCAGCGCGCGGGCGCGCTGTTCCAGCTGGCTGACGACCTCGCGGTCTTCCAGTTCGACTGCGCTGTGGCAGCGGTCGCAGATCAGGAACGGCACCGAGTGCTGCGCGCTGTTCGGATGATGGCAGGCGACGAACGCGTTGACCGATTCCAGCTTGTGCACGAAGCCGTTCGCCATCAGGAAATCCAGCGCGCGGTACACCGTCGGCGGCGCATCCGCACCGACGCCCTTGGTGGCGCGCACCCATTCCAGCAGTTCGTAGGCTTTGACCGGCTTGCCGGCTTCGGCAATCAACGCCAGCACGCGCGCGCGGATCGGCGTGAGGCGCAGCCCGCGCTCCTGGCAGGCATGCTCCACCGCACGCACGAAACTGCGGGCGTCATCGACGTGGTGCTTGGGATCCGTGCAACGGTGGGCGTGTGGCATGGCGATAGGCCGATCAGGCGTTTCCAGCAGACTTGATAAGTGCTGCGTCGATGCGTTTCAAGGCTTCCTCGCGGCCGGCGAGGTAAACCGTCTGCGAGATGTCCGGGCTGACCTGCGTGCCGGTGATGGCCACGCGCAGGGGCTGCGCCACCTTGCCCATGCCGATCCCCAGCGCCGCCGCGGCTTCGTGCAGTGCGGCGGAGACCGACTCGACCGTCCACTCCGGCGCCTGGGCCAGGCGCGCGCGCGCTTCGGCCAGCGGCGACTGCGACGCAGCATTGAGGTGCTTGGCGACCGCCGCTTCGTCGTACGTCTCCAGCGGCTGGTACCAGACCGCCGCGCGCTCGGCCATTTCCTTCAGCGTCTGCGCGCGGTCACGCATCGCCACGACCACGTCCGCCGGCTGCGGACCGTTCGTGATGTCGAGGCCGAGTTGCTGCAGCTGATATGCCAGGTGCGGCGCGATCGAGGCCGGATCATCACTCTTGAAATAGTGCTGGTTGACCCAGCCGAGCTTGGCCATATCCAGGCGGGCAGCCTTGGAATTGACGTCCTCGACGGAGAAGAGATCGATCAGCTCCTGGCGACTGAAAATCTCCTGGTCACCATGCGACCAGCCCAGGCGCGCGAGGTAGTTGATCAGCGCATGCGGCAGGTAGCCGGCCGCCTTGTATTGCATGACGTCGGCCGCGCCCGTGCGCTTGGACAGCTTCGCGCCCTGCTCGTCCAGGATCATCGGCATGTGCGCGAACTTCGGCACCGGCACGCCCAGCGCTTCGTAGATGTTGATCTGGCGCGGCGTGTTGTTGATGTGGTCATCGCCACGAATCACGTCGGTGATGCCCATGTCCATGTCGTCCACGACCACCGCGAAGTTGTAGGTCGGATAGCCGTCCGAACGGAAGATCACCAGATCGTCCAGTTCGCTGTTGCTGATCTCGATGCGCCCCTTGATGCGGTCATCGAACACGACGCTGCCCTCCAGCGGATTGCGGAAGCGGATGACGCGGTTCGGATCCTCGCGCAGCGGCAGACCGAGATCGCGCGCGCGGCCGTCGTAGCGCGGCTTCTGCTGCGCAGCCATCGCGGCTTCGCGCATGGCTTCGAGTTCTTCCTTGGTTTCGTAGGCGTAGTACGCCTTGCCCGCGGCGACGAGTTGCTCGGCCACTTCGCGATAACGGTCCAGCCGCCGGGTCTGGTAGATCGGGCCTTCGTCGTAGTCCAGGCCCAGCCAGTCCATCGCTTCGAGGATGGCGTCGATGGCGGCCTGCGTGCTGCGCTCGCGATCGGTGTCTTCGATGCGGAGGATGAAGTCGCCGCCGCGATGGCGTGCTTCCAGCCAGCAGTAGAGCGCGGTGCGGGCACCGCCGATGTGCAGGTAGCCGGTGGGACTGGGAGCGAAGCGGGTGCGGCAGGTCATGGGGCGACTCGTGTCTTTCGAATCCGGCGATTTTAACCCGCGGCACGAGGCCGCCGCCCCGATTGCGGACCTTGCCGGGCCCTGGGCGTCCGGGCGGCTATCATTCGCGCATGACCACGCTCTTCATCTCCGATCTGCACCTGGACGCCGAACGGCCCGCCATCACCGAATTGTTCGGGGCGTTCATGCAGCGCGAAGGACGCCAGGCCGAAGCGATCTACATCCTGGGCGACCTGTTCGAGGCGTGGGTGGGCGATGACGACCCGTCGGAGGCCGGCGCCTACGTGGCCGGGCGCGTGCGGGAGGTCGTGGACGAAGGCGTCCCGGTGTATTTCATCCGCGGCAATCGCGACTTCCTGCTCGGCGAAGCGTTTGCGCGGCGTGCCGGCATGCGCATCCTTCCCGACCCGGCCGTCGCGGTGCTGTACGGCCGGCCGGTGCTGTTGATGCATGGCGATCTGCTGTGCACCGACGACACGGCCTATCAGGCGTTCCGCGCGCAGACACGCAATCCTGATTGGCAGGCGCAGTTCCTGTCGCAACCGCTGGCCGCGCGGCTTGCATTCGCGGCACAGGCGCGCGCGGCGAGCCAGGCCCGCCAGCAGGGCATGATCAGCAACGACCGCGCGCAGTTCGAAGTGGTCACCGATGTCTCGCCCGCCACCGTCGAAGCGACGTTGTCGCGCTACGGCATCGACACGCTGATCCACGGCCATACGCATCGCCCCGCGGTGCATGAACTGCGCATCGGCGGGCATGCATGCCGGCGCGTGGTGCTCGGCGACTGGTACGAGCAGGGTTCGGTATTGCGGGTGGACGCCGGGCGCATGGAGCTGCAGGCGCTGGGCTGATTCGCGCTGGCGCAATCGCTGGAGCGTCAGCCCGCCCCCGGCGATGCGTCCTGTTCCTGCAAGGCGCGAAGCTCGTCTTCGTCGAACCCGGCCAGCAGGCGCGCCTGCAGATTGAACGGACCATGCAGGTAACCGCCTGCGTATTCCTTCAGCAATTGCCGGAAGCGCGCACGTGCATCCACGCCGGCCCGCTCGCAGTGCCAGTGATACCAGCGTGACCCGGCCGCCACATGCGACACCTCTTCCTCGAGGATGATCTCCAGGATGTCGGCGGTCGCGTCGTCGCCCAGTTCGCGCAACTTGACGATCATTCCCGGCGTCACATCCAGTCCACGCGCTTCCAGCACGCGCGGCACCAGCGCCATCCGCGCGAGTCCATCGTGCGCGGTCTTTTCGGTCATTTCCCACAGGCCGTTGTGCGCGTCGAAATCACCGTAGGCATGGCCGAACGCGCGCAGGCGATCCCGCAGCAGCACGAAGTGGCGCGATTCGTCCGCGGCCACGCTCACCCAGTCGGCGTAGAAGGCATTCGGCAGTCCACGAAAGCGGTAGACGGCATCCCACGCCAGATCGATGGCGTTGAGTTCGATGTGCGCAATCGCGTGGATGAAGGCCGCCCTGCCCTGCGCGCTGCCCAACCCACGACGAGGCAGTTCACGCGGGTGCACGAGCACAGGCCGCGGCGGACGCCCCGGCATGCGGATGGGTTCGGGCGGCAGCGCATCGGGATCGATGTGGAGTTCCCCGCGCAGGAACGCAGCCGCGTAACGCTGGGTGAGCGCCACCTTGTCATCGACATCGGCGGCGTCAAGACACGCGCGCGCCGCATCGAACAGGGAGGAGACCGCGTGATTCATGCCGGGACCTGCCGGACCGCACGCTCGGCGTGGCCCGGGCTGCGCTTCAGGAAGCGCGGCGCTTGCGCTTGGCTTCGTCCGAACGCATCTGCTCGATACGCTCGAAATAGCCGGCCTCGATGCCGGTGACGTACTTGCCGTCGAAGCACGACGAGTCGAACTGCGTCAGTTCCGGATTGCCTTCGCGCACCGCGACTTCCAGATCTTCCAGGTCCTGGTAGATCAGCCAGTCGCAGCCGAGCAGCTTTTCGATTTCCTCGACGCTGCGGCCATGCGCGACCAGTTCGTCCACCGCGGGCATGTCGATGCCGTAGATGTTCGGGAAACGCACCGGCGGCGCCGCCGAAGCGAGGTAGACCTTGCGCGCGCCGGCATCCCGCGCCATCTGCACGATCTGCTGCGATGTCGTGCCGCGGACGATGGAGTCGTCCACCAGCAGGACCACGCGATTGCGGAATTCCAGATGGATGGGATTGAGTTTGCGGCGCACCGATTTCACGCGCTCGGTCTGCCCCGGCATGATGAACGTGCGGCCGACATAGCGGTTCTTGATGAAGCCTTCGCGGTACTTCACGCCCAGCACGTTGGAAATTTCCAGCGCGGCATCCCGCGAGGTATCCGGAATCGGGATGATCGTGTCGATGTCGTGGTCCGGGCGCAGGCGCAGGATCTTCTCGCCCAGCTTCACGCCCATGCGCATGCGTGCCTTGTGCACCGACACGTTGTCGATCATCGAATCCGGACGGGCGAAGTACACGTATTCGAAGATGCAGGGCGCGTGCTGCTGCGGCGTGGCCACCACTTCGGAAAACAGTTCGCCGCGTGCGGTGATCACCAGCGCTTCGCCGGGCTGCACGTCGCGCATGCGCTGGAAGCCGAGGATGTCGAGTGCGGCCGATTCGGACGCGACGATGTACTCGAAGCCCTCGTTGTGCTCGCGCTTGCCCAGCACCAGCGGACGGATGCCGTTGGGATCGCGGAACGCCACCAGGCCCAGGCCGAGCACGACGCTGACCACGGCGTAGCCGCCACGCACGCGGCGATGCACGCCGGCCACCGCGCGGATGGCGGCCTCCGGCGTCAACGCGCGCTGCAGATCCAGTTCGTGCGCGAACACGTTCAGCAGCACTTCGCTGTCGGATTCGGTGTTGATGTTGCGGCGATCCTGCGCGAACACTTCCTGGCGCAGGGAATCGGTGTTGATGAGGTTGCCGTTGTGCGCCAGCGCAATGCCGTAGGGCGAGTTGACGTAGAACGGCTGCGCTTCGTCCATGCCTTCCGAACCGGCCGTGGGATACCGGCAATGGGCGATTCCGACGCGGCCTTCCAGCACGCTCATTGCCTTGGCATTGAACACATCGCGGACCAGGCCGTTGTCCTTGTGCACGCGCAGGCGCGTGCCGTCTGCGGTGGCGATCCCGGCGGCGTCCTGCCCACGGTGTTGAAGGACGGTCAGCCCGTCATAGAGCTGGCCGGCAACGTTCTGGTTGCCGACGATACCGACGATGCCGCACATGGGGTGTTCTCCGGGTCGTTCAGTTCGGGACTTCGGGCGCTGCCGGCGCGCCGGTCTCATCGAGCGGCGGCGGCATGGCGGGGAGGCGCGCATTATCGCCTGCCGGGCTGCCGTTTCCAAAGTCCAGTTCCTGCACGGTCCATTCCGGCAACCACGCGCTCAACCATTGCGCAGGCGGGCTCAACACCGGCATCAGCACGGAGTTCTGCCATGCCGGCTGGCGCGGCAGCTGCGTGAAGGCCATCAGTACGACCAGCACGCAGGCCACGAATGCGCCGCGCACCAGGCCGAGCGCGAGGCCGAGCATGCGATCCAGTGGCGACAACCCGATCGCCTTCACCAGCGTGCGCACCAGCCAGCCGATCAGGCCGACCACGATCATCACGCCGATGAAGCAGAGCGCGTAGCCGCCGAAGAGTTCGGTGGCATCCGGCGTGCGGCCTTCGGCAAGCCAGCCGGCCAGCGTCGCGCCGTAATGGAACGCGGCCCAGCCCGCCAGCAGCCACGCCAGCAGCGATGCCAGCGCGCCGATGAACCCGCGCATGAGCCCGAACAGCGCCGACACGCCGATCACGGCGGCCAGCACGATGTCGATCATCGTCATCCGTCAGCGCATCACGGGTGCGGACGCACCATGCCGCTGATGCCGAACTTCGAAGCGACCTGCGCCTTCAATGCATCGGCTTCGGCGCGGCTGGCGACCGGACCCACGCGGACGCGGCTGAGCGTGCCCTTGTCGGTGCGCACCTGCTCGACGAACGCGCTGTAGCCGCCGGCGCGCACGCGGTCGCGCAAGGCATCGGCGTCGGCCGGATTGGAAAACGCACCGAGCTGGACAGCGAACCCGACGTTCGCGGCGGCCGGCTTGCTTGGCGCAGGCGCCTGCGGCTTGGGTTCGGTCCGCGCGGTCTGCTCCGGCGGGGCGGGTTTCGGTGCAGGTTCGGCCGGTTTCGGCGCCGCCGGCTTCGGTGCGGCCGTCGCCGGCGCAGTGGGTTCCGGCGGCAGCGGCTGGGTCGTCACGGCGGGCGTGCTGGCGACCGCTCGGGTGTCGCTGGCCGGTGCGGGAGCCGGTCCCGGCGTCGCGGGCTGCGTTGCGGCGCCGTCGACTGCGTTCAGCACGACGACCTGCGCTTTCACGTCCGAGCGCACCTTCACCGCTTCCAGGCGCACGGCCTCGGCGGTGGCCTGGTCCGCATACGGTCCCACCCGCACGCGCCAGGCCGGACGGCCGTTGATGGTGGCCGCTTCGCTGTAACCCGGCAGACCGGCCTGTTTCAGTCGCGCGATGACCGCGTCGGCATCGGCGACGCTGGCGTAGGCGCCGAAGCTCACCGCGTAATTGCCTGCGGCGGTGCTGGCGGGCAACGCCGCCGGGCCTGAGGCGTCAGCGGCCTGTCCCGGCGCGGAATCCAGTCCGACGGCACCATTGGCCGGAACCTCGCTCGGCGCCACCAGCGGCAGCTCGCGCGTTTCGTACTGGCCCTCGGGCGCATCGGGGACTTTCAGGGGAATGTCGGATACGCCGCTGTCGGGGGCCGGTCCCTTGACCAGCATCGGCAGGAAGATGACGGCCAGGGCGACCAGGACGATTGCGCCGATAAGACGCTGTTTGAGGGCAGTATCCATCAGTACCTTGGGCGGCGTGGCGGGGTGCCGCGGCGATTATACGGAGGCGTTCGCGTGCGAACTGTCATTCGGATGAATGCAGCCAGCGCAACGCTTCGGCTGCGGTGTGGAATGAGCCGAACACCAGGATTCGGCTTGGGTCACCGGAGCGGATTGCAGCATCGAGTGCCTCCGCCACCGTGCGATGCACGCTGGCCGATGCCGCCGATGTTCCGGCCAATCGCTGCAACAACGCGTCCGCCGACTGACCGCGCGGCGAATCGGGTTCCAGTCCCGCCAGATGCCATTGCGCGGGGATGCCGTCGAACGCGGCCACCACGCCGGCCGCATCCTTGTCGGCCAGCGCGGCGAACACGATCCGCGTCGCCTGCGGCGCCTGCGCACGCAACCAGCCGGCGAGTTCGCGCGCTGCCTGCGGGTTGTGCCCGACATCCACGACCAGTTCCACGCCGTCACGCACGAACGGTTGCAGGCGACCGGCCAGACGCGTGGCGGCGATGCCGGGCGCGAATGCGTGGTCGGGCGGCGGCGTTTCCAGCGCGCGCAACGCGGCGATGGCCGCAGCGGCGTTGTTGCGCTGGACCGGCGCGGCGAGCGCGGGCAGCGGCAGTTCCAGTTCCGCGCCGACCTCGCGCCAGCGCCAGTGCTGCGCGTCGATAGCGTCGTGGAAAAAATCGCTGCCCAGGCGCAGTGCATTGGCTCCGATGGCATAGGCATGGCGCAACACGCTGGACGGCGAGTCGATTTCGCCCAGCACCAGTGGCTTCCACGCGCGTGCAATGCCGGCTTTCTCCACGCCGATGCTCTCGCGATCCGGGCCAAGCCAATCGGTGTGATCGATATCGACGGTCGTGATCACCGCGACATCCGGATCCACCACGTTGACCGCATCCAGCCGCCCGCCCAGTCCGACCTCCAGTACGGCCAGATCAAGCTGCGCGCGCTCGAACAGATGCAGCGCCGCCAGCGTGCCGAATTCGAAATACGTCAGCGCGGTGTCGCCGCGCGCACGTTCCACCGCCGCGAAGGCTTCGATCAGCGGCTCATCGGCGACATCGTCGCCGTCGATGCGAACGCGCTCGTTGTAGCGCAGCAGGTGCGGTGATGTGTAGGCACCGACACGCCAGCCGGCCGCGCGCGCAATCGCTTCGATGAAAGCCACCGTCGATCCCTTGCCATTGGTGCCGCCGACCGTGATGACCTGCGCCGCCGGCTTTCCCAGCCCCATGGCGGTGGCGACGACGCGCACGCGATCGAGGCCGAGCGCGATGTTGCGCGGATGTTGCCGCTCGATGTAAGCGAGCCAGTCGTCGAGCGTGTTCAGGGAATCAGGCATGGATCGTCACCGCAGGGAAGCGCCGGGAAGAACCATCGGTCGCCCTTGACGACCTCCTTCACCGAACGCGGAAGCGGGATCGTAGAACGCGGAGGGGGGCGGCGGTAGAGCATCGAGCGCCGTCGGCATCCGGCGCGCAGCGCAGTGGCCTGTTCCGCGACGGCTCAACCCGCAGGTTCGGGCGGTGGCGGCGCCGGTGGTGGAGGCGGCGGCAGACTCCGCTGTCGCGGGAACTGCTCGCGCAGCATCGTTTCGAACTCCACGCAGCGCGATTGCGGAACCGCATCGCACTGGTACCGCTGAATCCAGAACGCCTGCGCGCCGTCGGTCACC